>JAJFJZ010000013.1 GCA_021773565.1 Gammaproteobacteria bacterium | reverse complement strand
GCGGGCGTGATGGCCGGAAAATCCGGCACCGTTACGACACGAGATGATGCAGTGTCTATCATAGGTGACGCAGCGCTGGTGACCTACATCATTGATCTCGCCGCAGATTTCGGACCATTGGGCAAGGTTGCCCAGGAGGGCCGCACCACTGAGGTCTGGCAGCGGCTGGAAAGCGAGTGGAAGATGATCCATTTTCATTGCTCAAACTACGTTTCCGGAGTTATGGGCGGGAAGTGAGCGGTTGATGGAGTGCGAGACATCTGCCACTATCAGGGCGCTGCTCACATTCCTCCAAAGCCAGAAAACACCGTCCATATGAGTCAAGGTAAATCTAAACGCCCTACCTTAAGCGGAATTATTGCGGCCCTGTGGGGCATCACGGGTCTGCTCCTGTTACTTGGCTTTGCTGTCTGGCGACTGGGCGGCAATACGCTTGATGCCTTTCAAATGCCATTGAACCCGGTGCATTGGCTGGTTTTTGTGGTATTTCTGGTTTTCATGGCATACAGCGAAGGCTATAAAGGCTTTCAGATAAAATTTTCACCACGATTTGCTGCGCGTGTCCGATTTTTGTCACGTGGGGCTACACCTGTACTTCTTGTACTCGCCCCGTTGTTTTGTATGGGCTATTTTGGTGCTACCAAAAACCGCGTTATTGCTACATTTGCGTTAACCGCGATGATTGTTGTGTTCATTCTTTCATTTCAGTTTATGCCACAACCCTGGCGAGGATTACTCGATGCCGGGGTTGTAGTTGGCCTTCTCTGGGGCATGGTCTCTACGGTTTTATTTTGCCTGAAGGCTTTTACCGATGATGTTTTTCATTGGGATGCTGAGTTATCTGACGCGCTGCAGTGACCCAATGTTCAGCAAGTGCACTGAACATCGAAATAGTTATGTTGATCGGGAAAGAGCCACGCTTTAATCAATGCTTTGCATTCAGGGTTACCGGTGAGAATACGTTGGTACGTATGAGAACCCACGAAACCGAACCCGACCAGTACGCTGGGGAACTCCGCATAGCCCGTAATTTGGCAGGCGCTCTACAAAACGGCCTATAGCTATCCGAGCCTCGATATGCGCCAGATTATTGCCCAAACAGATGTGCGGTCCACTGCCAAAAGCAAGGTGCCGGTTGGGTGTGCGTGAGATATCAAGGATATCCGGGCTTTCAAACTTTGCGGGATCTCGATTTGCAGCCCCGATGCAAAGCGTAACCGGGGTACCCACACATATTTCTGCCCCCCCAATTTCACAATCCTGAACAGCCATGCGATTTCCAAGCTGATTCGGGCTCTCAAATCTGAGAAACTCGTTGATCGCCGTTCCAATACACTCAGGAGCAGATATCAATCTCTCTCTTTGGTCCTGCCATTCACACAAGGATACAAGTGCATTAGCTATCAGGTTTGTTGTAGTTTCGTGCCCGGCATTCAACAGAAAGATGCAATTGTGGAGTAAGGTTTTTTCATCCAGTTGTTGCCCGTTGGGCTCACCCCTTATCAAACGTGACAGCAAATCAATTTCCGGGTCCAACGCTTCTCTGGAACGCTGCGTAACAATACGCTTGAGAAATTCAAGAAATTCATCTACAGCCAGGTTCGACTTATGTAGCGTTTCTGCAGAAATGTCCGGCTCCAACGCACCCAGAATCGCTAAGGACCATTCTCTCAATGGTCCACGCTCTTCCACAGGTATTCCTAACAGATTACCCACTACATTAATTGGGATTGCAGAAGCAAAATCTTCCACAAGGTCAAACTGCCTGGAAGCTTCCAGTTTATCGATCAAATGATCTACCAACTCACAAATACCTTTCTCCAATGCAGTCATGGCACGAGGTGTGAGTGCCCCTTTAAGTATATTGCGTGTTTGTGTGTGAATCGGAGGATCGTTAAAAACAAGGCTCGAAGTATGGTGTTCGTAAGTTGATGAATTTGAAAACTTACGTCCAAACTCAAGCTTTTTGTCAGAAGAGAATATTTCGTTTTGTTTGTATACACTTTGCAAATCAGCATATCTGGTAATCAGAATCGACCCGTCGGCAAATCGCTTAACGGGATCAAAGGTTTGCAGGGCATGATAATAGGGATAGGGATTTTCAATAAATCCGTTTGGTAAATTATATAAACTGAATACCCTTGCAGCCTCCTGAGCCTCACCTTGATTAAACTGATTGGATTTTGAGTTTACGGTAGACCTCACTTTTTGCTAATGGTTTTTTTACGTCCACGAAAGTGATTATTCAATTTCGCATAGCTTTGGAAGTAATCAAGTTGGCGGGCTGGTGTTTCAAGCGCAAATTGTGTCGGGTGGAATATGAACCGCGATTCAAACATGAATGCCAGCGTATCCTCATATCGTTGAGGCACTAATTTGGCGTTGGACGCTTTTTCAAATACCGAGGCTTCCGGACCGTGCGGAGTCATGCAATTGTGCAGACTTGCACCACCCGGTACAAAACCGTGTTCTTTAGCGTCATACACTCCCTCGATCAAGCCCATAAACTCGCTCATAAGATTGCGGTGATACCAGGGAGGCCTAAAGGTATTTTCCGCTACCACCCATCGTGGAGGGAAGATAACAAAGTCCAGGTTGGCAGTGCCTTTGATCTGTGTCTGCGACGTCAATACGGTAAAAATCGATGGATCGGGATGATCATAACTCACCGTATTTATGGTGTTAAAACGTGACAAATCATACTTGTAGGGATAACTGCTACCAACCCATGCCACTACGTCTAATGGTGAGTGGTCCAGGTCACATGCAAACATGCCGCCATCAAACTTGCAGGCTAGTTCAAATTCACCATCAGTGTCTTCGTATGACGCAACAGGCGCCAAAAAATCGCGTTCATTGGCAAAGCCGTTTGCCCCGACAGGTCCGCGATCAGGTAGAACCAGAGGGGCTCCATAATTTTCAGCGACGTATCCACGTGCTGAATCATCGGTCAGTTCAACGCGATACTTAATCCCGCGCGGGATTACGGCTATTTCGCCAGGTTCTACATGTAAAATGCCACATTCTGTATGAAGGATCAGACAACCCTGCTGAGGTACAATCAGAAACTCCCCATCAGCATTGTAGAAAAAACGGCCCCTCATGGAGCTATTTGCTGCATAAAGGTGAATAGCAACGCCTTCAACACCTGCTTTGCCGTTGGCTGCCAGTGTAATCAACCCGTCCACAAAGTCCGTAGGATTTTCTGGCACCGGTAATGGATCCCACCTGTACAAATTAGGTTGAACTGCAACTTCTGTAACCGGCCCACTGCGGATCAGGTGTTGCTCGATTGGCCGGTAATCTCCCTGCACAGCGGAAGGTCGAATTCTGTAAAACCAGGTACGCCTGTTAGTACTACGTGGCGTCGTGAAAGCAGTGGAACTAAACTGTTCCGTATACAGGCCGTAGTTAACTTTTTGCGGGTTAAACTGGCCGATGGGCAAGGCTCCCGTCTCGGCTTCTGATTCAAACTCGTTTCCAAATCCACTTAGATACCGAAGCGCATCCGTATTAGTCATTACTTCATCCCGAACTCTGCACGTGCTGGCAACCGTGCTAGTGTGCAACTGCTTGGCTCGAATTAATACAAATTTCTGA
Organism: Gammaproteobacteria bacterium; assembly: GCA_021773565.1. Taxonomy (GTDB): domain Bacteria; phylum Pseudomonadota; class Gammaproteobacteria; order Pseudomonadales; family Azotimanducaceae; genus DC-out156. The sequence goes on along the minus strand of JAJFJZ010000013.1, from coordinate 454,857 downwards.
AGTACCGAGCCTCCATCGCGTTCCCAGGATTCACAATCTTGCGGGAGAAAGGTGCTGGTCTAAAAACTTCAGGACAGCTTGTAGATATTCGATTTTGTTGCGGTTGTCGTAAAAACCATGTCCCTCACCCGACCGTATGAACCAGACAAATGGTTTGTTGTGGGTTTCCAGGGACTTTTTTAAACGCAGGGCGTGCTTAATAGGCGAGCGTAAATCACCAGTACCGTGTGCGATAAATACGGGTGATTGCAGAGCGCCAACTCCAAAAACCGGTGAAATGCGTTTTAGTTCTTCAAGGTCAGTGCCAATTACTTCTTTCAGGTAAGCCTCACCGCCATACTGGGTGTTTACATCTCCGCTTTTTAAAAGCAAAGATAAATCGTAGATACCGGCGTTGGCGATCGTACACACAAATTGATTCGGCGCACGTATGGATGCCTGCAAGGCCGCATAGGCACCAAAACTCGTACCCATAATACAAATTTCCCCGGCTTGAGCGTAGTTTTGTGTGATGGCCCATCGTGTACCTGCGATTATGTCCTTTATTACAGCAGCACCCCATTGCCGGTTTCCTGCGTGCATAAAATTCGTACCATAACCTCTTGAACCGCGGTAATTGATTTGCAGCACTGAATATCCATGGGTTGCTAAAGCTTGTACCTCTCCATCATATTGCCAATAATTTCTCTCCCGTGGTCCGCCGTGCACCAGCACAACCAAGGGGGAAATGCCTTGCGAGGTGTATGGGTTTGTTTTTGCTCGAGTAAGGTAACCTGCCACTAAACGCCCATCAAAGGACTTGAACTCAATGGGTTTAACCGTTGCCAGCTCGGCTTCCAATAAATTTGGGCGTACATCAAACAGATCTGAAAGAGAATCTTTTTCCCTGTCGTACAAAATGAAACGACCTGCGTTGACGTCAGAGCCGGTACGTAGTACCCAATACTTTCCGTCCGATGTCCGGCTGGTTATCGAGAGTGTTTTACCAGGGAATCGCGCTAAAAGTTTTTTGAAGATGATTGCTTCTTTGTTTTTGTTCAAAAGCAGTATGTAGCTTGGATACCCGTCATCGACACGCAAGCCGTAGACCGTTCTCCCATCCGAGCTCAAAACTACATCACTTACGTCTACGTATTGGTGCGTGTAGACATCTGTATAGTGCAGGCCATCAAGGCTAAGTTTTCTTAATCCGATCTTGTCCGAATTTAAATTATCCAGTACATAGGCGGCATTCTTGTCTTCCGTTATCGCTACAGGATTAAGGTGCCTGCCATAAAATGGTTTGGGTATGTCATTCCATGTGTTGGCAGATTGTGGTTTGGTCTGGAGATGAATCTTTCGCCCAGGCTTGACGCTGGTAATCAGGCGCAGCTCACCGCTACCATCAGTTAGAAAACGACCCATGGGATAACGAGATCTTCTATAGCTGTGCTTTTCCACACCGGTGTACACATCCAGCAATACCGCTTTGGGTTTTCTAGCACGCACTTCAGACATAGCGGTCGAGGATATTAGTATGTTGTTGTGGTCATCTGGTAATACATCGATGATAGATCCCCAGGCCAATCTGGATTGTTTCTTATTGGCTCGAGAACCAAACTTCCTGGCACCGGATCGGTAACCAAAAATTAATTCTCCATGACTACCGTCCGCATCAATGGCATATAACTCGCCATGGAATTTGGGTTTAAGGCGTACTCTGGATGTATCATATTTTTCTACGACCACACGGTTTTTGTTCACCCAGTGGAAAACGCCAACTTCTGCGTCATCAAAGAATTCCAGGCTTCCGGTTGGTTCACGGGTAGTCCGTGAAACAAACTGCAGGGAATGACGGCCATTTTTAAGCACCCTAACTGCCAAATATTCTCCGCCGGGAGAAATCTTAACCTCACTAATTCCCGGGTGTTCAACAAGAGCCGAGAGCTCGATTGCTTCGAGTGCCACATAAAATTGTGGGAGTACCACAATTGCCAGAACCAGTTTTGACCCTGGGTGCAGCACAGCTATCCCCTATTCATTGGAACAATCGTCCAGCCGTAATGCCACGGTGTCAGGGCCAGCGTTTTCACCGAACATACCCAATGCGGTTGCGATTCTCTGTGTTGCATATTTCCTGGATCTGGCATGGTGTGCTGCATTTACGATCGAGCGCTTTTCATATTGAGTGCTTATAACGCATTTGAAAAGCCCATTGCGCAACAGCTCCACTTTAGCCGCCTCAAGACCATGTGTTTGGGCTTTTGTCCGATTCATGGTGACCCAGGCTTTGTCTTCTATATCAACTATCCACAACCTGAGGTCTACACTACTTCCGTTAAGGTCATGCACTTTTAATGTGACTGTTTCTTCCACTTCTGCAAAAACGGCGTACAGGGTGAAAAACAATACGATAGGACTGATCGCCACGGTAATCCAGCGCACACTACTATGTAATTTGCTTTCGCTGAACCAGCATCGAATCAACCACAGGGCGATGAGGAGTGAGAGGATTGCAGCCAACAAATTTCCCTGCTGCGGCATCGCGTAAGGTCCGGCATGGTGCAAGCGAACCAGGAACACTGAAACACCGGAAAGTAACATGACCCAGGCAACTGTTTTTTGCAATAACGGCAAAAGTCGATCCCCCCAATTCTCGCTAGGTTACAATAACATGTTTGCTGTTAAGCGCGCGGGGTATCGAGATAGCGACGCTGATCTGGAAAGTACCTGATTCGGATGAGTGCTGGGGGTCCGGCGCGTTGACCCGGAGTCGATTCCGTCCACCAAGCTCGACAAACACCCCCCAACTCTTTATAGTCCGCGCCTTTTTGCCCACTACCATTAATTTGTAAACGCACGGGATAATTCTTTGATTACCACAGCAAACATTACCATGCAATTTGGCGCTAAGCCCTTGTTTGAAAATATTTCTGCGAAATTCGGAAATAACAATCGTTACGGTCTGATTGGTGCCAATGGCTGTGGTAAATCGACTCTCATGAAAATTCTTAGCGGTGAGTTGCAACCCACCGCTGGCAACGTTTCAATCACCTCTGGGGATAAGCTCGGAACTCTCAGTCAGGACCAGTTTGCCTTTGAAGAATTCAGCGTCGTCGATACTGTGATTATGGGCGATGTTGAGTTATGGAAGGTGAAGCAAGCGCGTGATCGCATTTATGCGATACCCGAGATGAGTGAAGCAGATGGCATGCGCGCGGCAAACCTTGAAACAGAATTTGCAGAAAGGGATGGTTATTCTGCAGAAAGCAGAGCCGAAGAAATACTCCTGCAGGCGGGCATCGAGGAAACACTACATTATGGCTTGATGAAGCAGGTTGCGCCGGGTTGGAAGTTGCGCGTATTACTGGCACAGGCCTTATTCGCCAATCCTGATATCCTGCTTTTGGATGAGCCCACTAATAATCTGGACATCCACACCATTAACTGGCTTGAAACAGTACTTAACCTGCGTAAATGTACCATGATCATTATTTCGCATGATCGACATTTTTTAAATTCAGTGTGCACGCATATGGCCGATATCGACTATGGAGAGCTGCGTATCTACCCGGGAAATTATGATGACTTTATTGCGGCATCCTCATTGGTTCGAGAGCAGCTACACACAGCGAATACTAAAAAAAGTGCTGAAATTGATGAATTACAAAGTTTTGTCAATCGCTTTTCAGCCAACGCATCAAAAGCCAAGCAGGCGACTTCGCGTGCCAGGAAGATGGAAAAAATAAAACTGGATGAGGTAATACCATCAAGCCGGGTATCTCCCTTTATCCGACTAAATCAGGAGAAAAAGTTGCACCGTCAAGCGCTCGTACTGAAAGACCTCTCACATGCGTACGACGACGAAACGATATTCGCTGGTGGTAATCTGATTTTGGAGGCAGGTGCGAAACTTGCAGTTATCGGCGAGAACGGTACAGGTAAGACCACGTTTCTGCGCTGTCTTATGAACGAGCTGAAAGCAACCACAGGACAGGTGAAGTGGGCTGAGAATGCCATGTTGGGTTATTGTCCCCAGGACAGCACGGATGACTTTGATTGCGAACTGACCTTGTTTGAGTGGATGTCACAGTGGCGCACCGCTAAACACGATGACCTCATGGTGCGCGGAATGCTCGGACGTTTGTTATTTACCGCCAATGACGCCAACAAAAAGGCGAAGGTTTGCTCGGGTGGTGAAAAAAACCGGCTATTGTTTGGCAAGCTAATGATGGCTGATACTAACGTGTTAATCATGGATGAGCCTACGAACCACATGGATATGGAAGCCATCGAAGCGTTAAATTATGCGCTTAAGGTTTTTGAAGGCACACTGATTTTTGTCAGTCACGATCGCGAGTTTGTGTCATCCCTGGCGACTCAGGTGATCGAGATCAAAAATCAAAAACTCGTGAGTTTCAAAGGAACTTTTGAGGAGTACCTGGAAAGCACTGAAAACATAACAACAGAAAAATTAACGAACGCAGCCTAAACACTTTCTCGGCGAAGCTCAGCGTAGGAGACCGCGATGAACATCTGAATAACCCTCTGTTATCGGTGAGCACCTCTTTTTTTTCTGATGAGGATATGATCGCCGTGCCCCTTATCAAGCTTCAACAGGTCTGGAAAAAAATAGCCCAGCAACACCATACTCAACGCCAGCATAGCCGCCGCAAACATTAACGCAATGTCTATGCCTGCAAATTCTGCCAGCGCACTGACGGGTATCACCCCGAGCGGCATTAATCCAAAAGCCATCATCATGATTGCCATCATTCTTCCACGAATGTCAGGGCGCACCATTAACTGAATAACACTCATGTTGAGTGCGCCAAAAACCGAACTGAAGAAACCCATCGCAGCACCCAGTACAAGCGCCATGACCAGGTTTTGTGAAAAGGCAAATGCCGCGGCCGTAATCGACCAGAGAAAGGCGCTGACGAACATGACTTTACCCTTGCGCTTAATATCACCGAGTCTGGCCAGTATCATTGAACCGAAGAATGCACCGGCCCCCATGCCGGTCATTAGCAGGCCCAGGTCATCCGGTCCGCCGCCGATGATATCCTTGTTGAATGCAGGTAGCAGGAATGAGGCGGAAAACCCAAATGTAAAGGGCACAAAACTCATAATCATCAGGCCCAGGATGATTTTGTCTTGCCACATGTAGAGAAATCCCTCTTTGGCGTCCTCGAGTGGTGAAGCGTCGTTTAATGCTGCTGGATGACCGGCACGTTTCACCATTGCCGTAGCGATTACGGCTATCAGGTAGAGTCCGGCGATGATGAAGAAAACAATTCCGACGCCCGTCGTTGAAGTTGTGTTGCCTGCAGCAAAGACGGCGATGAATACTCCTGCAATGGCTGGCCCAAGAATTCTGGCCAGGTTAAATGTCGCACTTTGAAGTGCCATGGCGTTGACGAGATTTGTTTCGCCCACGACTTCGGGAATCAAAGCGCTTCGCGCCGGCATGGACAATGAGAGAATTGTACCGTTGAAGAGCCCAATGACTATGAAATGCCAGAAGTGGACTTCACCGATGAACACGATGTACGCCAGCATCGCTGTCGCAAAAGCATTAAGAAACTGTGCTGCAATCATGATCTGCTTTTTTGGCAGCCTGTCAGCGATCACGCCACCTGCCATGGAAAACACAAATGAAGGGAGCATGAACGACAGCATCACCCAAGTGAGTGCCATCGGAGAATTCGTCATGTCATAAACCAGCCAGCCACGCGCTACTATCTGCATCTGCATAGCAAATGACGTCAACAGATTAGCTAACCATAGAAATCGAAAATCCCTTATCGCCAGCGAGCCAAAGGTGCCTGGATAATAGCGTGCGACCGAACCGTCTTCGCTACGAGCAAGGTCAGGTTCATGCGCCACTACACGAACTTTGGGCTTGATAGGTTAATCAAGTTCGAATGTCCTCACAGTTCCTCCAAATTTTCACTCATCTTATGCGTGATTCGTAGAATCTGATCCAACTCGCGACTGCTCAACCCTGTTATCATTTGACCAATTACTGAGTTTTCTGCCGATTGCAATTCCTTCATAGAAGTTCGCCCAGCTGGCGTTACCTCAAGCAACCGGCTGCGTTTATCAGACGGACAAGAGCGAGCTTTGACCAACTTCTCGCTAACCAATTTTTTGATCAAGCGCGCAATCTGCGCTTTATCTCTTCGCATTGAGGCAGCAATTTGTTGAGATGTACAATTGGGGTTTTCCTCGATTAAACGAAGCGCGCGAACATGCATGGGGGCTATTGTCGCAGACAGGGCTCGAAATTTTTCTTTCGTGGCCGATCTGTAACCTGACACGACTCGCGAAATAGAATTTTGAACAAGACTCTTAGAGTTATTAGTCATTCGTATAGCTCACAAATTATAGTTGCTAATATCAACCATTGAACACATAATTGATATTATCAACTATATTTGGAATATTTGCACGAGACTCGGCTGGTTTACTGCGGGACAGTCAAGCCTCCTCAAATTTGCAAGAGGCACAACACAATGAGACGTAATTTTCACGGTACAAAACCAACCCTAATGACTGATTTACGCGGGTATCAACGAATATCGCCCATGTCAAAAGCGATTACCAACACTCTCAGAACAGGTTTGCTTCTACTTGTATTTGCAATGGCTGCAAATACTCAGGCAATGTTGAAAACGGACAACTTCGTATTGCTTGATCACAATGGAAAAGCCCATGAGTTGTACTACGAGAGCGACGCCACCGCTATAGTCCTGATCTCGCAGCGTAATGATTGCGAAGCCGTTGCCCATTCAATTCCCGACTATCGTTCCCTGACGGCAGATTACGTAGAGCGGGGGGTTCGATTTTTTATGCTCAATTCACACGATGCACGTTCAAGCATTGCAGATTTGGCGCGCGCATGGGACCTGGATATACCAATTCTTCATGACAGTGCACAGATTATTGGGCGATCTCTCAATTTCCAAATGACTGGAGAAGTTTTGCTGATCGATCCCAGGACGTGGCAAGTAATCTTTCGAGGTTCTGCGGAAAGCCGGGGTCTTCGCATGCAAATAGACTCGTTGATAAAAGGTGAAGAATCCTTGTTTCTGTCCGACGCAGAGCAACAAACAGCCAGAGGTTGTGAGATCAATTACAAATCAAAAAGCGAAGTTGTGAGTTACACGAATGACATAGTGCCCATTCTCGAAAGTCGCTGCATGGCTTGCCATGTGGAAGGCGGAATCGGCCCCTGGGCGATGAGTGAATACAACATGATTAAGGGCTTTGCTCCTATGATGCGCGAAGTAATCAGAGTGAAACGCATGCCGCCATGGCACGCAGACCCGGAACTGGGTCACTGGAAAAATGATGCAGGTATGTCTGATGAAGATACTCGCACGCTTATCAACTGGATCGAAGCAGGTGCACAACGAGGCAAAGGCCCGGATCCGCTCTTGGCGAAGCGAGCCAATTCGGTCGAGTGGCCACTCGGTGAACCGGATCTGGTACTCGACGCACCGACCTATGAAGTTCCCGCATCAGGTGTTGTAGACTATCAATTTCCTGTTATTGCTAATCCACTCAATCATGACGTATGGGTAGAAGCTGCTTCGGTACGGCCCGGAAATACCAAAGTTGTGCATCATGTTTTGATGGGGTCAGCAGAACAAGCACCCGAGGAAGACGACCAGGAAAGTGTTTTCCAGAACTACATCATGGGTTATGCACCAGGGAACGAATCAGCGCGTATGCCAGAGGGCACAGGAGTTTTTGTACCAGCCGGAGGGGTTTATCAGTTGCAAATACACTACACACCCATGGGTATCGCAACGAAGGACACCACTAAAATCGCTCTATATTTCGCCGACAAGCCGCCCGCCAATTTTCTTAGACAACATGTGGTGCTCAATCCCAGGCTAAAGATTCCAGCGCACGATGAAGCGTTTGAGGTGGCCGCGTACTTTGAGTTTTGGGATGATGCGGTAATCCATTCACTGGTTCCCCACTCACACTATCGGGGCAAGAGTTCCACATTTGAGCTTGAATATCCCGATGGCAGCAAGGAAATGATTCTGTCTGTTCCAAATTATAATTTCGATTGGCAGAGAACCTATAGTTTCACTGAGCCCAAAGAAGTACCGAAAGGTTCCAGGATTATTCACAGGACTGTGTACGACAACTCCGCTAAAAACCGAAGCAATCCAGACCCGGAACGCGTAGTACCATGGGGATTACAGTCACAGGACGAAATGTTGTACGGTTCGGTCAGTTTCAGTTGGACCAATGAAACCGCTGAAACACCAATACACAGTAATCTGAGAGCCGATGCTGGCCAGTTTATCGGCTTTGTTGATAAAAACATGGACGGAAAAGCTTCAAAAGACGAATTGCCGAGTCGAATGCGCGAATCTCTGGGCTGGTTTAAATGGTGGTTTGTTGACACGAATTTTGACGGCGGTCTCGATCTTGATGAAATGGAAGCTATGTTCAGCCGTTGAAGTCTGATTGGTCATCAAAACTGAATCTCTCCGCCCCGTATTGGGATGACTACCGGCAATTATTGCTGTCGTTGGCAGGTCCGGAGTTTCCTACAGCGGTTGAGTTGTGCCGAATGTTACCAGCCGGCCTTGAAAGCCATGGCGGCCACCCTGTTCGCTTCGTACCGGCTGGCGACATTCCCGGTGTTGCATATGAAGACCATATTTTCAGTACGGGCCGGGTCAGCACCCGGCCTGATAGCTGGCATGATCTGTTCAATGCCATGGTGTGGTGCCGATTTCCCCGGTTGAAAGCAGCCATGAATGCGGTGCACTTCGAGCAGCAGAAAACACGGCAGAGTCCGGCGCGGGGGGCGCGGGGGGCGCGGGGAAACATGCGTGATGCACTGACCTTGCTGGATGAGAGTGGTGCCATTGTGGTCGGCTCTGACAGGCAATCCCTGCAAGCCATCGCTGAACATGACTGGCACCGGGTATTTGGGTCGGGCATGTCATCAGAGTCCGATTCTGATGAGTCTGACAAGCTGGACATATTTCTATGTGGTCATGCTCTGTTGGAGAAATTTCTTTATCCCTACAAAGCGATCACGGCCAAGGTTTTACTGATTCAGGTCGAGGAGCACGTAAAATTATTGTCGCGGAATGATTTCATCGCCCGGCTGGATCACAAATTGGCAGACCGCTTGCTGGACGGAAATCTTTTCAGTCACCCGGCCGATCTTTCGCCCCTGCCGTTGATGGGCCTTCCCGGTTGGTGGCCGGATCAGGATGGTGTGTTCTATTCCGATCGGGGTGTTTTCCGCCCACGGCGCGAAAATTCCAATCCCGCCCCGGTTTTTGAAATCTCCGTTGAGAAGATCGCCGCTGATCCATGACATGGTCACAATTCCCGGGACGGAACACAATAACTTGTCTGTGAGGATAGTTTGGTAAGCAGCGGTGGTGGTTAGGCAGGGACAATCCTCCGAAGCCTTGAAGGTTTAGGAAGCGGCGAACAGATCGGCGTGAGTATTTGACGGCAGTGCCCGGTGGGGCTCGTTGTCTGAGATGTTTCAGAGTGGTCGGGAAGATGTTCCGGGTACGGATAAGGACATTTAAAAAGCCATGTCACCTACATAAGGTCGACAGACTCAATGAGAAACTATTACTGGTACACGACGGTGAAGATGAGCGCGCGCCTATTGACCCATTTGAGTCATTAGCCGATGCCACGGATAAACGTGATTACACCAAAGAGACACTTTGTTCGCTAAACTAATTCGGTAATCCGGCCTTGATCAGACCCTCGCGATGGTGATCGGCGTCGTTCTCGTGCTGATAAAGTAATCCTTTGACATGCTCATTTGAAGAAAAACCCGGAACAAGTTGCAGCGTTTCAGCGGCATAACGCGCCATACAAGCAGAATCGCCGAGATAAGCTGCACAGGCCGCCATTAAAGCGCTGGTTGCGGGATCGGTCAGCGTATTCTTTCTAAAAGCTTCCCGTGCCGATTCGTAGTCGCGATTTACGAAGTGCGCGCGGCCTAAATGACTCCAAAATCGGGGTGGGTGAAAAGGATTCAGGCTCATAGCCTTCTCAACCCATTTGGCACCTTCTGCACCATGACCCATCCATGTCAGCAATTCACCTTGCTGTACCACAAGTAAATCGTAATTCGGACTGAGTGTTAAACCTATTTTTTGGTGTTCTTCTGCCTTTTCGAAATTTTTCCTCACCATATTGACTGCAGACAATAAGCGATGACACTCCGGATCAGTCTTGTCCAGAGCATAAGCTTTGTCGAGTGAGACTACAGCCTCATCGAGTGGATTTTCGAATTCAGTGGCATATCCCTGTGACCAGGCTTGTCCCAGGACACAAGCGCGCCATGCGTGGGCGTGTGAATAATCAGGTTCAAGTTCTATCGCCTTATCGAGATTTTTAATTGCTTCAGCATTGTCGCTGGCTGACTGATTGTGGTGATAAATTTTGCCCTTTATAAGAAAGTCGTAAGCTGCCATGTCCGAGAGAGGCAAGCGGTTAGTACGCTCGGCGCGATCTGCTTCTATTCTGCCCGGAAGCACTGCCACTATAGCTTGGGTTATTTCATCCTGTAGCTCGAAAATGTCTTCCAGATCCCGATCATAGCGCTCTGCCCAAATATTCTGACAGGTAAAACTGTCGGTCAATTGCACACTAATACGCAGTTTTTTGCCTGAACGGCGTACGCTACCTACTACCACATACTGAACTCCCAAATTTCGCCCTACGCCTTCAACATCAATATTTAATTCTTTGAAAGCGAAAGTAGAGTTGCGAGCGATTACTGCCAAAGAGGGAAATCGGCCCAGCTCAGTAATAATGTCCTCAGTAATACCGTCAGCGAAATATTCTTCTGTGTCGCTTGATAGATTTGTAAAAGGTAACACCGCGATTGAAGGTCGGTTAAATACAGTGGTTGTGCGCTGTTCTTTGTTAGAGATCGCTGGTATTTGATCGAGTTCTTGTTCCTGAGGCGAGGGTAGTGCGTCGGTTCGTATAAGCCCATTGGGTGTTAGGTCAAACACCCACGCACAAATCAGTGCGAAGGGAAAGCCAATTGAGGCAAGATAAAAAACGATACTGTTTAGCGATTCAGGTAGATTGAGAGCAGGTATGGCAGCGGCGGTCACTTGAATAGTTATCCACGCCAATGCGAGGTAGGCACCTCCTACCTTAAAAACGTGACGACGGTGTAGTTCGATAACGAGGTTTTTCACGTTATTTTTGTGTCTGCCAATGTCCCCAATATTTCCTGCTATAGTTATCCTAGCAGGATATTAGCACAAGACTAGCGTTGAACAATTGGTAGCAAGTACCATCAGATTAGGGTGAAGCGCCTATATCTTCACATTGACTCAATCTCTATAGCTTTCTGAACTGCCGGTCGCTCCAGCATTTTTACAAGGTGCTGGTGAATTTTCGGGTAATCAGACGAATCAATTCCATGTACTGGCAACCATTGTGTAATGGTGAACAGGTAGGGGTCTGCAATGGAATAGTGTTCACCCATCACCCAGGGACCTGCGAAGTAAAGATCTTCAATAAGTTGAATGCAACCAGCCATCACTTCTGGCGCTTTGCGCCGCATCTCTGCAATAGCGGAGGAATCATCTGCCCATCGTTCGCCACGACGAATATGCGCATGTGCAACATGCACGGTTGCGCACAGGTAGTTGTTGAATGACTGCAAGGCAGCGAAGGCAAAAGCATCATCTAGTGGGGCAAGCCTGGCGTGCGGATATTGTTGCGCGATGTAGGCAAGTATCGCAGGCGTTTCGGTGATAATGCCACGCTCTGTTTCCAGTGCGGGAACTCTGCCCTTGGGGTTAATCTTCAGATACGCGTTCTTGCGTTGTTCGGCCGTTGCGAAATCCACCAGCCGTAGCTCAAAACTTGCATCAGCCTCCCGCAGGGCTATGTGCGACGCGCGGGCACAACTGCCCGGGAAATAAAAAAGTTTCTGCATGCTTCTTCTCCCCATTTAACTGCAGTGTATTGCTGGTATCGGGCCAACTATCACAATATTAGGTGAATTTCGGCGCGTACGGTACTAATCTGGTTCTTTCGACGAGGATGTAACATGACAGATCAAAGAACCAGAAGTTTCTGGACCTGGGGGTTCACTGAAGACGAGCCCAGTGATTCTCAGAGGCAAGAGGCTGCCAGGCACATATCCGAGCAGACGGGCAAGGAAGTTTTGCCACCGCCTATCCCTGCTATAGCGGATATTAATCTTCGGAAACCCAGGCTTAGTATCCCCGCTGGTCTAACGGACTGGGTGAGTAGCGATAAACACGAACGTGTGGTACATACCTATGGCGGGCACATTCTCGAACTACTGAAGGCTTTGAGGGGACAGTTCGACAACCCACCGGATGCGGTTGCGCATCCTAAAACCGAGGAGCAACTGGAAAGAACACTGGCCTGGTGTGACGCGAAAGGCTACACAACAATACCGTATGGGGGCGGTACAACCGTGGTAGACGGGGTAAGTGTACCAGCAGGCAGTGAGGGTGCCGTTACTATCGATACAGATGGTTTGAATAGCATACTGGAAATTGATGACGTGTCTCGTGCTGCGCGCATGCAGGCGGGAATATTTGGTCCCGATATGGAGAACCAACTCAGACCGCATGGATACACACTAAGGCATTTTCCACAAAGTTTTCCATGGTCGACACTGGGTGGCTGGATTGCTACCCGTTCAGGAGGGCACTACGCTACCAATCACACGCACATTGACGATTTTGTTGAGTCGACCCGCATGTTAACACCCGCTGGATGGATGGAATCCAGAAGGCTTCCCGGTAGCGGTGCGGGTCCAAGCCCGGATCGTATGGTGCTGGGATCGGAGGGTACTTTAGGCATTATCACAGAAGCCTGGATGAGATTGCAGAAACGGCCAGTGTATCGCGCGACGGCTGGCGTGGTTTTTTCGTCCTGGCAGGCGGGTTATGAAGCTACCCGGGCAATCGCACAGGCCAAGCTCTGGCCTGCTAACCTGCGTCTGCTGGACCCGGTGGAATCTGCGCGCGCTGCAGGAATGGATGGCAAAAGTACTCTGTTGATTATTGGTTTTGAGTCGGCTGATGTGCCTCAGGATGCCTATATTGGGCATGCGGTTGCCATTGCCAGGGATCATGGTGGCCAGATAGAGAATTCGGACATTCTTATCTCTGATGCTCAGGGTAAAAGTACTGGCAGAGAAGGTGCTGTAGGTGCGTGGCGCGACGCCTTCATTGGTGTGAATGCTGGAGTAAGCAACGGTCTGGGTATGTTGTCAGACACTTTTGAAACCGCCGTGACCTGGGATAAATGGCCGGAATTTGATGCCAGTGTGAGGCGTGAAGTGGGTACAGCACTTAAGGATGTGCTGGGGCCGGGCAGCTCCTTGTCCTGCCGGTTTACCCATGTGTACGTGGACGGACCTGCTCCGTATTACACCTGGTCCGGTCCTGTCGCGATTGGCACAGAAGCGCAAGCCTGGCAGCATATTAAGAACGCTGCTTCCAATGCACTGGTTGCTCACGGGGGTACCATTACCCACCACCACGCCGTAGGACGTATGCATGCGCCGGGCTGGCAAATTCAGCAACCCGATCTGTTCCAGGAGGCTTTAAAAGCAGCCAAGAAGCGCCTGGATCCAAACGGAATACTGAACCCCGGTGTGTTATTTGACCCCGATTAGGTGCATTTTTTGTTGATTCCTGCCGGTGAAAGTGTAAATTTAATCTATATGAATTAAATTTGTTTTCAGGAATCAATCTATGTCCAGTAATGCAGAGGGTGCAGCGGCGCGCACAGACAGTCAGTTTTTGGGTTTTGATCCGGATGCCCTTCGAACCAAATATCGGCTAGAGCGCGACAAACGTCTTCGCGAAGACGGCAATGAGCAGTACACACAGGTCGTGGGTCAATTCAAACACTACATTGATGACCCCTATCTTGAAGAAATAATAGAACGTGAACCGCTGTCAGACGAAATCGACGTAGTGGTTATTGGGGGTGGTTTTGGTGGGCTTTTAGCGGGCGCGCGAATGCGTGAGGCAGGTATCAAGCAAATTCGCATGCTGGAAAAGGCCGGTAATTTTGGGGGTACGTGGTACTGGAACCGTTACCCGGGTGCTTCCTGTGACATAGAGTCCTACGTATATTTACCACTTCTGGAGGAGTTGGGATACAAACCGAAAAAGAAGTACATAGACGGGCTGGATATTCTGGATTACAGCAAGCAAATAGCGCGTAAATACAATCTGTACGATGACGTGTGTTTTCAAACAGAGGTAACGGAAGTTCGCTGGGATGATGATTTGGAGCGTTGGATTATTTCAACGAATCGTGGTGATAAAATGCTGGCGCGATTTGTAGTCATGTCCAATGGACCACTTAATCGCCCCAAACTACCGGGCATTGGGGGTATAGACAGTTTTAAGGGTCATACCTTTCACACCAGTCGCTGGGACTATGAGTACACAGGCGGTAGCGCCCAGGGCGGTTTAACCGGCTTGAAGGACAAGCGCATTGGTATTATTGGCACTGGAGCCACCGCGGTGCAATGTGTACCACATCTTGGCGAAGGTGCGAAACAGCTCTTTGTGTTTCAGCGCACCCCCTCATCCATAGACGAGCGAAACGACCGACCAACGGACTCTGAATGGTTTGAAAGTCTGGAGCCAGGCTGGCACCAGAAACGCATGGACAATTTTAATATACTTGTCTCCGGCGGTATCCAGGAAGAAGATCTGGTGAGTGATGGCTGGACAGAAATTATCCGCAATTTGCTGGTAATGGTTAAAAACGAGGATGAACCTGACCTGTCACCGGCGGCACTGTATGCAAAAATGGAGCTGGCGGACTTCCAGAAGATGGAACAGATTCGAAAACGTGTTGAAAACCTTGTAAAAAATGAGAGCTCCGCAGAATCCCTGAAGCCGTATTACCGGCAGTTTTGTAAACGCCCCTGTTTTCACGATGAGTACTTGCCCACATTTAATCGCTCCAACGTCACACTTGTGGATACTGCGGGGCAGGGCATAGATCGAATCACTGAAAACGGCATAGTTGCTAACGGTCAGGAAATAGAACTGGACTGTATTGTATTTGCCACGGGATTTGAGGTGGGTACAGAGTACTCGCGCCGATGTGGCTATGAGCTGATAGGCAGAAATGGTCTCTCCCTCACCGAAAAATGGGCCGACGGTGCGAGTACATTTCATGGCATGCACAGTCGCGGATTTCCTAACTGTTTTATGATGGGGCACACTCAAACCGGTTTTACTGCAAACTATCCGCACGCGCTTAATGAACAGGCTAAACACATCACATATATTGTCGAGCATTGCATGAACGGAAATCATCAGGTGGTGGAGGCTGGTGAAGAAGCAGAAGAAGAATGGGTGAAAACTATTATCAGTCTTGCGCGTATGGCAGAAAGGTTTCTCGCAGATTGCACACCAGGGTATTACAACAATGAAGGCAAGCCTTCAGAACGATCACTTCAAAATGCCAACTATGGAGCCGGGTCCCCCGCTTTTTTCAAGCTGCTTGACGAATGGCGTGAAGAAGGCTCTTTTGAAGGCCTTGAAATAAGCTGAAGAACCGGAGCGTTGGATACTAGTCCGTGACTGTTCGCTTCATCGACAACCGATGAAACAGATAACCACCTGCACCGCCTGCGATGGCCTGGGCTAGAAGGCCAATAAAGGTGCGAGTGGGGGCGATGCCAGAAAAACCCAAAACCATCTTCATAATCAGGTGGATGGCAAGTAGCCCAGCTGCACCTGCCAACACATAGCCGATCAAACGCAGATTAGGCACATACTTTATGACGAGCGCGGCAATGGGCATGGCGATGAGATAGCTGATTGCAATTATGGGCAAATAAATATCGGTCATGTGCGTTACATCGTGAATTGCTGCACCGAATCGTTGCGCCAGGGTGACGTCGAACTCCATTGCTATAATGCTGGCAATATTTCCCTGGCTGATAAATATTGCGCCAAGAATATAGGCAGCGAGAACTGCCGCGATAAAACTACCCGTAATTCTGATTGCCGTATTTAGCATTCTTGTACCTGCATATCCGCCTGTGTTTGCTATGATGGCCTGAATTCAGTTGGAGTGAAAGGGTTATGCGCGTTCTACTATTGGTCATTGTGTCAATTTTTGCGACGGTGATCGCATCTCTTATCCTTCCTGTGGGCGCTGCGAATGCTGCCACACAAACAGAGGCTCAATCGCCCATAGATTACAAAATTGAAACAGTCGCCGAAGGCTTAAACTTCCCCTGGTCAATTGCCTTCCTGCCCAGTGGTGATTATCTGGTTGCCTTAAGGGTTGGTGAAGTCCGACGGATAACTGCAGCCGGGGACATTGGCAAGCCATTAACGGGTCTGCCAGATAGCTATGTCGCAGGCCAGGGTGGTTATTTTGACATAATTCTTGATCCCGATTTTACATCGAACCAAACCGTGTATCTCTCTTTCGCCCATGGTGCACCCGACGCAAACGGTACTCGAATTGTTAAAGGCACGCTCATGGATGACGCAATTGAAGACGTTCAGGCTATTTTTACGGTTGCGCCTTTAAAAGATACGCCGGTTCATTACGGTGGCAAGATGATTTTTTTAGAGGATGGCACTCTGATGATGACCACGGGTGACGGGTTTGAATACCGGGAGGCGGCGCAGGACAAATTTAGTCAACTGGGCAAAATTATTCGAATCAACAAAGACGGCACAGTGCCAGCAGATAATCCCTATGCGGATGGAAAGCAGGGTGATCCCAAAGTCTGGTCCTATGGACATCGCAGCCCGCAGGGTTTGGTGCTGGATGAGGCAACCAGCATCGTATATATGCATGAACATGGTCCCAAAGGGGGCGACGAATTGAATCTGGTGCTGCCAACCCGCAACTATGGCTGGCCTGCTGCCACTAAAGGCATTAATTATTCCGGCGCTTACGTAACACCACTGAAATCAGCACCAGGTGTTGAAGAACCTCTTACCTATTGGGTGCCAAGTATTGCGCCATCGGGTTTGGCGATCTATGACGGTGCTGCGTTCCCTCAGTGGCAGGGCGATTTGTTTGTTGGTGCCCTGGTCGATGAAGAGGTGCGACAGCTTAAAATCGAAGACGGGAGGGTTGCTAGCGAAACACCTGTCTTTACAGAAATTGCCGCGCGTATTCGCGATATAAGAGTGGGGCCAGACGGTTATCTCTATATTTTGACAGACAGTGCCAGCGGAAAGGTGTTGAGAGTAGTGCCTAACTAAGGTGTCTTGCAGACGGCTATCTATCGAGCCGGGTCTCCTGCATTATCCCTGTATCTTCATTTGATTGAAGATAATTACCATTCTGGTTGCGAGGGGTAGCATTTGTCTGAGTATAAACCGCTTAATAAATACCAACTAGCGTCTTATGGCGCACCGGCAATGCCCTTGTCCATGATGGGCTTACCGCTGGCAGTTTTTCTCACTCCCGTATATGCAGATTCTCAGGGTTTTGGTCTAAGCCTGGCATTTGTTGGCCTGGTGCTGGCTTTGTCACGTGTGTTTGATGGACTTACGGACCCGCTTATAGGCTTTTACTCCGACCGTATACGTTCACGTTGGGGCAGGCGCAAACCGTTTCTCCTTATTGGCCTGCCAATCTACATGGCGGGTGTGTGGTTACTCTGGGTACCGCCCATAGAGTTTACCGAGATCAGCCTGCTGGGTTTTACCATGAGTTCAGGGTATCCGTATTTGCTTGCAGTGCTCCTGGTTATGTATGTGGGTGCCACCATTAAGGATGTACCGTATTCGGCCTGGGGGGCAGAACTGGCCCAGGGCTACAGCGACCGCACACTGATTATGAGCTGGAAGGAAGCGTTTAGTGTATCGGGCCTGCTGGTGGCGGCTATGGTACCGGTAGTCATTGTGTTTTGGGGTTACACAAAGCCTACGGATAGCGTTTATTTTCTGAGTATTATACTCGTCATTATTATGCCCATCATGGTGTTTAATCTGTTGGCAGTGGTTCCTGAGTATCCGGTGAAAGAATCTACCACACCGCATATGCCAATCAGGGAAACTTTTCGAATTGTCTGGCGCAACGAACCGTACAGAAAACTTATCGTCATATTTTTGTTTTCCACTATTGGTTCTGCCATGACCAATGCCCTGAGTTTTTTCTTTGTAAAACATGTGCTCCTGGCCGGTGATCTATACGGCTTTTATCTCGCGCCCTATTTTATCTCGCAGATAGTTGCTATTCCGCTGTGGTTTAAGCTATCGGGAAAAATTGGTAAACATCGTGCGACCATGGTGGCGATATTCTGGTACGCTTTCTGGTCCTGTTTTATTCCCTTGATTGCGATTGCACCACAGGTCTGGTTTGAGTCCTATCATCTCATTGACCTGTTGTCTTTTTTGCCGGACGGCTGGTTAGTCAGGCTGGACGCCCACTTTGAAGGTATTCCTACCGGTAAATTTGCATTTTTCATTGGCGTGATGTGTTTAAAAGGTAGCGCGATAGGGGCTTTGAGTGCGCTGCCCTATGCGATGGCGGCAGATGTAATCGATCTGGACAGCGCTCAAACCGGAAAACGCCAGGGGGGTGTTTACTTCAGCATCTGGACCATGACACGCAAACTGGCGTATGCGCTGGGCCTAGTGGTAGGCACCACGGGTGCGACCATTGTGGGATTTAATTCATTGGCTGATCCCATCAATGCACCTAATACTTTAATGGCGCTGTTCTGGCTGGCCTGCTTGTATTCGATTGTGCCCGCGCTCTTCAAGTTTGTCGCTATTCCACTACTTTGGAGCTACCCGTTAACGGAGGACAAATTACGAGAAATTCAGCAGGAAATTTCGCAAAAACCCGAACTGGCCTGAATTTGCCTGATCATACGTAGTCCATTGCTTTGGGGTCAGGAAAAATTGCATACCAGACGGACAAACAGATCAGGTCTGTAGAAGGGTGAGCCGTGCCCTGTCATTTCCATCACATGAAATTCAGCGCCGGGTATTGCGGCTGCAATGCGTTTGGCTTCGACTAAATTCATATCCTGCCGGCCACAAGCTACCAGCACAGGTACTTTAAGATGATCAAGCTTATCCGTCATATCCGGTTCATGGGTGTGCGCCGTGTGGGCCTTAAGCGCTGCACCGCGATCTTCGTACCAGCGCCATGATTTTCGTCGCTCCACCAATGGTTCGCCTGCCTCTTTCAGCAATTGTAGTGCCTGCTGGCCAAGTTCCTTTTGCCCCTTTTGTTCTACCGGCGGTGTGAGGGCAACATCAAATAAACCCAGTGCTGTAAGTTTGTTCTCATGTCGCAGAGCAAACTGTGCGGCGGTTCTGGCACCGTAGGCTACGCCAAGTACAAAGGCTTGTCGTAAGGCTAACGCATCCATAATGGCTGCAAGGTCGTCTGCATACTGTGCAAAGGTGAACTCGTTGTCTGTACCCCAGGTACTTTTTCCGGTTCCACGGATATCGAAACGCAAGACGTAAAAGTGTTCCAGGAGACCCTTCATGACAGGTTCCCAAGTAGTCAGGTTTGCACTGGCCATATTGATTAGAGCTAATACAGGTTTGGCGGGATCGCCGTCCAGGGCGTAGTGAAAATGCACGCCATTAGCCTCGATAAATCTCAGGCTCTCGTCATAGGGCTCACTCATACTGTGCCTAACCTTGCGATCGCGGCCTCCCGAATTTGTCGTTTGTTGATTTTTCCAGATGCGATTCTGGGCAAGGGCGCTTCACAAAATTGAATGTATCGGGGTATTTTGAAAGCGGCGAGTCTAGTGCGCAGAAAAAGTCGAAGATCTGTTTCTGAAATACTACCAGAGCAATAAAGAGACGCGCCCACTTCTTCGCCCAAACGCGCGTCGGGTACGGCGTAGACGGATGCTTCCAGAATGGATGCGTGGGATAACAGTGCAGCTTCTACCTCGGCACACCCAATATTTTCTCCACCGCGAATAACAAGGTCTTTTATGCGATCCACAATATACAGGTAACCCTCTTCATCCACGTAACCTACGTCACCGGTGCGAAGCCAGTCATCGACAAACACCTCCGCGTTAGCTTCTGGACGATTCCAGTATCCTTCAAAGATTGACGAGCCGCGAATCAATATCTCTCCGCGTTCCCCGGTCGGCATGTCGGTATTACTTTTGTCCATAATCCTGATGTCCAGAACCGCAGAACAACGTCCGGAACTGCCGGGGTGTGCAAGATAATCCTGGCCACCAATACCGGTTCCAATGGCATTGGTTTCTGTCATGCCCCAACCTGTGTTTGGCAGGGCATTGGTGAATGAGGTGGCAATATTCTTCACCTGTTCAGGTGCGCGCGGGGCACCCCCACCGCCCACAGCAACAAGACTGGATAAATCCCGTCTGGTAAGTTTTCCTGTTTCTACCAGGTCTCCTGTCATGGCAGCAGGGGCGGTGAAACTGGAAATTTTTTCAATCTCAATAAGTTTTGCGGCTTCGGCTGCATCCCATTTATACATGCTGACCATTTTTCGTTGACTGCGATACGAACTGAGCATAACAGCATGGGAACCGGTTACATGAAAGAGTGGAATTGCCAGAAGCCCAGCGGGTTGGTAAGGGGGGGCTTCAGGACTGAAATTAAGCATCGCCTCGTGTATCTTGCGATCCAACTCCCAGGATAATAACGCGGTAATAATGTTGGTATGACAGGACAACACACCCTTGGGGTGGTCAGTGGAGCCAGAGGTGTAAAATATAGTTGCCGGATCCGTGCCCTGTACAACTACCGAGGGCATTTCTACTGTATCTGATTTAGTTATTCGGATGGCCATCAGCTTGGCCAGGTCTGGTATGTCTACGGGTAAAGTCTTTTGTGGTCGCACGCCGATAACCTGAATATCCAGATTATTATATACTGGCATCAGACGGTCGAGGCGCTCCTGATCTGCAAACAAAAGTTTTGCACCACTATCACCAAGCCCGTAAGCCAGTTCATCGCTTATCCAGAGCGCATTCATCGCAACCGCAATCGCCCCGATGGAAGTGATGGCGTTGAATAGCATGACCCACTCCGGGTAGTTGCGCAGGCACAATGCAACCCGGTCTCCTTTTTGAATGCTGTATTGTTCTATCAGGATGGATGCTATGCAGGCGCTGCTTTGAAACGTTTCTTCAAAAGTGTAGCGTTCGTTGCCATAAACGAGAAATGTTTCACCACTTCTCGCATCTTCAAACAAGGTCCTGAGATTTGCTGGTGCGTTTTTGAAGACACGACATTTCCGACCCCAGACCTCACCGGAAACAATTTCATAGTCTGAGCCTCCCGCGGTGAACTGCTTGATCCAGTCACTACGGCTGAGGTCCTTGGCAGGTATCATCTGGTGTGGATTGCTAGATTAGCTTTACCAACATTTTCCCGGTATTGCCGCCGGTGAACAAGCCCTGAAACGCATCAACAGCATGTTCAATACCTTCGTGTATGGTTTCATCATATTTTACGCTGCCATCCTTTATCCAGCCGGATACATCACGAACAAAAGCTTCTCTGGAATCATTGTAGTGAGAGACAATAAAACCCTGCATACGCAGCCCAAGGCCAATGGCCATGCTCATGTTCACCGGGCCCGGTCTGGGTTCTGTGTCATTGTAAGTGGCAATAGCACCACACAGAGCGATACGTCCAAATGGACGCATATGATAAATAGCTGCTTCCAGGTGCTCAGCGCCTACATTGTCAAAATAGACATCAAGGCCATCCGGCGCACCTTCACGTAGTTGTTGTAAAAGCTCACCATTTTTGTAATTGAAAGCATGGTCAAACCCCAGCTCATTTACCAGATGCGCTACCTTGTCTTCACTTCCTGCACTACCAATAACGCGGCAACCTTTCACCTTGGCAATCTGCCCCACAAGCGAACCGACAGCGCCTGCCGCACCTGAAACGAAAACCGTTTCGCCATCCTTCAGGCTGGCAGCCCTGAACAGGCCCACATAGGCCGTCATTCCCGGCATGCCCATTACGCCAAGATACGTGGACAATGGTGCCAGTGATGGATCTATTGCGCCGAGCTGTTCGCCGCTGGATACAAATGCTTCACGCCAGCCATTGTTGCTCTGTACGAAGCTGCCAACCGGGAAATTCGCGTCGTTTGATTCGATAACTTCCCCTACAGCACCACCTTGTAGTGCTTCGCCAATCTGAAATGGCGGCACATAAGACTTGCGATCATACATTCGACCCCGCATGTACGGATCGACGGTCATGTAGTGGTTGCGTACCAGAACCTCTCCATCGCCAGGTGCACTTACCGCTACTTCGACAAGCTCAAAATTTTCCTCTGCGGGCATTCCCTGAGGACGGCTTTTCAATTGCACCTGACGGCTGGTTAGTGTGCTCATGTATCTCAATTCCAGTGTTTAGATGCGGGTATCTTGACTTGCGGGAACTGATGGCGCAAGTCGGACAGGCGTTTATTTCCAGATTGTTCACACCTGTGTACACTGCCGAGTGTCGGCCGTTTGAATCCAGCCTCAGCCCCCATTTATACAAAGTTGAATAAATATGTCCTCCGAACAAACAGTCGAAAAGCCTGACCGGCAATCCTATGTGTTGTCTTTCAAATGCCCGGATCGTCTTGGTGTAGTAGCACGATATTCCGGTCTGTTTCTGGAGTGCGGAGCCTACATTACAGAGATTTCCAATTACACGGACCCTGTTTCTGAAATGTTCTTCCTGCGGTGCGTATTCGATGATCGTGTCATGACCTCCGGTATGGCGGAATTTTACAAACGATTCGAATCACTAGCCATCGACCTGGGCATGGAATTCACATTGCGTGCAGTTGCTGATAAGCCTCGAGTGCTGGTAGCAGTATCCAAATTTGACCACTGCCTTAGTGCGTTGCTTGCAAAATGGAAGTCTGGTGCACTTCCGGCAGAGATCGTTGGCGTGATGAGCAACCATGCAGATTGCGGCGCCCTTGTGAAATGGTACGGGTTACCCTTTTATCATCTGGCAGTCACGGCAAGTACAAAAGCGCAACAGGAAGAACAGCTTTTGGCTTTGATTGAGAAATTGCAGATCGACTTGTTTGTATTAGCCCGCTACATGCAGATATTGTCAGACGACATGTGTAAGGCCCTCGAAGGCAGGGTGATTAATATCCACCATTCCTTTTTGCCAGGGTTTAAAGGCGCCAAACCCTATCATCAGGCCTACGATCGTGGTGTAAAGGTGATAGGTGCTACCGCTCACCTGGTTACCTCAGAGCTGGATGAGGGACCCATCATCACACAGGAAGTACGCACAATTGATCACGAAATCTCAATACAACAGATGATTCACCTCGGACATGACACAGAGGCTATTGCCCTGTCCCAGGCGGTGCGCCTGTATTGTGAACAACGTGTGATACTCAACGGCCAGCGAACGGTGATTCTCTAATTCGACTGCTCAACCATATTCAAAAATTCCCTGACAATGCGGTTATATTCCTGCGGTTCATCCTGCATGGTTATGTGGCCGCTATTTTCTAGTATAGCTCTTCTGGCACCCGGAACCAGGCTCTGAAAATATGCCACTGTATCTGGCCTTGCCTCGTCAAAACGACCGGCCGTGAACAGTACGGGCAACCCAATTGTGGGGAGCATGTGCTCCCGGTCATAATCTTTTAAGGTTCCAGTGGCTGCCCAATCGCTCGCCCCCCACATATAGCCATAGATATTTTGATTAGCCGTCTCAAACGCCAGATTTAAATCATCTGACCAGGGATCAGAACGAGACATATGACGTTTATAAAACACCATCATTGCCGACTGATATTCGTCAGAGTTGGTTGTACCTTCTCGTTCATGTTTCTCGATGGCGACTTGAGCGGCTTCCGGCAGTTGTCGCAATAATTTTTTATTGTCTTCTGTCCAGCGTTGAATGTTGATCGCCGGGCTGGCAAGAATGAGGCTTTTTACACCCGAAGGTTCGGTTAACATATATTCCAGGGCTAATTGTGAGCCCCACGAATGTCCAAGAATATGAACTTCCTTTAAAGCGAGAGCCTCGCGCATTGTTGCGAGTTCCGCGACAAAATGTTCAATTGTCCATAATGCCGGATCATCTGTTTTATCCGATCGACCTGAACCCAATTGGTCATAGAATATTATAGGTCGTTCGTCAGACAAGCCTTCGAGCGGATTTAGGTAGTAGCTTGAAAACCCAGGGCCACCGTGAAGCAAAAGCAGCGGCGTTTTATCGCCCGAACCGACAATTTTATACCAGACTCTACCATTGGCCACATCGACAAACCCTTCACCTTCTCTGAGCACGGGGGTTTCGCATGAAGAAAGAAAAAATAGTAGCAGCGTGATGCAGATTAATCTGAAGGCCCGCATGTTCATTGCGCAATTGCCGTGGGGTAGATTCCTTCCCCATATACGAATCGCGATCCAACCGCGCCAACGACCGCCGTTTTGCGGCTGAGGTTTAGCCCTGCTCGAAGTCTGTAAAGGGGTTCAATTCCGGTGCAATGGCCAGCCATCAGGTGTTCTATCCCTATTTGACGTAATTTGTCGGCGGTCCAGCCAAGCGTTTCATCATCAGCAGCAAATAAATGCATGCCGCCCATTAAAGCCTGAATCGGTTGATCCTGAATAGTTTGCTGTACCTGCTCCAGCAAGTTGACGGCACCTGAATGTCCGCAGCCAAGCAACACGATGGGGCCAGATTCAGTAACAATGGATAGCCCCTGGCTCTCAGGTACGTAGTCCTCGACCCATTCACCGTCCATTCGTACACGCATGGAACGCGGATAATTTTTTTCCGCATGTTGCCGCTTAACCGGACCTGTAACCCATACGCCGGGTAATATTTCACTGGGCTTTGCATATTCAATAAACTCTACACCGCGGGATTCAAGTTGTACTCGCATTTCGATCATTGCGTTGCGTTCGCTTTTCCCCTTATCTACAGCGTTGTGACGGGAGAGAAACATACCCTGTGCCACGTGAATTCTACGCATGCCATCCGGGTTAGTTTTACGCACGTGTTCAAGAATGGGTATGAGACCGGTGGTGTGGTCCGCGTGAAAATGGCTGAGTACAACATCGCTTACACAGGACAAATCCACATTAAGCGTTTTGGCATTTCGCAGTACCGTTTGCGGGTCCCATCCGGCATCAAAAAGAACGCAGTGTTGGTCAACTTTTACCAGTGCGGAAAAACCCCATTCCCCAATGGTGCCCCCATTGGCCAGATTCGAGGATAGTATCCTGACCTCTACAGATTCGGCTTTGACAAGGTGCTCTGTTTCCGCTGAGATATTTTCACCACATAAGCCACAGACGAAGAAAAAAACAATGGGTGTAAGAATGAATTTGTGTGCCATCTGAACCGTACTCCAGATTATTTGAACAAAGATTAAGCGATTACCAACTTTGAGGCCACCAATTCGGTGTGTAGTCCATGCTTTTCAAACGCGCATCGGGGCTGTACCCTTTAAATACTGGAGAAAAATTATTATGAATGCAGATACAAACACTGAACACCACGATGTAATTATTATTGGCGCCGGAATATCCGGGCTTGGGGCTGCCTGTCATCTGCAGAGGGAGTGTCCGGGCAAAGACTATGTGATTCTGGAGGGTCGCGACAGTATTGGCGGAACATGGGATTTGTTTCGTTATCCCGGGATACGCTCAGATAGTGATCTGTACACCTTTGGCTACGATTTTAAACCCTGGTATGGCCAACCCATTGCTACCGCTGAGGAGATTATGGGGTATCTGCATGAGGTGGTTGATGAGAACGCCTTAGCTGCAAACATACGCTTCAATCATTGGGTAAGTCGTGCTGCATGGTCCTCGGATAATGCGCTTTGGAGCGTTGAAGCAACAACGGGAGAGGGTGAAACACGACAAATTACCGGCAATTTTCTGTTCATGTGTCAGGGTTATTATGACTATGAGGGTGGGTATCAACCTGAGTTTCCGGGCGAGCAAAACTTTAAGGGCCCGATAATTCATCCCCAGAAGTGGCCTGAAGATCTCGACTACAGCAACAAGCGCATGGTTGTAATCGGTTCGGGTGCAACCGCAGCCACGATACTACCGGCTGCGGCAGAGAAAGCTGCACATGTCACACAGTTACAACGCTCACCCAGTTATTACCTGTCTGTGGATAACACTGAAGAAGACGAGATGATTCAGGAACTGATTGATCTTGATACGCCCAAAGACTGGATACACGGAATAAAACGACGCAAGGCACTGGCCTTCGGTAGTGAGGTAACTGCGCGTTCATATAGTGAACCTGAGGTTCTCAAACAGGAATTGATTGATGCTGCAGCGGCGGAGTTACCCGAGGGTTACGATATCGAAACACATTTCACACCTAAATATGGACCCTGGGAAGAACGGCTGTGTTTGTTACCGGATGCCGACATGTTTAAGGCTATCAAGTCTGGTAAAGCCTCTGTTGTGACCGACACTATCGATAAATTTGTTGAGAATGGGATTCAACTAAATTCAGGTGAATTGTTGGAGGCAGATATCATTGTTTGTGCAACTGGAATAGAACTGTGCGGGCTGGGGAACATTAAATTTGAGATTGATGATCAGCCCATCACGGTATCCGAGACCTGGACACACAGAGGTGTGATGATCTCGGATATGCCCAACCTGGCATGGATTTTTGGTTATATCCGTACTTCGTGGACCATGCGTTCCGATATGATTGCACACTACGTCTGCCGCTTGCTTAACCATATGCAGGAAACCGGTATGCGCCAGTGCACTCCACGTCTTCGACCTGGGGACAAGGGAATGAACGGCAAGGCATTTATAGATGCCGAAGATTTCGCGCCTGGATACATGCGTCGCGGCACCCCCCGCTTACCTAAGCAGAGTGGTGAGGCGCCGTGGGTCAACTCCCAGGATTATTATGCAGAAAAAGACATTTTACCCGATGCACCCTTTGACGATGGAAGCCTGGTTTTCAGCAACCCTGAACCGGGCCGAACGACAAAAGTGGCGTAGCTAAAACACCAATCTGGGAATATTTATATGAGTAATCCGGTTAGAGCGGCTGATACTCCGTTTGCATGTGAAGTTGAGGCAGGTACCAGCTATTTCTGGTGCGCGTGTGGGCAAAGTAAAAACCAGCCTTTTTGTGACGGCTCCCACAAGGGAACCGAATTTACGCCAGTGAAGTATGAAGCTACAGATTCAAAAAAGGTGTTTTTCTGTGGTTGTAAACAAACCGCCTCTCAACCGCTCTGCGATGGAAGCCATCAACAAGATTGAAATTCGACGGTTTCCTTAAAAATACCGAACGTACGATGCAACTAAATGCAGATGTTAGTGTCATAAGCTAAATTCTGGAGTCCTGTTTTTCCTCCGACCTCATGGGTCCGGGATTAGCGCAACATTTATTTACGGATAATCGATACGCATGATGCCTCTCGTTAGTTTTTTGCCCCGATTAGGCCATCATAAACGCAAAACTCTGCTGGCATTGCTATGCCTGCTAATAGCGCCCATTTCCGTTTTTGCGGTGGCCGAAGCTGGTTCTTTTTATCGTGCAGCGTATGACGATCTGAATATAATTGTTGACGGTAAACTGGATGAGGCTGAATGGTCGCGGGCGAGCGCCTATTCTAACTTTGTTATCGTTGAGCCCGACACACTTGAACAACCCAAATATCGTACCGAATACAAGTTTATATATACCGACAAAGGACTCTATGTAGGGGCTTACCTGCAACAGCCAAAGGAGACGCATGTATTCTGGTTGACCTCGCGAGACGGGGGCGGGGGTAACTCAAATCGAGACAATATCGGTGTAATTCTGGATACCTCGGGAGAGGGGCGTTACGGCTACTGGTTTAATTTGGCCCTGGGCGGCAGCATAAGTGATGGTACTTTGCTTCCAGAGCGTCAGTTTAGCCGCAAGTGGGATGGCGCCTGGGATGGAGCAAGCTCATCCACGGAAGAGGCCTGGTACGGTGAGATGTTCATACCCTGGTCTATACTGTCGATGCCTAAAGGCACATCGACTCGTCAGATCGGGATATCATTGAGGCGTGAGGTAGCGCATCTCTCGGAAGCCTGGCAATGGCCGCACATCCCCAGAACACAATCCAGGTTTATGTCAGACCTGCCCAAGGTAGAACTTGAGGCAGTTAGCCCCAAACAGTCCTTGAGTATTGTGCCCTATGCTTCGGTAACAGCTGATGGCATTGATAAGCGGATTAAAAACAAGGTGGGTACAGGTCTGTACTGGAGACCCACAAGTAACTATCAGTTAATGGCCACTCTCACGCCAGATTTTGGTTCTGTGGAGTCTGATGATGTCATTGTGAATCTTTCCGCGTTCGAAACATTCTTCCCGGAAAAACGATTGTTTTTTCAGGAGGGACAGGAGATTTTTGAAACCTCGCCACGCGCGGATCCCCGTAACAACAGGCAACCGCTGATACTGCTCCACACCCGCCGTATTGGAGGCAGTGCGCGTGAACCGGATAATCCCCTGGATGCGGATATCGAAAGTATCGAAGAGAGCAAACCCATAGATTTGTTGGGCGCGGTAAAATTTAACGGACAGTTCGACACCATGCGTTTTGGTTTGCTTGCCGCCGTAGAGGACGATATCCGTTTTGACGCAGATTTGAATGGCCAGGACATGGTGCTACGCCAATCGGGCAGTGATTATGGTGTTGTACGAGTTCTTTATGAGGATACACCCGATGGGAAATTCAGAGGCCTGGGCTGGATGAGTACGATTGCTCATCATGCTGACGGTGATGCTATGGTGCATTCAAGCGATATTCACTATTTGAGTAAAACCGGTGCCTGGAAAGTGGATAGCCAACTTATCTATAGTGATATTGATGGCCAGCAAAATGGTGCTGGAGGATTTATCGATATGCATTACCAGCCACGTCAGGGTCTGGACCACAGTTTATCCCTGGAATTATTTGATTCTCATCTGGACATTAACGATTTGGGATTTCAGGTTCGAAATGATGTCCGCGGCTTTCGGTATGCTTTTGGGCTTAACAAGTCCAATCTTAATCGAGTGCGAAATTACGCCATGGAGCTGTCGCTGGATCAAAAATGGAACCACAAATACCAAACGGTTGATTCCGGAATATTTATTCACCAGCGCGTCACGCTAAATAACCTGATTAACATGAACCTGAATGTTGGCTACTTTCCCGGTATTTATGACGATATAAGCAGCGATGGAAATGGCACCTTTAAGTTTGTTAACCAGACGTTTACCGGTTTGAATATCAATAGTGATGCGTCAAAACGGTGGTCCATGGGCCTGGGTTTGCGCCGGGGTAGTGAAGATATAGGAGGGCATAATTATGGTGGTACGCTTGCCCTAACATGGCGACCTGGCAATAAGCTGACGATGTCTGCGAGCCTGGAATACATGAAAAGAAAAGGCTGGCTGCTACATCAGGATGACAGGGACTTTACTACCTTTAATGCGAAATTCTGGCAGCCTTCTCTTAATCTGGATTACTTTTTTACTGCCAAGCATCAATTCAAAATAGCGTTACAGTGGGTAGGAGTGTCTGCTGTTGAGAACGAATTTTTTGTGACACCAGAGCGCGCTGGAAAGCTGATTGAGGTGGGGCGCACTCCAGGTGCAGAGACAGATGACTTCAGTATCTCCAGCCTGAATATACAAGTGCGGTACAGGTGGGAACTGGCACCTTTATCAGACCTGTTTTTGGTGTATACCAGAACTGCAGATCCCGACACGACATCTAGTAGAGGATTTGGTGGCTTGTTCTCTGATGCCTTGTCAGAACCTTTAGGAGAACAATTGGTGCTGAAATTGCGGTACAGATTGGGTAGTTAACAGGGGTAAGTCTTCAATACTCCAACAGGATGTCATTTGCTTACGGGTTATTTGACAATCTGGATAGGGCGTAGCGGATAGTATTTAACATGAGTTTGTCCGGACGCACGTGGGAGTGATAGTAATCGAAATTGTTCTGCATTATGCCTTGCCTGAGTTTTTTATCAGCCTGGAGCCGCCGAACACCCTCAAGGAGTGATATTGGATCGTCGTAGACCAGGTAATTTTGATCCGCCGAGAATAGTCCCGGTACCTCATAGTTGAGTTTTTCGGTAAGTATGCTTTTAGAAAAGGCTACGTATTCAGCCAGCTTCCAACCCGAAGATCCGTGAAGCCCTGTGCTTGTTACGCAAATTGGAAATGATTTAAGCAGGTTAAGGTAGCCTCTTTTTGATGTGTTGAAGTTGGCTGGCACCAACACATCGCCAAAGTGTTCTTCTGAATATTCTGTTCTAATCAGCCCCCCGCAGAAGTCCTCGCCAATGGCCTTTCTCAAGGTCCTGATTATCCGGGCTCTGGATTGATTGAGTTGTTCTATTTCATCCCGCTTTTCCTTTGTACGATTTCTGTTAGCACCTGGATCGTAGGTCTGGGAGATAAAAAGCACTTTGTTTGGCAAGTGGTAGTTTGGAGGATGTTCCATTAGTGGCAAGCGGGGCGTAAATGGAACGATATTCAGCGGGTTTAGGGCTCGAAGTGACGAGCGAATTCGCGCTCCACCACTGTCGCGAAGCCGTGCACGCTGCACCGCAAAAACATCCGTTCCCGATGGATACACCAGGTAGTTCAATCCCAGTGCAGATACTTTACTGGAAGCAGGTCCCAGGTGGCCAAGCAGCGATGGCGCATAACTTCGCTTAAAATAGCAGTCACATTCTTCCAGCTTTTGTTTGTTAATTTCCCAGCTATCGTGCACGTCATAATAAAGTTTTATATCGCTGTTAATCTGGAGTTCGATAGCATCTTTATGGGCAGTGCTCAGGTGCTGGGCCACGGTATTGCTGGTAGCAGGTGCTGGCATGACTTCCTGTGATAGAGTGATCTGGCCAGCCCTGTGTAACATCAACAGGCCTGTGTATAACTGCTGCACATGTCCCACATTGGAGCGTGCAGTTAGCAGGCAGGGCAGCGGTGTACTGCTGACGATTTGTGGCTTTATTTCCAACTTTCTTCCCAAAATTTTGGATTATTCCTGTAAATGGCCTATTTGTGAAACGCTATAATTGTAGCCTATCAGGCAACTCGTGGTGTAAAGGTGATGTAAGCCGCATCTACCCCGTTGACCTTATACATAAGCGCTAAAATTTGTATAAGCCCTGCTCCGCCAGTAAGCTAAGAACTATGCAGAATAAGTCCAACAATGTACTTCGGCGGCGCCTGAATATTTTTCTTCGCAGGCTTGTGCATATTGTTCGTTATCCGCTGGCACACATTGTTCATCGTTGGCGTTTTAATGTGTTGGCCCGACCAGGGTTTGCAGGTTATATCGGCGGTGTTTTCAACCCCGGTGCCATTGTGTTGCAAGATGGGTCCACGCTGTTGGTTGCCAAGGGGCAGGACATGCACTGGCTTGACGCCCTGAAGTATCATCCGGAACAATTGATGGCTGGTGCACCAGTAATGTTGAAATTCCAGACCCCCATATCGAAAAAACCTTTTGCCACTAAAGTGCTTGCACTGAAAAATTTCCCGGACGATCTTTACAAGCCAGAAGATTTTCGAGTATTCAGGTATGGAGACGAGATTCTCGTTAACCATAGTATGATCCGAAGTGTTCAGAATGAAAATATCGCACGACCAGCACTTTCCCGACTTTGTGAGAGCGCTGGTGAATTACATTTCCTTGGCTTTTCCCAACTCGATATTGAAACGACTGAAGAGGAAAAAAACTGGGTTTATCTGGAATCGAACAACCGACTTCTGCTTTTTTACAGTTTCAATCCTTTCAGGGTTCTACAGCTTGTTGACAAAGAGTTACTTTCTTTCGCCTCATTTATTGATCTTAAACTGTCTTCGCAGTTTACCAACCCCGGAGCTTTTGATTCGCGTATTTCTCTAAGTGTTAATCCTGTTGTTTACGACGATAATTACTATTTGCTTGTTGTGCACCAGATTGAGCGTAAGCTTCGTAATCGACGATACCATCACTGGGGTGTTTTACTAAATCGCACCACGTTTTTACCCGAGCGTATAACTAATAGGCCTCTCTTTAACGCGCTCGGTGCACGGGGGCGATGCCAAAATGTCCTGTATCTGATGGCCGTTATTAAAAACGGGGGCGAGTTTACGTTTTTCTGCGGCGAAGGGGATAGCTACGTTACACGCAGCCGAATTTCGCACGTTGCATTGGAAAGGTCTTTTGAGGCCTAAGCCTCGTATCAATGTTCTACTGTGGGCCCAACACCAAGATCTCTATTCCAGAGAACGATAAGCTATTCGATCTCCGGAAAACGTACCTATCCAAAGTTCGCTTCCAACCTGTAGTCCCATGGTAATATTGCTGAACTTTTCATGGGCAGGACTTTTTGCGAGATTTTCTGTTTTCATTGTCTGTGGATCTATGGCTTTCACAATGAACGGGCGGGGACAGGCGGCAAACTTTTCGAGCTCAAATTCCTCTGAACCACTAATTGTACCGCAGGCGGGGTAGTCCGCAACCAGACCAGCAGTTATCAGTTTTCCATCATTCCCCATATGAAGGTTGTCGGGAATGAAAGCCATGGTTTCCGTCGTTCGTAAAACTTTCGCCGGGTTGGTATTGGAAAACGCGATAACATTGAACAGGCCGGTTGATGCTACATAAAACTCCTTCTCATCGGCAGACACTTCAATACCATTGCCATAGGGTAGTTCAGTACCCTGGATTATTTTCATGTCCTTATCCCCTGGTGACCAGGAATAGACCGAGCCGGTAAGTATGTGGGCCATCGCATCACCCAGACTTTTGCCGTGTTTAAGCGGAATGGTAATAAGCAGGGAGCCATCCCCAAGGGACGTTACACTGTTGGCTTCCATCGCCTCGGGAGTCATTACACAGCCGATCCAGGTTAAAGTTGGAATGGCATCATTAGCGTTTACATCAAATACTTCAATGGCTTCCCGCCCGCCATGACTGACCACGTACAGGGTTGAATGCCCGTTCTCTCCAGCGCGGATATGCAAACCATGTGTAACCATGTTTTTGCTATCCGGTGCACCGGGGCAGGCGCCGAAAGACTCCTGGTTGAGCCTGGATTTCGACATATCCGTGGGCGTCAGTGCCGTCCAGGACTTCTCCCGTGGGTTTATCAGGTAAAACGGGGCATCGCTTCCATATCCGCTGGCAATAATAAGCTGTGTGGAGGGAACCAACACAAGGTCTTCAGCACTTTGAGGCCCGCAGATATATTGATAAGCGCCAAATGCCTGGCAATTCTCGTCTGCATTGGCAGTTACAGGCATTAAAGAGCTTAGCAGCAATACAACTATGTACTGGAGCAATGCGTAGATTGGTGCATTCATTTTATTTACCATGGCGTGTGTTACATCGTACTGTAACAATGACACATGCCTGGGGATGTTGTGAACCCGTACTCGCTGGAAGTGGAGGAAAACTTTGATGACTGAGACCGCATTGATTGTGGGTGGAGGGCCAGATATTAGTGCCAGTTGTGCCCGTTTGTTCTCCGAGCATGGTATCCAGGTGGCAGTTGCTGCTCGTAACCCTGATAAATCTGTGCTTGTTGCATTACAAGAGGAACACGGTGTCTCGCTGTACCCATGTGATGCGACTGATCCCGATTCTGTAGCCTCGCTTTTTCAAGCCGTGTTTCAGAAATTGGGGCCCCCAGGTCTTGTTGTTCATAATATTGATGGTCGAAGCCAGGACATTTTTCGAAAAACAATAACCGATGCAGACCCGGAACTGGTATTGAGTGTACTCAAAAATTCTACTTTTAGTGCTTTTCTGGTTGGTCAGCAGGCCGCGAAATACATGCTCGCAAACAAAACCAGGGACGATGGTCATCGAGGAACTATTATTTTCACGAATGCCAGTGCAGCACTCAAGGGTTATGCCAACAGTGGTGCGTTCGCTGCTGCGTCACATGGTAAGTCCGGCCTCGCGCAAAGCATGGCCAGGGAATTGATGCCTCAGGGTATACATGTGTGTCACGTGCCCATCGATGCGGCAATTGGCTGGACTCAGAAAGACGGAAGCCGTGCACATAGGCTGGCGGGGGCGACCACAGATGATAATATGTCCGATCCAGCGCATATAGCTAAAACCTATCTTCATCTACATCGTCAGCACAAATCCACCTGGGCTTACGAGGTAGTACTGCGACCCTGGGTGGAAAAATGGTAATTTCGATTAGGGGTTTGACTAAAACGTGTTGGTTCTATAGATGCTCAGATTAAGTGAAAAGATAGCAATTATCACCGGAGGTGCGGGTGGTATTGGTGCCGCTGCCGCACAAAGGTTTGTCGCAGAAGGCGCGAAAGTCATGCTGGTCGACGTGGATGAATCTGCCTTACGGCAAATCGTGGACCAGCTGGGTAGCAATGTTGCCTGTTATTGCGTTGCCGACGTAAGCCAGGCCAGCGACACAAAAAAATACGTTGATGCAACTCTGGAAAAATTCGGACGGGTAGATATTTATTTGGCCAATGCCGGGGTAGAAGGGCAGGTAGCATCGATTATTGATTACGATGAGGATACCTTCGACAAGGTGATAGCGGTGAATGTGAAAGGTGTCTGGTTAGGTATCAAATATCTGTTTCCCGCAATGCAAACACAGGGCGGTGGCAGCATCATTATCACTTCTTCCACCATGGGTATTAAAGGCGCTCCAGGTTTATCTGCATACAATGCCAGTAAACATGCAGTTATCGGGTTAATGCGCTCTACTGCCCTGGATGGTGCCAGCCACCAAATCAGGGTAAATACGGTTAATCCAAGCCCAACAGAAACCAGAATGATGAGAAGCCTGGAGGCATCTATTAACGCTGAGGATACTCAGGGTACCCATGATCGTATTGCCGCCAGTATTCCGCTACAACGCTATGGAGAACCGAAAGACATCGCTAACCTAATGTTATTTCTTGCATCCGATGAAAGCGCTTTTCTCACCGGCGGTGTCTATATGGCTGATGGCGGAACTACTGCCTAGTAAAA
This sequence comes from Gammaproteobacteria bacterium, assembly GCA_021773565.1. Taxonomy (GTDB): domain Bacteria; phylum Pseudomonadota; class Gammaproteobacteria; order Pseudomonadales; family Azotimanducaceae; genus DC-out156. The sequence continues at coordinate 419,862 of JAJFJZ010000013.1, read as the reverse complement.
AACTGTAATTACTAGCGTGCTCCCTGACCGTCATCAATCTTTATAACAGTGCCTGTAACGCATTCAGATGACGGTGACACAAGGTACAACAGAGTGCTGTCCATTTGCGCGGGCTGTCCTAATCTCTGGCGGGGAAAGCCCTTGGTAATATCGCCCATGCGCTCGAGCATGCCATCCATCATTTCTGAAGAAAATGCGCCTGGCGCAATACAGTTTACATTGATATTAAATGCTGCCCATTCCACCGCTAGCGCTTCCGTCATTCTGACTATGCCTGCTTTGGTTATGGAGTAGAGGGCAGCTGCTGATCCGGGACGTGTATCAAAAGCTGCAACCGATGAAATATTTACCATCCGGCCCGGGTATTTTTTTTCGATCAGTCGACGGGCAACCTCGCACGATAATATGTAGGGTCCGATAAGGTTGGTACTGAATACATCATCGATGAGTTTGTCCGGCATTTTAGTGGCACGCTGGGCATCCGGTATCCCGGCGTTGTTTACCAGAATGGTAATTGTACCCAGCTTTTCCTCTGATACCGCAAGCATTGCTCGAATACTTTCCCTGCTTGTCATGTCTAATTGAACAGCTTCACAAATCCCGCCGGCCGCTCGAATTTCTCCAGCGACCTCGGTTAATTTATCCACTCTGCGACCGCTTACTACTACCCGGGCACCGCAGGCTGCCAGCGTTCTGGCAAATCGGCGTCCCAGCCCGGAAGTGGAACCCGTAACCAGCGCGACCTGGTCACTTAAGTCTAAGGAGAAATTGGGAATTGGGTATTCGCTCATGGTTGGTATCTCTTGAGGATTGAAGTAGATTGACTGCCTGGCACTATAGCTTTAAATGCGGTTAGGCAAAACTACCAGCCCGGGATAGACTGTTTTATGGCCGGGAGTCCTGTAGAAACACTCGACTGAAATTAACATCTGAGAAAGACTATATGTCCTATGTATATCAACTAATCTCAACTAAAATGGACGCAGGTGTACTGACAGCTACGCTGAGTAACCCGCCTGTTAACATCATGACGGGCCAACTATATTCAGAACTGGTGGCTTTTACTATTGAGGTAGAGCAGGACGATGCGGTGCGCGTGCTGGTGTTTGAAAGCGCAAACCCGGATTTTTTTATTGCGCATTTTGACGTAGAGCTGATCCTGCGCTTTCCGGTTGATGAGCCTGCCCAACGGTCCGAAAAATTGTCTGACTTTCACTTAATGTGCGAAAGGGTAAGAACCATGCCCAAGCCGACAATCGCGAAAATTGGTGGTCGCGTTGGTGGCGGAGGCAGTGAGTTTAGTGCGGCTTGTGATATGCGATTTGGCGTCGTTGGAAAAACGATTGTTAATCAGATGGAAGTTCCACTCGGTATATTACCCGGTGGAAGCGGTACACAACATCTTCCCCGACTTATGGGCCGGGGACGTGCGATGGAAACTATACTCGGGGCGATCGATCTTGATGCTGAAACTGCAGAACGATGGGGATATCTGAATCGGGCATTTACAAGCCAGCAGGCGCTGGATGAATACGTGAATCGCCTGGCACACAGGATGGCTCTGTGGCCGAAGGATGCCCTTGCCCTGGCTAAACAGTCCATACTAAATGCGGAAATTCCAATTGAAGATGGTCTGAAGGAAGAAGCTTATCTCTTTCAAAAAACACTAAGGTATCCGGAAGCACAACGAAATATGAAACTGGCGATGGAGTTGGGCGCACAAACCAGGGAAGGTGAAATGAGAATCGCTGATCTGTGTGAAGAAGTTGGGATAGCTACCATCAACATGAAAGAGGGTTAAAGATGAGCCACTACGATCTCATTATTCGCAACGGGCAGGTAATTGATGGCAGCGGCAGCACCGGCCAAATCCGCGATGTTGCGGTGTCCAACGGCGTAATAGCGAGCATTGGAAAAAACATTAATGCAACTGCAGATAGAGTAATTGACGCTACAGGTATGTTGGTGACGCCAGGATTTGTTGATGTACACACGCATTATGATGGTCAGGCTACCTGGGATACCCACCTGAACCCTTCCTCAAGCCTGGGCACAACAACGGTGGTCATGGGGAACTGCGGAGTTGGTTTTGCACCCTGTAAAGTAGAAGACCGCGATGTGCTGATTAAGCTCATGGAAGGTGTAGAAGAAATTCCTGAAACTGCTATGAATGAAGGATTACCCTGGACCTGGGAAAGTTTTGCGGAGTACCTGGATTGTGTGGAAGGTAAACCGCACGATATAGATTTTGCGGCACTTGTTCCGCACGGTCCGTTGCGCGTGTACGTTATGGGTGAGCGGGGAGTTAATCGTGAAACGGCGACCGCTGCTGATATAGAAAACATGAAAGAGTTGTTGGAAGAATCCTTGCGAGCGGGCGGTGTTGGGTTTTCCACTTCTCGTACACTGGTGCATCGCAGTGCAAACGGAGATTTTGTGCCTACCTATCAGGCAGCGAGCAGCGAGCTAAAACAATTAGGCGAAACACTATCCGGCGATGCGGGTCACGTTTTTCAATTCATCGCTGACTGGCAGGACCCGGAGGACGAATTTGGAATTTTGCACGAAACCTCCCGCAAGACCGGTGCAAAGGGCACATTTACCCTGTTGGACCTTGATGCCACACCCGGGTTGTGGCGTGAACACCTGGACCGTATAGAAGCTGCCCAGCTCGAAGGCCTGGATATTCGCGGGCAGGTGATTTCCCGTCCGGTCGGCATACTAATGGGACATACCGCTTCCATGAGCCCTTTCTATGATCGCCCAACTTTCAAAGCCTTAGCCGGGCTTCCGTGGGAGACGAAAATCGGCGAACTGGCCAGACCGGAAATCAAGGCAAAAATCCTGGCTGAGGCAAATGAGCGGCCGCATATTTTTGTCAAAATCGTGATGAGCAGATATGACAATATGTATGTAATGGATGAACCGATAGATTACCTGCCGGGGCCTGACCGTTCTGTTGTTAATATTGCTAAAGCACAAGGAAGAGAAGCTGAGGAATGGCTCTATGATTATCTGCTGACTAATAATGGTAATAGCCTGATCTATATACCTGCGGCCAATTTTTCCGAACACATACCTGAACTTTTGCAGCATCCCCATACCATAGTTGCCCTTGGGGATGGAGGTGCACATGTTGGCTCAATCTGTGATGCCAGTGCCAATCTTTATGTGCTGACCAAATGGATTAAAGAACGAGGGCTGTTAAGCCTTGAGCAGGGTATTCACTTACTTACACGACAACCGGCAGAGTTTTTCTCACTTCTGGATCGGGGTTTGCTCGCCCAGGGCATGAAGGCAGACATCAATATTATTGATTTCGATTCCCTGGCATTACATACCCCCCACATCGTTTACGATCTTCCTGCTGGAGGCAAACGATTACTGCAGAATGCTAACGGCCTGAGAGCGACTGTCGTATCCGGCCAGGTGATTTTCGAGGATGGTAAGCCGACCGGTGCGCTTCCCGGCAAACTCGTGAGAGGAAAACAACACGATCCCAGGATAGCGATGGCCTAGTCTCTTAAGAATGCTAGAGCCCCTGGTTGGGTACAAGTGCTGGCTTGCCCAGAATGTCGTCAGATATTTTTTCAGCAATCATGATGGTGGGGGCGTTGGTATTTCCTCCCACAAGAGTCGGCATTACCGAGGCATCCACCACCCGCAGTCCATCAATTCCATGCACTTTGCAGCGCTCATCGACGACGGCCATATCATCTGTACCCATTTTTGCGGTACCTACCGGATGATAAATAGTTTCGGCAGAAGCGCGAATCCAGGCATCAATATCTTCATCACTTTGAACTGAACTACCAGGTGCCAGTTCTTCCCCGCGGTAGGGTGCCATAGCGTTTTGAGCAAGAATGTTGCGAGTCAATTTCACACCATCGCGTAGTACTTCCAGATCCTTTGCTGAAGTAAGGTAGTTTGGCTGGATTAAGGCATGATCAAAAGGGTCTGCTGACTTTAGACCGATATAACCGCGACTTTCCGGTCTCAATTGGCAGACGTGCACAGTGTAACCATGCTCCTTTACCTGTTCGCGTGCATGGTCTTTCATAATTGCAGTAATAAAATGAAGCTGGATATCCGGTGAATCAAGATCGGCTTTTGTTTTCAGGAAAGCGCCAGACTCCAGGCCCTGTGTTGTGCCCGGACCTGACTTAAAAAACACATACTGCATACCGGTTAACAATGCACGCAAGGGGTTTGCCTGGCTTGCCAGGGTAATGGGCTGGGTACATTTGGTTTGTACTATACAATCGAGATGATCCTGCAGGTTTTGTCCTACACCAGGTATGTGGGCGACAAGCGGGATATCAAATTTGGCCAGTTCCTCACGGCTACCAATACCGGATAACAGCAGTGTCTGGGGACTATTTATTGCGCCACCGCACAATAACACCTCTTTTTTTGCACTTGCCACTTTTGTCTTTTTGCCTTGAATGTATTCAACACCGATGGCTTTGTTCCCCGCAAAAAGAATGCGAGAGGTCATGGCCTTAACTTCAACGGTCAGGTTGCTGCGATTCAGGGCGGGAACCAGGTACGCGGTTGCGGCGCTGCAGCGTTTGTTGTTCCTTATTGTGGTTTGATAAGTTCCCATGCCCTCCTGTTGCGGACCATTAAAATCATCGGTATGCGGAAAACCGGCTTCCAGTCCGGCACTCACAAAGGCATCAAATAGTGGGTTGCTGTTGTTAGCATTAGACACACCCAGCGGTCCATCTGCGCCGTGGAATTCATTCGCGCCAGCTTCATTGTCTTCAGCTCTTTTAAAGTAGGGTAAGACCTCATCAAAGCCCCATCCCTTCAGACCCATCTGTCGCCACAGATCATAATCGCTGGCATGGCCCCGAATGTAAATCATGCCATTAATTGAAGAGGAACCGCCCAGTACCTTGCCTCTCGGCCAGAACAGGGGTCGATTGCCGAGCGCCTTTTGTTGCTCAGTGTTGTAGTACCAATTGACCTTATCGGTGCTGATCAGTTTACCTACCCCAGCAGGCATGTGTATGAGCATACTGCTGTCTTTTCCACCTGCCTCCAGCAATAAGACCGAATTTTCCGGATCTTCCGATAGCCTGTTGGCCAGCACACAACCTGCACTACCTGCGCCAATTATGACGTAGTCATAAGTACTCATATATTAATGCGCTCCGGAATGCGTTTTTAGATAGGCATTTGTCTGGCTGCGGACCAAATCAAGCATATTGCCCATACCCAGATGCATGTCTATAAGGTGCAAGCCCCAGTCTTTCAGGATTGCACCCTCGACAATTACATCGCCGGTAATGTTATCTGTACGGGGATCGGCAGGTTGGCTGTTCACATTAACGCTTAGGTAGGAAAAACCTCTATCTTTTACACACTGGCCATTTAACAACCCGGGAACCTGAACAAATGGTGTGCTGATATCCGCTGGCGGTGTAAGCCAATCCTGCTGGCTTTGTGCTGTTGCGATTGTTAGTCCGGCAGTACTGAAGTAGGCCTTAAGTTCCCCAAGCCCACCGGCAAGATTAGCCGGATTGTTGCAGGCAGAATTTCCTGTGCCTGTGCGGGGGCGACCGAAGCGGGAGTCGTTTGGTGGGGGGATTTCTGTTCTGAAAGAGGCAAAAGTTAATAGGCATTGTAAATCATCAGGATTACGGCACAAAGCCATGTTTTTAAAACTCCCACCAGTATCCTTGCCCTCAGGCACGACAACGTCGCTGGTTCCAATCAGCATCGCAGAGAGAATTTGCGATTGAATCGCTTTGCCATCAATTTGGCTGGCGATTAATTGATTGAGTACGCCGGAGCCCTGAGAATGGCCAATTAGAACAACACCCCGGCCCTGATTATCATGTTTCAAATAGTGATTCCACGCATCAACCACATCGTTGTAACCCAGAGCCGGATCAATTTTCATCGGTTTGTCGGTAAAGAGGGATCTCAATGCGGTTAGTGTTACCTGTCGATAGAGTGGGGCAAAGGTACGACAAACTGAGCCAAAGCGGGCGAACTGTGCATGAATCACGCCTGTCTCTTCCGGACCTGCCTTCATATCTGAATTGCCACCGGGATCGCTGGATACCGTTGGGTAGACATAAAAACAATCCACTTTTGGGTCACGGAGTGGTTTGTAGGGCTCCAGGGTAAGCGTTCCGTCAGCCGTGACAATGGTGGAATCCAGATTGGTGTCACAGGCGTTCAGGGAATCGGGTCGACATAACCATGAATTATTGTCGGCATAATCCACTGCAAGGCATGGAACGCAACTGAAAGCGGCTAGAATGAAGAGTAGTCGTGAATACATAATGATGCTCCTGAATGCGCACATCCAGTATACACAGGATGTAAGCTCGGAAAATCATGTTGAACAAAAAGCAGAAAGAATGTGCCTGATTCAATGTTGCTCTGGGAAATTGACTGCGCGCCGAAGAGAGCTGCGCATTATATTTTCGGCCTTCACATTGCCCTGGAAGTAGTGGTATGCGGCTTCGCGCATTTTTTTGGCAGTATCCGGATTGTCCAGAATGAACTGACAGTGCGCCACACATTCCGCAGGACTGGCAAAAGATCGGTAGTGTACCCCCTCTACAAGATCTTCAGGCAAGCCGTACTTAAACTGCTCACTTACAATGCAACGCGATGCCGCCATGTATTCAGGGACTTTCCAGTCGATGGAATCAAATAATCCGGACGTGGTAACACAAACAAGACTCGATTGCATAGCCTGCAGGTGGCCATGAAATCCGATTTCATCTCGCATGGTGCAGTCACGGTAATGTTTCAATGAAAAATCGGTAGGGCGGAGCCCACCAAAAAACCGGTCTCCAAAGTGCGCCTTCAATGCCCTTATGGTATTTGCGCGCATATCATTTACTATTTGAATGGCTCCGCTGGAATGTAGTTTAGGCGCCATGGAAGGCGAATAAACGCGTGTCCGGTAATAGATGCGTGCTTTGGTATCAGTACACGGCGGGATGTCAAATACATCCTCTGTCATTGGAAACGCCGCAGATTGAGGTGGTTTTCTGCGTTTCATAAGTGCAAATTTAACAGGATGGGAAAATGTGCGTTTTAACGCTCTTATCGGGCGGGTACGCAGTTGACTTATATTAATGTTGGAGAGCAGTGTCGAAATTGTTCGATCTCGGATCTGCTCATTAAGGCTGGTGCATGCATAGTGCAGCCCGAATGGCACAACTTTTTTGTGATCCAGATGTGCATAATCCTTCTCACGGTAGCTGCGCTTGAAATATATATCAGACCAGCTTAAGTGTTCTATGGATGATATCCCTCCGCCGTCAACAAGGTCTATGCAGACATTCAGGGGGCTGCTCAGGTGTTCTGAATCCAGGATTAGCAATACATATGCATGGGGATTTTCTGGAAGCTTTTGTTTTGGAAAACCAGTCCTTCTGAACCTTAGTTCGATTTCGCCTTTTGCGCGCAATTCATACATTCCTGCAAAGACCTGTGAGGTGTATGCGCCCATGACCTCACAGAATGCTGTTACGCGTAACATCGCTAACTCGCCTGCTCCATAATTCGGGACGTGATCCAGTCATATGTCGCTCTGATTCCCTCTTTGAGTGGACGTGAGGGACTCCACCCCAGTCGTTTCTGGATCAGGCGATTGTCAGAGTTTCTTCCTCGCACACCGAGCGGCCCCGGAATATGTTTTATCCGTACCTTTTTGTTTGCTATTTGCATGATTATGGCGGCCAATCCATTTATGGTAACCATCTCCTCTGATCCAATATTGACCGGCCCTGTCCAATCGGATCTTGTTAGTCGTAGAATACCCTCAATGCACTCGTTAACATGAAGAAAAGAACGAGTTTGCATTCCGTCGCCCCAGATTTCTATTGTTCCGTCAGCATCTGCGAGTGCAATTTTTCGACAAAGTGCTGCGGGTGCTTTTTCTCGCCCGCCCTGCCATGTGCCCGATTCACCGAAAATATTGTGAAACCTGGCAATGCGCACATTCATATTGTAATTGCGCGCATAGGATAGATAGAGGCGTTCGCTAAAGAGTTTTTCCCATCCGTACTCACTGTCCGGATTGGCGGGATATGCTGAGTCCTCGCTGCACAGCGGGTTGTCTGGATCCAGCTGGTTGTGCTCGGGGTAAATGCAGGCAGAGGATGAATAAAATATTCGTTTGGTATCGTTCTGGTGGCATGCTTCAAGCACGTTAAGATTGATTAACGCAGAATTGTGCATTATGTGTGCGTCATTGTCCCCGGTGAATATGAAGCCAGCGCCGCCCATGTCGGCAGCCAGTTGGTAGACTTCGTCCAAATGGACATTAAACGCGTTTTCCACGATGTGAGGGTTTCGCAGGTCTGCCTGTATAAAATCGTTGGCTTCAGATGCGCCAAACTCTGGTTGTTTGAGATCGATACCTCTCACCCAGTAGCCTTCAGATTTTAGCCGCCTGACAAGATGCGTTCCGATAAATCCACCCGCGCCGCAAACCAGAGCCGTTTTTGTGTACTTCACTGAGTCCAAACCCCGAGCGTCAAAAGGGAACACTAAACTAATTTGTCAGTCTAGATGTAAAACTAAGTATATGTTTGTAAGCCTGGTGATTTGGGTATGACGAAAAAATGCCATATATTGTCACACCAATTGTGCAAGTGTAGTGTGGATAAACAGGTTTAGAGTTAAGGGGTCTGGTTTACATGTCCAGTATTAATCGAGGTGGCGTTAATATCTACTATGAATTTCATGAGAGTGTAGCGGGTAAAGGTGCTACGACTATAATGCTTAGCCATGGTTATAGTGCAACATCTGCCATGTGGTCTGGTCAGATTAGTGCATTGTGCCGGGCGTATAATGTGATTAGCTGGGACATGAGAGGCCATGGAAATTCGGATAGTCCTGATGCTCCAGATTTGTATTCTGAATTGTTAACGGTTGGTGACATGTCGGCTATTCTTGATACCTGTGGAGTACAGGAGGCGATAATAGCCGGTTTATCGTTGGGCGGTTACATGACGCTGGCATTTTATGCTTCCAGCCCTGAGAGGTGTATTGCACTCATGTTATTTGATACGGGTCCGGGTTATAAGAGTGAAGCTGCTCGAGGTGCCTGGAATGAAATGGCGAAACAACGTGCGGAAGAATTCGATTCCAGAGGATTGGATGCATTAGGCAGGGGTGGTGAGGTGAGCGTAAGCACACATACATCGGCTCAGGGACTTGCTCTTGCAGCACGCGGAATGTTGGCGCAAAACAACGATCGGGTCATTCAATCTTTACCTGCAATCCATGTTCCCACACTGGTATTGGTTGGTGAGCTGGATAAGCCTTTTATTATTCCGGGTGAATATATGGCCCGTAAAATCCCGCATTCAACGCAGGTCGTGCTTGCGGGAGCGGGCCATGCTGCAAATATAGACCAGCCCCAGGCATTCAATGCGGCTGTACTGTCCTTTTTGGACACACACACTTTGTAGGAATCGTGTTTCGCGATCAAATTTTACTGCCCGATTTCGGCCAGTAGCGATCCTTTAATATACGCTTATACAATTTGCCCGTTGGTAAGCGAGGTAATGCATCATCAAAGTCGAAGGAGCGGGGGCATTTTTGGGGAGAAAGGTTTTCCGCACAATAGTCCATCAATTCGAGCACCAGCGATTCAGATTTTTCGATGCCACCTGTAACCTGAATCACTGCTTTTACTTCCTCGCCGAAATCCTCATTCGGCACCCCAAATACTGCGGCGTCATCAATCTTGGGATGTGTAATCAATAAATCCTCGATCTCCTGGGGATAAATGTTAACGCCACCCGATATAATCATGAATGTAGAGCGATCGGTTAGATACAGATAGCCGTCCTCATCCAGATACCCGACGTCTCCAACGGTAGTCATGGAGCCGTCAGCGGAGGTTGCTTCACTGGTCTTTTCCCTGTTATTGAAGTAAGAAAATTCCGTGGCTGTTTTAAACCAGATCTCACCTGGTTCTCCGGGAGGGGAGGGTGTTCCGTCTTCGTTCAAAAAAGTTATCTCGCCAAGAATAACTTTTCCGACAGATCCTTTGTGCGCTAACCATTGTTCACTATTGCAGGCAGCAAAGCCAAGCCCCTCTGTTGCACCGTAGTATTCGTGGATAATGGGCCCCCACCAGGCAATCATCTCTTCTTTAACCTTAACCGGACAGGGTGCAGCCGCATGAATTGCGATTTCCAGAGATGATATATCCGCCTGCTGACGTGTTTCTTCCGGAAGTTTTAACAAGCGGCTGAACATAGTGGGAACAAGTTGGCTATGCGTTACTTTGTATTGTGAAATATAGTCCAGGTACTTTGCAGCGTCAAAGCGTTCCATAATAATTACCGTCCCGCCACATCGAATCGTGAGGCCCACCGCCGCTTGTGGTGCGGAGTGATAAAGCGGTGCCGGTGACAGATAGATCATGTTTTCACGGTATTGCCATAGATTGCGCAAGAATTCATAGATGGGAAGCTGTTCGTCGGGTTTGTTTTCCGGAAGCGGTCGGATAATTCCCTTGGGCCGGCCCGTTGTACCGGAGGAATACAACATGCTGGTACCCAGTGACTCATCTGCAATTGGTGTGCCTGGAAAGGGTTCTGTTGCCATGGCATAACTGTCGAATATATCACCCGTATACTCCCCATCTACTACAATACATCGAACAATATCGGGGCAATCTTTTAGAGCCAGGTCCAACTCTTTTGCTTTTGCCAGACTGGTGAATACAACCATTGAAGTACTGTTGTTCAATATATAGGCGAGTTCATCGGTTTTTAGATATGAGTTGATACAGGTGTAATACAGGCCTGAACGTTCGCCTGCTGCACAGACTTCTGGATAGAATATGTTGTTTTCCATAAATATGGCGTAGTGGTCCAGTCGTTTCAGGTTCAGCGATCTCAGCAAATGGGCGGCTTTGTTGCTTCGTTGGTCAAGTTCGGAAAAACTGAGCGTTTCCCCGGTTTCGGCCATAATAACGGCGGCAGTATCTGCTTTTGTTATAGCGTGCTGGGCACAATACATGCTGGTAATTCCCTATTGTTAGATGCACCATTAGATTGCATGGGATGATAGAACAGCGTATCCCATCTGGAAAGTATGAACTGTATATATGGAAGAAAGAGAACAATAGGTATGAAGAGTCCGGTTTTATTTTTAGTTTCAGTCGTCCTGCTGTTGTCCACCGGGTTATGTACCAATGCGGTGAGTTCTAATAGTTCACAGCTGTTAGTGCACGGTGGAACCATTATAACCATGCACGAAAATGTCCCTGAAGCAGAGGCAATGTTGATAGAGGACGGGGTGATCAAGGCGTTAGGATCAAAGAAAGAGTTGCTGGACCTTGCAGAAAAAGCCTTACTCGTGAACCTGGACGGTAGTACCGTGCTTCCGGGCTTTATAGATAGCCACGTACATGTGCATCAATTGGGTGCAGAAAAGGTTAAAGCCAATTTGGTGGGTACACAGACAGTGAAGCAAATGATAGATCGGCTGCGCGCTTTCTACCCCGCTCCGAAAGCAGGTGAGTGGTTAATAGGCCAAGGCTGGGATGAAGGTAAATGGGGGAGTAGAGGCTATCCGGACAGAAAACTGCTGGATGAGGCGTTTCCTGAAAATCCGGTTTATCTGCAATCACTGCATGGATTTGCCGTTTTCTGCAATAAGAAGGCGCTGGATATCGGCGGTGTTAATCGTTCGACGCCAGATCCGGAAGTCGGGCAAATTTTAAAACGCAAGAATGGCCAGCCCACGGGTGTATTGTTAACACTGGCGCGTGAACTGGTGAGTATTCATATTCCTGATGCCAGTGTGGCCCAGAGGAAACGTGCTATTAGAGAAGGTATGTTGCTTATGGCTGCGGCTGGAGTAACGAGCATTCATGAGGCTGGAATACGAGAGAAAAACCTGCAGGCCTTCGAAGAGCTCAGACAGGAGAATGCTCTGCCCATACGAGTGTATGGCTTTTTGGATGGCAATAACGAAACATTGATGCAAAAAATGTTCAGTCGTGGTCCGGTAATTGATCCGGAATATTGGCTCACAATCCGTGGGATCAAGGTTTACTACGATGGCTCCCTTGGATCGAGAACCGCATTATTGAGAGAGCCATACTCTGACAAGCCCGAGGATGCCAACATGACTGAAAGAATATCTCCGCAGCGGGTGGCGAGCCTCGCTACCAGAGCTGTTCAAGGGGGTTTTCAGCTGGCGGTTCATGCTATTGGTGATGAAGGAAATGACCGGACGCTAAACATTTTCGAAAATGCCCTTAAATATGAAGCTTATCCTGATCATCGCTGGCGAATAGAGCACGCACAGGTAGTTTTACCCAACTACTATCAGCGTGTGGTGAACATGGGGGTTATTTCCAGCATGCAATCCAGTCACGCTGTAGGTGATAGCACCTGGGCTGAGCAGAGAGTTGGTGCAGATCGAATTCGACACGCTTATGCCTGGCAGAAGATACTCAATGCCGGTGGTAGCTTAATAATGAACTCCGACCTGCCGGGCGAACCCTGGCAGCCTGTTAATACCTTACACTTTGCTGTTACAAGACAAAATTTGGCAGATCAGCCCTCCGGTGGTTGGTATGCGGATCAGAGTTTAAGCGTGATGCAAGCATTAAAAGCGATGACCAGTGAAGGCGCTTACGCTGCGTTTCAGGAAGACAAGGTAGGAAGTCTAAGAACCGGTGCTTTTGCGGATTTTGTAGTTCTGGACAGGGACCCAAGAAAAGTGAAAGCAGGACAACTGAAAAACCTGGAAATTCTATCCACCTGGGTAAACGGAAAGCGGGTGTGGCAAGCCGGGAAGAACTAGTAATTTGAAACGCACATCTCTTCTGAACCAATATTCCAGCTTGGAGATTCCGCCTACCTGCATGCAATTAGTGCAATTTATTGGTTGGAACGGTTCAGGCCAAAAGTACCATCTGTTCGATCGGCAATATCTGAAGACATCGCACTGGAGATGGAAGATATTGACCTGACAGAGCGGTAATTACGTTTCATTTTTGTGTAAATTTTGTACACCCAGTAATCACGCTGGTGCTGGTCGTACTCTGTCCATTGTTCCTGGTTCAGAATGTTCTGGATTTGTGGATCATATTTAACAAGGGCGTCTGAAACTTTCTTATCGGTAAAAGAAGCATAATTGTACTGTGATAGCTCTGAGCTAACAGCGTTAATGACAGAACCAAGTTGTTTCGACTGTTCGGCAGTTACGAGAAATTCCGCAGGGGCTTTCAGGGTAGCTTGCTGGCATGCGAAAAGCAGTGGGCATATTGCTACTAGCAAACCACACTTAAGGATATATGTGATCATGCGTCCTCCAATTGTGGTGATTGGATATTCGCATTTTGCACCTGCAAAAAAGCTGGCGCAAGGCCCGTTGACAGTTAATTGTTCAATCCGAAACTGCCTGGTTAGTGTGAAATCATTGGTTCGCGTATAGTAAGCGATCGTAATTTTGAAGGGGTAGCTATGTTGTTTGACCGTCTTTTTCGGCACTTTCGAGAGCAGGATTGGGTGATACTGGTAAGCGAACTGGTAGTGGTGGTTGCTGGTATTTTTATCGCCTTGCAAGTGGACAACTGGCAGAAAACCCAACGCGATCTAGCTGATGAACAAACTTATCTGGTGCGATTAATCGATGACATAGAAACTGATATAACCTCAATTGAGCGGTCAATTGCCATCGCCCGATTTCGACTTGAACTGGGCGATGTTCTGCTTGGTGTTGCCGATAATTCGTTTAACCTGAGCGAGCGGCCCCTGGATTTTATGGTGGCGATTCGTCAAGCTGCGTTTACCGCTACCCCATCATTAAGATCTGATACTTTTGAGGAGTTGCGTTCTACGGGACGTATAGGATTGTTGAAAGATAACCTGCTCAAATCAGATTTGTTTGAATATTATCGCTTTGATATCACAGAAAGACAGTACCTGCCTTTGCAACTTATGACAGAGTTCAAGCATTTTGAACTTGGCGCCGGTGTGCTCACCAATAAACAAATAGTGTGGCTGCAGGACAATGTAGGTATTGCGTGGCGAGACAAATTAGCCAGGATAGACCAGTCCGGGATAGATGTTACTGCTGTTCTCGCAGCAGGTAAGCGCTTCCGCGAAAATACCGCCCTGGTGGCCTGGCTTACCGAGGCACGTAATATGCAAATTGAATTGGCTGATACACATTCTAATCGTAAAAGCAGGGCGGTAGCTTTGCTGGGCCTGCTAAAAGCTGCATCCTCAGCCCAGTGAATCTCCATGCTTCTCCATCCACTCGGTCAGGTTTTGAATAGCGCCGTCGTCAAACACGTCTTCCAGTTTCTGAATAGCATTCCCGGAAAAGGTTGCATACTCGCGCCCTGATATCGTGAGACTGGGGAGGTCCTTTTTTTCGAGTATCAGGGTCCACAACAGGGTAACCACATTACCTGATTCGCTGGGCGCCGGGTTGTCGCCGAATGCGCGCGAATCGAAACGGCGATCCAGTGAACTAACACTATTGCGTAAAGCAGTAAATATTTCATCGCGACCTTGTGCAATTGTTCCATCTCCAGGCGCGTAGGTAGCATCTGGCGTGAAATATTGTTCCAGACGTTTCCAGTTATCGTCGTTGAATGTTTCTTCAAAGGCTGCTGCGTATTCTGCAAATCTCTCCAGATAACTCATTTTTGTGTTCCTTAAAATGTGTGTAGATGTGGATTAACAGAGCATAGACCCTGAATAATCTTATATCCACGATAAATTGGATCGCATATAGCGTGGATTGAATTGTGGCCTGCGTGACGCTCGTTGTCCGCTGCTGTAAGCTGGATTATTATGAAATACGAGATTCGCGAACCCATTAACCACAGTCTCCCAAGTGATGATGTGCATCCCTACCGTTCCGGTGTCTGGCGACCACAGTTTTGTGAATATGATGCCTGGGACATGGACATAACAGGAAAAATCCCCGATGACCTGAATGGTGTGTACTTGCGTAACACCGAAACCGCGCTTTTTGAGCCTATTCGCAGATATCACCCCTTTGATGGTGATGGAATGTTACATGCCATAAGTTTTGAAGCAGGAGCGGCCCGGTACAGGAATCGTTTTGTGCAGACAGAGGCATTTTTAGCCGAACAAGGCGCTAAACAGAGTTTATACGCTGGAATCACTGAACATCCAGGCATTGCGTTGGCCGATGCGGGGTGGGGGGCGCGTACCATGCTCAAGGATAATGCGAGTACCGATGTAGTCGTGCACAATGGTCTTGTCCTGGCAAGTTTCTATCAGTGTGGTGAGTTGTATCAACTGGACCCGCGCACTCTGGAAACCCTGGGAAAATCAGATTGGAATGGGCGTTTTCCGGTCGAAGGTGTATCTGCCCACCAAAAACTGGATGAGCACACGGGAGAACTGCTTTTCTTCAACTACAGCACCAAAGAACCCTACATGCATTATGGGGTATTGGGCGCAGACGGAGCACTTTCCTCCTATATTGACGTTCCACTACCCGGTCCACGACTACCGCACGATATAGCTTTTACGAAACACTGGACAATTGTTAACGACTTACCTTTGGGCTGGGATCCCGAAGCCCTTGCGGCTGGGCAGTATTCGAACCGGTTCTATCGGGAACTACCCAGTCGATTTGGCCTGGTTCCTCGCCATGGCGGCACAGAAGACATTCGCTGGTTTGAAGCATCGCCCACATTCGTACTGCACTGGATAAACGCCTATGAAGATGGAGACGAGGTTGTACTTGACGGCTTTTATCAACACTACCCCACAGCACGTGGAGTACAGCGCAGGCAAGGTGTTCACAAGGGCTTTGAAACCCTGGATATGAACGTGCTCGAGGCACGGGCGCATCGCTGGCGATTTAACCTCGTTAACGGTACGACTACAGAAGAACAACTTAGCGAACGCTGTGCAGAGTTCCCCATGATTAACGGCAGGTATGCCGGACGTAAACATCGATATGCCTATGAATGTACATGCGCGCCAGAATTGTTTGCCCTTAATGGTCTGATAAAACACGATATGGATAGTGGAACAGAAGAGCTTGTTGAATTTGAGGATGGGGTTTTTATTAGCGAAACGGTCATGGCACCGCGAGATAATGCTACTGCTGAGGACGACGGGTATTTGCTAACCTTTACTTCTGATGTGCCAAATGATCTATCTGAATGCCTGATATTTGAAGCCGCATCACCCGGGGATGGCCCCATTGCACGTGTACGCTTGCCAGAGCGAATCTGCAGTGGTACGCACGCTACCTGGGCTCCGGCCACAAGTCTTTGATTTAGTGCGCAATCCAGTAAGCATATAGATGAGAGCTACTAACACACCCCGTTTTGATAATAGTTACGCGCGACTACCTGAGCACTTTTATACTCGTCAGGATCCACAACCTGCGCCAGCGCCCAAACTAATCCGGGTAAATCACGCGCTTGCAAGCCATCTTGGCTTCGACCCCGGCTGGCTTGAATCCGGGCAGGGAGTAGATTTTAGTGCCGGAAATTTTGTGCCTTCAGGTGCCGAACCCATTGCGAGTGTCTATGCGGGGCACCAGTTTGGCGGCTGGAGTCCGCAATTGGGAGACGGTCGAGCATTGTTGTTGGGCGAAGTGATAGCCGGGGATGGGGCGCGTTACGACATTCAGTTGAAGGGTTCTGGACGCACACCCTATTCCCGGGGTGGAGATGGTCGCTCACCGCTTGGGCCGGTTCTGCGCGAATATATAATCAGTGAAGCAATGGCAGCACTTGGGGTTCCTACTACACGGGCACTTGCTGCTGCCAGTACGGGTGAAATTGTTGCGCGCGATGAACCATTACCCGGTGCCGTTCTTGTACGCGTTGCAAAAAGCCATATTCGCATTGGTACGGTGCAATATTTTGCTGCACGCAAAGATAAGGACGCGCTTGTTGCTCTGGTAGCGCATGTCATAGAGCGTCATTATCCGGACGCAGCACATGCCGGAAATCCAGCCAGGGCCATGCTTGACTATGTAATCGCTGCACAGGCGAAGCTGGTTGCCACATGGCAATCCCTGGGCTTCATTCACGGAGTTATGAACACAGATAATATGTTGTTATCTGGCGAAACCATTGACTATGGGCCTTGCGCCTTCATGGATAGTTTTGATGTTAATGCCGTTTATAGCTCCATAGATCGAGATGGGCGTTATGCCTATTCAAATCAGCCCACCATCGCGCACTGGAATCTGGCTCAATTAACGCAGGCCTTGTTACCTCTACTTGATGAGAATGAAGAAAAGGCGCTTTCCAGCGGGCAGGCAGCCATTGACGCTTTTCCCAAACTCTATATGGAAGCAAACAATACTAATATGCACGCCAAGCTGGGACTGACTAACAATCAAGCAGGGGATGAAGCGCTGATTCAGAATTTGCTGGAATTATTGCAGGCGCACAGTGTTGATTACACATTATGCTTTCGCGTCCTTGCGGAGCTGGCAAATCCTGAACAAGTACCCAAAGAAAACGTGCGTACTTTCTTTTCCTTTCCGGGCGCTTTTACACCGTGGATTGAACGCTGGAGCCAGAGGTTGAATGAAGAACGCAATAACCATGCTGCGTCGATCGAAAATATGCTGAAAGTTAATCCGGTGTATATTCCGCGAAATCATTTGGTGGCGGAGGTAATTGAGTCTGCGAGCAGGTTTCAGGATTTTAAACCCTTTCACACGCTGGTAGATTTACTGGGCAAGCCCTATCGATTTGATAAGAAAACACAGCGCTTCGCTCTGCCGCCAAAACCTGATCAGGTTGTCCAGAAAACTTTTTGTGGTACTTGAATCGCTAACACCTAGACTGGGTGATTGCGAAGAAATTCTGTCAATCCCGCAATATAGCTATCCCAGCCGCTCGCATGGTTCTCAACGCTTTCCTGTTTTTGAAATCCGGTATGTTGAATGCTTACCAGGGATCCCGTGTTGGAATCAGAAAACCTGACGTCTATTTCCGTAACCTCTCCGTCACCGTTCCATTCCCATGTATAGCGGACATGTTCCCTGTCTTCTACCAGGAGGAATACGCCTTCGTTGCGGCCCGAAAATTCAGGAGTTTCCATAATTAATCTATAGTGACCGCCAACTCGTGGATCGATGTCCATGGCCGTGGCGGGTGCGATTACGGTATTAGACGAAACCCAGGCCCGGTAGACCCTATCAACAGGAAATGGTAACTCGTAAACTTTCTCTATTTGCATCACGGCTTCTCCAAACATCGACAAACTGAGTACTAGTGCGCCTATCAAGCCAAATGACTTCATAGATATCATTGGTTTTAATGTCCAGATAGATTAACATACCGACCAAAGGTATGTATAGTTATGGTTAAAACAATACCCAAAAAATCATCCAATCTCAAAATAGCACAGGGGCGGCAGACCCATAGTCACTTGTTAACTATTGCCAGTGAACTTTTCGCAAAACAGGGATACGCCGCTACCACGACAGAAGAGATTATTCGTATCGGGGGGGTTACCAAAGGCGCGCTATATCATCACTTTTCTACGAAACGGGCACTTTTCGAAGCGGTTTATGTAGAAGCAGAACGAGCGGTCGCAGCACGAATTGATGCCTCTGCGGAAACCGCAGGGGATTCGTGGGAACAGCTTTTAGGTGGTTGTTTTGCATATATCGAAGCCTGTTCTGATTCGGCTCTTCAACAAATTTTAAGGATTGATGGTCCTTCTGTTCTGGGATTAGCTGAGTGGAGAAGAATAGATCACCTGTTTGGACGTGATCGGCTACTGCCCTTTTTGGAACATCTGGTCGCTACGGGGGTGATTACTGTTCCTTCTGTGCTGGCATTCGTACATCAACTTACCGGCGCGATGAACGAAGCAACGTTCTGGATTGCTCAACATCCCCAACGAACGATCGCACTTGAAGAAAGTAAACGGATGTTGGAGGTATTGCTGTCAGGGGTTCGTTCGACTCCAGCGTAGATTCAATCCACAAACAGCAAGGCAGAGGAACTTGAATATGCTTCGTGTTAGTCTCTAAATATGAACGAAGCGCATTGCCAATGCTGTGTTGTCGGTGCAGGACCAGCGGGCCTGGTTCTTGGTTTGTTGTTAGCACGCAAGGGTGTTTCGGTTAAAGTGTTGGAGCTACATCCCGATCTTGCCCGTGATTTTCGTGGTGACACCGTACATGCATCAACGCTTGAGTTACTGGACCAGATTGGCCTTGCCGAGGGTGCACTTGAGTTGCCTCACAGCAAGATTCAACAGATGTCAATCAATACACCGGCGAAGCTCATTCGACTGGTAAATTTTAAACGGCTGAAAACCAAATTCCCCTATATTGCCATGATGCCCCAGGAAAATTTTCTGAAATACTTACTCGATTGCGCTCATCGGTATGAATGTTTTGAAATATTATTTCGATCAGCAGTTACGGGATTAGTCACGGATGAACAAGACCGAATAACCGGTGTGGAAGTAAAAGCGGATGGCAATCAATATTCCATAAAGAGTGACCTTGTAGTCGCCTGTGATGGCCGCTACTCAAAAGTTCGCAAGATGGCAGGTTTTAAGGCAGAGAACCAGTCCCAACCTATGGATATTGCATGGCTGCGTTTGCCGCGTACGGCGAGCGATGATGATAGTCAGGCCGGCTTTTACACTGCTGACGGAAATCTTTGCATCGTTCTCAATCGAGTGGATCTTTGGCAATTGGCTTACGTGATAAACAAGGGTGAATTTTCTCGATTACGCAAGCAAGGCGTCGAATCCCTGCGAGAAGCCGTTGGTAAAACGGTACCGTGGTTACAGGATCGAGTGGATTCCATTCTGGATATTGACGATGTACACGTCCTTAATGTCAGAGCAGATATGCTGGATACCTGGTACCGGGACGGATTATTATTAATTGGTGATGCCGCGCATGCGATGTCACCCGTTGGCGGTGTGGGAATTAATTTTGCGATTGCAGACGCGATAGAGGCTGCAAATGTGTTGACCGAGCCACTATTAGCTGGTGCGTCCACTACCGGGCACCTGGCGGAAGTGCAAAACAGGCGATATAGCGCAACCCGCTCTGTCCAGAAGATTCAGACTCGTGTGGTTAATCAGATTACCAAACGCGCATTTAACGATAAAGAATTTGAGCTTCCCCTGATGGTGAGGATATTGTTAAAAACGCCAGTATTACGGGATATTCCGGCTAGAATGATGGCCTTTGGTCCCTATCAGGCAAAATTGGAAGATTAAATGGATCTCGTTGACAGGATTACTGTAGTTACCGGTGCCGGGTCAGGTATCGGCAGGGCACTTGCGCAACGATTTGCAGCCAAAGGTGCCCGTGCGGTAATTTGTACCGACCTTGGTGCAGACTCGGCAGCAGAAACAGCGGCAATGATTGGTGATTGTGCAAGCTCCTGTGCTTTGGATGTAGCTGACGAACAGGCTATTGAGCAGCTGGTTAGGGACACGGAAGAAAACATCGGTGGAATTGACATATTTGTTTCCAATGCCGGTTATGGCCAGGCCGGTGGTCTGGATCTGTCGACGGAGGTCTGGCAGCGTATGATGAATGTCCATACCTGGTCCCATCTGGCTGCGGCTCGGGCAGTAATTCCGGGCATGATAAAACGGGGGGGTGGTTACCTGCTAAATACGGCTTCCGCTGCCGGCCTTTTAACCCAGATGAACTCAGGCCCCTACGCAGTATCAAAACATGCAGCGGTTGCGTTTGCTGAGTGGATATCAATCAATTACGGGGAGCAGGGCATTGGTGTGTCCGTGTTATGTCCCCAGGCGGTGAGAACGAATATTGGCGGAGCGGCCACTAATAAGGTGGATAGAAACAAACCATCCCAGGCCAGTGGCGATGGTGTGCTTGAACCCGAATTTGTTGCTGATGCCTGTATTGAGGCGATGCATGAAGGTCGGTTCCTGGTGCTGCCTCATCCTGAGGTGGAAACCTATTTTCAGCGAAAGGCGAGCGATTACGATCGCTGGCTGGGCGGTATGCGAAGGCTTAAAGGGCGCCTGGAGTAATCCGGTACAATTTTTTTAAACTTTTAGCGCTCATTCTTCAGCGTGCAGAATTGCAGCCTGTTTTAAGGTTTCAATATCTGCAGGTGATTTCTTTAACCACTCTGCAAGTATTTCAGCGTTGTGTTCTCCACGATGTGGAGCTGGCCCACGAACGCCGCTTTTTGCACCTGAAAAACGATAGGGCGATTGGGTTACCGGTCGAGTTCCTCCAGCCCGATCGTCTATTTCAATAATAGAGCCACGACTACGTATCGTTTGTTGATCCTGAATTTCAGTGGGATTGCCGACTCTACCCCACGCAAGGTTCATGCTCCCCATGCTTGATTCCACCTCTTCCAGGCTTGATAAACCCGCCATAAAGTTTGCCATGGCGCTTTTTCGTAAAGGTATTTTTTCTTCCACAAGCATGTCCTTTGTCGTTGGGTCTACTACCAATCCCTTGCGACTGAGGCAGTGCCAGAAATAACGTGCATCAGCCGATACCAGGATGGGCCCAGCCCCGGTTTCCCAAGCCGCTATACGGGGTTGGTTGCTTGCATTTGCACCCTCCAGATCAAAATGAATCTGGTCATCGGTGGCAACCGTTGCATCAAGCATGGCGATGTCGATGTGCTGGCCAACTCCCGTATTGTGACGATGTATTACTGCCGCAAGCAACCCCACCAGTCCATGGAGGGATGCATTGGTATCTGCAACAGAAAGCGGCAACTCACTGTAGGGAAGGGCGCTGCGCTCTGCCTGGCGAAAGGTCAGGCCTGCTTCAGCGTGAATAATAGGTGCATATGCCGCGCGATGGGATTCAGGCCCGTTGTGGCCAAATCCGGAGATTGATAACATGATCAGGCGTGGGTTGATTACCTTCAAGGCGTCATAACCCAGACCCAAACGAGGCATTACATCCGGTCGATAATTTTCTATCAGGATGTCTGCTTCAGCCACTAACTCATAGAGCAGTTCTTTGGCACCATCTGCACGTAAATCTATGCATACGTTCCTTTTACCGGCATTTTGTTGGTGATAGTAGCCTGAAATACCCGCTATTACATGGCCCCACAGGCGGGTGATATCACCGTCCGGCGGCTCTATTTTAACTACATCGGCACCAAGGTCCGACAGCATTCTGCCAGCGAACGGGCCTGCAAGAACGCGGGATAAATCCAGCACTTTTAGGCCAGAGAGCGGGTAATTATCTGTGCTCATAATTAATCAGGTCCTGGTTAGTCGAGTATAAAGTTTTTTGGCATTTCCCTTCGAATGCTTGCCATGTGGTGAAAGTATTTGTCGAATCCACCATTGTAATTGCCATCCTGCCGCCGTTTATTCTCGCCTTCCGAATTGTAGTAGCCCGGTGTGCAGTCTTCGCTGCGGGAAGTTTTCCCCCGATTGGCTATCACCTGCTGCACCCACCATTCTTCTGACTCAGCCGTGGGTTCAATGGTGTGATGTGCGTTTTTGCGTGCATAGGCGATGCATTCCGCGATGTGGTCGCCCTGGGTTTGTAACATATAAGTAAGGTTGAACTGAAAGGATGCCTGTTGCCCCCCCATAATAAAAAGGTTGGGAAACCCAACGCTGTGGATTCCTAACAAAGTTCGCATGCCGGTGCTGTATTTGTCATTTAGTTCGAGTCCGTTGATGCCTTCAATGCGGTTATAGATGCCTGTTTTTTGAACTTCATAGCCGGTGGCATAAATCAGCAGGTCCAGCTCAAACTGCTCGCCGTTGAAGATTGGACCTTTGGCGTTAATTTCGCGAATGCCTTGGCCATGCGTATCTACCAGATGCACATTGCTGCGATTAAACGAGGGCAGGTAGTCATTATGAAAACAGGGGCGTTTGCACATAAACATATACCAGGGTTTAAGTGCATCTGCGGTTTCCTGGTTTTTGACGATGCTGTCGATGCGTTTGTGAATACGCATCATGTAATCGATATTACCGTTCTCCTGCCTGCGAATTTTCTCCTCTCTTGACATTGCAGCGCGTTTAGCCAGTTGTTCTTCCGTGAGCTCCGGGCCAAGAATTGCGCGCTCGCGTCGCTTCGCCTGCCAACCCGGTTTCAGGCTGCGCGCCCAGTTAGGATCGGTTGGCCAATCCTCCCGGATATCTATCGATGAGGGGGTACGCTGAAAGACATATAATTCTTTTGCTGCCTCGGCAAGGCCGGGTACAGCCTGTACTGCTGTTGCGCCTGTTCCAATAATCCCAACCGTCTTATCTGACAATCTGGATAAGTCATCCCCTGTGTAGGCATAGTCCCATTGTGAGGTGTGAAAGGAGTGCCCCTGAAAGGTTTCGATACCGTCAATTTTGGCCAATTTGGGTTTCGACAGGGTTCCGTTTGCGCATATAACAAATCGCGCCTTCATGCAGTCACCCCGGTCTGTCGTTATTTGCCAGATTTGCTCAGCTTCAAGCCAGACGGTCGAGATTACGGTAGTTTGGAAAACTGCCAGATCATACAAATTATATTTGGTGGCAATTGCCTTGCAGTGTGCAAATATTTCCTCGCCCTTGGCGTAATGGTTCCTGGGCACATAATCCAGCTCATCCAACAATGGCAGATAGTCGTATGCAACCACATCGCAGGCAATTCCCGGATATCTGTTCCAGTACCAGGTGCCACCCACATCAGCTCCACGTTCCACTATACGTATGCTTTCAACGCCTCGTTCGCGTAATCGCGCGGAAGTAAGTAGCGCCGAAAACCCGCCCCCTATAAACAACACTTCTACCGAGTCAGTTATGGCGGGCCGCTCTACGTAGGCATCGGCATACACGTCTACACTGTATTTTTTAAGCTCGCCTGTGAAATCAGAAGTAAATTGAGCCGTTCCCTCCGGACGGTATTTCAAGCGTAAATCCCGCTCCTCTGCGAATTTTTGCTTGATTTCATCGTAGTATGCCTGATCACGTTTCACTAACCCTGCTCCCTTTGTTTTGAGTTACCATATAAGGCACGGGAAGGAGAAACAATGAAAGATTTTAAAGACAAGGT
This sequence comes from Gammaproteobacteria bacterium, assembly GCA_021773565.1. Lineage (GTDB taxonomy): Bacteria > Pseudomonadota > Gammaproteobacteria > Pseudomonadales > Azotimanducaceae > DC-out156. Next base: position 395,850 of record JAJFJZ010000013.1, on the reverse strand, counting down.
GGCGGTTATTACCGGTGGTGGAAGTGGTATTGGCCTGGGAATGGCGCGCGCCTTTGCACATCGCGGAATGAAACTGGTACTTGCCGACCTGGATAAAAAGGCCCTCGCCGAGGCGGTGAAAGAGTTTCAGGACGGCGGGACAGAGGTGGTAGGGCAATATTGTGACGTGTCCAAACTGGAGGAAATCCAGGCGCTTGCTGATTGTGCTATGGAAACTTACAGCGCTGTTCACGTGTTATGCAATAACGCAGGTATTGGTATTCCGACTTCCTCAATGAATATAAAACTTAAGGACTGGAAGTGGATTATTGATGTTGATTTGTGGGGCCCCATATATGGGGTGCAGGTCTTTTTACCCTTGATAGAATCCCAGGGGGAAGGCCATATTAATTCAACTTCTTCCATGGCCGGGTTGATGGCTGGTCGAACTATGGGTGCATATAATGTCGCAAAACATGGGGTTGTAGCACTCATGGCTTCTCTCGAGCGGGAATTACGGGCACGCAAAAGTCCAATTACTGCATCCGTTTTGTGTCCTGGACCAATCAATACCAACATTAGCCGACATTCTGTTGAATTCCGTCCACCTCGTGAAGGCGCAACAGGACAAATAAAGCCCAAAGTTCCTAAATCTGGAAGTGCAGGAGACAAAATACAGGCTATTCTGGAACAGGGTATGCAGCCGGACGAGGTGGGTACCCTGGTCGCTGAGGCCATAGAGAACGAAAAATTCTGGATACTGACTCACCCCTGGTGGACCAAGGGGATTCAAAAAGAGCTGGATGCCATGCGTGATGACCAAACTTTGACGAAAGGTTAAGAGTGCATGTCTGAAGATGTTCAATACTTGTTGGATCGTGCCGCCATTATTGATGTCATGTCCAACTATGCAACCGGTCTGGATGCGCGCGACTGGGTTTTGTGGCGAAGTGTTTTTGTGAACGAGGTTATTTTTGATTTGAGTGCCTGGTCCGGTCAAAAAGCGCAACTATTGCAGGTTGATCGTGTTGTTGGTGCACAGGCCCGTATTTTTGCGGAACTTTCTGTAACACAGCATTTCTTCACGAACCACCGTATTACTGTCAGTGGGGACACTGCCCAATGTCGCATGCACATGCGCGCAGAACACTGGTTGAAACCCCGGTCGCTTCCAGAAGAATTACGCACTTCGGAAGATACCCTTAATGATCGCTATACCATGTTTGGGTATTATGATGATAAATTGATTCGAACTGCAGAAGGCTGGAAAATTCAGGAAATGCAGTTAAATGTTACCCGCGCAGAAGGCTCCCGATTTGTTATGGATGAAGCTGCGCGTCGCGCCCGGGCAAGGAAACGTGCGGAGCCTGGGTAGAAATTCTTATTATCCGGATTACGGTTTTGCCGTAGATCCAATCAGGAGTTAGTCATGAAATTATTATTAACAACGCTAGCGGCACTACTTTTTTTTGCTGCTTCGCAGAGTGTATCAGCCGCTTTAACAATTGAGGAGGTAAACTTCCGCGATATCTATAAACAGCTGGTTGAGATCAACACAACGCTGTCGTCGGGCAGCTGCACCGAGGCAGCAAACGCCATGGCTTCGCGTTTGAGCTCCTCGGGTTTTCCGGACAGTGCCCTTCATGTCATTGTACCCGAGGCGTGGCCAAAACAGGGAAACCTGGTTGCAGTTCTGCCCGGAAGTGCGCCGGATGACGCAGCGATAATGCTGCTGGCGCATATTGATGTGGTAGAAGCGAATCGAGCGGATTGGGAGCGTGATCCCTTTAAGCTGGTGGAGGAAGATGGCTATTTTTATGGACGTGGCACCGCGGACGATAAAAGCATGGCGGCGATCTTTGTCGATGTAATGATGCGCATGAAAGAGTCCGGCTATCAACCGGAAACAACCGTAAAACTGGTACTAACCTGTGGAGAGGAAACGCCTAATGATTTTAATGGCGTCCGATATCTTCTGGAACATCATCGAAGTTTGATCGATGCAAAGTTCGCGCTGAACGAGGGCGGAGGTGGTTACATGCGAGAAGGCGGTATACGCGTATTTCACGCGATACAGGCAGGGGAAAAGTTATATCAGGACTACTGGCTGGAGAGCACTAACCCCGGCGGGCACTCCTCACGACCCAGACCAGACAATGCGATAAACAGTCTTGCCCTGGCGCTGGGTAAAATAGCAGCGTACTCCTTTCCAATAGAATTCAACGACACAACACGCACGTATTTTGAGCGCTTTTCCAAAATTGAGTCAGGGCAGGTTGCAAGTGATATGCAGGCAATCATCCGCACACCGCCAGATAAGGATGCTCTGGCGCGAATAAGCGCCAATCCCAGCCACAACTCAATACTGCACACTACCTGTGTAAGCACTATGCTAGAAGCGGGTCATGCGCCAAATGCGCTACCCCAACGGGCAGGTGCAAACGTAAACTGCAGAATCTTCCCAGGACACACACAGGAAGAAATTCGCCTGGTCCTGGAACAGATAGTGGATGATTCCAGCATTAGCGTGCGATTTGTTGATCCGCCTGAAAGTACCTCGCCACCCCCACCACTAACCCGGGAAATTCTGGGGCCCATTGAACTGCTTACACAACAAATGTGGCCGGGGATTCCGGTAATACCCCGCATGGTTGCGGGTGGCACCGATGGGCGTTTTCTCACACCTGCAGGCATACCAACTTATGGAGTAAGCGGCCTGTTTGTGGAGCCGGATAAAGTTAATGCCCATGGATTGAATGAGCGGATGCCAGTTGAATCCCTGTTCCAGGGACGCGAGTTTCTGGATCGATTGGTCAAGATATATGCAGGCGGGGAATAAGACCTGGAAAATTTGACATTAATAACCCGGTTACCAGCCCGGGTTTCAGGAGCGATCCAGCAAAGCGTTCATTTTTGCCTTGATAATATCTATGGCAATCTCGTTTTTGCCACCCAGCGGAATGATTATGTCGGCATATCGTTTTGAGGGTTCGATAAATTGTAAATACATCGGCCGCACCGTTGATTCGTATTGCTCAATTACCGAGGTAAGTGTTCGCCCTCGTTCTACTGTATCGCGCTGAATACGTCGCAACAGACAAACATCCATAGGTGTGTCGACAAATATCTTGATATCGAGTAATTGCCTTAAGGCTGGATCTGTTAAAATTAGAATACCGTCAAGTACAATAATTTTGTGCGGTTCAACAATAGTCGTTTCTGCCTTGCGGGAATGGGTAACATAATCATATTGGGGCACATCAATCTTTTCCCCGGCCAGCAGGGTCTCAAGGTGATTGCGCAGGGTTTCGTGATCCAGCGCATCGGGGTGATCGAAATTCATCTGGCTGCGTACTGACATCGGCATGTTATTGAGTTCTTTGTAGTAGTTATCTTCTTTCAGGACGGTAACTTCATGTGGCCCAAAATCTTTGCGCAGGTTGGAAGAAACAAGCGACTTGCCCGATCCGGATGCACCGGTGATGCCAATTATTATAGTGTCGTTTTTCACTGTGCAATGCTCCCGAATTTACACCGACAACTGCGGTATAAGTTGATCGTTTGCAAACCTATCCCGAATCAACGCTCTTGTACACGCAAACATAGTTAGCTTGTGTGTTCTGTGCATGAAATGTTTCACAATTGCTGGATCATTGTTTCAATACTATTACTATAATCTGCCAGACGATTTTCATTAGACTGTGTCCAGCGCTGGCGTGAAATTTCTTTGGCTGCAAGCATCAGGCTTAGAGCGTCTTTTTGAAGACTATTTTTGTAGGCAAATTCTGCCTGGGCCAACAATAACTGACGATCAGGCTCCGCATCTGTTAGCGACCCGAGTATGCCTGCAGCCGCATCCAGGTCGTCCAGTTCCATAAGAATTTGTGCGTAGTCGATGGCTACCGTACGTTCCACTGTGGGGTCAGAATTGCTGCGCAATTCAGACAAAAGTTTGGCATAGCTCGCCGCACCAGCGGCCAGTCCGTCACGCAATCGCGCAGTCTGAGCCAGAAACCGCAGTGCGTTTGACTCTATGGATGCGAAACCCTTCGTCCGGGCTTCTGCCAGAGTAGTATTCAGCAGTGATTCGGCTTGTTCATACTGTTTTTGTGCAATGTAAACCTTGGCCAAAAGGTTGCTCATTCTAAGCTGGCCACTTACGTCCTGGCGTGAAACTCGAATGTCTATTACCCGGGACATGTCCTTGATTGCCCGGTCGAATTCGTTTTGCTCGAAAGCTAGCATCCCTCTGAACGCCAGGGCGGTGGCAAGTAAGTCATTTTCATCCTGAACGTGGGCATCGTTCAGAATCTGTTCGGTAGTTTCCGCACAGGCGTCGAATTCGCCCATGGCATATTGCAAATCGGCTTGCCGGATGAGGCCCTTGATCAATCCGACTTTGTCGGATGTTCGTTTTCGAATTTCTATGGATTGATCCATATAATTCAGGCTGTCATCAAAGCGTTTTTCCTGTTGCGCAAGCCAGCTCAAATTGCTCAGAGCGATTGCTTCGCCAGACAGGCTCTGTTGCTCAATAAACTGGGTACGTGCCTTTTCGTAATTCTGCCCGGCTTCGTAGAGGTCGCCTTCATTTACCGCCACATTTCCCAAAGTGATATAAAGAGAGCCTGAAACGCTGATACGGTCTTTTTGATAGGCAGTAGCCGCTTGTCCCAGTAAATTTCTGGCGCTTAGAAGATTGCCACGGTTTTTTTCGATGATGGCGTAATTAAATAGCAGGTTTCCGCCACCTTCGTGGAGCTGGTTATCCGCTGCTACCTGAATGCCTTTTTTGTAGAGTGTTTCTGCCTTGTCCAGGTCCCCTTTCAGGTCATGCAATATGCCGAAGGCATTGCTTAACAAAACAATCTGTTTCGCTTCCTTATTTTTTACGGCGTCGTCATAAAAGGCCGCAAATAGTTGCTCGGCTTCTTCGAAAAAACCCAACATGCGCGTGGTTTGGGCATACTCATATCCTGCGTAAAAAAAATCCGGATCCTGAGTGTAAGCGGCCTTGAACAGGTTGCGCGCCTGTTCCAGGTTCCCTGATAGTTCCTGGTACATACCTCGGGAGTATAATTCATTAACAAATGGATCTTCCGAAATACCAGCCAGGAACCTGCCTGCGGGGTACTGGGGTTTTAGGAGGCTGACCAGGTCTCTACCTGCAATTTGTGCAAGCTCCGTGGGAATCAGATTGCCCCGGGTCTTGATACGTTCGCTTTCGCCTTTGTTAAAGATGGTCAGTTTCAAACTCAATACATCTTCGTTATCCACATACAATTCAGGCAAAACAAGTGTGTTTGCGCCCTGAATTCGCTGAAAACTGTCCGCTAATTCCGGCGTAATGGTAAACCCTGTGGACACTTCCCCCACAATATCGATCACTTTTTTTACTGGAACCGTGGCTAGTCTGGCACTCCGTATCTGCTGATTAAACAAACTCATCAAACCCAGGCTCGTCCAGTTATGTTCGCTGTTACCAGTACTGTTTATCAAGGGTAATATGGCGACGCGATCGATATTATCTGCTGGTGGTAAGTTATCCCGCTGACCCCAGTACACCGTTGCAGAAATTCCAAGCAGCAATGCACCGAGCACAAGGGAATAGAACCTGATTGAACCGGAGGCCTTTTCGATTACGTGTTTAGAATCCCTGCGACTCAACCCGTTGGGGGTAAAACGAAACCACCACGTAAAGGCCAGCACCACAGGTAATCCAGCCAAACTTATCGCGAGCAACATTTGCAACATGACTTTGTCAAATTCAAAGGCTTCCCATACCATGGCCGCCATCTGGTTTCCCAGCCATGCTATGGCACCATAGGCCGTGAGTGCCCTTAATAAATCATTGCGCCTTTCAGTGCGCCATTCAGCCTGATGTCTTAAATTGGGGCTTAAGCTGGATTCCTGTACATCGCCAATAAAGCGGTAGCCCACTCCATGCACTGTCTTAATTAGAGCCTGCGTTTGAGCGTCATCGTTTAGTGCTCGGCGCGCTTTTAGAATCGCACGCGTGAGCGCTGTCTCTGAAACGATGGTATTGGGCCAAACCGCAGCCTGTATTTCGTCTTTGCTTAAGGCCCTTTCCCGGTTTCTGATTAAAAAGACCAGCAGTTCGAAAACCTTTTTCTGGATAGCAACCGCATTCCCAGCGTGACGCAACTCCAGCTGTTCCGTATCGATCTCGATGTCGTTTATTATGTAACTCATTGATATTTAATAGTTTTATTTATTTCCTGGAGTTAGATTTGAAACTTTTCAGGGCAGGTCATAAATAAGTCATCAACAAATCTGCCCCGGGTCAGGATACTCGCCAAGTTTATCTGCACAGTGGCTCGCAATCCAGAAACGCAATCCGGCTTCTGGAATGTACGACAGACACAGATCAACCAAACGAGGGAACAATTATGTCAAACATATCGCTTTATGAGGAAGTGGGTGGTGAGGAGGTGCTTGCAAAGGCAACTGCTGCCTTGTATGCCGCTGTAATGCTGGATGATGAATTAGCCCGATTTTTCATCGGGCTAGATGTAAAAAACATTGAGGCGCAACAAAAGCGATTTCTCAATTTTGCGCTGGATGGACCGGGGCAGACACCAGGTGTAGATTTGCGAAAGGCACATGCAGGTTTAGTGCGTCGTGGGCTAAATCACAGTCACTTTGACCGCTTGCTTGCGTATCTGGATTCGGCGCTTGAAGAAGCTGAAGTACAGCCTGACTTGCGTAAAAAGGTCTTGGGTCGACTGGAAGAAACACGACAACAGGTTATAGGGGAAACCTATACCAGGACCACCCGTGAAAAAACCATGACAGGACGCACAATAGCTTTTGTATATGGGGTGGTTTGTTACACGGTGGGCATGGCGTCGCTCGTATATGCGGGATTGTGGGTAGGAGATTTTTTGTTACCGGTAACCCTCGATTCAGAAGCATCGGGCTCCATAACTTCAGCGCTGTTGGTTGATTTGTTACTTCTGACCGGCTTCACCCTGCCACATAGCATCATGGCCCGCCCGGCATTTAAAGAACGCTGGACACGTATTATTCCTGTGTCGGTAGAACGCAGTACCTATGTACTGGTTTCAGGGATAACCTTTACGGCACTTATGGTGTTATGGCGGCCATTAGGTGTGGATATATGGAGACTTGGTGGTGAATCAGCCAATCTGGCCAATGCGGGATACGCGACGGGTTGGGGACTGCTGGTAGCATCAACCTTTGCTATTAATCATTTTGACCTGTTTGGGCTGCGGCAGGTTTGGTTAAACCTGCGCGGAAAGGAATACACACAACTTCCCTTTCAGGAAACTACACTTTACAAGTACAGCAGGCACCCACTGTACGTAGGTTGGTTAATGGTGATATGGATTACCCCACACATGACCATTTCGCATCTGGTGTTTGCACTGGGTACCAGTGCCTACATATTAGGCGCTATTGTTTTTGAGGAGCGTGATCTGGTGCGGTACCACCCTGAATACAGCGAATACCAGAAACGCGTGCCAAAATTGTTGCCCTTTGCGAAATCGGGCAGGCCCCATAAGCTGAGTGCTTGAAAGAAAGTTTTGGCACTTAAGAATTTGACATGTTAACGCTTGCCTAAAATAATGACCATTGGCTAATGCGGAGACGCCCTTGGCCAAAGAGGAACCTTTGGCCCATAATGAACCCTTAGCCAACTTATGAAGCCCTCAGTCAACAAAAGAGAGAGATACACATGGACCTGAAAGATAGCCAGACATTAAACAACCTGAAGGATGCCTTTGCTGGCGAATCCCAGGCTAATCGACGTTATCTATATTTTGCAGCCAAGGCTGATATTGAAGGTGAAAATGACGTCGCGGCAGTTTTTCGCTCTACTGCAGAAGGGGAAACCGGACATGCCCACGGGCACCTGGAATATTTGGAAGAAGTAGGTGATCCAGCCACCGGGCTACCCATTGGCCCTACAGCAGATAATCTGAAAGCTGCCATTGCCGGTGAGACGCATGAATATACTGATATGTACCCGGGAATGGCGAAGCAGGCGCGCGAAGAAGGATTTGATGAGATCGCCGACTGGTTTGAGACGCTCGCAAAAGCTGAACGCTCCCATGCCAACCGTTTTCAGAAAGCACTGGATGCCATGGACTAGTTTCCACAGCTTGATAGAATGAGAAGGGGCCAACTGGCCCCTTTTTGGTTTGCCGGTAAATTAAGCAGGGTTGGAAATGAAAGAAGGCAATTTACAAGCTCCAGAACGTCAGCCGCTTGAATGGCAGACAGATGAATTTTATAACCGCGATGCCCTGAATACTGAACTTGAAAGGGTTTTTGATATTTGTCACGGGTGTCGACGCTGTGTCAGTTTGTGCGAATCATTTCCGACACTGTTTGACCTGGTTGATGAGTCAGAAACACTGGAAGTTGATGGCGTTGATAAAACTGATTACCCCAAAGTGGTTGAAGAATGTTTTTTGTGTGATCTATGCGCAGAAACCAAATGTCCTTACCTGCCCCCCCACGAATGGGCGGTGGATTTTCCGCATCTTATGTTACGCGCCAAGGCGGTAGGGTTTAAGGAGAAGAAATCAAAATGGCGTGATCGCATTCTTACGTCTACCGACGCACTGTTCAAAACCCTTAGTTTACCGCTGGTCTCCGGTGCCGCAAATGCCGCTGTGAACTCAAAATCTCTGCGCAAACTCGCAGACAAAACCCTGGGTGTTCATGAACATGCGCCGGTTCCGGTGTTCCATTCGAAAACCCTTGTTAAACGGGCACGTAAAGATGTAGGGAGCGCGATCAGGTCCACAGTAAAGGCAGGAAAGGGAACCACCGGGAAGGTGGCACTATTTATTACCTGTTATGGCAATCACAACGAACCGCGCCTGGTAGAAGATCTGGTTGCTGTATTGCGACATAATCAGGTAGAGGTTGAGCTGCTTGCGGATGCCAGGTGTTGCGGCATGCCCAAACTGGAACTTGGAGACCTGGACAGGGTGGTACAGCAGAAGGATGCTAATCTGCCGGTATTTCTGAACGCGATAAATTCAGGGTTTGACATTATTGCGCCGATTCCTTCCTGTGTGTTGATGTACAAGCAGGAGCTGCCACTTATGTTTCCTGACGACACAGATGTCAAAAAACTGAGTACGGCATTCTTTGATCCTTTTGAATACCTGATGCTGAGATATAAGGACGACCTTGCTAATATCAGCTTTAGGCAATCCCTCGGAAAAGTTGCCTATCACGCCGCCTGTCACCAACGGGTACAAAATTTTGGTGCCAAAACCCGGGCGTTTTTGGCTCTGGTGCCTGATACTGAAGTTGTTTCCATAGAACGGTGTTCGGGTCACGATGGTACCTATGCGGTAAAGAGCGAAACTTATGACAAGGCAATGAAGATCGCCAGACCGGTTGTGAATCGGGTACGAAAAATAGAGCCGGATACTTTTGGCTCGGATTGTCCCATGGCGGGAAGAATGATAGAGCATGGATTAAAGGATTTGGGCGAAGCACAGCATCCAATCAGTATGCTGAAAAAGGCGTACGGCATATGAAAATAACACGAGAATCTCTACTGTCGTTAGAGGTGTATGCCGAACAGCGCGATGAATTTCGCAAGCAGGTTATGGCACACAAGAAACCACGACGCGTCACGCTTGGCGATCATGCCACCCTGTTGTTTGAAGACAGGTTGACTATTCAGTACCAAATCCAGGAAATGTTGCGAGCAGAAAAAATTTTTGAAGGTAAGGAAATCCAGGAAGAACTGGACACCTACAACCCGCTTATTCCGGATGGCGAAAACTGGAAGGCAACCCTGTTAATAGAATATACCGATGTCGAGGAACGCCAGGTGGCACTGACGCGAATGCCTGGGGTGGAGCACAGGGTGTGGGCAAGAGTTGCGGGTGCTGAAAAGATCTATGCAATAGCAAACGAAGATCTGGAACGCTCCAACGATGAGAAAACTTCTGCGGTGCACTTTTTGCGTTTTGAGTTGGGTTCTGAAAACTGTGGCTTGCTCAAAAGCGGTGCACGTCTAGCTATGGGAATAGATAGCGAAGAGTTGCCTTATAACATTAATGTTTCTGAGGAAGCCAGGCTCAGCCTTATATCGGATTTGAACTAAAAAGGGGTCAGGTTCAATTAATTGCTGCGCAATTAATTGAACCTGACCCCTTTTTAGTTCCACTTCAAAAAGTATTTTTCAGCCTGTACCACCAACGCGAATAATAGTAGAGAAAATAATGAACTCACTACAATGGCTGCATACAAGAGACCTATCCGGTAATTAAATGTAGCCTGAATTATCAGCGCGCCAATTCCCTGGGACGACCCAATCCATTCGCCAACTATTGCGCCAATTACGGCTGTTGTAGATGTAATCTTTAGCGAGGCAAATAAAAATGGCAAAGAGCGCGGAAGACGCAGCTTGAAAAATATTTCGCGCCTCGATGCGGACAGTACATGCATGAGTTCCAGCTCATTGGTAGAGCAGGCTCTAAATCCACGAATCATATTCACCAGGGTTGGAAAGAAACAGATAATGGTAGCAATGGCTATTTTTGGGGCCATGCCCAGGCCCAGCACGTGTATGAGAATAGGTGCCAGCGCAATGATTGGAATGGTGTTAAACAATACTGCAATGGGGAAGTACATACGCTCCAGGGTCATGGAATGAACAAAAGCGATGGCAACCAATATCGCAAATCCGTTACCTAACAAAAAACCGGATATGGCTTCGGTCATGGTCGGCAGGAGGTTCCACATCAGTAAAGAAAAATCTGCCTGAATCGCCTTTAGAACTCCGAGTGGTGTAGGTGCGATGTATTCTTCGACATCAAACACCACAATCACCAGCCACCAAAGTACCAGAAGCGAAACAGCACCTGCTACCGGCCAGACTACCGCCATGTATGTTTTATTGCGCGTATTCATTATCGGGATGCCTCACCCAATGCGGTACGAAGTTTGCTACTTATGCTAAAAAACTGCGCGCACGAGCGGTCTATCTTGTTTTCGGGTTTTTGCTCTTCGAGATTGATCACATCAAATATGCCACCGGGATTGGAAGCCATCACAATAACCTTTTGACCCAGATATGCTGCTTCTTCAATAGAATGAGTGACAAACAGAATGGTTTTTCCGGTTTCGCGCCAGATATCAAGCAACTGGTCGTTTAATCGGTCTCGGGTAATTTCATCCAGTGCGCCAAATGGTTCGTCCATCAACAGGATATCGGGATTTGCAACTAACGCACGGGCAATGGCAACCCGCTGTCTCATGCCACCGGAGAGCTCGTGGGGGTAGGCCTGCTCACGACCGCTGAGACCCACCAATGCCAGTAGCCCTGCGGGTGCGTAACCCTGTCTGCGTGATTTTGACCAGCCGCCCACTTCCAGGGGTAATTGTATGTTTTCCATAACTGTGCGCCATGGGAGGGTGGTAGACTCCTGGAATACAAAACCCACATCCCGATTTTTGCGTGCGATTTTCGGCGCTGCAGAGTTGATCCTGATAATTCCTTGGCTGGGCTCCAGCAGATCTGCCACAACTCGCAGCAGTGTTGATTTTCCGCAACCGGATGGCCCGATAATGGTGGTGAAGCTACCTGCGGCGAGATTCAGGCTTAGCGCTTCAAAGGCTGTGATTGGATTGTTTTCACCCGGAAACTGAACTCCAAGCCTGTCTATTTCTACCGCGAAGCTCAATGCAAGGTCCTCTATGTTTATAAGTTAAGGATCAGGCCTTTAAACGTACGTGTTTGGTGTTTTCGAGTATTTCTTGTGTAGCGAATGATTCGTAAACGGGCGCTGATCCTCTGAAGAGTTCGTGTTTGGTATACAGATCGATCTGGGTTTGGAGTTTATCCTGGTTAAAAGTGCCCCAACCGGCATGTGCGGTTTCTTCAGTAAAGGCAAGCTTCATTATCAAGTCTACCGTTGCTTTTTCTATTGTGCGGTCAAGGTTGGGGTAGGCATCTACCAGAATATCTACGGATTCTTCCCGATTATGGTATGCCCATCCCCAACCCCGGGCAATTGCGCTCAGATATGCGGTAAACGCCGCCTTGTTGCGCTCAAAGTCTCTTATGGAAGCAAAATAGACGTTCGCATAGGAGTCTATGCCCGCCTGTTGAGGTAAAAAATCAATTCGCTCGGGCCCCAGAATGGACAGGGCTTTGGTATTGGTTTGCCAGCCGGTTACTACGTCCAGCTGACCTGTGACGAGTGCTCCCATATCGAATCCCATGCTCAATATATCCAGCTGGGACGGGTCGATTTCATGTTTAGCCAGAATCATATCCAGCACGAAGCGCGCAGTAGGCTGTATGCCTATACGCTTACCTATCATGTCACGTGGAGAACGTACCGGTGCACGCGGGAGTGAAAAAAATGCGAAGGGTGCATGTTGAAAACCACACGCGAATATCCGTATGGGTAAGCCGTTACCATGTGCTGCGATCGCCTGGCCGGATTCTGAAAATTGCCCGGTGTTGGCACGTCCAGACAGCACCGGGGGAATGGTTTGGGCATTGGGGCCACCGGGGTTAAAAGTAACGCTTAATCCTTCTTCTGCAAAATATCCGCGCTTAAGTGCGACCACTTCTCCGAGCTGACCATTGCTCATTAACCAGTCAAACTGAACGGTGAGCTCAGTTAAACCCTTTGCATTGGCAGTGCTGTTTAGCGAAATCAGGCCAGCATGCAAGGCACCCGCACCTGCGATGGACTTTAAGCCTGAAGATACAAATTTGCGACGCGTAGTGCTGCCGGATTGTTTTTCAGGAGGTGTGATAGTCATTCGGGTCGCCCATCCAGCAATACAATTCCCAGAGATTGTTGTCCGGGTCGTTAAAGTATGCACAGTACGCGTTCCATGGGTAGCTTTTCGGGGCTTTTATAAATGTTACAGCCCGTTCGGTTAGTTCGCAGTACAGCTGGTCAAGTTCCTCGCAGCTGGAAAGCTCGATGGCATTCATTACCTTGTGACTTCCTGGTGCGGTGTCCTGCGTGTTGTAGCCGACATGTTCACAGAAGTGGTTTATGTCCCACAATGCCAGCACGACGCCCTGTGTTTCGAAATCTGCAAAGCCTTCCGCGCGTCTACGCAATGTAAATCCCAGCGATTGCTGATAGAAGTCGATGGATTTTTCCAGATTACGGCACATCAGACATATGTCGCTGATAGCCTTGCTTTTTCCGATTACCATTCAGGCATTCCTGTGCGAAATAAAATTTACAAGATGCCCCTTTTGAGCTCGAGATCAACTTGCGAAAGCAGCAATTATTGTGGAGAATGCTGTCCGTTTGGTCAACTTTAGCTGATCATAAGGCGGTTTGGGGATGATGAAAAACGAACCGAAAAATATTTATCATTTGGAGATCTGAAAAATGAAGAAAAGTATGCCAATGGCCGGTGTGCTGCTAGCGATGATGGTAATGCCAGCACAGCATTCAATCGCTGCAGAAGACGATCCTGTATTTGAGGAAATTGTAGTGACCGCTCAGCGACGTGAGCAGAGCATCTACGAAGTACCCGTGGCCATTAGTGCCTTTACTGGCGAAGGAATGGAAGCCCAGGGTATTACCAATCTTGTGGATATCGGTAAATATGTGCCGAACCTGAACGTGACTAATTTTTCTGCCGGTCAAACCAGCTCGGCCAATGCTTTTATTCGTGGCATCGGTTTGCAGGATCACCTGATTACAACCGATCCGGGTGTAAGTGTTTATGTAGATGGTGTCTATCTTGGTCGCCAGGTTGGCCAGAACTGGAGTCTGTCCAACATCGATCGCGTGGAAGTATTGCGTGGTCCACAAGGCACATTATATGGGCGTAATTCAATTGGTGGTGCGATAAATATTATCAGTCGCAAACCAGGCGAAGAAGACCTGTCCAGAATTTCGGTAAAAGCTGGGTCCCGAGGCCGTCTTGATGGGCAGCTGTACGGTAACTTCAAGCTTAGCGATACGGTTGCGGTTTCTGCATCAGGTGCATTTAATCGCCGTAATGGCCTTGGCGATTTCAATAACGTTGAGACCAATACTGAAGTGGGTGAGATGGAAGACGTTTCAGGCCGCGCCAGTCTTTACTGGACGCCCAATGAAGATTTTTCCGTGTTGATTACTGCCGATGGTAATAAGGGAAATAACGGTCTCAATCCCTACACAACTTTGATTGACGAGTTACCTAACGGAGCTGCTGCAGGTGCCGGGTTGACCAATGCGCAGGTCGGATCGCGTTTTGACAACAACACAGGACAAGCGGACCTGGTTGATACGGACAATTCGTCTCACGGTTTTTCGATCACTGTCGAGTACGATATGGACGATAACCTCAACACCAAATTTATTGCCAGCAGGCGCCTGTCAGACTACACCGCAGGTCTGGATGACGACAGTACTGCTACCAATTTTCTTGCTTTTGGCGAGCGGGGATCTGCCGACCAGACCTCTTTTGAGCTGCAATTGAATGGTACTTACGAAAACTGGGATTTTGTATCCGGCCTGTATTACTTCGAGGAAGACGGCAAGAACAATCAACCCAACTTTACCTTTAACGCCGGGGGCGGTAGTGAACTGCTCAGACAGAGTCTGAAGAGTAAGGCAATCTATGCAAATGTAGGCTTTGCCGCATCTGAAGATTTACGCATCGCTGCTGGTCTGCGTTATACCAAGGATGAGAAAGATGCCTTTACCGATCTGATCTTTAGTCTGATACAAAGCTCTGCCTCTGAAAATTTTGATGAAGTGAGCTGGGATATTTCAGCAACCTATCAAATGAATGACAATATGTCCGTGTATGGAACTATCGCCAGTGGTTATCAATCAGGCCAGTTTAATCCACGACCATTTTGTTTGTTTGGTTCGCTGGATTTCACTCAACCGGGTAACGTGACAGCACCAAATTGTTTTGACCAGGATCTGGATAACATCACTGCGGTAAACTATGAGGTAGGTATTAAGGGAGAATTGTTCGGTTCTCTTCAAATGAGTATAGCGGCTTTTTATACAACCTATAAAGATCTGCCTTATCAGGTTAGCACCACTGCGGGTGCCGGTTTTAATACGGTAAATATTATTGTCGACCAGGATTCTTCAGGTATCGAGTGGGAAGGTTCCTGGAGGATTACCGAGAATTTTTACCTGAATACCACCCTTGGATATATCGATGTGGATGTGGACGATCCAGTGGCTGTTGCGCCATTGACGCCCGATCTTACATTTTCGATTAGCCCGGTACTAACCATTCCTATGGAATCTGGTGGTTCGGTGACCGTTCGTGCTGATTACTCATACAGGGATGATATGTTTGGTGAGCCAAGCTCTGATCCAGGTCGTATAACTGGAATAGACAGCCGTGATCTGATTAATTTTGATATTAGTTATCGCTCAGCCGACGAAAGCTGGTTGGTCGGACTATACGGACACAACATCACTAATGAGCGCTACGAGCAGGCGCGTCTGAACACTGGTGATTACATTCTGGTTATTCTAGCCAATGATGCCAGTGAATTTGGTGTGAGATTCACTAAAGAGTTTTAGAGTAAAAGAGTTAAATAGGCCTGAGACCAGCAAATTTGTTGGGCTCAGGCTTTTTTTGTCTTGAATTCTGTATTAACCAGGGGTTTTAAATTTGGGGTTGTAGGTGTTAGTATCGAAACGTTAGCCATGGATTGCTATAAGCGCGTTGAGATAGCCTGGGTGGGCCGTTTTGCTAACTATTTTGCTGTTATTAGCGTTTTTGCCAACGAGGCATATCTTTCGCTGTTGAAATAAATGATTTTCTGTAGGGGATTTACCATGAAAATGAATATAGCAAAATGGGTCGGCCTCGTTGCGTTAAGTGTGTCGGCAATAATTGGGTTGTCCGCTAACGCAGATAAGCCCAGTATTGAGTACGATCAGGATGTAACGCCTGATGTCATATTTGGTTCGGGTAACGCCAATGGCGGCTTTACTACAGATCGTAGAAATGGAATAGAGCTTGGCTTACGGGTTAAGCAGCGTTTTCCTGTGCCGATGAATACTTTCAATAGTAATGCAGATGGAAGCTACAGTTTTCCGGCCACGGATGCCTGTCCTGGTTTCGGCTTTGCACCGTTTCCATTGTGTTTAGCTACACCACAATGGAGTTTCGAGTGGAGCGTAAACACGGATTACGATGGTAGTACCGGAAACAAAGTTGGTGATTTCACTTACGAAATTGGGTTGGATGCCGACCCAGGTAATAAAACTAACTACACCAAATTTGACCCGATAACACCTAGCTTGGTTGCTCCTGCTTTTGATCATGCAATGGGTGACAACAGTACAGCTAACGGTGCTGGTGATAGTAATGTCGCTGCTTATGCACTTAATCGGGCAACCATGAATGTGGCTCAAAACTCATGGAACTATGAGTTCTTCAATAATATCGGAACCAGTCTTGCGGATTTTAATCCTGCGGTAGACGGTAACTATGTACTCTTTCTCCGAGCTAACGATCCGGTGAGTGGCAAAACGGTGGCCGAAACCTGGATTCAGGTCTTAGTTGGTACAGCAGAAAAACTTCCAGGCCAAAAAAAGAAAGGTAAAAACAAGAAGTAACCTGATAGATTGTGGCAAAAGGGGTCAGGTTCAATTAGGTAACTAATTGAACCTGACCCCTTTTTTTATATATTCACTAAACGGTTGCTACCGTCCTCAATGCGGTTTATGTTTTAGATTCAGATAAATAATGAAACAAATAGAGAACCCAAATGACCACACCGGCAGTTGTTTATAAGTTTGTAATCCTGACCCTGTTATTCCTTTTTAGTGCTGCCGACTATTTGGTCGCAGATGAATTCAAGATGGTACGTACAAATTCCGGTAAGCCGGATTTAAGCGGTTACTACAATGCAGCAACGCTTACTCCGGTAGAACGCCCTAAAGAATTCGGCGATAAGTTATGGATGACCCAGACGGAAGCCAATGCAGTGCTGGCAGCTATCCAGGCTACCTTTGCAGGCATTGAGAAGGGTAAAAGTGATGGGGACAGAGGTGCTCCAAAAGCCGGTGGTGATGGTGATAACCGCTTTGGCGGCGGCGGTGTTGGAGGCTACAATTCATTCTGGATTGACCCGGGTTCCGACGTAAATGAGAAGGATGGTAAATTCCGCACATCAGTAATTTATGATCCGCCCAACGGCCGCAAACCAAAACCTACTATGGCTGCCATGATGAAGATGGCGGATGAAGGCAGTTCATTTACCTACAAAAATGATGGCACTGCATCCTGGTTAAGCAACGAAGGCCCCGGTCCGTTCGATGGTCCCGAGAGTTTAGGGTTAAATGAGAGGTGCCTGGTGGGATTCACCGGCGCAGCACCTACACTGCCCAGTTTGTACAACAATTTTAAGAGCATTACCCAAACCGAAGACCACGTAGTGATCGTTATTGAGATGGTGCATGACGCTCGGGTGATTCGCCTGAATGCAGAACATGGACCGGCAGAGCTTAAGCATTGGTTTGGGGATTCCGTAGGTCATTGGGAAGGGGATACGCTTGTTGTAGATACCATAAACTTCCGGGACAAAACCATGCTGTCCGGTGCGGATGCTAACCTGCATCTAATCGAACGATTTACCGCGCAGGAAAATGGCGACGTGCTTTATAATTTTACCGTGAGCGATGAAACTGCATGGGAAAAACCCTGGAGTGGGGAATATACCTGGAAGCGAAGTAAGGATGTGATCTACGAATACGCATGCCATGAAGGAAACTATGCGATGGGAAATATACTGCGTGGTGCTCGCATACTCGAAAGTGAATATGTTGCAAAAGAGGAATAGGCCTCAGGCTATTCACATATAGGCCTGTCTGACTTCGGGTTAGGGCACAGGAATTAACCTTCCGCGCTGCGGCGCAGAAACCGGAGTGTGTGAATCGAAATAGTTAGCCAGCGCTTCTGCAAAGGTAACATTGGCATAGACAATGTCGCTTGCCTGGCTGAACTGCACAAATTTGTCGCCTGCCTGTGCCAGTATTTCGACGGTAGAAACCCGGTAGTTTGATAGCGGGTCTATAGGGATACCACCACTGCTTGCTGAAAGTATTCGACTACCTATTTCGTTGTTTGGGTTGTAGTGCACCTGCAATCCCGACACCTGCAAAATACCACGCTCAAGAGACAGGCCCTGTTCCATCACCTTAAGCAAGGTATCACCGGAAAGCTCTACAATTGCGATCCTGTCTGTGAAGGGGAAAGCATCTAACAGGTCCACTCGTCTGATAGATCCTTTTGGAAGGTCTTTTCTCAGCGCACCGGATGGCATTAAGCCAATGTTTGTACCGGTTGCATCACGAAGTATGTCTGCAAACAAATTGCCGAGATCTGATTCAAGGTTGTACTGACGCGTTAATCCATGCTCCGCGGTACCCGCAGATGCATAAATTTCTGGATACCTGGCTCTGTAGAGTTCCAGTTTTGCCAGCAATTGGGGATGTGCGCTGTACCTGTCACTGTCCACTGTGATTAATTTTCCATCGTAGGATTTAACCTTGCCGGTGCTTTTGTCGAGAAGCAATTGCAGATATCCCAGATGGTATCCCTGGCCATAGGTCTGCATGATCAGGGTTCCGGTGTCTTTATGCACTATCGGAGTTCGTGTTCCGGCATCGGCGTGGCCGCCAAAAAGCACATCAATACCCTCAACAACACCAGCCAGTTCAATATCCGCCTGTATATCACGCTGGAGTTCTTCATGCGCTTCGTCGTCGGTTTGCATGGGCGCGGTCTTACCCTGATGAGTCAGCAATACCACCAGATCAACCTGTGGACGGAGCATTTTCACGTACTGTTTGACGAGCGGTTTAGGGTCCCTTACTTCTACACCCGCGATATTTGAAGGAATAAGGGCCGTAGCTGCATCCTGGCCAAGAATGCCGATTACGCCAATGCGGATACCGCTACGTTCCACTATTGCATAAGGTTGGGCGTAAGGGTGATCGCTACCTTTATAAAACAGGTTAGCGCCAAGCACAGGGAAAGCAACGCGATCTTTTTGTCTGGCAAATTCCTGCCAGCCGTATTCAAACTCATGATTGCCGATTGACATCGCGTCGTATTGCATGGAAATCATCAGCTCAAACGGTAACTCGCCCTTGGTGAGTTTAGCCAATGTGCCAGTGTAAATATCACCGGCGTCGAAAAGAAAAACATTCTCTTCGTCACGCCTGATCTGATCGATGAGTGTGGCAAGATGTGCGATGCCTCCAATACGGGTTACGTCCTCTCGCCAGAATGCGTCAATGGGATCGTAGGCACTTTCGAAATCGTTGGTGAATATCAGGGTTACTGTTTTTTGCGTTTGCGGGTGTGGACTCTCAACAGCGAGTAAGTATGGACTGGAGAAAATTACCAGTGATATTGCGAATAGAAATCCCTTTAATCTACCAGGTGGCAAGAAACCAGGCCTGTAGAATCTGCCTTTGATGCGGACAGTTGAGGAACGTCCACACTACATCTTTCTATTGCCCGAGGGCAACGAGGATGAAAATTACAGCCTGGAGGTGGTGCAATGGGGGAGGGCACATCCCCGATTATCAGTTGACGTGTTACCTTGCGATGAGGATCCGGCATTGGAATGGCCGAGATCAGTGATTGGGTGTAGGGGTGTTGTGCATTTCTGTAAATGGTTTGGCTGTCGCCGGTTTCTACAATCTTGCCCAGATACATTATCGCGATTCGGTCAGAAATGTGTTTTACCACGGCCAGATCATGTGCGATAAAAAGGTAGGACAGGTTAAATTCTTTTTGCAGGTCCACCAGCAGGTTCAGGATCTGGCTTTGAATGGAAACGTCCAATGCTGAAACGGGTTCATCACAGATGATGAGTTTGGGGTTTAGTGCTATCGATCGGGCTATACCAATCCGTTGGCGCTGACCGCCAGAAAACTCAAAGGGGTAGCGGCTAACTGAACGAGCAGGTAGTCCAACAATGTCCAGTAACTCTTTCACGCGTTTAGCACGCCACGCTGTGTCTCCCATGTTTTGCACGATAAGTGGTTCTTCGATAATTTCAGCAACTGTATGCCGGGAATTAAGAGATTCCATTGGATCCTGAAAAATCATCTGGATATGCCGCCGGTAGGCGCTAAGCGCGTTGGCTCCCAGCAGTGATATTTCCTCACCCTCAAATTTAATGCTGCCGGAAGTGGGTTTGTACAGCCGTGCAATACAGCGCCCCAGGGTAGATTTTCCGCAACCCGATTCCCCCACCAGGCCAAGCGTCTCACCCGGAGCTATCTCCAGCGATATTCCGTCGACGGCCTTATTGTATTTACTGGTGCGTAATAAAATGCCTTCTTTCACCGGAAAGTGCATTTTTAGATCCTGCACCTCTAAAAGTACCTTGCTCATATCTCCTGCCACCTGTAGCAACTTACTTCATGGCCGGGGGAAACTTCGTCTATGGCAGGGGGTGCGTCTTCACAGAGTGCGCGTTTGTGTGGACAACGATTTTCAAAACGACAGCCCTCAGGTAAATCCAGTAACCCTGGAACCATGCCTTCTATAATACTTAGTCTGGATTTTGGCGTGGTATCCATGCGCGGTATGGAAGCCAACAGACCCTGGGTGTAAGGGTGAGCCGGACTATCAAACAGCTCGTGTACAGAGGCTCTTTCAGCAACTTTCCCGGCGTACATGACAACCACTTTGTCACAGGTCTCCGCTATAACGCCAAGGTCATGGGTAATCAGAATAACCGACATACCCAGGTCTTTTTGTAATTCCTTAATCAGTTCCAGTATTTGCGCCTGAATGGTTACGTCCAATGCGGTGGTGGGTTCATCGGCAATGAGCAGATCAGGGTTGCAGGCAAGCGCAATGGCAATAACCACACGCTGACGCATGCCACCCGATAATTGATGTGGGTACTCCGTCATTCTTATATCAGGAGAGGGTATACCAACACGGTCGAGTATTTTCACTCCCTGCTGTATTGCCTGTTGTGCTGTGATGTCCTTGTGCAGTAACAATACCTCAGTCAGTTGGCGTCCGATGGTATGTACCGGGTTAAGTGCGGTCATCGGCTCCTGAAATACCATACTGATATTATTGCCGCGAATTTTTTCCATCTGGGGAAGCGAAAGATCTGCCAGGTTTTGCCCTTTAAAAAGGATTTCTCCCCCAACAATCTTACCCATGGGTTGTGGTAACAGGCGCATTATGGAGAGCGCAGTTACACTCTTACCGCAGCCCGATTCACCAACAATACCGAGTGTTTCGCCAGCGGTGGCAGCAAAGCTGATATTGTCTACTGCCCTGACCACACCTTCGTCGGTATCAAACTCGGTAATAAGATTGTTAACTTCAAGTAAGGCTTCAGACATGATGAACTACCTTGTGGCTGTCAGCCTTGTGATTATCTGAACTGATCATAGGTACGGATAACCGGCGCAAAAGTTTTACCTGCTTTTTGTGCTGCAAGGGTTTCTTCACGCATTTCCAGATCCAGCCAATGCACGTGGTACTGGCGAGCCATACTTGCATGTTTGTGATTAAAAAATTCCGGGTATCTCAACCAGCGCCAGTGACCAATGCGGAAAAAGGCCTGGTAAAATCCGGGTACGAAAGAGGCATAGTCGTGATGAATCTCGGTCATTTTGTAAGCCAGCGCTTTCATTTCTTCCTTGTCAGAGGAAGCACGGTAACGCTCTATCAGGCCGTCCATCTCGAAATGGGTCATTGCTTCCAGATTGTTGGTTTGCATTTTAAGCTTACGGTCAGGGTTTACACTCCCGTCCTCAAGAAAGGCATCGTCATAGGCATTATCCGAGTGGTAGGTTTCCCAAAAACGCGGCGCCATTTCTAGACCTACGTTGAGTGCTGCAAAATGAATGTCGTGTTGCTTTTCCTGGACCTTTTTCCAACCGGCGGTACCATCTAGTACTTCAACGCGAAATTCCAGGCCTGCTTTTAATGCTTCTTCCTTCAAAATGGTGAGAATATCCTGCATGTTGGTATAGCCGGTGGATAGAGTGAATGCCAGCTTCTGTCCATCGGCATTGATTAGTACACCGTTTGCATCCCGCTCGATGAAGCCTGCTTTGGCGAAGTGTTCAAGTGCTTTGTCAATATCAAATTCCCGGGCCTTTAGAGTAGGGTGGGAAAATTCTCCGTAACCATCAGAGGAGGTTTGCATTCGTGAGTAATCACCCCGGAAGTATTTCGCTATAACCAGCTGCCAGTTGGTAGCGTGTTGAATGCCAATACGTACATCCAGATTGTCGAGCAGGGCTTTTGAAGTGTTCATCCACAGGCCATAGGTAGGTCGTGGCCGCTGATTATAAAACAGGGACTTGTGGATATAACCGTTTTGTACATCCGAATCACTGTTGGGAAGTTTGTCATACCAGAACTCGGCCAGATTGAGTCGGGCCTGGTCGATGTCACCTTTCTTGAAGGCCTCAAAAGCCTTGGCAGTGTCGCGAATAACGTTTAGTTGAATGCGATCTACGTTGTAACGGTTTTTGAAGAACTTGTTATCTTTTGCCCACCAGTCGTCCAGGCGCGTTAGTACAATTGAACTGCCCTTGACAATATCCTTCTTCCTGACGATGTAGGGCCCGGTTGTGGGTTGGAAGCGCCATTGGTAGCGATCTACATAATCGTCCCCAAGTTCCCGATAGAAATGGCGAGGCACCGGACCCAAACCGATCACGTTGGAACCACCATTGGGTTTGAACTGGGGAGTGGTGATGGAAAAAGTCAGGTCATCGTATCTGGTAATGTTGGTGTACTGCGAGCTGTACCAGTTTTTGTACCAGGGGGCTACGATGTAGTCAGACTGGTAAAAGAAAAACATAAAAAACATGTCGTCGGTGGTAACGGGTACGCCATCTGACCATCGCGCGTCCGGATTGAGTTTCACGTAAACCGTTTTATTCTCAGGATCCAGGGCCCAGCTTTCTGCCAGTGCCGGAAAAAACTCAAATTTGTCGGGGTGCCTGTGTGCCAGGCCAAGGCTGGTATAATCATTTATCCAGGGTCGAAACGATCCATTCGAGTCCGGACCGACTCGACGCAAAGTACGAGGGAAATCCTGGATCTGGTAATATTCTGTACCACCCTTCGTCGCCTGTTCTGAACCAAGTTCGTTAAGATGCATGCCATTTTCCCAGACCAGGTCGGTAGGTAAATCGCTGATATTTTTAAAGCTGAAAAAGTCCGGATTGGCGGCGTAGTAATCCTGTACTTCCTGTTCATTGTCGATTGCCGGTGCCTCTATTTCGGCGGTGTCTGGGCCACCGCAGGCGCTTAGAATGCTTGCGGAAATCAAGCTGAAAAACAGGTGTCTGAAATTTATGTACATAAAAAACCTCAAAATCGGTATTCGTTACTTATAAACAGTGAATTTTTTGGGATCGAATGACTCTCGAACAGCCTCGCCGATAAACGTGACCACTGTGAGCAGCACTACCAGGGTCAAAAAGGCGGACGTTACAATCCAGGGTGCGGTACGTAAATTGGCAGTGCCCTGTTTGAGTAATTCACCCAGGCTCGGTGTTGGTACCGGTAATCCAAAGCCCAAAAAATCCAGAGCGGTTATGGCAGATATTGCCGACACAATTGTGAAGGGCATAAAGGTAACGAGCGTGGACATTACGTTAGGGAGTACGTGCTTGAATATGATTCGGCTGTGGCTGGCCCCAATAATGCGTGCTGCAGCAATATAGTCCCTGGATTTTTCCTTATAGGTTTCTGTTCGCATGTAATAGGTCATCCCGGTCCAGGAAAAAAGCACCATAACAGTGAGCAATATGGCTATTCGGGTGGAATTTGCGAAAGTGGCCGGAATTACCGAAAAAACAATGATGACGGTATACAAAAACGGGATATTGGACCAGATCTCGATCAGGCGTTGAAAAATGAGATCGAATACACCGCCAAAATATCCCATTGCGCAGCCGATGGTAATACCAATGGCGTATACCCAGACCATGAATGCAATGGAAAATAGCAGGGCGATGCGGGTTCCATAAAACAATCTGGCCAGAATGTCGCGGCTGGTGGTATCGGTTCCCAGATAATGTTCCCGCTCGGCCGACGGTGCTTCCGGTTTGTATATGCCAGTTGATGAATTATTTTCAAGCGCATCAAAAGGTACCAGTGGCATTATGACAAAGTCGCCCGTACCAGCCGCCTTAAAAACCTTTTGTAGTTCCCGATAATCGGTCTCATAGCCGTAACCCAGACCAAAATCGCTGCCCGGATGAAAATCAGAATAGGTGGGAAAGTACCAGCTACCTTCATAACTAACCATCAGTGCCCGGTTATTTACGAGTAGTTCACCGATGGCGGAGATCAAAATCAGGCCTACCAGAAAAAGAAAACTGTAGTAGCCGCGTTTGATCTCGCGAAACCGCCGAAGCTTTTTTATGGTTTGTGGGTTCAATTAAGCAATTCTCTGGTCAGGTTTACTGGAAGCGAATCCGCGGATCAACCAGCGCTACCAGAAAATCGGAAATAATGTTTCCTATCAACAGTAGCAGGCTTGCCAGTAGCACTACGCCCATTACTATGGGGTAGTCCCGATCCAGAATTGCGTTTAAACCCAACAGACCAAAGCCGTTAATATCGAATACGGTTTCGATCAAAAATGAACCGGAAACCAGCAACACAATGTTCTGGCCAAAAGTGGTGGCGATTGGAATCATTGAGTTGCGCATCGCATGCCGTGTCACTGCCTTGCGAAACGACACGCCCTTGGCAATGGCTGTGCGAATGTAGTCGGAGGCTAGGTTATCCATCAGGTGGTTTTTCAGTAACAATGTTACGAAGGCGAAACTCCCCACCAGATAACAGAGCAATGGTAATACCGAATGATTAATTAAATCCATGGTTTTGTCCCATGCTCCCATCTCATCAAAGCGCATACTCACAAAGCCGCCCATAGGAAACCATTCCAGACGAACAGAAAAATACAACAACAACAGGGCACCCAGTACATAACCGGGAATGGCGTATCCCACAAAAATCAGGATGGAGCTTATATTATCCACCACTGTTCGGTGTTTTATAGCTTTGAGAATCCCGAGTGGAATACAGACTGTATAGGTAATAAAAAGTGTTACCAGGCCGTAGTAGAGGGAGATTGGGAAACGGCTTTGTATGACGTCCCATACCGGCTCATTGTAGCGGTAGGATGAACCCAGATCACCCCGGGCAACCTTGCCCACCCAGATCACATAACTCTCCAGCATGGGTTTATCAAAGCCGTAATATTCTTTAAGTTTGTCCAGTTGCGCTTCTGACAAGGCCATGCCTTCCCCAGCCTGCTGGCTGCTCACCCCACTACTGGCATTGAGCTGTTGTGACTCCATAATGGCGCGTTCCAGCGGACCGCCCGGAACGAGACGGGTAATCGCAAATACGATGATGGTCACGCCAATCAGGGTAGGCGGAATGAATAACAACCTTCTTATAAAGTAATCGCGCATACGATGTCAGTTGGTGTCCCGATGTAGTTACTGTTTTTTTTATGGTGCCTTTTTAGGCCCCTAGAATCAAAAACCGCCCTGATGGGGCGACTTGCTTTTACCTGAATCCTAATTAAGGCGGATGTTCCCACAAAGCAGCCTCGTGTGAAAGTAATTCCGATTGTCACCTACGGTCGATAACTGAACGAAGAAGGCCCTGTTTTTAACGTTCTAAAAGCCAGTCTTGCCCAGTGACAAACTTTGTGCCGTGTATTGCGCGGGTCGATAATCTCCTCTATCTCGAAATATTCCGCAGAACGATACGGGGAACGCAGCATATTAAGCCGGTTTTTGATTTCGCTCAAACTTGCTTCAAAATCCTCTGCGTCCGCCAGTTCGGCCTTATAGGCTACTTCGATGCCACCTTCTATGGGTAATGATCCCCAGTCCCCGGAAGGCCATGCAAATCTGAAATGCTGTACACCAGGTTTTGAATTTGCGGCACCGGCAACGCCAAAGGCTTTACGAATGACCACACTGCAGTAGGGTACGGTACTCTGTCCCAGTGCTGCCAGCGCCTGTGATCCAAATCGGATAGTTGCGTCTTCTTCGGATTGTTTACCAATCAAAAATCCGGGACAGTCGACCAGATGTAGCAGTGGTAAATTGAAGGTTGAAGCAAGATCACAGTGTCTGATGAGCTTGCGAGAGGCATCCGCTGTCCATGCGCCGCCATAAACTTTCGGATCTTCGGCAAATATTGCGACGGGTATACCGTCGAATCGCGCCAATCCGCAAATGAGAGATCGGCCCCAGTTTCTACCGATTTCAAAGAAAGAATCCTTATCTACCACAGAAAGTATTATTGCCCGCATGTCATAGACAGCGCTCGGGTTTTTGGGAACCGCATCGAGAAGTGCCTGGTCCTGTCTGTCGATGGGGTCTGAGTTGGCTGTTATGGGTGGTAATTCATCGATGCTGCCCGGCAGGTAGGACAGAAATTTGCGAGCCAACTCAAAAGCTGTTTCTTCATTATCAGCTTCATCGTCAATGGCACCATTACGGGTGTGAATTGAGCTGGCTCCCAGTTCCTCTTTACTCACTTCTCCCAATCCTGCCCAATCTACCAGTGCCGGGCCTGCGATCATCATTTGTGCGCTGTCTTTGACGATAACGGAGTAGTGTGAAGTGGCGACTCGCGCAGCGCCTATTCCTGCAACCGAACCAAGGGCCAATGACACAGAGGGCGCAATACCAAGGTGCTTTACTACAACATCCCACCCGGATAACCCCGGTATATACGTTCTGCCAGACGATTCAATGGTTTTTACTGAGCCGCCTCCACCCATGCCGTCGACCAGACGTACATGTGGCAGGCGAAGCTCTACAGCAAGGCCTTCGGCTTGCGCGCGCTTGGCTGGAATTGAGGCATCTGCAGAGCCCCCGCGCACAGTAAAATCATCCCCGGATATTATGAGCGGCCTGTTAGCGATCTCGGCGGTTCCAAACAAAAAATTGGCAGGAGTAAATTCGGTCAGATTGCCATTTTCGTCATATTTGCCTACGCCAGCCAGTTTTCCAATCTCCTGAAAGGACCCCTCATCCGCAATTTTGCTGATTCGTTCACGAATGGTAAATTTATTAAACGCATGCTGGCGCGCAACTTTTTCGGCACCACCCATTTTTTCCGCGAGCTTACTTCTTGCCTTTAGCTCGCCCAGTTCTTTTTCCCAGGTCATATAAACCACCTTCTGTTCGCCAAAGCCATTTCTAGAGACTGAGCTCAGGGTGAGCGGTTGAATGCTGTGGATACATTGCTTGTTCCTCTTTATGGAGCGTTCTCGCCGCCAAAAGCATACGTTCCACCTTTCGCCAACGCTTTTTGGTAAGCAGGACGTGCATGGATGCGTTCGAGAAACCCGGCCAGATTGGCGTAGGCATCCAGCGAGTGCAGTAAAGGTCCCAGTTGTATTACGAATGATAACTGGATATCGGCCGCGCTAAATGTATTGTTCACAAACCAATCTGCATCGTCCAGAGCAGCATTTAAATATGAGAAGTGATTATCCAGCTCACTGGTAATTCTGGCTTGTAATGCTTCGCCCCCGTCGGGAAGTCTGCCCGTGTACATCTTCAACATCAGTGGCAGCATGGCGCTGCCTTCGCTGTAGTGCATCCATTGCAGGTACTGTTCATGCGCATCCGTGCCCACAGCAGGTGCCAGCAATCCATTACCATGACGACGCACCAGATAATCAATGATCGCCGCAGATTCTATTATGGTTTGTTCGCCATCGCTCAGTACGGGAGACTTGCCTAAAGGGTGGAGTTTTAATAATGCTGCTGGTGCGAGATTTGATTCCGCGTCGCGCTGGTATTTCTCGATCGAATATTCCAGACCAAGCTCTTCAAGTAGCCACAAAACACGCTGTGATCTGGAATTGTTCAAGTGGTGGACTGTAATCATGGGTATTTACTCTTAAGTAGCCTGAAAAGGAGGGGTAGGATGGTAACACGGCCTATTCACTAATTAGCAGCAATGACGATAGAATCAATACGCGAATATTTCTCGCACGAGAAAATACAGGAAAGGTTGATGTATGCGTAACTGGTTTTTGATCGTTGTAGTGTGTCTGGCAATATTGTTTGGGCTGGGATACTACAAGTACACACAAATCCAGGCTGCAATCGCATTTGGGGCATCATTTCCTGAACCGGTAGAATCCGTGGAGGCTTTTGTAGCGCTTGAGGAGGTTTGGCAGCCCACAACATCGGTTACAGCTGAATTAGTTGCTGTGCAGTCGGTCGACCTGAGTACCGAGTTGGCAGGGCGCATTGTAGAAGTTGGCTTTGCGCCGGGTGCAAAAGTGCGCGCGGGACAGGTACTGGTACAACTGGATATAAGCGAACAGAAGGCTCAGCTTGCTGCTGCGCGGGCGGATGCAGAAATTGCACGACTGGATCTAATGCGTAATCAGCGGCTGATAGCGTCAGGTGCAGCCGCTGAGGATGCCCGTGACAGGGCAAAAGCCAGATTTGACGCTTCCACCGCGTTTGTTGACCGCCTGCTTGCGGTGATAGACAAACACACCTTGCGCGCACCCTTCGATGCCTATGCCGGCTTGCACGTTCTGGAAAGAGGACAGTATCTGGACAAGGCGACTTTTGTGGTTCGCCTGATAGGTGTGAGCGACCAAATATGGGTAGATTTCACCTTGCCACAACAACAGGCACTTATGGTAGAAGGAACGGAAGTTCAGGTTCTCGCCGATGAACCGGAGATTAGCGTTCCGGCATCGATCATCGCTCGTGATGCTTTTGTAAACTTGCAATCAAGAAATGTGAGGTTTCGGGCAGTCGCTGACAATACACAATCCGGATTTCAACCTGGCAGTCTGGTGCATGTTGAAGTGCCAGTCGGAAAACGGCGAATTGCTACACTGGTGCCCGATACCGCGGTACGCAGGGACGCTTTTGGGGCGAGTGTCTATGTGTTGAAACCAGCGGAAGAAAGTGCACGCGCAGCTGAGCGTGCATCAAAGCGCGCTGTTCAATTGGGCGCCAAGAGGGGATCCTTCGTAATTATTTCCGGCGGTTTAAGTGCGGGAGAGCGAATAGCTGCGGTGGGCGCGTTCAAGCTGCGTGAAGGGGTTCTTGTTCGCAGTGTCGCTGGAAAATTATCAGAAAGTCCTTCCGCTCTGATACCCGATACGGGGGATTAGCCATGAGCATGACGCATGAAGCACGCGTTCCCAAATTTACCGACATATTTGTAGAACGACCGGTCATTGCGGTAGTGATATGTTTAGGCCTTATTCTGCTGGGCCTGCGTGCCGCAAGCACCTTGCCGGTGCTTCAGTATCCACAAATTGACAGTGCATCGCTGGTGATCCAGACGCCATATATAGGAGCTTCGGCCGAGGTAGTGCAGGGTTTTATTACCGACCCGATAGAACGAGCAGCATCAACCATACCCGGAATTGACTTTATAGCTTCCCAGTCGACCTCCGGTATGAGTACGGTGACCGTATACCTCAAGCTGAATGAAGATAGTACAGATGCGCTCGCCGAGTTGTCCTCCAGGTTGGGACAAATACGCTTTGAGTTACCGGCGGGGGCTGAAGACCCTTCTGTAAGTGTCGTGCGTGCGGACCGCCCACAGGCGGGCTTTTATCTTGCCGTAGAAATTACAGAAACCACCAGCCGATCTGCAGTGACAGACTATCTACAACGTAGTGTGGTTCCCCAACTATCGTCCATTGACGGTGTACAACGCGTGGATTTGCCCGGCGGCCGTCGGCCCGCGATGAGAATCTGGCTGAATCCCCAGTTAATGGCGATGTTCAATGTGAGTGCACAGGATGTAGAACAAGCGCTTTCAAGGAACAATCTGATAGCGACCATTGGGCAAAGTGAAAATGCAGATCAGCGTATCGATTTGATGGTGGACACGTCGCTTCAGGGAGTTGAAGAATTCGAACGACTCGTAATTCGTGCAAGCGAAGGCAGTCTGGTTCGTATTCGCGATGTAGCACGCGTTGAGCTTGGAGAAGAGGAAGGGATTCAGCATGCGCGCGTAAACCAGAGATCAGTGGTGTTCATTGCGATATATCCTCTGCCTGGTGCCAACGAAATTGACATCGCAGATGAAATGTATGTGGTGATTGATGAACTGAACCTGGGAATGCCTGATGGTTTGGTAATAGAAATCGGCTTTGATGTCACCCTGTACATGCGCAGCGCATTACGTGAAATATTTATCACACTGGGTGAAACGGTTTTACTGGTAGGCCTGGTGGTAGTTGCATTTATGGGTTCGTTTCGCACTGCTCTCGTGCCGCTTGTTACTATTCCCATTTCCTTACTTGGGGCAATAGCCGCGATGTCGCTGATGGGATTTTCCCTGAACCTGCTGACTGTGTTGGCAATTGTATTGTCTGTAGGCCTGGTGGTTGATGATGCAATTGTCGTGGTAGAAAACGTGGCCCGCTATATGCGGGAAGGACTAACGCGATCCCAGGCGGCACTCGCCAGTTCCCGGCAGTTGCTATCGCCCATTGTTGCCATGACCATTACGCTTGCGATGGTCTATGTGCCGATTGGATTCCTGTCCGGATTAACAGGGGTACTATTCAAGGAGTTCGCATTTTCTCTTGCCATTGCTGTGCTTATCTCGGGCCTGGTGGCCTTGACCCTGTCTCCTGTGATGAGTTCCTGGGTTTCACCTGCTCAGGGTAAAGAATCGAAAATGACGGTTTGGGTGAATGGATTATTTTCCAGCATACAGGGGCGTTACGACAGATTGTTGGAAGCCTTGTTACGCAGCAATGCCCAGGTAGTTTTCGTTGCAGTGTTTATTTCCATATTGGCAATTCCATTCTATTTGTTTTCTTTGAAAGAACTGGCCCCAACAGAAGATCAGAGTAGCATAAATGTGGCTTATACCTCACCTCCCGAATCTTCACTGGACTACACCCGCGGATATATGGTGGATGTTGTGGATGCAATGGAAAGTATGCCCGGGTCCGGAATAATGTGGCAAGCCGTAATGACAACCGGTGGTTTTGGTGGAATGCATTTTGTAGATTATGACCAAAGAGACAAATCTGTGCATGAATTGTTGCCTGAAGCATTTGGCGCACTGTCGCAAGTGTCCGGTCTTACGACATTTCCCATTTTACCCTCAGCGCTACCCAGTGCAGGCCGTTTTGACATGGAGTTTGTCGTTATGTCTTCGGATTCAGCACTCGAAATGCTACCTTATGCCCAAAAGTTGGTAGAAGCAGCGCGAAGCAGTGGTGTATTTATGTTTGCAGATACAGACTTGAGAATAGATTTACCACAGGGGCGTTTTCTTCTGGACCGGGATCGCATAGCAGACCTTGGGATGGATCTGGCTGAGGTCAGTCGTCAGTTAAGCATATTTTTGTCTGCAAATTATGTTAATCGATTCGACCTCAATGGTAAGGCATACCGGGTGATACCAATGGTAGAACGGCAGGGTCGGCCCGATCCTGATGCACTCCTGCAATTAAAAATTCGCACTCCCGATGGAGACCTGGTCCCACTGGGGGCAATCGCAACGCTGGATAGTAAGGTCGCACCTCGAGTGTTGAGCAAATTTCAGCAGAATAACTCTTTCAGGGTATATGGCGGCATGATTCCGGGTCGAACCAAAGAGCAGGGTCTGGCAGCAATGGAACAGTTTGCCAGAGACTTTTTACCGGCACATTACGCTATTGACTACGCCGGGGAGTCTCGGCAACTACGTCAGGAAGGTAATACGCTGGTGGGGGTGCTGGGCATATCTTTGGCATTCGTATTTATGGCCCTGGCTATTCAGTTTAACAGTTTTCGCGATCCCCTTGTAGTACTGTTAGGATCTGTACCGCTTGCTTTGTCTGGTGCACTGTTACTAACCTACCTTGGGTGGACAACTATCAATATCTACGCTCAGGTAGGACTTATAACCCTGGTAGGACTAATCTCAAAAAACGCAATACTAATTGTAGAGTTTGCGAAACAATTGCAATTGGACGGTATGAGTAAGCTGGAGGCTATACGAGCTTCTTCCGTAACCAGGTTGCGACCAGTGTTGATGACAACTGGTGCCACGGTTATGGGGCATACTCCACTTGTGCTGGTGGCAGGGCCCGGGGCTGAAGCACGCAACAGTATCGGAATAATTCTCGTTGCCGGAATGCTGATAGGTACCTTGTTTACCCTGTTTGTACTGCCCAGTATTTATTTTTTGTTGGCATCTACGCATAGACAGGATCCGACGCATGAACTATCCAGCGAAACGGGTTCGAGTGGTATTTCGGTAACTTCCCAGACTGTATGACCAGACTATGATCATTACAGGACTCTCGGCTCCTTTGCTTGTACTTCGGCAGAAGTTGCTAAACATCCTGCGACGGTTAGTTAATCTGGAGCTTTGCAAGATCCAGATTAGCTCGGGTGAACCTTACGATTGGCCGGATGTTGAGGGTTATATCACTCGAGGTGTTGATGTGCATACCTTTAACAATAGCTTGCACAAGGACCTTTCTGGCTCTCCTTATGCATGGATGTTTGAGCGAGGTGATACGTGTGTTGCAAACTTTTACCAGAAGGTCATTGTAGGCTTCGGTTTTAGCACCAAACATTCTACGCGAGTATCAGATCGCGTGGAGTTTGTCTTTCCCGGAATTTATGTCTACAGCTTTTCGGATTACACGCACCCCGACCATCGGGGCAAACGCCTGGCCAGAGAGCGCTGGAAGGTCAGTCGCAGAAACAGAATCGCAGATGGTTCTGATCCGCAAACAATTTATTACAGAAACCTGGCAAACCTGCAATCGCTACGCGCGAATTTGTCAGTTCCGGGACAGGCACCCAACATACCCCTTGGTTACAGTGCCTACTGTGATATTGGTGGGCGATCCTTCTGTTGGAAGTCTCCCGCGGCTCATACCGCAGGTGCCTTCTTTCGGTTAAAACCAATCTAGCAAGGTTTATCCAGCGCTCGAATATGTTTAGTATCCCAGCATCGTTAATTGAGTAAACCTAATATGAGCATTAAGGAATATAATGCCGAGCGCGATTTTCAGGCTGTAGCACGAATCTGGAAGGAATGTGGCTGGATTGAAGACGACAAGGAGGTTGCCGCATTAAAGGATTTTCTGGAGGAAGGCGATACACTGGTTGCTACATTGAACGGAGAAGCGGAGTGCGTGGTGCATGGTACACCTGGCACGGTACGTTACCTGGAAGAGGAGTTAAAGCTGGGTGCTGTGGCTTCTGTAAACACGAGTCACATAGTTCGCAAATTGGGATTTGCGAAAAAACTGGCGGCGAGATTACTGTCCAGGCAAGCGAATGCAGGAATGGATGTGAGTGCCCTGGGCATTTTTGACCAGGGTTTTTATGACCGGCTGGGTTTTGGTACAGGAAGTTATGAAAACTGGGTAAATTTTGATCCAGCGACCCTTACGGTTGATTACCCCTTTCGTCCTCCCAGGCGACTCAGCGCAGAGAATTATAGGGATTTACACTCCGCAATGATGGGGCGATCAAAAAAACACGGAGATGTAAATCTGGATGCTGCATCTGCATTTAAGGCAGAAATGTTGTGGACAGAAAAACCATTTGGCTTTGGATACTACGATGGCCCCGGGGGCTCCTTGTCACACTTTATCTGGGGTGAGGCCAAGGATGAATACGGGCCATACGTAATAACGTGCAGGGCTTATCAGACTCGGGATCAGTTGCTTGAATTACTAGCCTTAATAAAGTCGTTGGCCGATCAGGTAACGCAGATTGGTATGATTGAATTTGCGGAAATTCAAATGCAGGATTTACTTCGTAAACCTTTTCGAACAAGAAGAGCAAGTGCAAAGGGCAAATTTGAGCAAATCATTAGTACATCGGCATATTGGCAATTTAGAATTCTAAATCTCGAAAGTTGTTTGTCCAAAACACATCTAAGCGGGCCTGCAGTCAAATTTAATCTACAACTTAGCGATCCTGTGGAAAAGCATCTGGAAAACCCGCAAAAGTGGTCGGGTTTGTCTGGTGAATATATTATCGAGCTTGGTGAGGAATCATCTGCCAAGCCAGGTCAGTCAAAAGCACTTCCCACCTTAAAGGCCTCAATAAACGCCTTTAGCCGCATGTGGTTTGGGGTGCGTCCAGCCAGCAGTCTTGCTATTACCGACCAGCTTGAAGGTGATCAGGCACTAATTGATTCTCTTGACACAGTGTTACGGCTGCCTCGTCCGCATTTTGGCTGGGATTTTTAACGCTCATTGATATGCATCTCCCTGATTTGAGTTCCGTGTTTTCAGTACTCAGATTATCATGTCCGAAACTGACTAACTTTGCCGGGCTAATCGATTAAACTATCACCATGGTTGATCTATTCGATAACAAGGGGCAGTTAATTGATAGTGTATGCGAACACGCGCGTCAGATACGCGACCCCAATTATGATGGAGTATTTTTCATATGTGTGCGTACTACCGGCATCTATTGTCGGCCCGTGTGTCGAGTTAAGTTACCGCTCGCAAAAAATGTAACTTTTGCACCTTCTGCTGCGGCTGCCGAGCGGTCCGGATATAGGCCTTGCCTGCGTTGCCGGCCTGAGAGTGCGCCCGGAAGCGCTGCATGGCGTGGCACCGAAGCAGTAGTGAATAGAGGATTGGCTATTATTGAAGAGGCTTACCTGGATTCACACAGTACCGAGGAACTGGCAGCGCGTTTGGGGATCGGCAGCCGACACCTATGCAGGCTATTTCAACAATATACCGGAGCTACCCCGCTTCAGGTTGCGGCTACCCGCAGGCTTCACCTGGCCAACCGACTCATTAGTGATACGGACGGAAAATTCAGCGATATCGCTTTTGAATCAGGCTATGGCAGCGTGCGACGGTTCAACGACATCATTTGTAAAGTCTATCGCAAAACACCGTCCGCTCTTCGTAAGACAAGAAGCTTTACGCCAATGAGCACCAGATAACATCCATAGTTTTTCAAGACAACATATCCATCCCGGGCTTGCAATAAGGTAGATCCCAATACGCTATTTTATCTGGTGAAACTTAAAGGGAAATTTGTTCTTTCCCCGAGGGGATTAGCGGTGCGGCTTGCATCTTGTGTGTCTATTTCGAAGGGGCATTGGCTGGGAAATTTATATTCCAGAAAATCGGTAATAGCGTTTTGTGTCAGCGTGGAATCATCCAGCTGTCCCGAATCATTTATGGAAATGAATTTTTTGTCTGAGTTTGATAATACCCGATATCCAAACAACCTGAGCGCAGTCAATTGTGCAGAAAACGGGTATTTCTTGATTTTAATGTAAGTACTGGAATCGCCTGGGCCCTTGATGGCTCTGTTGGTGGCGAGTGCATAATGCTGGACAAGGGAAGAGGCCGTTGATAGATCCGAAGGGTGCCGGAAGGGATTACTGGAGGTTTTACCCAGTTCCACCGGAAATTTTTCCCAGAGCTCCTGGTAGAGCGATTTGCGCAGTGCGTATGGCGCGTGATCGAGTCGATAGTTTATCCTCTCGAACGATAAACTGTTCATTAAGCGGCTATTATTGCGTGCCGCGCTGTTTACGGGAGAATTGTACCCGAACCACCATGGGCGGCGGTGCACTTTACGATGATCAAAATAGACTAACATTTTGCCGTGCTTATCAAAAAAATCTGATTCCTCCACGGCGCTGCCAAGTGCCACGTCGTCATTCAGGTAGAGGAATCTTTCTGAAAGCCCCTTTATTCGGTGTAAATTTGCCTCGATAGCATGCGAGTTAAACGTAGGAAGGTGGTTATTTACCGGAAATATCTCCCTGTGACTTACAAGGTGTATTTTTGGGTGATTAAGGTTTAGCCAGTCGGGGCATTGATCATCAGTTACGATAAATATATTGCCCACGAAGCGTGCGAACCTGGACAGAGATCTTAGCGAAAATTTCAGTTCATCCCGATTGTGAAACCTCGATTGGCTGGTACCGCTCTTCGCACATACCTCAAGCTCTGAAGCCATAGTTTTCACTTTGGCATTTTTTTTGTCCTGCCATTTGGGGTCATTACCATCTACCCAGGTGTAAACAACGTCTATCATCGGAAATCTGCCCCTTCGGGTATCTTTGTGCGGTTGTGGAAAGTTTTGTGAGAACTACTGGAAGTATTAGAGGACGCCACTAAACAAAATCGTTCGCGATTCTCGAAAATAAGTCAGTGTTAGAAATATTTGTGCTTATTTTCTTCCTGCGCGAATGATTTTGTGCAGTCAAGCCCTCTAACCCGATAGGGATAGTTATGTTTAGCGGTATGACCAAAATTCAGTACCGCACTTACCAACTTGGAAGCAGCTACATCTATGAATAAGGTACCAGCACCACCGGAAAATTTGGCAGCGCGTGTTTTTCGTAATGCAGGAGTTCTATTTAGCAGTAAAGGTGTCGCGGCAATTACCGGTTTGTTTTATTTGGCACTTGCGGGCCGGCATCTGGGAGCCGCAGAACTTGGAATGCTGGTGTTAATTCACAGCTACGTGTTGTTCTTTAGAGACATTGCGTCCTTCAAATCGTGGCAAGTGTTAATAAAGTATGGTGCTGAGTATCTGGGCAAAAGCCAAAGACTGCCCTTCTCCCGGTTGTTGAAACTTACCGCTATCCTGGATATTGGTGGTGCAGTGTTGGGCACAAGCCTGGCGCTGGTATTGTTGCCTTATGCTCTACCACAATTCGGCATTCCTTCAAGCTATCTGGGTTGGACATCTCTGTACTGCCTGTCATCGATGGTTGCGATCCGTTCTACCCCAATAGGACTATTGCGGCTCTTTAACAGGTTTTCGATACTGGCCAGAATTTCTCTGGTAGTTCCCCTTGTAAGAATGGTTGGGGTAATAATCGCTGTGCGTTTTGACCAACCACTGGTAGTGTTTATACTTATCTGGTTTGTGGCGGATATTTTGAGTAGCCTTGCCTATATATGGCAGGGACTTGCAGACTTAGCACGTCACAAGGATATTATCCGACTCGATTGGTTTATTGGGCTAAAGACTCAAAGTCACGATCGTATCTGGAAATTTATCTGGAATGCGCATCTGCATACAACCTTGAAGTTAATGAATTCGCATTTGCTGGTGATATTGAGTGGGTTTCTGTTAGGCCCTGCTTCGGTAGCTTATGTAAAAGTTGCACAGGAGCTCTCTGGTATTCTCACCAAACCGGCCATATTGTTGTCGGACGTTATATTTCCTGAACTTTCTCGGTTAACAGCCGTTTACGACAAAGCCGGTATCAGAAAACTGCTTGCCCAGACCTTGTCCCCTTTGGCTGTGATTTTGTTGGTGGTTTCTGCGGCACTGTATTATTGGACTGAGTTACTCCTGGATTTGACGGTAGGCCCCGATTTTCTGGTAGCAGCGGATCTGCTTAAGCTCTTTATGTTTTCTGGCGTCTTAGGGCTTGCTTTTTTTTGGCTGGAGCCCTTTTTGTACGCAATGGGGAAGCCGGAAATTGCATTTTATAATCGTTTTGTGAGTACGGTACTTCAGGTAGTTCTTATGATATTGCTGACCAAAAGGTTTGGGCTGGAAGGAATAGGAATAGCCTCTTTGGCGGCTATGTTCTTTGTCTGTCTGACGAACTTTATTTTCAGTATGCTTCTATATCATCGGATGGTTGGGGAGGAAACATATTAACCAAGTGTGCATCTGTTTCGAGCCATTGCCAATACTTTGAAGTTTTTGGCTTGGGTGTGTAATCTGCCTCGTGCATCCGGCGAATATTTTGGACAGACAAAGTGCAAATTGATCTCGTTTTAGGTAGTACTCTTGAACAGCTGGTGGAAAATCTACTGCGCTCTGAAACTCGATACCCTGCGTACGTAGCTCTGCATACGATGGGTGACAAGGCATTGCCAGCCGTACATGCCGGTCTTGAGCATGAGGGGTGGCAAGTGCGCAAATGGTGTGCGATGTTTCTGGACCAGCTAACCAATGAAGACTCTTTGGAGCTGCTTAAGCCGCTGCTCCGTGACCCCAGGATGGATGTGCGCTTGTGGGCTACGCATTCGATTGCATGCAAACATTGTAAAGAAGGGGCATGTAATTTTGATATTGTTCCCCTGCTTCTGGAACGGATAGAGATGGATGAAAGTATCAGGGTGAGGCGCATGGCTGTATGCATGCTAGCCGAAGTGCCGCCCGATAGCCGTACTCGACCAGTGCTTGAACGCATCGCTGCAACTGAAAAAGACAGAAAACTGTTGTTACACGCAGGTCGTGAATTGAAGCGTTTCAATGTGTAGGTCGTATTACCGATTCTTGGCATTGGAGGAGCCAAGTTCAGCATGAAAGAACCGGTATCGAATCAAATGCTCTGGCCAAAATCGTTGTTGTGGGGACTGATGCTGCTATTGGCATTGTCTATTGGTCTCTATGCGCTGGGTTTTTTTCCTTATTCCGGAAATGGGGGGCCCTGAATTCAAGGCACATTTTGCGACAACCCCGGTATTTTCGAGGCTACATATTATTCCAGGTGGTATTGCCATGATTCTGGGTGTTTTTCAGGATGCCTTCGGGCTAAATTTTGATGAAGCCTACGATATCGTTGCATGGTTTTGCTGGGTCCCCAATCTTATCATTGCTGAGTGGTTGTTTATCCAGATGCCCTTGAGAGGCTCGCGTGCACCGAGTGCATAGAGATCGGGAACATTTCTTAATCATAACCTGTCATGGTTTCGGATAGACCGCTTCCTGATCGAGATCAGCAAACCACTTACGAATAAGTAGCGCGGCTTCCAGCGCGGAATTATTGTGATCCAGCGCACCTACATCCACCGCTTGTACTTGTGCACCCGCTTGCTGCCAGTATGCCGCCTTTGCTATTGCTTCACGGGGTGAGACGTCGACATCCTTGCTGCCGTAGTACAATCTCAATGACGTTTTGGGTACCCAGTTATCGAGATCATTTTCCGCCATTCTAAGTCCCGGCCAGCCTCGATTGCCCTGCTCGAGTTTGTCTAAATAGTCTTCCCGGAACAGGTGTTTTGGATCGCGGGGCAGCCTGGTAGCAATACCTGGATCACTCAGCTTTGTGTCGAATAAATCCGGTATCAATTCGGCGTAGGGGCTTCGCAATACATCTGACAGATTGTGGGAATATATACGGGCGAAAGTACTCAACATGTATGCAATGTACGTGCTTGAATGCTGGGACTCTCCGAGAAGCACATTATCGAAGCTAAACCCATCCAGATCTATGGGACCGGCAATAGAGGCTGATGCGACAAGCGTTATATCTGCCAGTGGTGCTTTTTCCAATTCTCTGGTTGTCGCCATCGTGTTATGGCCTCCCTGGGAAAAACCGGCAAGAAACAACTTGTTGGGGTAATCGATTTTTGAAGCTTTGAAGATGGCCTGGCTAGCCAGGATCAAGTCACGCGTACTGCTCACTGTGGTTGGCAGATAATAGTAAGGGTGCGGCAAACTGGATTCCCCAAGCCCAATATAATCCGGAGCGAGTAGAATTGATGCGTTGCCTGCAAACAAGATAGACGCCATAACGCCCTCGTCGGGGCTTGGGGTTGACGGAGCGTCCTGATGCTTGAACGCGGTACCATGTTGCCAGCTGATAACGGATGTAGCGCGTAGATCTCTTGGCACACTGAGTAGGCCACTCACTTCTACCAGGTCGCCATTTTCCCCGGCTGTCAAATATTTTACCCGGTACATCGTAATACCATTTTTCACAGGTAATCTTTTGGACATACCGTTCCACCAGACAATGAGCTTTTCGCTCAACTTCGAGTAAGCGCCAATTCGTTCCAGACCAGTTACATCGCCAGCTTGAACTGGGCTGGTAATAGTGTCTGGAAGTACCAGTGTCTCCTTGGCATCTGTTGCAAAACTTACAAAAATTAGCAGTAACCCGAAAACTATAGAAACATTATGTTTGTGCACGGCGACATTCTCTGAAGTAGGCCGACAAATTATTAGTGAATTTTAGGGGGCATTCCGGTGTATTTCGAAATCACTCTGATTTCGCTCGAATTCTGCTAATTATTGTTCGTTGTTTGAAGTGTTTACGCGGTACTGCGAGGGTGTCATCTGGTGTTTGGCCATAAATGCCTTGTTGAACGCGCTCAGGGAGCGGTAACCCACATCCATTGCGATGGTTAGGATAGGTACGTGCGCCTCTGCTGGTGACTTAAGGCGTTTGCTTGCTTCTGCAATACGGTAATAATTCAGAAACTGATTGAAATTTCTAAAATGCAATTGATAGTTTATTACCCGCCGAAGTCGGTGTTCAGTGGTGTGAAGTTCACTGGCCAGTGCTGGAATGGTCAGCCCCATTGTGCTGTATCTGCACTCGTGTTCCATAAGGCTTTGAATTTGATCGATGAGCTTGCGGTCCCGGGAGTCTGGAGAAGTGGATTCTTCTCTGGTGACGGGTAATGACGGTCGACTGGCAGCCATTGTTACAACCAGCCCGGATTTCAATTCGAACAGGCGTATATTTGTGAGTAGGCTTACGAGAAATATAATGAAATACAAAATATTGTCGAAACCGGTATTTGGCAATAACAGGGTTTCCAAACTAACTACTGTGAGAAGCAATACGGCCGTAACGATAGAAAATAGTAGACGCATGCTGCGTCTTGATTCTACCAGATCGTTACTGCGTCCTCTAGCCGCCATATAGATAGTGTGAAAAATTAGCGCGAGCATAATAACATTGGGCAGAGTGAAAAATATGAATTGAGCTGCCTGGAAGGGCTCCAAATCTGTGCCTTCTGCAAGCACCCCGATAAAACGCAAGGTTGCATAAAACACGATTATTCCAATACACCAACCCGAATTGTGAGATTCATCCTCGAAGAAGTAACGACAGATCGTCCAGAATACCCCGGGTGCCAGAATGGCAAAAAAAGAAGCGGCATTATTAAGTGCCGGGTATCTATCCAGTAGCTGCAAATTGTCAGCAATGTAAGCAATTATGCAAAAACAGAACAGCGCATAAAGTTTGTTATGCGCTACTTTTCGATGATGGATGAGAAAATACGTGCCGGTAAAAAGCAATTGTGAAATTGCCAGAAAACTGGTGGCCAGATGAGCAAATTGCATATCGCGCACCATAGAATAGATTGACTACAGACACAATTTTAGATGTCAATTGAACAGTATTGCAGCTGCCGATGTTAAACAGGAAGGTCCATTGTGGAGCGCTCAAATTTTATAAACGGCTTTACGCCAGATGTACGAAAACTCAAGTAGTAGCGCCCTATTTCCCAGTAACCGGCGTAACCACGAGGTGTGCGGTCGGCATTGCGAAAATTCACCTCGCGTGATTCCAGGTTTGATACAGCGGTATAGGATACACCCCATTTAGCGCCAGCTCTGGCAAGAACTGCATCGCTTGCTCTCGCAACACTGGTACTTAAACGCCTACCCCTGAATTTTGGTAATACGAATGCTTTATAACCGTAGAATTGTGGTTGTTGGTCTATGCAAATCCACAGCCTTCTGGCAATAGGTGCACGCGAGAGCGTTTTCCATGAATAGGCAACCAGAGCGTTCTCATGCAGGCAGCCGGTGCAAATATCACCCCTGGAAAAAGCGAAACGCACAAATTCCGGACTTAACCCGAGCTCCGGGTTTTGCGCGGCTATAAGTAATTCTTGCAGCGTGAGAGCCCTGAACTCGAAGTCGCCTGTATGTTCATCAAGCGGTACGTAGTCAGGCTCGAGCTTGCGAGTGTCCGATCGGACACTTTCAACGGACGTATCGGACACTTCTGGCATTTTCATTTCTCATAATAATCAGTTAAAACAACAAGTTAGATATGGCATTAAGATGGCACACATCATGCACCATAATTAGCAGGATACCTCACAATAGATTGCCTGGCGCACCAGCCCGGGTTTGGAGATAAACGAATGCCGAAGTTGGCAGGGGTGAAAAAGCATAGTTCAGATCTGGGGAAGATCCGCGATACCCAGGGTCAGGATACTGTTCGAAAAAAAGAACACCTCTTGGGTAGCAATCGTAATCGGTTGCTGCTGGGTATTCTGGGTGTGGCGATATTGCTCGGCATACTGATTCCTGTTTTCAACGATTGGAGCAAAGCCAGCAGGTCTGTAAATGGCGAACGACTCCGTTTTGCTACGGTCGACATTGGCGCTTTTGTAAGAGATGTAGCGGTACAGGGAAACGTTGTTGCAGCTGTCAGTCCTACCGTATTTGCGACATTTGGAGGGGTAGTTACCTTAATGCGCGATGCGGGTGATGTAGTTAAAACAGCGGACGTACTGGCTCGTATCGAAAGTCCTGAATTAACCAGTCAGCTTGCTCAGGAAACGGCGGGCCTTGCAGGACTGGCGGCAGACATAGAGCGACAATCCATCCAAAATCGTCAGGAAGCATTACGTAACCAGCAGCTTACCGATCTTGCCCAGGTAGCTCTTACCGCAGCTAAGAGAGAGCTGCGTCGCGCAGAAAAATCCTGGGAGCATCAGGTAATCAGTCTACAAGACTTTGAAAAAGCTCAGGATGATGTAGAGAAGGCAGAACTGGATTTTAATCATGCTGAAAAAGCAGCTGTACTAAAAAAGGAAAGCCTGGACTTTGAGTTAACTATGTTGGGTTTGGGAAGAGACCGGCAGAAACTATTGGTTGATAATTTGCAACGCAGGCTCGATGCACAAACATTACGCTCCCCTGTATCAGGGATGGTTGGCAAGGTTTCTGTGTCCCAGAGAGAAGCGGTATTGGCAAATACTGCCATCATGACGGTGGTGGATTTATCTGCTTTCGAGATTGAGGCCAATATTCCTGAAAGTTATGCAGACGATCTGGGCCTGGGTATGGATGTAGTCGTTACCTTCTCCGGTAAGGAATATGAGGCACATCTCGTTTCTGTCTCGCCAGAAGTTCAGAACAATACGGTGGTTGGCCGAATACGCTTTGCATCGGGAATGCCCGAGGGATTGCGGCAAAACCAGCGCATAACTTCCCGAATTATTCTGGAACGAAAAGACCAGGCGCTAACGGTTAAGCGCGGAGCATTCCTGAACAGCGGAGGAGGGCGCATCGCTTATGTACGAGACGGGAATTTGTTGCGAAAACGAACTATCACCACCGGCTCATCCGGTATAGGCGTGGTTGAGATACTCGATGGGCTGGAGCCGGGTGAGGTGATCACTGTCTCCAGTATTGAGCAGTTTGAGGGTGAAGAAACCATTTTGATTACCGATTGAGCATCGAAAGTTTATAGAGGGAAGTAAAATGTTAAAAATGAACAAGATTTCTTGTGTGTACCAAACTGATCTTATTGAGACACATGCCTTAAGAGACATTGACCTAAATGTAAAAGCCGGTGAGTTTGTAGCTCTGACCGGTCCTTCCGGTTCTGGCAAGACAACCTTGCTTAATTTGTCCGGACTGCTTGAGTCTGCCACCAGCGGAACGTATCTGTTAGATGGTGAGGATGTCAGCAGCTTAAGCGATAGACAAAGATCCTCGATTCGAAATGAAAAAATTGGCTTCATATTTCAGAGTTTCAATCTTATTCCTGATTTGAATCTTTTTGATAATGTCGATGTACCACTACGATATCGAGCTATGGGCATCGAGGAACGACGCCGTAGAATAGAAAATGCACTCGAGCTGGTGGGCCTGTCATCGAGGATGAAACACCTTCCGTCCCAGCTCTCTGGGGGGCAACAACAGCGCGTTGCCATTGCGCGCGCACTTGCCGGTGAGCCAAAATTTTTACTGGCAGACGAACCCACTGGAAATCTGGACTCATTGATGGCACGCCAGGTAATGGAATTACTGGAAAAAATCAACTCTGAGGGCACTACCATAGTTATGGTCACGCATGACCCCGAACTTGCGCGGCGGGCCCATCGTTCAATTGAGTTGCTGGACGGGCAAATTTCATCAACACAATTGTTCGGTGTGTCCGCTGAAGAACCTGATGAAAAAACCGAAGCGGAATCAGTAGCCTGAAAACACAGCTGCCTTATGCAGGAGAGAGTAACATGTTTTTCTACAACCTTCGTTTAGCCTGGATCAGCATCAAACAAAATGTTTCCCTGAATCTGCTCATGGTCTGCGCCATAGGACTGGGAATTGGTGTTTCCATGTCCATGATAACCCTGTATGCGATGATGTCCGGAAATCCTATACCGGAAAAGAGTGATCAGTTGTTTGCTGTTCGCATCGATAACTGGGATCCGGATGAAGCTTACACAGATTATCAGGGACGTGAGACCCAGCCATTTCAGCATAGCTATAAAGACGCAATGGTGCTGCGATCGTCGACTATACCGCTTCGTAAGGCCGCGATGTATAAGGGTTATTTTGTTGTCGAGCCCGCAAACGATACCGTAGCGCCTTATGGTCAGGTGGTGCGAATGACAGACCGGGACTTTTTCGCCATGTTTAACGTACCCTTTATCTATGGAGGTGTATGGAGTGAGAGTGCCAATGACCTTGGCGAACGGGTAGTCGTTATCGCGAAAGAAACAAACGACAAGCTTTTTGGCGGTGAGGACAGCGTAGGTCGTCAAATCAAGATGGGTGAACATCAATACACGGTTACCGGAGTTATTGACACATGGAATCCGCTACCGATGTTCTATGATTTGAACAACAAAGCATTCGGTGATGCAGAGTTGCTGTTTATGCCATTTGCGATTATCTCCCACTCTGAATTTGACCGGGCTGGCAATACCAACGGTTGGAAAGCCGAACGTATCAATTCCCACGAGGAATTCCTCAACTCGGAGAATATCTGGATCCAGTTTTGGGCGGAGCTTCCTGATGCTTTTACACAGGACGCATTCAAGGACTGGTTGGATAGCTACGTTCTGGAACAAAAAAAGCTCGGTCGTTTTCCACGACCGCTAAATAATGCGCTCGACAATGTAACGCAATGGTTAGAGGTCAACCATGTTGTACCGGATGACAATC
Organism: Gammaproteobacteria bacterium; assembly: GCA_021773565.1. GTDB lineage: Bacteria > Pseudomonadota > Gammaproteobacteria > Pseudomonadales > Azotimanducaceae > DC-out156. Next base: position 350,956 of record JAJFJZ010000013.1, on the reverse strand, counting down.
GGGTAATGCTTGCGCTCTCCTTTATGTTTCTTGCGGTTTGCCTGTTTAACACCATAGGTATGTTGTTGGCCAGGTTCATGGGTAAAGTATCTGTTGTCGGGCTAAGGCGTGCTCTGGGCGCATCGAAATTTTCTATCTTTTACATGCATCTTGTTGAAGTTGCTTTGGTGGGATTGGGTGGTGGGCTGTTTGGCTTATTGTTGTCCTATCTTGGACTATTTATGCTTCGAGAATCTGTAGAGGGAATAGAGAAACTTGCCACTATGAATTTGCCACTCGTGCTGATGGCGATTGCGCTGGCCATATTTGCCAGCGTGTTAGCTGGAATATACCCGGCGTGGCGTATCTGCCAGATCAGCCCTGCCCACAGCCTGAAAACACAATAGGAGGTTTTATGGAAATTCGACCAATACTTAGCGCCATACTTCGAAATAAAACCGGAGCGATTCTTTTGGCCATCCAGATTGCGCTGACTCTGGCCGTTGTTGTAAATGCGATGTTTATTGTACAACAAAGGTTGAAGTTTATTGGTCGCCCTACCGGTATTGATATAGAGAATATTATCGTTATTAGTAGCCAGGGTTTTGGCAGCAGCTATGATCATGAACAAACAGTGTTTTCAGATCTGGAACTATTGCGCGCCATACCGGGTGTAAAGTACGCGGCTCATATCAGCCGTTTTCCTCTAAGTGGTGGAGGTAGCAGAAGTGGTTTTACCAGTACTACAGACTCCGACGCAGAGTCGGTTGGCGCAAATTACTATTTTGCCCAAAACGGCACGATTGATGCTCTGGGTGTGAAACTTGCAGCAGGGCGTGATTTTTTGCCGACGGAAATACTTACCGGCGAACAAATCGATAATGGTGTGGTTGCGTCTTCTGTGCTCATTACCAAAGCCCTGGCAGAGAAATTATTTCCGGACGGTAACGCGCTCGGAAATCTTGTCTACGGAGGCACCGGCGACAGCTCGAGAGTAGTAGGCATAATCGAAAAAATGCATGGTGCCTGGGTAAGTTGGGATGGGCTGAACCAGGTGTTGATTTTTCCAGGCTTGCGAAAGGATTCCGGTCAGAGATACCTGGTTCGTACCGAACCTGGTCAACGTGATCGTTTGATTCCGGAGGTCGAATCTGTACTTGAAAAAGCCAGTGTCTCCAGATATCTGGATCGTATGGAGCCTATGAGTGAAATGGTAGGGCGCTCCTATGATAATGACAGAGTGGTGGCAAATGGATTGATCATAGTGATAGTTTTGCTGGTTTCTATCACGGGACTTGGCATTGTTGGATTGGCCAGCTTTCTGGTGAGGCAACGAACCAAACAGGTTGGGACCCGGCGCGCACTGGGTGCCCAAAAGTATCACATCGTGCGCTATTTTCTGGTGGAGAATTGGCTGATTACGACTATGGGTGTTGTGGTAGGTACCGTGATGGCCTTCGGTTTGAACTACTGGACCGCCACAGAGTTTTCCCTGCCCAAGCTGGATCCGGTTTTTGTACCTGTTGGCATATTGGGTATTTGGGTTTTAGGTGTGTTAGCTGCAGCAGGACCGGCAAAACGTGCATCAAATATTTCTCCAGCTATCGCAACACGTACAGTATGATCATAATGTAGAAATAAATTAGTTCGTGGACCGGTAACCCAATTCATGCAATGTGTTTTAGTGGTTGATGATAATCAGGCGGTATGTGATGCGCTCGAAATACTTTTTTCGTTGCACGATATTCAAACGGTATGTGCAAACGATACCAGTTCGGCACTGGAGTGCGTGACGCAAGGGTCTGTCGACCTGGTTATTCAGGACATGAATTTTAGCGCCGACACCACATCGGGTGATGAGGGTGTAAAACTGTTCCATGAAATCCGCGCCCTCGATTCAGATCTGCCGGTAATTCTGTTAACCGGGTGGACCAATCTGGAAATGGCAGTTGAACTGGTAAAGGCAGGTGCTGCAGACTATATAGGCAAGCCCTGGGATGATCTTAAACTGGTAACGTGTGCAAAAAATCTACTCGAACTGCGGGAAACCAGCCAGCGATTGGAGCATCAGAGCAGTAACCGCTTATTAGCAAGAAAACAATTGGAAGATGAGCTGGATTTGTGCGGAATGGTTTTTGAAAGCCAGCAAATGCAGCAACTTGTTTCCAATGCAGGAAAAGTTGCCGGCGCACAGGTAGCAGTTTTGATAACGGGTCCAAATGGTTCAGGAAAGGAAAAAATAGCCGAAATTCTTCAAGCCAATTCTGCCTGTAAACAGGGGCCTTTTATCAAAGTGAATGTCGGGGCGCTACCCGCAGATCTTCTTGAGAGCGAATTGTTTGGCGTAGAGGCCGGGGCATATACCGGTGCCAACAAGGCGCGCGAGGGCCGCTTTGAGGCGGCACATCACGGAACGCTTTTTCTCGATGAAATTGGCAATTTGGGTGCAGATGGGCAGGCGAAACTATTGCGGGTGTTAGAGACCGGGGAATACCAGCGTCTTGGTAGCAATGAAACTCGCAGGGTAGATGTGCGGATATTGAGTGCAACCAATACCGATTTGAAGGCGGCGGTTGCTGCAAATGAATTTCGCGAAGACCTGTATTATCGATTGAACGTAATCGAACTGGATGTACCACCATTGAAGTTGCGACCAGAGGATATATTACCCCTGGCTTACCATTTTTTACCGGAACACTATGCGCTTGGTGCTGACGCAGAAAAGGTTTTGCGACAGCACAGTTGGGATGGAAATGTACGTGAATTGCAAAACTGTATAACTCGAGCTGCGCTTATGTCTGCGACCCGTGAGCTAAGTGTTGAAGATCTTGCGATAGAAGGCTTCAACGCCAAATGGCATGTACGGGGTGATCCGATGAATGCTCAGGTGGTACTGGATGCTTTGGAGAGAAATGCCGGGGTGCACGCCAAGGCTGCTCGGGAGTTGGGCATTAGCCGACAGGCACTCTATCGGCGCATGGAGAAATTTGGCATAAGCAGGTAGTGTTGTTTATTGAGCGATTTGTTGAGTTACGTGTGTGACTGATCCGCAATTCAATATCAGAAGGTCTAAACCCGAATACCGGATAAATTCGCTGGAAGGTAAATTGGTGCTGGTATCAGTGGTTTTACTGGTAGTGGCAGTTTTTCTTGGGTCAGTACTACAGTTATACCTCGGGGTGTGGTGGTTGAGTGCCTCACTAATCCTTCTGTTAGCACTGCCCGTTCTTATCTATCTGTTGCATAGAGTTATCGTACCGGTTAATCAACTTTTGCAGGCCCTGTCCGATATGGTTACCAGTATCAAGGACAACGATTTCAGTGTTAGTCTGTCTACCAACAGAAAAGATGAACTGGGTGACCTGGTAAGAGCGCATAGCGAGCTTGGCCATATCCTTAGATCCGAACGTCAAAATCTGTATCAACGTGAGCTCTTGCTCGATACGGTCATCCAGTCAACCAGCCAGGCCTTGTTGCTCACTAATGCAAACTCCCATGTGGTGTATAGCAATGCCGCTGCCAGAATATTGTTTGCCGGTGGCAGGCCGCTAAATGGTTTCTCTTTCAACACCTTGCTTGAATCATGCGATCCTGCCTTCGGAGAAGCGGTAGCCAACGAGCAGGATGGATTGTTTACCATTGGCGGGGACGAACCACAAACCTACCACCTCTCATTTACCCGTTTCACGCTTAATAATCAGCCCCATAACCTCTACCTGTTCAAGTTATTAACGCAGGAGTTGAGTCGACGTGAAGTGGAAACGTGGAAGAATGTCATTCGCGTTATCAGTCACGAGTTGAACAATTCACTAGCGCCTATTTCTTCACTGGCACATTCCGGAACTGTGGTGAGCCAGAAGTTTGAAGACGATCGCCTGAATCGGATTTTCAGAACCATTGAAGACAGATCCACACACCTAAAGGAGTTTATCGAGAGTTATGCGCAAATAGCACGTCTGCCAACGCCTGTACTGGAGAATGTAGAATGGAGAGGTTTCTTGGACCAGCTGGTAGGCACCGTGCCCTTTAGATTTCAAGGCGAAATTCCTGAGCACGCAGGCAGGTTTGATGCCCGCCAGATAGAACAGGTTTTGATTAACCTGATTAAAAATGCGCATGAAGCGGGGTCTGCACCCCAGGATACTGAACTGGCCGTAGTCCTGGCAGAAGGCATGTTATTCATGCGCGTGAGTGACCGTGGGAGTGGTATGACGGAACAGGTCGCAGCGAACGCGTTGTTGCCGTTCTACTCCACCAAACATTCGGGTTCTGGCCTGGGATTACCCTTGTGTCGGGAGATAATTGAAGCCCATGGCGGACGCCTTAAATTGCGAAACAGGGAAGGTGGTGGGCTTGTGGTGGAAATAATTCTTAAACAAATCTAAAGCGGGAGGTTGCATTGAAAAATTTTTATTTAGCTGCAAGTATCACTGGTGCTGTTGTGCCCTTCATATTTTTTGTCGATTTCTTTAATGCGGAAGGCCTGTTGCTTACAACATTTGTAAGTGCGCTATTTGTGAACGGTGCAGCAGGAGGATTCACTGCAGACTTGTTGATTACGTCTGCGGTATTTTGGGCCTTTCTCATTAGCAACAGAGACGCACGAACGTGGTTGTATGTACTGGTTAATTTAGGCATTGGGTTGTCTTGTGCCCTGCCACTCTACCTGTACATGAGAGCACGAGAGACGGAATTGGCTTCTGTTTAGCGATACTAATTGCAAGTTCAGTTGGTAGCAGGCAGATCAGCCTGTTCCCGAATATAGTGGCGCAATTGCGAAAGCTGGTTATCGGACAGGGACTCGTAGGACGGCATACCCTTTTCCCGCAAAGAACCGCCCCTGACAATATCGTCGAAAACTTTTTCCGATAGAACAGCGGGAGAAGCACGAAGATCCGGAGCAATGCCACCCGACACAACACCTCCGCCGTGGCAGAACGTGCACTGTCCGAACAGTGCCGCACCATCTGTGGCCTGTTTACTCTCTACTTCAAAAAATGGCGCAGCCAATGGCACTGGAACAGCAGGTGGCGGAAGTTTAGGCAAGTCGGTCTTGCCTTCCAGAGAAAACGTAACCAGTCGGCGCATATGTTTACCGTATTCCCAGCCCAGATTGGAGGCGTCTCCACCTCCAAAGGACGCGAAGCCCGAACCCCAGCCAACCAGCAAAGACACGTATTGCCTGTCGTTCAGGGAATAGGTGATGGGTGGAGCGGAGATGCCAAGACCCAGGGGGAACTGCCATAACGCTTCGCCTGTTTTGGCATGGTATGCCACAAGCACTCCATCTGCTCGACCCTGAAATACCAGATCTCCTGAGGTAGAGAGCGTTCCCGGATTCCACAAGGCAGGTAAATCTATACTCCAAACCTGTTTTTGGTTTACCGGATCCCAGGCCTGCAGGCTGCCCTGGCTGACGCCGGGTTGGAGTTGAATTGCTTCCCCTCCACCTAATCCAATCCCATCTCCTGGAGCATCACTTTGCCAGTCAGGTGATCGCCAGTTCTCTATATCTGTTTCTTCGTCATCGTAGGTATAGGATTGATGGATGGTAGGAATATACACGAGCCCCGTTTCAGGGTTATAGCTCATGGGTGGCCAGTTATGCGCACCCAGAGGCCCCGGTAGAACGGTTGCGCGTTTAGCCTGATAGCGAGCGGCAGGATTTTCCACTGGCCGTCCGCTAGCGAGATCAATCTTTGAAGCCCAGTTAACTTCCGATATGGGTTCAGCAGAAATCAGTTTCCCGTTGGATCGGTCAATCACATAAAAGAAACCGTTTTTCGGGGCATGCATAATCGCCTTCACTTCACGCCCCTTTATCTTCAGGTCTGCAAGCACAATATCCATGTTGGAATTGTAGTCCCAGGTCTCACCCGGTGTGGTCTGGTAGTGCCAACGATATTCACCCGTGTCAGGGTCAAGTGCGACAATGGAGCACAAAAACAGGTTGTCTCCGCCACCCGGGCTGCGTATTTTCTGATTCCATGGAGCACCGTTTCCCGTGCCTATGTAAATGGCATCGAATTCCGCATCGTAGGTAAAACCGTTCCATGCATTGCCACCGCCACCGTACTTCCACCATTCTCCGGTCCAGGTTTTTGCTGCCATTTTCTGGGTATCGTCTTCAAACCCATCGGCCGGGTTGCCCGGAACTATGTAGAACCGCCATGCCTGGTTGCCGGTTTCAGCATCATAGGCAGTCACGTAACCGCGCGTTGCGCCGTTTTCCGTACCACCGTTTCCAATCAGTACTTTGCCCTTGAAGATTTTTGGTGCACCAGTGATATAAAGTGCCTTGGTTGGGTCCACGGTGAGCGTTCGCCATACTTCCTTACCGGTTTTTGCTTCCAGTGCAATCAGATATCCGTCACGGGTGGTGGTAAAAACTTTATCGCCCCATAAACCCACCCCTCTGCTGCCGTGTAAAAAGGCGACTTTCAGACGTTCACCCGCATGCCGGGCTACCTCGGGGTCGTAACTCCACAGTTCTCTTCCGGAGATGGCGTCTACAGCCCGCACTATGTTTCGTGAACCCGTAAAATACATTACGCCATCCACCACAAGAGGGGTCGCCGCAAGTGCGGATGTCTCCGGTAAATCCAGATACCAGTCAACTCGGAGCTTTGAAACGTTTTTTGCATTGATCTGGTCAAGCGGACTGAAGCGTTGCTCATTGTGGGTTCTGCCATAGGCAGGCCAGTCCTCAGTATTGCTTGTATCCGACATAAGTGCATCGTCTACCGTTTTAGCTCCAAGCGCTGCATTAGTGAGAAGAACGTTCCCCAAAAGTGAAATAGCAACAATGCGACAGTAAATGTTTGCTCGGTGCAGTTGGGTCATACCTTGTTCTCCGCTCGCCTGTCCAGGCAAATACAATACCGAGTTCTCAAGGTGCGAACAAGTGAATTGGGTGAGGAGATAAAAATCAGTCCGGACCATCCTGAACAGGACGACCCGGACTATAGGGGGACTATAGGGGGACTACAGGGGGGTTATTCTTCTTCTTCGCAGAATGCGTCCGGGGACAATTCACATAACTCTTCGAGCAATTCAGGTAAATTATCCAGTTCACAGGCAGCGTCTTCAAGTACATCCAGGGAATCACCTACACACAATAGCACTTCACGCTCGCCGGCAATTTCACCGTCTTCCATAGCTACGGCTAGTACAAAACCTGTTCCTGGCAGATAGTACTTGTACTCGGTTGATTCAGGATCTATCGGAGCAAAGTCAAAGGTCTTCAGGCATCCGCCTGCACCACAGGGGAAGGATGGGTTTTCGCCACCTTCTTCTTCTGTTGGATTTGCGGAAAGGCTTTCGTATCGGACTATATCCTCAGCATCTCCCAGAAGAAATTCCTGACGGTGGGCATCTCCAGGTACTGGAAACATCTGTATTAGAACACCTGATTTTGCGAAATCTCTACCGGATTCGAAAGACCCTTCGAGATCGCGTAATACGCCATCTTCAAAATTTTTCGCTATTTCACCGCAGTAATAGACATTGCCGTTCTCGTCCTGGGCAAACCAGTCCTGTGTCACTTCCACTGACTCGTATTCGATTTCTCCATCCTCCATAGATGCCTCAAATACAATATCAACAACAATGCGACATAGTACGCCCTGAATTTCTCGAGATTCTTCGGTTACATGAACAATAACCACTTCTTCTTCTTCCTCACCGGCACGGAGCACATAGGTATGACCTGCAGCAATAGAGACGTAAGGGTTTGCAGCATATGCGTCCGGAACGTCGTCCGGGTCAATAAAGGTAATATCCGGGTCTAGCAGGGGGTCCAACTTGTAATTTTTTTCGTCAAGAATATGGCATGCATCGTGTCGAGCGGACCGAACATCTTTACACTCCTTCGCGTTTTCTTTGGCTTCCTGCCGCGCCTCTCGTCTACATTCGTTTCCGTCTTCCACATTCTCGCAATTTGCAGTTGCTTCAAAGGACTCTTCGCTTAGTTCGGCCTGGCATGAACTAAACATCGCTTTAGTCGTTCTGTGGCACGCCGAACCCTTGCCGTCTGCGTATATGTTTGGGGATAACCCCCCCACCGTAAGTAATAGGCTTAACGCCATAATTTTATGTAACATGGAAACCTCCTTGGGTTTTATTGGACTTCTAGTTTGTTGGAGGTGTTGATGAAGGAAAATCTGTCGAAAAATTTGTTAAAAATTTAATTGCGATTATTGTAGTAAAAACATAGGGTTACGCTTAGTGGATATTCGCCTGACATTAGCGTTTACGGTTTCCGTGTCAATTGTCGGGCTTTATGCCATGCCTGTCTTCTCATCCGGCGCCGAAGAGTTGTCTGCAACTCCCGTAGAGCAGGAATTGGTTTCACTCAGTTCCCTGATTAAATTTTATCAACTCAGTGGATATAAAATTCTGTATAGCAGTCGTGTTGTAAACAAAAGTATGCAAGTAAATTCAGATCTGTTGAATATCAGTCCGGTGAATATTAATGATTTGGCGGCCGCGCTACCTGAACTGGGTCTACAACTTTTGCAACAACAGAGCGTGTATGTGATTACGCCAAATACTGACGATCCCGCTACTGTCCCGAAAATCAGCGTCGCGCAAAATAATGTTGACCCCTTAATAAAGGCGGTGGAGAGTATTATTGTCACCGGTAGTATGCACAAGTACGCAAAGACGGAGCTAACGGGTTCCTCCCGGGTACTTGCTGCAGACCAGTTAAATGCACTACCGGCTATTGGTTTTGATGCCATACGTCTTACCAATCGCTTGCCAGGTTCTTCATCCATGGGAGTGTCTGCACGACCCCGAATTCGAGGTGGCCTGCAAGATGAGTTGCTCGTGCTGCAAGACGGTATAGAATTGCTGGAGCCTTTTCACCTGGCCGATTTCCACAGCGCGTACAGCGCCATTGATTTGTTCACCGTTGATACCATTGAGGTGTATACCGGGGGCTTCCCCTCGCGTTATGGTAATCGAATGAGCGGCGTGCTGGACATTACCAGCGAAGGCTTCGGAGAAGAAAATGCTACCAGTCTTGGAATATCAAATTTTTCCCAATTCGTTAACACCAGCCAGGCACTCACGGGCGATACAAATGGTGCATGGACCTTGGCGTATCGTCGAGGTGATCTGAGCGATCTGACACAATATATCGAGGCGCAGTCCGGGGTACCAAGATATTATGATGCTTCAGCCCGTTTGTTGCTGGAGCTCAATGACAAACGCACCCTTTCTTTTGGCGCGGTAGTTTCCAGAGACAAGATAAAGTTTGAAGACGCCGAGGAGAAAGCGGGTTCCCGGGTAAGGATGAAGTATGGTTGGGTGCGTCTTGAGCAGGAAGCGAACCCCGATTTCAACAGCAGCTGGTCGTTTAACTACATTGATTTCGTTCGTCAAAAATCGTCCTTGAGCCTTGAGCTGCCGGATGAGACCGAAGACAATCCGGAACCGGAGAAGGGCGGCTTTTTGGATTATCAGCAAAAAATTCGCCGCTTTGCTGTTCGTAACGACTACTCATCCTGGCTCGCTTCCGGAAGATTGCTGGAATTTGGTTGGCAGGCGGAATATACCAGGGGTGAGTTCGACAACCATGCAGTTATTAATCGGGGTGAGCTGGCAGACTTGTTGGGCACCCAAAAACTGCTGGAGAGGGACTTAATAATTGAGGAGAACGGTTGGTCCGGTGGTGCCTATGCCTCCATGGAGTATGAATTGATCCCGGGATTGATAATACAACCAAGCATGCGTTGGGATTTTCAAACTTATTATAGTGGAAAGGCCCGTTACCAGGTGTCGCCCCGCCTTGGCATGGCCTATGAAATTTCAGAAAAACTGGATTTTCGATTTTCGATTGGGCGGTTTTTTCAACCCGAAGCGCTTCACGAGCTGCAGATTCTGGACGGTGAAACCGAATACTTTGCTGCGCAAAAATCGGATCATTTTGTACTTGGACTAGATTGGCAGAGTGACAAAGTCCAGTTTGTCGCCGATATATATTACAAAAATTATCGTAATCAGAAACGCCGTTACGAAAATATCTTTAATCCCTTTGTATTGCTGCCAGAGTTGGAACCAGACCGTGTGGGGATAAGTCCGGGCAGAGCATTCGCCAGAGGAATTGACCTCGATTTTGCTTATCTCTTCTCTCCTGAACTGAATACTTCGCTGCGATACAGCTACATGTCTGCAAAAGACCGATTAAATGGAGTCTGGGTGCCCAGGCGCTGGTCGCAAACGCATACCGTTAACGGGTCTTTGGTCTGGCAAAAAAATGATTACACACTCGCTGCGGCCGCGACCTGGCATTCCGGTTGGCGAACCAGTCATCTGGAATTCGAGTATGATGAAGATACCGTGTTGTCTGTTGAGAATATCCTGAACAATCGAAAACTCGGTACGTATTTTTCTTTCGATATCAGTGCTCGAAAGCATTGGGATGTGGGAAAAGTACGTATTGAAGTCTTTGGTAATATCACCAACGTAAGCGATCGTAAGAACAGGGCAGGCATTGACTATGACATCGACGAATCTGACGAGGGAACACTGCTGTTGACACCCGACCCCGAGTTCCTACCCGGGCTGATACCGTCTATAGGGATATCGCTTTCTTTTTAGTCGTACTGCCCCGAGACCCTATTTATTTTTGCTGACGAGTAAAGTATTGCCAATTACTTTTGCCGAAAAGTCAGGCATTGATGTATTAATGGACTCCAGGGACTTTAGGGGGTGAACGAAAGTCTCCCCGCCATTGGGCCTGTCAAGTTGGGCTGTTCTTTTTGCTGCCTGGTTTTCAAATTCAAGCGTTAGGCCAGCCTCTGCTGCACACCAGACAAAATAGTCATAATAGTTGTGTCCTGTTGTCTGAAAAGGTTCGGCGACTTCATAGATCCAGTCCCAGGAATCCCCGTGCGCTGAAACCGTGCTGTTTACAATACGCTGATCTTCATCGATAACGATTTTGCGCGCCATATCCACCGCTGCTTTTGCTGAAGTGCGGGTTTTTTCTGTGTTAACCTGAATTACACCCTCTCGAACAACAGATGTCACATTATTATCGGTCACATCAACGGTGAACTGGGTACCAATGTCGGTAATTGTAGCGAGTGGCGTATGAATACTGAGTCCTGGAATCTCTGCCGTATTTGTGAACTTACTCTCAGGTGCACTGCTGACATAGATTTGGCCGCTACGTAGTCGTAAATGATTTTCCAGTACCTGAAGGTGCGTATCTGCGTTCATCCTTATGGTGTAGTTTCGGTACTGAATGGACAGATGGGAATTTTTTGCCGTGGAGAGCAGACTACGGTCTTCAATTGTCTGGCCTATCAAGACTTGTTTCACCTCACCTTCCTCAGAAGCAATGCTGCTCTCACCGTGACTGCGCAGTACTACAATGGATGAGGGAAAAACAGGCGTACGAATGTAACTAACTACAACAGCCAGACTCAAGACAACCGTTGCGCACAGGGTGGCGATTTTATAGATCCTGTTACGTCTACCAGTACGATTCAGCTCCAATTCTTTTCTAAACCCTGCTGCCCAAACGGCTTGCATATTTTGAGGCAGTTGCTTTCTTGTACCCGCAGCCCGGAGCAGAATTGCAATTCGCTCTTCCTCTATTTCTGTTGTGTCGTTGGTGTCGGAATTATCCATCGGATCCTCCTTCCTGAGAGTGTGGCTGTCCATACATGGTCTGTAGTACCTCCCCACACAATCCTTTAAAACTGTTTCGGGCCCTGGCCAACAGGGACTGTATTGCTGAGTCGCTTTGTTGCATATGCTCTGCGATCTCCTGAGAGCTACAACCCTGAATGTACTTAAGTTCCAGCACCTTCGCATAGTGGTGCGGCAACTGGTCCATGACAAACTGAATGAGTGTGATAACTTCATTGCGTTGATATTCGGCATCAGGGTTATTGTTGGGTTCTGACTCTACCGATTCAACAATTGCCTTTAGCAGATCGTTATTAAGAAAAGTAGCCATAACGTTTTCGTCCCGGCTGTTCTTTTTTAGCCGCCTTGATATTTCGTGACGGCAAATTTGAACCAGCCACGTTAGTAATGTTGCTTCACCGCGATAGGTATGCAACTTACGTGCAGCGATCGCGAGTACCGTCTGTACTACTTCCTCAACGTCGCTGTCATTATTGAGTCGCTGGCTGGCGTAGCGGTAGAGGCGAGGAAAATATTCATCAACGAATTGTTTAAACGCCAGTTCATCCCCGCCAAGCAGTTGTTTAGCCAGCTTACGGTCTCGCCGGAAGCGAAGAGAGGCTGAAACATTCACGATATCTTTGATAGCTGCCTGACCTGTATGTGTTCTTTATACCTTAGAGGGCAGTGCGTGTAAAAATCTGTCGCGCAGGTGATTTCCAGGAATAAATAGCGTTAAAAATCAATAAGTTGATTCTTTTTTCTCAACAGATAGTCTCGTTCCGCGCCGTTTTTGGTTAAGGAAAGTGCTTTGTCATAATCGGCCAGTGCCTGATTTTGCATATTCAGGCGATCTGCGAGTTCGGCTCTTGCTGCAAAAAATGGCTGGTATGTGGAGAGTTCAGGCTCTAGCTCATTCAGCGTTTCGTAGGCGCTTTTCACGTTTCCTGAATGCGCCAGGGCGACCGCTTGATTCAGGGAGACAACCGGGGATGGGTTCAATTGATATAGCAGGGCATATAATTGCAGTATTTGTGGCCAGTCTGTGGATGCCCAGTTTATGGCCATTGCATGCAGTCCACTGATGGATGCCTGTATCTGGTATACATCAGGCTTGCCTTCACTTAGGGCCATAAGCAAAAGTTTTGTGCCTTCCTGAATCAATTCCTGGTTCCAGAGCTCACGGTTTTGTTGCTCCAGCGGAATAAATGCGACTGTGTGTGAACTGCGTGCTGCCTCCCTCGAATGGTGGAGTAATAACAGAGCCAGCAAACCGGCGACCTCAGGTCTGGGTAAAAGCTTGTGTAAAATGCGCGCCAGTCGAATTGCTTCTTCTGCAAGTTTTGTCTGTGTCAGGGCGTGGCCTTCAAAGGCACTGTAGGACTCGTTGTAGATAAGATATATCACCGACAGCACCGAAGGCAGTCGAGCCTTCAGTGCCTCACCCTCGGGTACTTCATAGGCTATACCGGCGCTGCGAATTTTACGTTTGGCGCGTGTCAGGCGCTGGTTTATGTTGATTTCAGTGGTAAGAAAAGCCCGCGCTATCTCTCGCGCTGAAAAACCGCACAGCGTTTTTAGAGTAAGTGGAATACGCGCATTTTCTGCCAGCGCGGGATGACAGCAGGTGAATATGAGGCGCAATCGTTCGTCTGGAATGGGTGTCTCGCTTTCACATAATCCTTCCAAATCGGGTTGAGTATCCACAATCGCTTCAAGCGTGGTTCTTGCGCTGCGCAAACTTTCCTTGCGAAACCTGTCTATTAGCCGTCTGCGAGCTACGGTGAGTAGCCATGCAGCCTGGTTAATCGGTTTTCCATTTTTTGGCCATTTCTCTGCGGCTTCCACCAGGGCATCCTGCAATGCGTCTTCTGCAAGATCCACACTGTGCGTGTGCATCATCAGGGAGGCCAGAATACGCCCGGACTCGGCGCGGAACACCTGCGCCAGGTCCGGGACGGATGCCTTCAAGAATCAAAGACCATAATGGGTCGAACTTCGATCCTGCCATAACGTGCGGTGGGAATTTTTGCAGCCCAGGTCAATGCCTCATCAAGATCTTTGCAATCCAGCAGATAGTAGCCGCCCAACTGTTCCTTTGTTTCTGCAAATGGACCGTCCGTGATAGTAGTTTTTCCATCACGTACAGAGACGGTTGTGGCGGTAGCCACGGGTTCCAGAGCGTTGCCGCCCAGAACTACTCCGGCTTCACCGGCCGCCTGGCCAAATTCGCCATATTGCTGAAGCAGGACATCCATTTCGACATCATTGCTGCCCTCGGTATCGTATATTAGTGCTAAAAATTGCATGGTTTTCTCCCAGGTTATGAAGTTTATGAAGGATGAATTCCAACCCTCACTACAACGTCGTATGAAGGTAGAGGATTTCGACATTTTTGTTCGGCGAATTCGGGTATGTTAGTTTATCAGCAAGTTGCAAACTATGGTGAATAGTTCATTTTGACTACGGTTCTCATACCCAGTCCCGACGATCTTGTACAAACTGCTGCTCTTCGGGCATTGGGTCGCAGAGGCGATGTTTGTGATGTCGCATGGGAACAAAACAATCATCCCCTGAGTAAATACTGCCGCACGCGTCTTGCAGTTCCACACGCAGAAAAAGACCCTGATGGATATGTTGAGGCAGTTATCGATTTGTGCAAAACGGGTAACTACGATGTAGTTTTGCCAACCAGCATGGCCTCGCTAGAAGCATTGCTTCCTTATGCGCTAACTCTGAATGAATATAGCCAGACGCTGTTTCCTTCCGCGGTACAGTTGGAAATCGGCCTGGATAAAAGACGTACAGTTGCGATGTGTCGCGAACACGGTTTTGCGTATCCTGATACTGTTTTTTTGACGCAAGACAGTAATCTGCAAAATATCGCCGAGTCTTTTGGATTTCCCCTGATCGTAAAACACCAGCGTAATTTCGGCGGTTCTTACGGTGTGCGTTGTGTTTCTGAATTGTCATCGATGGAACAATCCATTGATCACCTAAGTAGTCTTGGTGGAGACATCTCGGATTGCATGGTGCAAAAATATATTCAGGGTGCGCTTTTTGATGCTTGTGCAGTAGCCAGGAAGGGCAAGGTGGCCTGTCTGGTAACACAAGAGAGACGGTTAATGTACCCGATCTCGGGAGGGGTAGCGGCGCACCTGGTTAGCATAGAAAACCTTGAGCTTGAACATCAGGCCCGGAATATCATCTCCACTTTAGGCTGGACCGGTCCTATTCAGCTTGAATTCAAATGGGACGCAGATAAAAAGGAATTTTTGCTAATTGAAATAAATCCCAGATTTTGGGGTACTACAGGAGCGTGGATGCGCGCAGGAATTAATTTCCCCGGAGTGGCCGTTGACCTGGCGATGGCACGCAAAACACAATCGTACGAAAGCCTGGCTGGCAATCTGCGATTCAAATACTTTATTGGGCGGACACCCTATGCGTTTATTCAATTGGTACGGGCAAAAGGATGGGCAGCGTCGCGTGATTCGAACAAATACTTAAAAACATGGTACGACTTTGACTGGAAGGATCCAAAACCGGATCTCTGGCGTATCGTTCAGGAATTCCGGAAGCTCGCACGCGGTGGAAGAATGTGGTCGGATCCGTCATTACCTGAAAGTGACATTCCAGCATTCGCGAGATTACCGGTGTAATGTATAAGCTGCATACACGACTCCATTGTGCTCTGGCGGTTGTTTTGAGTATTGCTATCGCAGGCATTTCACATGCTGCGGCTTCCGACGAAGGGCATGCGCCTCTGCTATTGTCCCAGTCCGAGGTACAGTTTTTCTCAAGTATTGAAGGTCAGATCGACGCTGACACATGGGTCTCTGTGAATGGTCCGATTCTTTGGAACCGTGATCTTTACGCGCGCTTCGATAGTGCACGAATACGTTATCAGCTTCCTGGAATAGCTCAATTGGGAGATCAGTCCGCATTCTATTTGTGGCGTTACAGCATGAATGCCCGGATATATCTCAATGGGACGCTGGTCGCCGGAGGTGACAGCCTTAACCCGGTAGCACGAAACCTGCATCGCCCCCTACTGGCACGGTTGGACTCATCTCTATTGAGAAATGAACTCAATGAGATCGTTGTAGAACTAAGAGTAGTTCCTGGTTATGGCTATTTGTTACCTCCGGCTCTGGGAGACTACGAATTGCTGCTTGTTGAGTACAAAGCACGGTATTTTAACCAGATTACGCTGAGCTGGATAATTCTTGGCATTACGTTGATCATCGCACTGTTGGGTTTCAGCTTGTGGATGTTTGACAGAAACAATAAGAGCTATCTGTATTTTTCCTTAGCCGCAACAAGCTGGACCGTTTATAGCATAAACCCTGTAATCCAGGACTTGAGCGTATCAATCGAAGTTTGGCAATGGTTATTGCATACAGGAATTGATGTGTTTTCTGTAATGTTTGTGTTTTTTAATCATCGCTATTTCAAATTAACAAGATATCGTACTGAAATAGCAAGTCTGGTTTATCTGGTGTGTGCAAGCACTGTTTACGCCTTGCTGCCAATGGAAGCATTTGCGCAAACCAGTACGCTGGTTCATCTCGGCGCCTTTGCCTGTTGGCTCTACTGCATTGGGACAACGTTGTGGCTTGCGTGGCGGGTAAAACGCAAAGACGCTCTGGTGTTTTCGCTAACTTATGCAGTGATATTTGGGCTGGGTGTGCATGACGCCCTGTTAAATACCAGCGTCTCGGAAAGTCTGTGGTTGAGTCACTTTTTTGCGCTAAATCTTGGCGCGCCACTGGTGTTGTTAAGTGTGGCGGTACAACTGATCTGGCAATTGCGCAGGGCAACTGTCTTTACGGAAACCAGCCTGCGGGATGCAACTGCCAAACTTGAGGAGAGTTTTAACCTGCGTGAGAAACTGGAACGTGAAAGTGCTGCCAGTGAAGAGCGTGCACGCATTTATAGAGATCTGCACGATGACGTGGGTGCAAAATTACTGGATCTTGTGTATCTGGCCACAGATGAAAAACAAGCGGAGATAGCGCGCGAAGCTATTCAGGATATTCGCTCCATCGCCTCAATTCCTGTGGAAAATACAGCCCTTCTATCCGATTGGATAGCCAGAACACGTCTCGAGTCAATGCAACGTATACAGAAACATGGTTTGAATCTGGATTGGCCCATTGTAACTTCTGAGCATTTACTTACCAGTCGTCAAAACTATCATCTAACGCATATAGTACGTGAGTTGATATCCAATACACTTAAGCATGCAGACGCAAAAAATATTTGGATCACCATAGTTGCGGCAGACCGATTGACAATGGAGTTTGTAGATGACGGAAGGGGCCTTGAGGACAAGAAGGAGGGGGCCGGATCTGGTATGGCTGGAATAAAACGACGCCTCAATGAGCTTCAGGGCACTGTAGAGTGGCGTGATCATGATTCGGGCGGGGTGTGCGTTGTGTTAACCGTTCCCCTCACGCAACAAATGGAGAATTTCTTACAGGCCCCCTAAATAGGGGGAGCGCATATATCGGATAGACCTTAAAATGGGAAAATGCAGGAAAACCAACTTAATGCCCAAATCTTGAATCAACCCGGACTTTGTTTGCTTGTAGAAGATCATGTAAACGCGCGGCAGTGGATGCTCGATGCGATTGCTGATGCATTTATTCATGTGAAGGTTCTGGAAGCAGATTCCCTGCAACAAGCCAAAACGCTATTGGACTCAAAGCCAGACCTTGCCCTGCTTGATATTGGCCTGCCCGATGGCTCCGGAATCGATCTGGTTGCACCGCTGGTTGAATGTGGTTGTGAGGTAGTAATGGCGACAGCGTTTACAGACGATGAACATTTATTCACTGCCTTAAAGCAGGGTGCAACAGGCTATATTCTCAAGGAGGCACCCAAAGCTGAGCTTGTGGAGATGCTGAAAGGAATTCTGGCGGGACAACCACCACTGTCTCCCAGTATCGCCCGCCGTGTATTACAGCATTTTGCAAATGATGTAAAACACATACCCAAAGAGCCGGAAGACCAGAACCTGACCACCCGAGAACGTGATGTGCTCACCCTGCTTGCCAAGGGTTATACCGTTAAGGACGTTGCTGCAATGCTGGAAATTTCATTTTACACGGCCGCCGGGTACGCCAAAACAGTTTACCGCAAGCTGAATGTTTCCAGCCGTGCGGAGGCAACGCTTGCAGCAGCCCGTCTGGGCTATGTTTCTTCTGATTAAGCTGCCCCCTTGTTCGGGGGGTACGATAGTCAAGCGCCGTACCTTATGCTGTTGAGGAAGTAATTTCAGAAGTTTACTGCAATTGGAGATAATTATGACCCGGTTTGTGGCGTATCCGGAACAAAAAAAGGCAACCAGGTCATTGTTTGTAAAGACAATAGTGTGTCTGTGCCTGTTGATGCCGATTTATGCCGCCAGGGCTCATGTATTGTTAGTTCTTGAACCCCCGTTGCTCTATGTACCCGTACCAGCGCTTGTTACACCAAAATATATATCGCGCGTTGCAGATTTTCCGGGCCCATTTTATTACGATTATGATTTTCAGTCGTTTGATGGATTTTGCAAGGCTTTTCTGACCCTTGAAAAAACCGGTGGCCCCGAAGGTATTATGGGACCGACCCCTATAGCACCCCCGGAAGCCGTAAAATTCTGGGAATTTTCGCTAACTGTTGCGAGTCCCCCGCCACCCGGTACTATTGTTACCTATAAATTGACATGGGTTGCGGTTAATGATCCTGCTGGCTGTGGCACTGCTACCGAAATCGACACGATTACGATTGCGCTTGCCTCGTTCGATGAAGAAGTGCCTGCAACGAGCGGCACAGGCGCGAATATCCTGGAGGCAGGTATAGACGGAGATCCGGTAAATACTTTCAGCGGTGAACTATTTAACAAGGAATTGCCGGATCTGCGTTTGGGTGGGCCTA
Organism: Gammaproteobacteria bacterium; assembly: GCA_021773565.1. GTDB lineage: Bacteria > Pseudomonadota > Gammaproteobacteria > Pseudomonadales > Azotimanducaceae > DC-out156. The sequence goes on along the minus strand of JAJFJZ010000013.1, from coordinate 332,410 downwards.
TGCCAGTACACTTCAGCCGGTATTACGCTGCCCGTCTCAGCGATGATGACAATGTAGTGCCTGTTTTGGGAGAAAACTGGTTACACAACTATCAATGGGAAATGGCGTGGGTATTTCCAGACCCCAACACGCCCATGCCCCGTATCGTTAGCCCGCAAGGCCGTGCTATTGAGTTTGATGAAAACCTCAATCTCCTGAACCAAACGGATGTGCTCTATCAGCTGGTGTACGACGCGAGCGCGAACGAATACAGCATGTTGGACCCGGTATCCAACTTGCGTTATGTGTTTGGCGACTTTTTTCGTTCGCTTTTGTTGCGCATTGAAGATGGCCATGGCAATTCACTGGTATTTACTTACGACCAGAATGACAGAATGATCAGCGTAGCGGATGGCCTGGGTAGAACGCTCACCTATACCTATGATGCCCAGGATCGCATCATTAAAGTATCAGATGGCATGCGTAACGTGAATCTGGCATACACAGATAACGATTTGACCAGTGTCACTGATGTGGCGGGAAACACGACCACCTATAGTTATGCTGCTGCCGGATTACTCGCATCGACACAACGTCCGGAAGGCAATATCCCGTTCAGCCAGACATTCGATGGCCAGAACAGGGTGGTCTCTCAGACCAATGCTGATGGTCATACCTCCACGTTTGCCTATGGTGCCAACGATACAAACCTTTCAGACCCCGAGGGTAATCTCAGGGTGCACACACACAGCGCGGAGGCCGAGTTGACAGGGGTTCAGGACCAGAACGGCCAGAGTTTTACCACAACATACGACTCGGATGGGCGTGTCGATAGTCTTATAGATAGGCAGGCTGGCGTCACCAGCTTTGGCTTTCACGCGCCGAGTGGAAGACTGAACAGTATTACCTATGCCGATGGTAGTAGTACGAGTCGCGCTTACACCAGTCGTGCCTTTGACAATGTAATCCAGTTCGATCTAACACAGAGCACGCTTCAGGATGGTTCGGTGATTGGCTTTGGATATGATGCGCAGGGTAATCGCACATCAATTACCGACGCTATTGGTAACACCTCAAACGCAAGCTATAATTCCCGGGGTCGTCTATTAACAACGACCAATCCTTTGGGTGGCACAAGCACATTTAGCTATGATGCCAGGCAACGTCCCATCAGTCTTCGGGACCCGGCACTGAACACACGAACTATTGCGTATGATGCCTTTGATCGTGTTGTACGAATCACTCAGGCAGATAGTAGTACCTTTGATCTGACCTATGATAGTCGGGGCAATCCGACACAGCTTAGTGATGAAAACGGCCTCATTACAAAGCATACATTTGATTCGAATAGCAATTTGACAAGTATTACCAACCCCTTAAATGATACGGCTGTATTTGGCTATGACGGTAATGATCGTGTAGTGCAGGTAACCGATCCTCTGGGTGGTATTAGCAGTAGAACTTTCGACTCACTGAATCGGCACAGCAGCAGTACCGACCCAAATGGTAATACTACCAATTACATCTACGACCAACTTAACCGACTAGGCGCTATTCAGAATGCATCTGGTGAAAGCCTGAGCTTTACCTTCGATGCCGAAGCAATCCTTTCCAGTGTGAGTAATCCTCAGGGCCATACGCTGAGTTTCGATTCAGATGCACTGGGCCGAATAGTCGCTACCACGAGCCCATTGGGTTTTCAAAACGCGCGCGTATTCGATAATCGTAATCGTATCATTAGTCAGACAGATGCGCTGGGAGCGACAACCAATTTTACCTATGACGCTGCAAACCGACTGAGTGAACTGGTGTTGCCCGGTGGCAAGATCAGTAACAGCTATAACTACAATGATAATAATCAGCTAACCGGCGTTACTGACCCGGACGGCAATACCTGGCAATATGCTTATGATTCGAGCGGGCGTGAAATTTCCAGAACCGACCCAAACGGTAACCAGTATCTTATCTCTTACGATAATCGAAACCACCCCTCAGTAGTCACCTATCCCGCGGGTCTTGGTACTTTAAACCTGACGTTTGATGCTGGAAACCGGTTGACGAAACGCAGTTACTCCGACGCCACAGTGCTCAATTTTAGTTATACTGCCACTGGTCGTCTTGCCTCGGCCAGCCAGGGCGCCACGGTCAATATATCGAATACCTTTGATGCGAACGATCGCTTAACTGACAGTAATGGGATTACAGCAACCTATGATGCCGGAGGGCGTTTGACCAGCGTCACCCTGGCCCCGGGGAAGACAGTGACTTATGCTTACGACGCGAGCGATCGACTGGTTAGTGTTACCGACTGGATTGGTGGCCTAAGCAATTTCAGTTACGATCCTGCGGGGCGTTTTACCTCTATGACGCGGCCCAATGGAATTATGCAAACAATCTCCCTAGATGACGACAGTCGCCTGGTTGGAATGTCGGAAGGGGACATATCTACCATCAGCCTGCTGCGGGACGCTGGCGGGCGGATTACCGGTGCAGACCGGGACATGCCGCTGATTGCCTCAGCAACCGGAGTGAGTAATGCGATAAGTGTCTATGATGGCGCCGCTCAAACAGGCGGTGCCGGGTATGACGCCATGGGCAGATTAACTGCATCAGCGGGCAATTCCTATACATGGAACCTTGCGTCAAGGCTTACCATGTATACCCGCGGGGGTGGTTCAGTTTCGGCAACGTATAATGCCGCTGGATTACGCCTCTCTCGATCCACTGGGGCAGACACACGAATTTACGTGTGGAATTACTTATATGGTCTTGCCTCTGTTTCCACAGAAAAACAGGCGGGCGCGGATCTGAACTATTATGTTCACACCCCAAGTGGTGCGCTCCTTTATCGGGTAAATGCCACATCCAATGCACGCCAGTATTATCATTTTGACGAATTGGGCAATACGCGCTTTGTAACTAACGATGCCAGTGCAGTCGTTGCTACCTATGCCTTCACTCCTTATGGGCAAATTACAGCCAGTAGCGGTGCATTGGACAACCCCTTTACCTGGCAGGGACAGTTAGGTGTTATGGATGAAGGCAATGGTTTGTTCTATATGAGGGCCCGCTATTATGACAGCACGAACGGGCGCTTTTTATCCCGTGATCCGCTGGATGGTGTTGGGCCGCGCGACGTGAGTCCTTATCAATATGCTTTTGCCAATCCAATGAAGTATGTGGACATAAGCGGTGAAGAAGTCAGATTGAGTGGTTATGGGCGATTTGGGCTTGATTTTCAATCGCCTGGTCCCCTACCAACAACTAACATCACCTCGCGGCTGCGCCTGCAATTTGATTTGACGACAGAAACCGATGGCGGAGTAGTTTTTGGTGCGCGTTTTCGTCCTCGGGTTCATCCTCGTGATGGGAGGCGACCGATTCATGAGCCTTTTAGCACCTTAAATCCCTTTGATTACGCCGACTCTACCATTGAGGGGTTTGATGCGGACCCCTTCCTGAAATACGTTGGCAATTTTTTGAACCAGGGCAAAACCGGTGAGGGTGGGAGTCTCGCAGGAATCCCCTTTGGAGATATTGGGCGTCTGGGAAACGATTCCTTTGGCGGATATCCAGGTGGTTTCGGTCAAACCTGGTATGCACCAGTTCCGAAAATCAGCGAGTGTGAGTTGAATCGGCTAAAGGAAGCGGTAGCCAAGGCACTAAAAAAACTAAAAAGGGCGGAAAAAGAACTGAAAGAAGACACTCCATTTCTGACGGGTCTGGACTTGCTCGAATTTGGAGAGGGTACTGTGAGTGAATTAAGAGACGCGTACCTTAAAGCATCTGATGCATTGGACAGGGCGCAGGGAATCGATCCGACTAAACAACGACCCGTTAAAAATGATGTGCAGGGAGTAGTATGTTTAGCCTGATAAGAACTACTAGTTTGGCGATAACCGCGCTGTTATTGCTTTCTGTTGCCCATGCCGAAACCTACGTCTACGACGAAGTTGGTCGTTTGATACAGGTAACCTACGATGATGGTTCGCGGATTTTTTATACCTATGATAATCGCGGCAATATTGTTCAACGTAGTGATGCCAAACCGGATGAAGTAGACACCGACGGGGACGGCATCCTGGATATTGATGATCCGGATGACGATAACGATGGCATGCCAGACTTTTTCGAGATATCCAATGGCCTGAACTCACTCCTGGCCGCTGATGCCTCGGCAGACCCGGATATGGATGGTGCAACCAACCTGCAAGAGTTCCAGACCGGCACTGATCCCCAGAATCCTGCCAGTGTGGATGCCTGTTTTAGTAACGTGGCAGTAGCACCTCTGGCTGCCAGCTCTGCTTTAGCATTGGAGCAAAGACTCTATTTCGCCAACCCCGGCAGCAATGTAACCCAGCAAACCTTTCTGCGTTTCGTAAACCCCAACGCAACACCGGCCGCCATCGAGGTCTACGGCATCGATGATGGTGGAGCGCCCAGCAAGAAAATAATCAGCTTCATTTTGGCTTCACAGGAGTCCAAACAATTTAATGCTCAGGACGTAGAAAACGGCAATGCGGGTAAAGGCTTTACAGGTAATCTGTGTAATGGCCAGGGTAAATGGCAGTTTAGGGTACGCTCTGACACGGCTCTAAAAGTTATGAGTTTGATTCGCACACCTGACGGTTTCCTTACCAGCGTGAACGATGTTGTACCCAGGTCTGGCATTAACAACCAGGTATATTTTGCTAATCCTGCCAGCAACATCACCCAACAAACATTCATGCGTTTTGTGAATCTTACTGCTAACACCGGTACGGTTACCATTACCGGAGTAGATGATGCCGGTGTGTCATCCCCAGGCACCATGACCTTTACGCTGGGTCCAAACCAGTCCAAGCAAATAAACGCTCAGGAAATAGAAGGGGGTAACGTAGCGAAAGGACTCACAGGAAGTCTGGGTAATGGCACCGGTAAGTGGTTCTTAACGGTAGCGTCTACCCTGGATATGCAAGTGATGAGCCTGATCCGAACGCCGGACGGCTTCTTAACCAACCTAAGCGGCATGGTGGCCATCAATGGCGCAGGGGATCACGTGATCTACTTCGGTAATCCTGCCAGTGAGCCAGCACGACAAACCTTCCTGCGCATTATCAATACGACTAATCAGATGCGCACCGTAGCGATTGCCGGGATCGATGATGCAGGTAATCCTGCGCCAGGTGGTAATATTCTGTTTGACCTGGTTCCGAATGAATCCAAGCAGATGAACGCAGGCGATCTGGAAAACGGTAATCCAGGCAAAGGCCTTGCCGGTATGTTGGGTGACGGCGAAGGTCGCTGGCGCTTAACCGTCAGTCATTCTGGCGGTATTCAGGTAATGAGCCTGGTGAGAACGCCGGATGGTTTTTTGACCAACTTAAGTCGGGTAACGCCCATTACCGGAAATGTTAACGATGTATGGTTCTTCAATCCCGGTACCAACCCCAATCAGGTGAGTTCCCTGCGTATTATCAATGACAGCAATGCCCCCGGTACTGTGACCATTACAGGGATCGATGATAATGGTAATCCTGCCCCTGGTGGTAGTGTGACATTTACCATTGCAGGCAAGGGCGGCAAGGAGATTAGTTCTGCTGATCTTGAGAACGGAAATGCGGGAATAGGCTTAACCGGAGCACTTGGAAACGGTGCAGGTAAGTGGCGACTCAAAATCTCATCAGCGCTTGATCTAAAGGTTCAAGGTCTGATGAACACACCGAGTGGGTTCCTGACTAATCTGAGTAGTACAGCAGAGTAGAGGGCTATCTATACTGAGCCAACTCCCTACGGGCTATCACCATCTTATGCACCTCATCCGGTCCATCGGCGATCCGTAGCGCTCTCCCATTTCTCCACATAGCCGCTATCGGAGTATCGTCTGATACACCCAATGCCCCCAGACTCTGAATCACCCTGTCCAGCACCTTCATCATCATGTTAGGGACTACCACTTTAATCATGGATATTTCCTGGCGTGCATCGCGCTTGCCAAACTTATCCATTTTCCATGCTGCGTGTTCGGTTAACAGGCGTGCCTGGTCAATCTCCATGCGCGAAGTTGCTACCCATTCCTGAATAAATTGCCTGTCTGCTAACTTGACACCAAAGGACTCCCGTTGGTTGACCCATTCGCACATGATCTGAAATCCGCGTTCTGCCATGCCGATGGCGCGCATACAATGGTGAATGCGTCCCGGGCCCAAACGCGCCTGTGCTATGGCAAATCCACCATGTAAAGGGCCCAGCAGGTTTGATGCTGGCACACGACAATCTTCGTAGCGAATTTCGCAGTGTCCGCCACCTCCGCTATGCCCCATAACGGATACAGCGCGAATCAAATTGAATCCCGGTGCATCAGTATCCACTATTATTTGTGATGCACGCTGATGGGGTGGTGCATCCGGGTCGGTTACAACCATCGCTATGGCAAATTTTGCGCCGACTGCGCCTGAGGTAAACCACTTGTGGCCATTGATTACAAAATCATCCCCGTCTCGCACTGCCTGGGTTTGCAAGCCGGTCGGATCGGCACCAGATACTTCCGGTTCTGTCATGGAAAAACAGGAACGAATCTCTCCCTGCAATAAGGGCTTTAGATATTTCTCTTTTTGTTCATCGCTGCCAAATTCCAGCAGTATTTCAGCATTACCCGTGTCTGGCGCCTGACAGTTAAAAACCCGTGGCGCATACATACTACGTCCGGTAATCTCGCATAAAGCGGAGTATTCGTTGTTGGTAAGACCTGCGCCCCATTCATCATCGGGCAGAAACAGGTTCCATAAACCCACCGCTTTGGCTTTTTTGCGCAGTGCTGTAATGGTAGGCGCGTCCTGCCCGTTTTCTACGTTGTGATATTCCTCTACGATTGTGCGCTCTGCAGGATAAATCTCCTCATCCATAAAGCGTTGCAGTTGGTCGCGTATCAGGCTTGCGGTTTCACTAAGTTCAAATTCCATAATTTCCCCTGCACAAACATCAATTAGAATTACTTTGCGCGCTTCTGGGAGATAGGGATATACGCATTACTACGGAGTGGGATGATCGCTTATCAACCATAGATCAGAGTAAGAAGCCTGCCGTAATATCCTTGCTTGCGCTGACGCTTCACGTCTTTATGCGCCCGCAAGGATATTACGGCAGGCTTCCCGCACGGTTCTCAATTCATCGTTCATCACTTTGACGTTGGGAGGTGTAGGTATGTTGAAACGGAGGAGTTAGCATAAGAGCTGTGTTTATATTTTGGTGAGCATAAAAACGCAGCGCCGAACGCGTGGAGTGAGACCCCGCTTTGTGGGGGCTCGTGACCAAGAGAGGGAAGGGCGGAGCCCCGCGAGTAGCTCAACAAAATATAAACACAGCTCTAATGCGAAGCTCAATCCAAACCCCAACCCAAACCCCAACCCCAACAGTTGACCACTACACCCACTAGTTCCACAATTGCGGGATACAGACCATGCTAAGGAACAGTAAATGACAAGCTTACCAAAATACCCCGCGCCCTCTGATGGTTGCTTGAGTGACGAAATGTTGGCTGATTATCAGGAAACGGGTGTTCTGATACTGGAAGATTATGTTGCACGCGAACAGTGTCAGAAACTGCGGGCGCACGCTTTGAAACTGGTACAAGCCTTTGATCCATCCCAGGTAAGACACGTATTTTCTACTACGGACCAGAATCAGCTCGGGGATGAATATTTTGAAACTTCGGGAGACAAGATTCGTTTCTTCCTGGAAAAGGATGCGTTTGACGACGCAGGAATGCTGAGGCAGGACAAGGAACACAGCCTGAACAAAATGGGACATGCCATGCATGATCTCGATCCCGTGTTTGATGCCTTTTCAAGAACCCCCGAATTGGCTGCAACGGTTAAAAGCCTCGGGATTGCCGACCCTGCTATTTTGCAATCCATGTATATATTCAAACCCCCACGCATTGGTAGTGAAGTGGTTTGTCATCAGGATTCGACCTATTTGTATACTGAGCCCGAGTCCTGTATCGGTTTCTGGTTCGCTCTCGAGGATGCAACACTGGAAAATGGCTGCATGCAGTTTATTCCGGGTGGTCATAAGTCAGGATTGAAGGAGCTAAACTATCGTGGTGCAGATGGAAAACTGGCTTATGAGACGCTCAATAATACGCCCTGGGTGCAGGGCAGCGAGCTGCCCGCCGAAGCGCGTTCTGGAACTTTGGTTATTTTTGACGGCAGGGCGCCACATTTAAGTGGTCCCAATTTGTCTGCTCGCTCACGACATGCCTACACGCTGCATGTTATAGACCAATCCTGTCATTATCCCGCGGAAAACTGGCTGCAACGTGGCAGTGATCTACCGCTTCGCGGGTTCTCTGCCTAGTTATCGTTCTGTATTTCGTGGTCACCTGTATTTGACTAAAAGTAAAGTATAGTTGACATAGTTAATTTTTCTCTATATCTTGCCTGTCACAAATATATGTAATGTTTACTTTACTTTATGACAAGGAATATAGACTAATGAAAAAGTACCTGGATGCAGCACTCAAGCTGGATTTGCCCGAGCGGGATGTGAAAAATGCCAACATTGTTAACCTGTGGATGTTCGCCTGGGCAATTACCCTGGTAGGTGCAACAGCCATCGCGGAGTTTGCTGAGGATTGGCAATATTTCACGCTTACCGTACTTTTCGCTATCGCCCTTCATGCAGGGGTGACGCTGGTTATGATATTCAAGTTCAAGCATCTGCTTAGTCACATGGATGAACTGGAGCGAAAAATCCAGCTGGAAGCCCTGGCACTGTCCTCAGGTGCGGCATTAGGTGGATGCTCGGTTTATTCGATTTTGGAAAACGCAAATCTTGTGGCGGGAGTGCAGATAAACATAATCATTATGCTTCTTGCATTCACCTATATGGGTGCATTGGTGATTGGGCGGGTACGGTTTCGATGAAAAACCGGCTTAAAGTTCTGCGTGCCGAACGGGATTGGACCCAGGCTGACCTTGCTGGAGAACTGGAAGTCTCACGACAGACTATTAACGCTATAGAGAAAGGAAAGTTTGACCCAAGCCTGCCATTGGCATTTAAGGCAGCACGATTATTTGGCATGCAGATTGAAGAAATATTTCAGGACAGTGAGGTATAGGTAAGTTTTACCAGCTCTTTTCCGTATATTCGCTCCAAACGCCTCACCACGAAATGACCGCGGGCGATACCCTGAAAATGGTCGATAAATAGCGTGTTAATTATCGCTCCGCCCGCCGCTCCAATTATTGGGATTGCCTGTGCTGCGGCTTTTTCTGTAACGGGAATACTGAAGCGGGCCGCTATCTGGGTGATTAGACGCATTAATATGGGTGCACTCTCTTTAACGGCTCCAGCGGATGCGGCAAATTGGGCAGCGTCTGATATAAGGCCAGCCAACGCGGTTCTGATGCCAAAATATCCGGTTTCAGTGGCATCATCACTGCTACCCGGTCCGCCCAGGGCAAAAACTTCCAGACACGCAAAACGCACTTCCTGGGAGCTAATATCTTCACCCTCGCTTCTGGCGATGTCGGCTATAGAGCGCAACATGATGGTGGTTGAAACAGGCAATTCGATGGCAAGGGCCGGTAGTCCAAATACGCCACCGGCAGCGCCACTCACCGCCGCTGATGCCTTGTGCAACAAATTCCACGCTGGCTGTTGATCCTTGCCCAGTGAATACAAGGCTGTATTCAGAGCAGTCTCCAGTGCGTTGCTGGTAACTTTCAGGATCGTTTCGCGTGCGTTTTCGGGAAGTAGTGCCATGCCTTTCTCCAAAGGCGAGGCAATAGAGTTTGAAAAGCGCGCTGCAAGTCCCGGGTTTTCAAGCAGGTATTTAGCGTTTTTTAATGCCTGTGCATGTTCGGTGGTAATGGGAGTAGACAAAATAGCTTCGCTTGCTGGTTGGACCTCAGCAGTATCCGGAATTTTTTCAGTGTGCGATAGTACCGGGCACAATTTAATACCTTCTCACAGGGGCAATATGGTCGACACGATTTCAAGACGAAATGTACTCAAAGCGGTATCCGGGGCTATGTTGTTACCGGTTGCGTGCAGCAGTTCCCCAAACGCCCTGTTATCCACCCCACACTTTGCCCACGGAGTTGCCAGTGGTGACCCGGATCAATCCAGTGTGGTGATATGGACGCGCGTGAGCAGGCTTTCCGGCAATGTAGATGTTGACTGGCAGCTGGCAAGTGACACGGCTTTTCTTGATGTTGTAAGCCGAGGCCAGGTGAAGACTGATTCAAGCCGGGATCACACGGTTAAAGTTGTGGTTGAGGGCTTAAATGCCGGCCAGGAATATTATTACAGGTTTAGCACCAACGGGACAAACTCACCAACCGGGCACACACAAACGCTGCCCGACGGAAGCCCAAACCAACTGGTGCTTGCGATTGCCACCTGTTCGAACTATCCCTTCGGCTATTTTAATGCCTACGATGCTATCGCCAATGACCCAGGCATTGATCTCGTTGTACATCTGGGAGATTACATCTACGAATACAGCGTGGAGGGCTACGGCGGAGAGAGCGGAAAAGAACTGGAACGCAACCATCACCCAAGCCATGAAATCCTGACGCTTGATGATTATCGTAAACGTCACGCCCAGTACAAAACCGATGAAGGCTCATTGGCTATGCATGCGCAGCATCCGCTGATCGTCATCTGGGATGACCATGAAACCGCAAATAACCCCTGGATGGGGGGCGCGCAAAACCATCAAGAGGATGAGGGTAACTGGCTGGTGAGAAGGGCAGCTTCCATGCAGGCGTATTACGAGTGGCTGCCCATACGTGATCCGGTGCAGGTAAGTGATCGTGAGAATTATTGGCGGCACTACCAGTTTGGCGATCTTGCCTCTCTCATTACCCTTGAAAGCAGACACACGGGTCGCAGCAAACAAATCGAATACGCTGATTATGAAGCGGAGCTGGATTCGACTGAAAAAGCCCAGGCGTTTTTGCAGTCAGTCGTTGGTGCACCGGAGCGAACTTTCCTGTCCGATGATATGGAAAGCTTTTTTCAAGCCGAAATTGGCAAGTCACGCAATTCTGGCTGTCTCTGGCGCATTATTGGTAATCAATCGGTGATGGCGAAGTCTATAGCTCCAACGCTGGATGAGCCCATATTTGATCGCTTGAAAAGCGAACTTGGGGAGGATGGGCGACAAATGCTTGATGGGCTGTCACGTCTGGGCGAGCTTGGCTTGCCCGGAGATCTGGATGCCTGGGATGGTTATCCTGTGGCGAGGGAGCGTTTTTATCAGCTTGCTAAAGATGCAGGTGCCCAGGATCTTCTGGTAATTTCTGGCGATAGCCATAGTTTTTGGGCGAATGCCCTTTTCGACGCAAATGATGCTCCTATGGGTCTGGAACTGGGCTCTACCGGAGTTAGTTCGCCGCGATCGCTGCTTGCTTTTGGCGAAGAAGGCCTAAAGCGTTTTGATGAGCTTAACGCGCAACAGAACCGGGAAATAATCTGGAGTGACGGCCGGCACCGTGGGTTCATTCGCATGGAAATAGACCGTAAGGGTGTGCACGCAGACTTTATTGCCGTTTCAGATGTTGAGTCACTTCAATATTCAACAAAAACGATACACTCTGTAGATATCGTGAATCGCAATGGAAATTTGCATTTTGGCGATGTTGGGGCAATTGAGGAAAAAGGGGGCTAGCTACGTTTACTAATTAGCGTTCGCTGCTCCAGTACTGTTGCATTTCCAGGAACAAAAATGAGGCGGTCCATGTTATCAGTACCAGTCCGGTCAGGGATTCAAACCCGGTCAAAAAGCGAATGTCGCCAAACGGTTCAATGTCGCCAAATCCAAGTGTAGTGAACGAGGTGAGGGAGTAATACACACAGGCTAACAGGCTGCCATCAAAATTGCCGGTAAGCTGTCCCCACCCTTCAGAATGATGCATAAGATAATACGCAAAGGCAAAAACCCATACCTCCACTGCATGGGCTGTTAATGCGCCAAGCACACCAACCACGATTCGAAATCGTTTGCGAATGGTTAGTCGTGGCATCAGAATGGTTATACGGTAGAGAAATTCGTAATGAATGATCACAACTAATGCTATCAAGAGACTGTTTACGAGAAACGTCAGAATCAATTTTTTCACCGCTTGTTAAGCAAATTTCGATTACGGGCACAACGCTTTTTCTGACTAACCTTTGTCCGCAGGCGCAACGAATTTCATTGATACCGAGTTTACGCAATGCCGGATATTCTTTGTGGTTAGACCCTCTCCCTGGAACACATGCCCAAGATGACCATCACATTGCGAACAGAGGATTTCGATGCGCATGCCATCAGCATCCGTCTCACGTCGAACTGCCCCTTCGATTTCATCATCAAAACTGGGCCAACCACAATGGGAATGGAATTTGTCCTCTGATCGATACAGCGGCGTATCGCATTGACGACATACGTATACACCACTCTCGAAGAAATCGTCGTACTCTCCGGTAAACGGCATTTCTGTACCTTTGTTGCGAATGACCTGTGCCTCCTGTGGAGACAATTCGTTAAGTTCTTTACTCATAGCGGGTCCGAATTCTAATATTGAATGGCTGGAAGCGATTTTAGGTAATTTGAAATTGCCTGTAAATCGGCAGTCGGTAAATGTGCCAGATTTTCCTGTACTTCGACCATGGAGCCACCCACGGTATCAAAGTCTGGCTTGAATCCCATTTCAAAAAAGTAGGCGATATCCCGCTCGCTCCAACGTGCCAGGCCATCTGCATGTGGGGTGATGTTGGGGTTCCATTCGGCCCTGGCATCGGGGGAATCCGGGTCAATCTCCAGTGATCGGGCACCGGCGAGGTAGCTCGCTGATTTCGCGCCACCAAATTCATCCCGCGGCGTATGACAGGCACCACAGTGTCCGGGACCATCCACCAGATATTGGCCTCTTTGTAATGGAGATAGTTCTGATGGGCGCGCTTGTATACTGGATGGTGCACTATAGCGTTGTTTCCATAGTCCTATCCCGCGTTTAAAAGAATAGGGAACGCCAGGTTCGTTTAGTTTTGTCTTGTTGCTGGATGGTGGAAGGGTGTCCAGAAAGGCCTTGAGGTCCATTACATCCTCTATGTACATATTTCGGTAGTAACTATACGGGAATGCCGGGTAATAGTGTTCGCCAAGCGGAGATACTCCGTTAAGCATCGCATTTGCGAAATCGGACATGGACCAGCCACCAATTCCAAATTGCGGGTCTGTTGAAATGTTGGGGCTATAAAAAGTGCCATAGACAGTGGCAAGAGCCTTACCACCCCCCAATAATAATTTTGACGTGGAAGACGCGTGACACGAGGCACATCCGCCCACCCAGAACAACAGCTCGCCGTTTGCAGGGTCGGGCGCATACCGAGGCAATTTCCCGGAATCAAAACTAACGGGCGTAGTGAGAAAATAGAAAGCCAAAACGCCCAATACAACAATAAACGTGGTAATGCCAGAGGCTCGTTTTAACACCTGTAAGCGAAGCTCTGGATTAGCGGTGAATAGTGCTCCTAATCTTCATCTTCCAGACGGTATTGCTCATGACAGGCTTTGCAGGCTTTAGCGACGGAGCCTATGTTTGCGCGAATTGCTTCTACGCCATCTCCCGCAACCAGAGACATTTTGGTAAGGTTTTCGGTCAGGGCCTGATGCTTATTGCCCATGTCTTCAAAATTTGCCCAGATGTTGGCCTTTGCCTCGGTTCTGTTGGCGAGCCCTGGCGCATCTATATCAGAACCTGCGGGCCACATGGTTGAATTTTTCATGTTGGCTACAGACAACAAGTTGTGTGCGGCTTCTGTCGCGATCTGGGCATCGTAGGGTGTTGAACCTTTCGCCATGGATCCGAGGAGGCCGAGATTGTATCGATATAAAAACATGCTTGCCTGTCTGCCATTAATCTGCAGTGCGAAGGGAAATTCGTCTTCGTCTGCGGATGCAAGCGGGAAGAATCCGGCAAATGTGAAAAGTAGAATTGCGGTACAAATATATTTCATATAGAAGTTTCCATGTCTTTTCAATGTCATAATAACCCAATCAACTTATACGTGCGAATACGCAGGCTAATCGGAGGTCCCCCAGAGAATGTTGCAACAAGTAAAGTCGTTTTTTGATACTGCTACTTTTACCTATTCTTACATTGTGCAAGATCCAGGCTCGCATTCGGTTGCCGTCATTGACTCTGTCCTTGATTATGATGCCGCTTCAGGAAAAACGTTCACTCATTCTGCAGATAAACTAATAGCCTGGATACGGGACAACTCTCTTCAACTGGATTGGATATTGGATACCCACATTCATGCAGACCATTTGAGCGCTGCGCAGTACCTGAAATCCCGATTAGGGGGAAAAACTGCCATTGGTGCACATGTAGGATTAGTGCAATCAGAGTTTGCGAAAATATTTAATGCAGAGCGTGAGTTCGAAACAAATGGCGCCCAATTCGATACCTTGTTCGCAGATGGAGCCAGTTTTGACATTGGTGGTTTGCACGCGCAAGTCTTGCATACGCCCGGACATACACCGGCTTGCCTAAGTTATGTTTTTGATGGTTTCGCGTTTATAGGTGATACCTTGTTCATGCCTGATTACGGCACGGCGCGCACGGATTTCCCCGGGGGCGATGCTGCAACATTGTATTTGTCTATCCAGAAAATACTTTCTCTTCCTGAAGATACTGTTTTGTTTATGTGTCACGACTACGGCACAAATACGCGCAAGGAGTTTTGTAACGCAACGACGGTAAAAGAAGAAAAAACAGGCAACATCCACTTGGGTACGGATATCAGTGCAAGTGATTTTGTTAAGTTTCGCATAAAACGCGATGGCGAACTGAATGCTCCGGCGCTTCTATACCCTTCAGTGCAGTTCAATATGCGCGCTGGCAATTTTCCACCTGCTGAATCCAATGGAGGGCGGTACTTCAAGATACCGGTGAGCGAGCAATAGTGGCGTCGACATTCCTCATCGGCATCGGGGCTGCGTGTATAGGCCTCTGTCTTGGTTTGTTGGGATCCGGTGGCTCCATTATTACCGTTCCGGTATTGGTATATCTGGTTGGCCAGGATGAGAAAATAGCCATTGCTGGATCACTTGCGATAGTTGGAATTGTCGCGTTTGCTGCCAGCACCAATTACATGTGGAAACGACAGGTAGATTGGCGTTTGGTATTGTTATTCGGATTACCCGGAATGTTGGGTACCTATTTGGGTGCCTGGGCCTCTGGCTGGGTATCAGGGCTTTTCCAACTCGCAGTTTTTGCCCTGGTGATGCTGTTGGCCTCTTACTTTATGTTATCACCGATAGCTACCGAACCCACGATTACCGGTAAGCGCAACATATACAGAATAGGCGGTGAGGGCACGGTAGTAGGTGCAATAACCGGTTTCGTCGGGGTGGGTGGTGGATTTCTCATTGTACCTGCGTTGGTATTACTTGGTGGGCTGTCCATGCACCGGGCGGTCGCGACCAGCCTGGTTATTATTGCAATGAAATCATTCATCGGTTTTGTCAAATATATTGATGTACTGGAACAGCAAAAACTCTTTGTAGATTGGAATGTTGTAGTTCTGGTATCCGCAATAGGAGTCCTGGGGAGTGTAGTGGGCAATATGCTGTCTGCCAGAGTGCCTCAAATGCTGCTCAAGAAAATATTTGCGGTGTTCCTCATTTTGATGGGACTTTATATACTGGCGCGTTCGCTACCAACCTTACTGAGTTGAATGGATTGAGGATAAAAAATGGAAATAATGGCGCTACATGAAAACCTCTCGGTTTGTGGTCAGATCTGTTGTGAAGACGTTGCTCAAATTAAAAAACTGGGCTTTAAGCGGGTCATTTGCAACAGACCCGATGGGGAAGACACAAGTCAAACGAACTGTGCACTTGTTGAAAAGGAAGTCAGGGATGCTGGTATGGATTTTTTATACTTGCCTGTAAACCCCGGCTACCTGGAATACGAAACTGTTCAGGCATTTGCAAATTCTGTAGCGGAGCCCGGGCCAGTTCTGGCTTACTGTAGAACGGGTAATCGATGTAGCATTTTATGGGCCTATAGCCAGATGGGTAAGCTAGCCACTCAAACCATCGTTGATAGTGTTTCTGCTCTGGGCTTCCAGTTTGTACCTCCGGTGCAGTCTCAGGAATAAATTCTGTTAGCGGAAGACAGTAAGGCAGATACGATGGTACGTAATACCTTTTTAAGTTCGTTTGCGCGTTCAGGAATATAGGTAAACGTATCCTCATCCATATAATTGATCTGGGAAAGTTCCATCTGGACGGCATGAATGTCTTTTTTCGGTTGCCCATAATGGCGGGTTATGTATCCCCCAACAAAGCGATCGTCGACAACGTATGTGTAACTATTTTGTGTTTTCAGTTGTTGTACAACTGCTTCAAGTATTGTTGGTGAACAACTTTTGGTGTGGACAGTTCCCACGTTCAAGTCAGGTAGTTGTCCTTCGAACAGCCGGGGAACCACGCTGCGTATCGAATGGGCATCATACAAAATCGCATATCCGTGGAGCTTGCGTATCCGTTCGAGTTCGCAGCCCAACTTGTGGTGATAGGGTTGCCAATAAGTGGTTAAACGCTGGCAAACCTCTTGTTGCGTGGGTTGCTCTCCCGCCAGGTACAGGCTTTTACCACTAAAAAGTTGCAGTGGGCATAAATCTGTTCCAGCCAGTCCCGGGTACAAACGCACGTTGTCAGGGGGTCGGTTCTGGTCTATCACAAAACGGCTAAAATTGGCTTTGATTACACTTGCACCCATGTCGCTAACAAAATTGTACAGTTGTGGAATATGCCAGTCTGTATCTGGCAGAAGTTTTGCCTCATTGCTTAATTTTTGTTCGAGATCTTTTGGTAGCGCGAGGCCGGAATGCGGCATACTTACCAGAAGCGGGAGGCAACCCTGTTGGAAATCGAAATTATTCATGGGATTTGGAAAGAGCCGACATAGTTGCTGCAAACCGCGCACTAATAGCCTTCTCGTTTTTATGCTGGCCGTTTTGCACTACCTGTTCACCTCCCACGAATACCTGGTAAACAGGGTTCTCGTTGCCAGAGAATATCCAGCTGTCGATTAGCTGGCTCTTGCTTCGGCATACAAGTCGAGGATGATTCTCATCCAGTACAACTATGTCTGCGCGCCTGCCAGGCGCCAGACTGCCAATATTTCGACCGCTGGCCTGCGCACCACCGGACAAGGCATTTTTGAACAGGGATTCTCCAGCGTGGGTATCACCCAGCACAACGCGTTGTTGTTTTAGCAAGCGTTGCCCATATTCCAGCCAACGCAGTTCTTCTACGGGGCTAATGGATACCTGGCTGTCAGAACCTATTCCAAAGCGACCACCTTTGCTGGAAAATGCCTGTGCCGGAAAAAACCCGTCACCCAGGTTGGCTTCAGTGGTTGGACACAGCCCCACCGTTGCCTTGCTCGCCAGGAGACATCGTAATTCCTTATCGTCTATATGGGTTGCGTGGACCATGCACCAGCGCGCATCCACGTCCACATTGTCAAGTAACCATGCAACCGGACGTTTGCCAAAAATAGCAAGGCAGTCTTCCACTTCACTGTATTGTTCTGCTATGTGTATGTGCACCGGTCCGCTCGGTACCGCATCAAGCAGTTGGTTGATGAGTGCGACATCCACCGCGCGCAGGGAATGTGGCGCGATACCCGTGTTGCAGTTCGCATACCCCTTACTTGTTGATTCTACAATGCGTAAAATTTCCAGATACTCATCAAGCTGATTATGAAATCGCCTTTGCCCGTTGTTACAGCCCTGTTTATCGAATCCTGAATAGGTATATAACACCGGTATGCAGGTTAAGCCTATCCCTGTTTCCCGGGCCGCTTCCATGCAGGAGAGAGACATTTCTGCCTTGTTGGCAAAATGCCTGCCTTTTTGGTCATGGTGTAAATACTGAAATTCCGCAACGGCCGTATAACCGGATTTAAGCATTTCCACATATGCCTGTGCTGCGATAGCGTGCAGATGTTCGGGCTGCATCAGGCGCAACTGACTGTACATAACCTGCCGCCAGGTCCAGAAATTGTCTTCACCGGTGCTGTGCTCGGCCAGGCCAGCCATAGCACGCTGATGGGCGTGGGAGTGCAGGTTAGGCATTCCGGGAAGCGCTATGCCACTGTGCTGAACCGCATCGTGCGGCGTTGGCCCCTCAACAATAGCGTCGATATTGCCGTCGCTGCTAATTTCGATCGTTGCCCCGGATGTGAGCCAATTTTCACCAGTGAACAATTGTTTGAAATGAATTTTTTTCATTTGGCTGGGCTGATCTTCAACAGGCTTGTGCAGCCTGAACCTGTTTGCCTGCCTTAAATATTCGTTCCGGCTTCACAAGATTCATTCCGTAACTCAGCTGGGCGGGGGATTCTATGGGCCATAGTACAAGATCAGCATCATATCCCTGTTTAATCTGGCCGATGCTGTCTTGCAAACCCAATGCTCCGGCAGCATGGCGTGTGACGCCAAGTAGCGCTTCCAAAGGGCTGAGCTTGAATTGCACGCAGGCCAGGTTCATCACATTAAGCAGTGAAGCGATGGGAGAAGATCCCGGATTCAGGTCGCTTGCGATGGCAATAGGCACCTGATGTTTACGCAAACTTTCTACAGGTGGCAGGTGCGTTTCACCCAGGAAATAAAATGCACCCGGAAGCAACACTGCCGTAACACCGGCTTTTTTAATCAGGGGTATATCATCCTCATGCAGATACTCCAGATGATCGACCGATAGTCCCGCATATTCTGCTACCAGGCTGGCCCCTCGTAGATTGGATAATTGCTCAACATGCCCCTTGACGGGTAGGCCCAAACTTTTCGCTGCCTGGCAAATAGATTCGCATTGCGCGCGACTGAAGGCTATGCCTTCGCAAAAAAAATCGACCGCATCCGCAAGTTTTAATCTGTGAACCTCAGGTAAAACTTCCTTTATCAGAAACCGGATATACGCATCCTTATTCGAGAACTCAGCTGGTAGAGCGTGGGCTCCGAGAAAAGTGGTTCTAACACTAACCGGATGGTTTTCCCCCAACATGCGTGCAACACGCAGCATTTTCACTTCGTTTTGGATATCCAGCCCGTAACCGGATTTTATTTCGACAGTAGTAACGCCCTCGTTTAACAGGCAGCGTAAACGTTGTGACGAGACTTCAAACAACTGAGCTTCGGAAAGTTTCCGCGTTTCTGAAACCGTACTGACAATACCGCCGCCTTCCCGGGAAATTTGTTCGTAGCTGGCACCCTGCAGCTTCAGTTCGAATTCCCGGGATCTCTGGCCGCCGTATACCAGGTGGGTATGGCAATCTATCAGCCCCGGGGTTAGCCAGTACCCGCCGCCATCAATCGTCTCTGATGATTCAATGTTGTTTGCTTCATGCTCCGAACCCATCCAGTGAATCAAACCGTTTTTGAGTGCGATTGCCCCTGTGTTCCCGTACTCCTGCCCATTGGTGACTTCAGCAGTCATTGGTGCGATGTGTACATTACGTATGAGTGTGTCGACGGTCATACCACCTGCGGCTCCTGATGTGGCTGTGCAGAATACCAAAAAAACCAATATTGCACGTTTAGCTTTTCTTATGTTTGCTTGTATATACAAGTATACATAAGTAAACTGCTCCAGGCACCTTGTTTGACCAATATGAGCATGATGTGGAACCAAAATACATACAGATAAAAAATTTCATTCTGGGCCGGATTAATTCCGGAGTATGGGTACCTGCAGACAAGGTGTATTCGGAGAATGTGCTGGCAGAAAACTTTTCCGTTAGTCGAATGACTGCCAGAAAGGCAATAGATGCCCTTTGTTCGGAGGGCGTTCTGGTTCGAAGCCAGGGTCTGGGCACGTTCGTAAGTGATACGCGACCCATGAGCGCCTTGCTTGAGATTCAAAATATCGCCGATGAAGTGAGGGGCAGGGGACATTCGTATGCCTGCCGGATATTAACACTGGATCGGATCAAAAATAGCAGTTACACAGCCATGATGCTGGCTATGCAGGAAGGTCAGGCAGCGTTTCACAGCACGATTGTGCATCTTGAAGATGACAGGGCTGTGCAGTACGAAGATCGTTATGTAAATCCCGGGTTTGCCCCGGAATATATTATCCAGGATTTCACAAGCATAACGCCCAATGCATATTTGTCCGAAGTAGCACCCCTTACAGAAGCGGATCATGTGGTTGAAGCGCAATTGCCAAACGGGCCGATCAGCAAAGCTTTGCAAATGTCCCGTAAGGACCCTTGTTTGAAGATAACGCGTCGAACATGGAGCATAAAAGGCGTCGTTAGTATTGCCTACCTCTATCATCCGGGAGATCGATATCGCATCGGTGGCCACCTTAATTTCCAGAACACGAGGAGTATGAGTGAATAACAGAATAGATAGCAGCCGGAAAATAAAGGCTGCCACGGGAAATACGCTTACAGCCAAAAGCTGGCTGACTGAAGCGCCGTTACGGATGCTGATGAATAATCTGGATGCTGATGTTGCAGAGCATCCTGAATCACTCATCGTATATGGGGGCATAGGCAGGGCGGCAAGGAATTGGGCCTGTTACGACAAAATTGTAGAATGTCTGGAGCGGCTGGAAAGTGATGAAACCCTGCTTGTGCAAAGTGGAAAACCGGTAGGGGTGTTCAAAACCCATGCTAATGCACCTCGCGTACTAATCGCCAATTCCAATCTGGTTCCCAGATGGAGTACATGGGAACACTTCAATGAACTCGATAAGGCTGGATTAATGATGTACGGCCAGATGACGGCTGGATCGTGGATCTATATCGGTTCCCAGGGGATCGTACAGGGCACTTACGAAACATTCTGCGCTGTTGCAAATAAACACTTCGAAGGAGACGCTGCTGGACGCTGGATTCTAACAGCTGGTCTGGGTGGCATGGGTGGCGCTCAACCGCTGGCGGCCACTATGGCAGGATATTCCATGCTGGCAATTGAAGTGGATGAGTCGCGCATTGATATGCGTCTGGAAAGTGGCTATCTCGATTGTAAAGCAGAAAATCTGGACCACGCCTTACATTTAATCCAGGAGAGTTGCAGCACTCGTACGCCACTAAGCGTTGGTTTGTTAGGCAATGCAGCCGAAGTATTTGATCTACTGCAGGAACGGTCAGTCAGGCCTGATGTAGTTACAGACCAAACCAGCGCACATGACCCTCTAAATGGCTACGTGCCTGAAGGGTGGAGCCTAGAAATGGTGATTGAACAGAGAAAATCTGCACCTACAATGGTAGTCGAGGCAGCAAAGGCCAGTATGGCAAAACAGGTAAAGGCTATGCTGCAATTCCAGCAGAAAGGTGTGTCTGTACTGGACTACGGTAATAACATTCGCCAGATGGCCTTCGAGACTGGCGTTGAAAATGCTTTTAATTTCCCCGGGTTTGTTCCGGCCTACGTGCGGCCATTATTCTGTGAAGGCATTGGTCCTTTTCGCTGGGTTGCCCTGTCTGGCGATCCGCAGGACATCTACAAGACTGATGCAAAACTAAAGGAGCTGATCCCGGACAATGCACAATTGCATAACTGGCTGGATATGGCCGGTAAAAAAATACAGTTTCAGGGCTTACCGGCCCGCATCTGCTGGATAGGTCTTAAGGATCGCGCACGAGTGAGTGTTGCGTTTAACAAAATGGTCGCAGATGGAGAACTTTCTGCACCTGTAGTAATTGGACGTGACCACCTGGATTCCGGATCGGTTGCTTCTCCAAACAGGGAAACTGAAGCCATGATGGATGGATCGGATGCGGTATCAGATTGGCCCCTGCTCAATGCCCTGCTAAGTACCGCCAGCGGTGCCACCTGGGTTAGCCTGCACCATGGTGGTGGTGTTGGCATGGGTTTTAGCCAGCATGCTGGTTTGGTAATAGTGTGTGATGGTAGTGAGGATGCAAAACAACGAATCGAACGGGTGTTATGGAACGACCCCGCTACTGGTGTAATGCGCCACGCTGACGCTGGTTATGAACTGGCTATTCAATGTGCACAAGAACAGGGCCTGGATTTACCAATGCTGGAAGGCAATAGCTAATAGTTGAGCGAGAAACGAATATGCAAGTACTAAAGATAGTGCCTGGGCAATTGAGCCTGCAAAGCTTGAAGCTAATTCATGAGCAAGTCGTTCGTGTGGAGTTGGATCCGGCGTGCAAGGCGCTGGTAGATAAATCTACTGCTGTCGTAAATCAGGTAATAGCCGATGACCTGGTTGTGTACGGAATTAACACGGGGTTTGGCTTACTTGCCAATACCAAAATCAAGGCTGACGAACTGCAAGTATTGCAACGTAGCATCGTTTTGTCACATGCCGCCGGAATTGGTGCGCACATGTCGGAATCGACAATTCGTTTACTGATATTGTTGAAGATTAACGCACTTGCACGGGGAAACTCGGGCATTCGTTATGAAGTCATTCAGGCATTGGTTACTTTATTGAATAGGGAGGTTTATCCGCTTATTCCCATTAAAGGCTCTGTTGGCGCATCTGGAGACCTGGCGCCGTTAGCACACATGAGTGCGCTACTCCTGGGAGAGGGTGAGGCAACTTATCAGGGCGAGATAATTTCGGCACAAAAGGCATTGAAACATGCAAATCTTAAGACCCTCACGCTAGCGCCCAAGGAAGGTCTGGCGCTTTTGAATGGCACCCAGGCATCTACCGCTTTGGCCTTGCAAGGATTGTTTATGGCAGAAACCTGTATAAACGCAGCTACTGTAATAGGGGCCATGAGTGTGGAAGCTGCGAGAGGCTCTCACCAGCCATTTGATGCTCGAATTCATGCCGTAAGAGGCCATCCGGCCCAGATTGATATGGCGGACTATTATCGTCAGGTGTTGGGGCCTACCAGTATTCAAAAAAGTCATACCGATTGCGAAAAAGTGCAGGACCCGTATTCATTACGTTGCCAACCTCAGGTAATGGGCGCCTGTCTACAACAGATACGTAATGCCGCTGAGGTGATTTTGATTGAAGCAAACGCCGTGTCGGATAACCCCCTGATTTTTCTCGATGGTCCACTGGGCAAACAGGAAATTATATCCGGTGGTAACTTTCATGCGGAAGCCATAGCAATGGCCAGTGACAATCTGGCTTTGGTGTTTGCTGAAATTGGAGCCTTGTCTGAGCGTAGAATGGCTTTGCTTATAGATAGCCAGTTGAGTGGTCTACCGCCGTTTCTGGTTGATAATGGCGGTGTTAATTCGGGTTTTATGATTGCCCAGGTTACGGCTGCCGCGCTGGCCAGTGAAAACAAGAGTCTTGCCCATCCAGCCTCCGTGGACAGTTTACCGACCTCTGCCAATCAGGAGGACCATGTGTCCATGGCAACCTTTGCAGCGCGCCGCCTGGCTGATATGTTTGAAAATACTGTAGGGATATTGGCAGTGGAGTGGTTAGGTGCGGCACAGGGGCTGGATTTTCTTGAGCCCCTTAAATCCTCGTCTGCGATTGAACGAGCACGAGCCCTGATACGGGAAAGAGTACCCTTTTATGATAAAGACAGGTATTTTTCTCCGGATATTAAATCCGCTACAGAGTTGATTGAAAGCAATAAACTGAATAAGGTTTTATCTATCAGAATAACCCGAGAGACATAAAATGAAGAAAAATATATTGCGCGTTCTCGCTGCCGTTCCAGGAATACCCATGTTTATGAACGGCTTGGGCTTTCTAACGAATCCGCAACAAGCTTCTGCGGGATTGGGTATGGAGCTCCTGGACGGCATGGGGCGTAGTACTCAGGTCGGGGATTTCATGTCTTTTTTTATTGGAGCGGCTATTTTGATTTTTGTTGGGGCGATCAAAGCCAGGGGTCAATTGTTGTATATCGCGGCCATGTTTATAGGGGGTGCAGCAGCAGGCAGAACTATTGCCGCCCTGGCACACGGTGCTGATTTTGCTACACAGTTTATAGTCGCCGAGATAATCCTGACAGTTTGGTTGTGTTTGTGTGCGTATTTTCTGGACAGAGCCACCGACTAGGATTCAAACAGCGGAAGATCCGGATTCAGGGTGTGTTCGAATATGAGCCCGGTTTCGATGTGCGCCACTTCTTTTAAACTTGTTATAGAGTGCATAACCAGGTCTCGCAGGTGCTGCGAATTTTGTACCCATACGTGCAACAAAAAGTCATTGCTTCCTGCTACGTGATATAGCTGTCTAACTTCCGAGAGCGAGAGCATCTGATCGCTAAATGACTCGACTTCGGCCTGGGAATGGTGTGTCAGGCGCACCGAGATCATGGCCTGAAGACTTACGCCCAAAAAACCGGGCTCTATGTTTGCATGGTAACCCTTCAATACACCCGCAGATTCAAGATTACGCACGCGCACCAGACAGCTGGAAGGCGCCAGACCTATGCTGCTGGCCAGTTCTTTGTTGGACAGCCGCGCATTGTTCCGCAATTCTCGTACTATTTTGCGATCTATTCGATCCAGCATGGTTTTTTGACCTTTTCTCCGAATTATATACGGTGTTGGTATTGTGTATCTAATAATAGGCTAAAATAGTCACACATATTAGAATATATTTCAGGATAACATTATGAGCACAGAGCAAACCAGCATCAATCCCATCGAGAGCCTTGCCGACTTAAGGCGAGAATTTGGCGAGCACGGTGGCGTAAATATGTCTGTGGAAGCAAGCACTACTTTCACCGTTATGACGCCCGGTACGATGCCGGAAATGTTCCAGGGTAGAAAGGCGGCACCGGAAGGCTGTTACCTTTATGGACGTCATTTTAATCCCACGGTTTATAACCTGAGCGCTCAACTCGCAGCACTTGAGGGATGCGAAGCAGCCTACTGTACTGCAAGCGGAATGGCAGCTATATCCGCTGCCCTGTTTCACATCTGTAATTCAGGGGATCACATTGTAGCTTCCAATACGGTTTACGGCGGCAGCTATGCGTTGATGCATGATTTTTTTCCGGTGAAAGCAAATATAACAACCAGTTTTGTGGATATGACAAATCTGTCAGCGGTTGAGGCGGCAATTACCGACAACACAAAAGTAATATATGCGGAGAGCGTGGCTAATCCGACTTTACGAATAGTAGATATCCCGGCTCTGGCTAAACTTGCACATTCCCGCGGAATTCAGTTAGTCATTGATAATACGTTTAGCCCCTTACTCTTAAGACCTGCGGATTTAGGTGCTGACGTAGTGATACACAGCATGACGAAATTCATAAATGGAGCGTCGGACATCATTGCCGGGGTGGTATGTGGGACTCAGGAACTGGTACAGGGATTAATGGATTTGCATACCGGGCCACTGATGATTCTGGGGCCAACCATGGACCCATCCATTGCTGCGAAAATAAGTCTTCGTATCCCTCACCTTGCCTTGCGCATGGTCGAGCACGCACGACGGGCGCAATTGTTTGCGGATAAGCTTGCAGCGTTTGGCGTTAACGTTGCGTACCCCGGATTGAGCGGTCATCCGGATCATGAACTGCTTAGACGCTTGCGCTGTGCCGACTATGGTTATGGAGGAGTGCTTACGCTGGATATGGGGACAGAAGAAAAAGCGCATGCGCTTATGGATCTGTTACAGAATAAATACCATTTCGGTTTTATGGCGGTAAGTCTTGGCTATTTCGATACACTGATGTCCAGCCCCAGCACAAGTACATCCAGCGAAATGACGGAGGAAGATATGACTTGTGCTGGTATTGGACAGGGTCTTGTTAGAATGTCTGTCGGTTATACCGGCACTTTTGAGCAGCGCTGGACGCAACTTGAAAGTGCGCTTCGTGAGATGGGAGCGATCGACTAGACAGCTGTGCAAAAAATCGCACTGGAATAATCAATGAACCGGACGCAATTAAGGTCTACCCGGAAGCCAGAGGTTTCAGGGCAGTTGCGAACTAATCCAGATCACTCGCGCTGTGTCTTTCCGGTACGCGCCGATCTTCGTCTCCCCAGACCTTGTTTACCCGCCGGCCACGTTGCACCGCAGGACGTTTTTCTATCTCTTTGGCCCATCTCTTAACGTGAGAGTATGAGCCAACATCAAGAAATTCACTTGCATCATAAATATTGTGCAGTACCAGGGCGCCGTACCACGCGTAGTTCGCCATGTCAGAAATATTATAATCGTCCCCACACAGAAACTGTTTGGAAGACAGGTTTTTATCCAGCACGTCAAGCTGGCGTTTTACTTCCATGGCATAGCGATTTATCGGGTATTCCAGTTTGTCTGGGGCGTAAGCATAAAAATGCCCAAAACCACCACCAAGAAAGGGCGCACTACCCATCTGCCAGAATAACCAGGACATACACTCGGCGCGCTCGGAAGCTTGCGTGGGAAGAAAGGCAGAATACTTCTCTGCCAGGTAAACCATGATCGCGCCGGATTCAAAAACACGGGTAGCGGGAGAAGTGCTGCAGTCTACCAATGCCGGGATTTTTGAGTTTGGGTTGGCAGCTACAAACCCGCTGCCGAATTGCTCACCCTCGCCTATGTTAATCAGATAGGCATCGTACTCGGCATCTTCCTTGCCCAGTGCCAGTAGTTCTTCGAGCAGTATAGTTACCTTTACCCCATTCGGGGTGGCCAGGGAATAGAGTTGTAGAGGATGTTCCCCAACGGGCAGTTCTTTTTCGTGCGTTGCTCCGGAGACCGGGCGATTTATGCTGGCAAAGCGCCCCCCGCTCTCTGTATCCCATGTCCATACTTTTGGTGGGGTGTAGTTCGTTGAATCGCTCATATAAGTTTCTTTTGTCGAATTGTGCATCAAGTGTACGGGAAGAATTAGTACGGGTGCCAGTATTTGTTGTTTGATATCAACCGCCGCTATTGTAATAATCGTGGTCCGTTATTGCGGTTTCCTGAGGTATCTATGATTAAGAATCGCGCTGAATTGTTTCGCCCGCTGGTTATTGTGTGTTTGATAATTGCCAGCTTTTTTCTTTCGGCTTCAGTGAGGGCCGACAAGGTGTTGAAAGAAGGGGACGTGGCACCCGAATTTACGCTTCCAGGTTCGGATGGAAAGCAATATTCTCTTTCCAGTTTCAGGGACAAATCTTTTGTTGTGATTGCTTTTTTTCCAAAAGCGTTCACCGGAGGCTGAACTATTGAATGCAAAGCGCTGCGTGACAGTGACCAACAGATTCAAAAATTTGAAGTAGCGCATTTTATGGCGAGTGTAGATGCACCGGCAGAGAATAAGGCCTTTGCGGAAAAAAATGGTGCCACCTTTGCGATTCTGTCTGACCCCGGTAAACAAATGGTAGCAAATTACGGTGCTTTGTCTGATGCAGGTTATGCCAGGCGCTGGACCTACTACATCAACAAAGCGGGTGTAATAGTAAAAATTGATAAGAGCGTTGACCCGCGCACGGCGGGTGAATCACTGGTGCGGAACCTGATTTCGATTGGCGTTGCGCAGAAGTAAGGCGACGTTTGATCTTTTCTGGTCTGGATTTATTTAGTACCTAACCAAATGCCTGTCCGGTGCATCAGGATATTATGGCAGCAGTAGTTAATGGTATGAATGTTCCCACCGAGCAAGATTTTCATCGGGCAATTACCGAGCGCGCATCCCACTGGTATTCCCTCTGCCTTAAAATTACCAGGGATGCACACCTTGCAGAAGATGCTGTGCAGGATGCCCTGATCAGTGCCTGGACCAAGCGGCACCAATTTGAATTTAACGCCCGGCTTGATACCTGGATAAGTCGAATTGCGGTTAATTCAGCCCTGCAATTGCTTCGCAAGAGGCATCCTGAGCGTTGGCAAGTGTTGGAATCAGAAGTTCGGGATACCTCCGCCGGGCATTTTGAGCAACGCCACGCCGCGGAGCTCGATGCCAGTCTGGGAGTGGCACTTCAACAGCTAAGCGAGTTTGAGCGCATTTGTTTTGTGCTAAAGCATCTCCAACAGTGGCGTTTGCAGGAGATTGCAGATTTGCTGGACACAAACCTTGGCAGAACCAAACAGGGTGTATACCGGGCAACGCAAAAGCTGCGTATGAGCATGCTACACCTGAGGAGTGAGGCATGATTAATGAAGAAATGCTGACGTTTTATTACTACGGCGACGGGTTAAGCGATTTGGAGATCGCAGATATTGAGAACCAATTGCGGACCCAGCCCATTCTGGCTGATCAATATGCAAAATTGCGTGGGGAATTGGAGCAGATGGTGTCACGAGAAGATGCCGGGGTTTCTGATTTATTGGTGCATCGACTGCACAAAAGTATAGACCGCGCTAAAGACCTTGAAACTTCGCGAGCCGATCGTGGAACTCGTGCGAATGAAGTGCGACCAGTCGCTGACACAGTGAAGGAGAATGCGGCGCAATTCCTGATGAATCGTCTTGTTTCTCTGGCAGCTATCCTGGTTCTGGGCTTGGGCATCGGTGCCTTCTTCTTCGAGGGCTCATCCCCCCACATGTACCGCGACCCGTCTGTAAATGGGTTTGTTTCCACTCGTACACTTCATGAGCAATCTCTTGCTGATACAACCACACCTTTTTTGCGCGGTCTGCAATCTCATTTGCGTAAAACCCGTCTGGAACTGAATGGTGACGAAAAGACCGAAAAACCGGATGGCTTGCAGGGAAATAGGACGTTGTTGGCGATTGCCGGACAGAACCGAATGTATCAAAAAGTGGCAGAGCTTAATCAGGCGTCAGATCTGGCCCGCGTTTTAAGGGCCTTTGAACCAATTTTAATGCGCCTTGCAGAACAAGAATTGACGGCGGAGCAGGAGCAGGCATTGATTGCGAAACTGCGCTTTGAGCTTGATGTAATGCTAACCAAATTGTCCCGAGCCCCATCTAAGGGCAGGTATTCAACATAGTATTGGAGTCTGTTATGAATTTGAAAATGTTCCTGGTTGTTAGCTGTTTGTTTCTGGTCCAGGTTGCTAATGGCAAGGAAGCCTCTGTTATTCCTCCTCGACCCGAGGCGCCAGCGAGTCCGGCTGCACCTCAGGCACCTGCGCGCCCATCTCGAGTGCTGGAACCGGATTCGCTCCATTTGGTTGCTGTGGAAGCACTCATGAGTGTATCTCCTGAACGCGCATTACCGTTAGCAATGAAAGTACTGACCGGAAGCGCTGATGATGAAGTTAAAACCCGGGTATTGTTTGTAATCAGCCAGATGGATTTACCTGAAGCACAGGCCGTATTGCTCGAAACTGCTCGAAACAGCCAGGGGGAGTTACGGCAGGAAGCAATTCAGATGATCGGTATCGGTGGAGACCCCCATGCGCTCGCAGGCTTGACTGACATCTATAAAAACGGCGATGAAACAGACAGGCGTAGTGTGCTGTCCGCCTATCTTATCGCGGATGATAGTGAGGCAGTATTCAAAATCGCTTCCAATGCTAAAAATGAGCAGGAGTTTGAGGAGGCGGTACATATTCTGGGTGCGATGGATGCCACCCATTTACTCAGAAAACTGGGCGAGGGAGGCGGTTTTGGGGAGAGTCTGATTCAGGCACTGGCTATTGCCGGAGATACGGAAAGCCTGAAAAGAATGGCGCTAGATGCGAGTAACCCGGAACAACAATTGGCAGCAATTCAGGGCCTTGGAATTGCTCTGGATGATGATGATAAAGAAGGAGATAGTACATTACTGCAAATTTACCGATCCACGAGCAATGTACAGGTAAAGGAAGCTGCCAGGCAGGGTTTGATGATGTCAGGCAATAGTGAGGCTATTGTAGTGTTGTTTAAAGATAGTAATGATGATGCCGAGAAAAGTGCACTCTTGCGCACGCTTACCCAGATCGATGATGAGGCTGCACTGCCGTTGATCGAATCCACTTTGCTGGGCAAACCATAGGTAGCATCCGGGACAATACAGGTGATTGCCAATGCAACGGGCTGTTCCTGCTTGCGATGGTGATACTATTCCCGATATTGGGTCCGTAAATTGTGGTCCTCAAATAAAGTGGACCTGACCCCTTTTTTTTCATACTGTTCCCTTGTCTACCACCACCCAGGGGAAGGATATGTCCAGTTCCGAGAAGGGAAATCGCAGAAAATTTATGCAGAGTCTGCTTATGTTCGGGGTGGGCTCTCAGGCGCTCGTGCGCTCGGGTGATCTTAAACTGGCGATGGCTGAAGCCCAGGAAGCAGCCGGTGACACCACCAATTGGCCGGGTATGACCTATCGTAAGCTGGGACGTGTGGATTTTAAGGCCAGTCGCCTTGTCTTTGGTTGCGGAGCGGCACTGTCACGGCGTCCAAAAGACCATCTTCTGGAAACTGCCTATCGTTATGGTGTGAATGTTTTTGATGTGGGCTACCGAAGTTATTATGACGATGCTGAAGCAAATCTGGCACCTTTTCTCAAACAACACAGGGATGATATTTTACTGATTTCCAAGGCGCAATTACCCAATGATCTCGGTCCGCATGACGAAGTGTCAGTTTCCAGCGCCAGGGCAGGGGCTGCGAAGTGGCTGACCGAGATGGAAAACAGCCTCAAGGAAATGAAAACTGACCATGTAGATGCCTATTATCTGATGGCTATTGATAACCCGTCAATTCTTGGGAGTGAGGAAGTTTATCGTGCCTTTCAAAATGCCAAAGAGGCAGGCAAGGTCTCCTATCTGGGTCTAAGTTCGCATCACAATACAGAAAATGTGATGCGCATGGCGATAAAACGTGGTTGGTATGATCTGGCACAAACCGCAATAACACCTGGAGGATGGTATGACTGGCAGGACAAAACGGTGCTCGAAGGGTCGCCAACCATGGCGAATTTGCAGCCCTTTCTCAAGGAATGCAGTGAGGCCGGGATTGGCCTGATTGGCATGAAGGCAGGACGTTTTCTGGCAGGACGAAAATTTCTTGGCTGGGGTAATCCGAGCGCATTTGATGAGCACTATGACGAGAAGATACTGGCTGCAAAACTATCGGATTTTCAACGCAGTTATGCGTTCGTATTGGAGCACGGCCTGGATGCTGTTAACGCAGACATGCAGAATATGTTGCACTTGCGCGAAAATTTTGCCGCGGCGGCGCAATCCAGCGAGTACTTTGTTTGAAAGAACAGCCCGGGAAGATATTACTCTACGATTGTTTTAGCGGAATTTCAGGCGATATGCATATTGGTGCCCTGATCGACCTGGGTGTTCCTGAAATTCATCTGCAGGAACAGCTATCCAAACTCAGCGTGGCGGGTGAATTCACGTTGCATCTTTCGAGCAGTAAAAAAATGGGTATAACCGGGACTCTGGCTACCGTTGAATTGCATGCAGAAGAAGACTCCGGCCCCCCCTTACGTCATATGTCAGATATCAGTGAGCTAATACATGCTGCGCAGTATTCAACTAATGTCACCACGCTCGCTTTGGGTATATTTCAGGAAATTGCGGTGGCAGAAGCAAAAGTACACGGAACAACACCGGATCTTATCCACTTCCATGAAGTGGGTGCTACTGACTCCATTGTGGATATTGTTGCGGCTGCTATTTGTCTGGATTATCTGGATCCGGATTCTGTTTATGTCACTACGGTTGAGATGGGTGCAGGTATGGTTAAGTGTGCACACGGATTAATGCCCGTACCAGCACCTGCAACCGCGGAAATACTGCAAGACATACCTTGTTCGTTGGGAGGTGTGCAGGGGGAAGCAACGACACCGACTGGCGCCGCAATTTTAAAGAGTATTGTCACCGACATCTCTACTCCAAAAGATTTTCTGATTCAAAAGGTTGGTTATGGCATCGGACAAAAAGACTTCGAGGTGCCCAATGTTTTAAGGGTGATGATTGGAGAAAGCGCTGGTGTCGCTCCAAAAAGTATTGATACCGCTGATGCTTATGTGCATGAAGAGGCGATACAAATAGAATGTAATATTGATGATATGAGTCCGGAGGCCTTTCAACCCCTGGTTCAGGGCTTGTTCTCCTGTGGAGCAATGGATGTAAGTCTGAGTTCGATCATTATGAAAAAATCCCGGCCAGGGCAAAATATTTCTGTTCTGTGTTCACCGGAACTTAAAAATGTGCTAATTGATTACCTGTTTGAAAATAGCACAACCATTGGAGTGCGCGAGTACGCGGTAAAAAAGACCCTGCTTTCACGTGAAAATATGGACATACCAACCAGCTTTGGGTCCGTACCGGTTAAGGTGGCAAGACTGGAGTCGGGTGAGCGTAGATGGAAGGTTGAATTTGAGGCTGTCAGGAACATGGCGGAAAAACAGGATATGGATTATCTCAAATTTAAAGGCATCATCGACTCTGAGGTGGAGGCAGCGCTTAAGCGGCTGTTCCCGACCTTGTGAAAACCCTGGACGAGATATTGGCGCAATACAAGGACGGCGCACTGGGACTGGCAGCTGCGCGCTCGCAAATAGAAGCGCAGTTTTTTCTGGATATTGGGCACAGTAACGTTGATCTGGACAGATTGCGACGTACCGGGGCGGGCGAAGTTATATACGGAGAATTTAAATCAGCGGATCAGATTAGCGAAAAGATTATCGCTCTGGCTGAGCACGACCAGGATGTGCTGGTTACCAGGGTGAGCGCTGAAAAATTCGACGAAATGCGTAGTTTGAGCGTTGCCAGGCTTTTTCCCGAATTAAATTTCCACGAAGAAGCAGGTCTTATCACCTATAAGCAGTCGAATCTGGAGTTACGGGAATCATCCATAGCCGTTGTCACTGCCGGTACTTCGGATCAGGGTGTGGCAGAGGAGGCTGCGCTTACGGCCGAGTTTTTTGACAACCCGGTATTGCGGATCAGTGATGTCGGGGTCGCTGGAATACACCGCTTGTTAGCCAGGGTAGAAGACATACGTAAGGCAAGGGTGGTCATTGTGGTGGCAGGTATGGAAGGCGCACTTCCGAGTGTAGTTAGCGGGCTTATTGATAAGCCGGTGATAGCAGTGCCCACTAGTATTGGCTATGGTGCGTCGTTTCAGGGGGTTGCTGCTTTATTGGGCATGTTAAACAGTTGTGCTGCCGGAGTATCGGTGGTGAACATTGATAATGGTTTTGGTGCCGGATTTTTGGCCAGCAAAATAAATGCTCTGTAGTATTAACAGGATCTGGATCAGAAAAATCACCCGGGAGATATTTTTGTGGATAAGCAGCTAGGCAAAAAATACCGTCAGCTAAAAACGGAGATTAATAACTGCGGAAGCGTTGTGGTGGCTTTTTCCGGGGGTGTGGACAGTTCCCTGGTAGCTTTTGTTGCGGGAAAAGAACTGGGCGACAAAGCACTGGCAGTAACCTCCGGGTCTGCCAGCCTTAAACGTAGTGACCTGGATCTTACGCAACATTTGGCCAGGGAGTGGGGCATGCAACACGAAATAATTCACACTAACGAGATTGATAACCCGAATTATCGGGCCAATCCGGTAAATCGTTGCTATTACTGCAAAACAGCCCTGTACGAATTGCTGGGTAATCTTGCCAGGGACAAGGGCTATAGCCATGTTCTAAACGGTACCAATTGTGATGACCTTGGCGATTTCAGACCCGGATTACAGGCAGCAAGCGAACACGCGGTTCGCTCCCCCCTTGTAGCGGCAGGATTTAGCAAGGAGGATATCAGGGCGCTTTCGCAGCACCTGGGTCTTGAGAATGCGCAAAAGCCCCAGGCAGCCTGTCTTTCCAGTCGGGTTCCTTATGGAACAAAAATATCCCTGGATCTGCTCACCCAGGTCGAAAAGGCAGAAGCAGTATTGGCCAGGCTCGGGTTTACCCAGTTCAGGGTTCGTCATCACGGTGATGTGGCGCGTCTTGAGCTTGGCAAATCAGAATTGGCGATGGCAGTTGAGTTAGGCGATGAACTAAGCAGTCAGATTACTGCCTGTGGATACCGTTTTGTCGCCCTGGATCTTACCGGGTTTCGCTCCGGGGCTTTAAACGAAGGCGTAATTGCAGTTCGACAGGTAAGTTAACGCTTTGTCACGCGACAGTATTGTTTTGATTGGCATGCCGGGTGCAGGCAAAAGCACGATTGGTATATTGCTTGCAAAAGAGCTGGGTGTGGACTTTCTGGATACGGACGTGCTTATCCAGGTTCAACAAAAAAACACCTTGCAGCACATACTCCAGGCATACGGTTACAAAAAATTACGCGCCATAGAAGAGCAGGCCATATTGGGCTTACCGAAGGGTGCCCGGGTGATTGCCACTGGTGGGAGCGCAGTCTACGGTGAACAGGCGATGGCTTTTCTTCAAGCTACCGGCTGGATTGTATTCATTGACGTAGGGCTTGCCACCTTAAGACAACGTATTCATAACTATGACGGCCGCGGAATTGCACGACGCCCGCAACAGAGTTTTGAAAGCCTGTTTGAAGAGCGAAAGAGCCTGTATACGAAATATGCCGATATAATCATATCTGGCGATAACAAAACGCCCTTTGAAAGTGTTGAAGCGATTAAGTCGTCGCTGGAGTTAAGATAAGTCCCTATAGTGATCCCAAGAGGAGACGATCCTGTGAGCGGTACCTTTCAGACCCAAATTCAAACTCAATGGCAAATGCGCCCCTGGTGGATGAACCTCATATTTGCTTTTTGTATTTATATGACATTTGTGTACATGCCATTTGACCTGTTTTTTAAACCTATAGCCCAGGATGAGGAAGTATGGTTTGGTTATGTGTTACATGGCTGGTCGGCCAAACTGACGGAACCATTGCACTGGTTAATATATGGATTTGGTGCATACGGTTTCTGGAAAATGCGTTCCTGGATGTGGCCCTGGGCTTCGGTCTATCTGGCACAGATATGTATCGGTATGGTGGTATGGAACATTGTCGACCCGCGCGGTGGGGGACTTGTTTCCGGAATTATTGCCGGTCTGGTTTTCCTGGTGCCAACTATAGCGTTGTGGCGCGCGCGCACCACGTTCCAGACAAAAGGAGGGGAAAGTGAAAGCAATTAAAATTTTGGTTATTGTACTGGGGGCATACATTGTCCTGGGTATTATCATCGACAGTGCTATTGGTTATTTTCAGCCTCAAAGTGAGAGAACTGTTGTATTGCGAACCTGGTCGGTATCAGATGCAGGTACGCAGGAATCAAAAGATACAGTACTTGCTATACGCAATGACAATGGTCAGCTGTGGGTTGAGTCAGGGCACTGGTTCAGGGGGTGGTATTATCGCGCGCTGGAGCACCCGCAAGTTGCCATCGTTAATGGTGAAGCGCTGACACACTACACAGCAGTACCAGTGAATACCCCGGAGGCTGTTGAGTTGATGACCAGATTGATGGGAAAAGGTGAAGGCGCAGGATACTGGGTAGGTCGGGTTATGCTGCTGTTTGCACCCATAAAACCACTGCGCCTTGATCCAGCAGCTGAATAATTATTAGCGCTCGATACGGAGAAAGTACACGATGAAAGAACTGAAACTGGGCCTCGCCCTGGGATATTGGGGTGCGCAGCCCCCGAAAAATCTCATACCCATGGTGCAACAGGCAGAGCGTCTCGGATATGACACGGTATGGACAGCCGAAGCCTATGGCTCGGATGCTATTACTCCACTGGCCTATCTGGCGTCGGTCACCGAGCGCATTCGGCTGGGAACCGGCATATGCCAATTGTCTGCACGCAGTCCCGCGGCCATGGCAATGACGGCGATGACCCTGGATCACCTTTCAAGGGGCCGGTTTATTCTGGGCCTGGGTGTGTCCGGGCCACAGGTTGTTGAAGGTTGGTATGGACAAGCATTTTCGAAACCATTGGCCAGAACACGCGAATATATAGATATAATTCGCCAGATTCTGGCAAGGGAAGCGCCCGTTACTAACGATGGGCCACATTATACCTTGCCTTATACTGGCGAGGGTTCCTGGGGCCTGGGCAAGCCACTGAAGTCCATAACGCACCCTCTGCGGGCTGATATACCCATCTTTCTGGGAGCAGAAGGCCCAAAAAATGTTGCCATGACCGCCGAGATTGCAGATGGATGGTTGCCTTTGTACTACTCCCCCTACCGACAGGATGTTTATTCTGCAGCACTTTCCAATGCTAAACCGGGTTTTGAAATATCCCAGAGTGTAGTTGTAAACGTGACGGATGATCTTGCGGCCGGTCTACTACCAATAAAGCATATGTTGGCATTGTACGTAGGTGGGATGGGTGCCAAAGACAGGAATTTCCACAAAGAACTGGTATCCCGCATGGGCTTTGAAGCCGAAACAGAGAAGATTCAGGACTTGTACCTCGCCGGGAAAAAGCAGGAAGCAGCCATGGCCGTTCCTGATCAACTGGCAGATGAAATAGCCCTGGTTGGTTCTGCCGACAGAATTCGGGATCGCATTCAGGCATGGCGTGAAACACCCATCACCGCGCTTACGGTGAGTGCTCGATCTGAAACCGAACTGGCATTACTTGCCGACTTGGTACTCGGTTAAAGGTAGAGTTAATATACGTGAATTAATTATTGGGAGTTATCACTTTGAAAGGCACTGTAGATTTTGAAATTCGTGGCCCTGTAGCATTACTGAGCATTGACAATCCACCGGTAAATCCACTGAGTTCGGGTGTGCGGCAGGGTTTATACGATCAGGTGCAGCAGGCTCTGGATAATCCAGAGGTGAAGGTAATAGTTGTTACCGGAAGGAATAGAGCCTTTATTGCAGGCGCGGATATCAGCGAATTTGGCGCTGCTGCTTCCAGTGCCGTCGGTTTACATGAGGTGCTGGGAAGACTGGAAGGCAGCAACAAACCCATTATTGCAGCGCTGAATGGCACCGCCTTTGGCGGTGGCCTGGAAGTTGCGTTGACATGTGACTATCGCGTTGCAAACGTAAAAGCGCCTGTCGGATTGCCGGAAGTCAAGTTGGGTTTATTGCCCGGTGCTGGTGGAACTCAAAGGCTTCCTCGATTGATTGGTGCAAAAGCTGCACTGGAAGCAATTTTGACGGGTGCGCCCATTCTCGCACCTGCCGCGTTGAAATTGGGTATCGTTGACGACGTAACCGAGGGTGATGTGGTTGATGCGGCCATGGTTTTTGCAGACAAGTTAATTGCCGATGGCTGCCCACTTCGCAAAATACGGGAGCTGGAAGACGTTATTGCAGCAGACCGGGGTGACAACTCGATTTTTGACAACGCGCGTGCGCTGAACCAGAAACGCAGTCGAAATCAGTTTGCGCCAGAGATGATAGTGCAATGTGTAGAAGCAGCAGTTAATGCCAAGGATTTTGATGCTGGTATGGCCGTAGAACGTGATTGTTTTATGCAGTGCATGAACAATCCCCAGCGCGAAGCGCTTATCCATGTGTTCTTTGGAGAACGCCTGGCAGCGAAAGTTGCAGACCTGCCTAAAGATACGCCATTAGTGGATGTCCAATCAGCATCTGTTATCGGCTCGGGTACCATGGGTGGTGGTATTGCCATGAACTTTGCCAATGCGGGTATACCAGTGAAGGTGTATGACAACAATGCTGAAAACCTGGCCAGGGGTTTAAAGGTTATAGAAGGCAACTATGCACGCACCGTGAAGAAAGGTCGTTTGAGCCAGCCAAAAATGGATGAGCGCATGGCCCTGATTTCGTGTACAGAAGATTTTGACGCGCTCGGTGACGCTGATATTGTGATTGAGGCAGTGTACGAAAACCTGGAACTGAAAAAGGAAATATTTCAAAAACTGGACAGGACAATGAAGCCCGGCGCGATTTTGGCTACTAACACATCCGCCCTGGATGTTGATGCTATTGCGGATGCCACCTCAAGGCCCGAATCTGTGGTAGGGATGCATTTTTTCAGCCCGGCAAACGTAATGCGTCTGCTGGAAGTTGTACGCGGTGCAAAATCATCCCCCAGTGCTCTGGCTACAGCCATGAGTCTCGGAAAACGACTTGGCAAAGTGGCAGTAATGGCGGGCAATTGTCCCGGTTTTATAGGCAATCGTATGTTGTACGGGTACACCCGACAGGCTGCGCTAATGATACTGGAAGGTGCATTACCCTCACAAATTGACAAGGTATTGTATGATTTTGGAATGCCTATGGGGCCGTTTGCCATGAACGATATGGTGGGTCTTGATTTGGGCTGGCGTGCCAGAAAGATGGCTGGCGGTAGTAACGAAGTGACTGCACGTATACCGGATGCATTGTGCGAGTTGGGTCGGTACGGCCAGAAAAACGGCAAGGGATACTACCTGTACAAGGACGGCGACCGAACCCCGTGGCCTGATCCTGAAGCTGATGAGGTAATTCGTAGAGTATGTGCCGATTTGGGTTTGCCACAGCGGGAAATTAGTGATGAAGAAATATTAAAACGCTGCATATACCCCTTAATCAATATTGGCGCCAATATTCTTGATGAGGGTATGTCACAACGTGCGAGTGATATAGATACTGTTTATCTGAATGGTTATGGCTTCCCTGCTTATACCGGTGGTCCCATGTGGTATGCAGATCAGGTGGGCCTGGAAAACATCCTGAAAGATCTGGAAGTCTTCCACGCCGAACACGGGGAAGCGTGGAAACCCAGCGAACTTATTCGTCGGCTGGTGAAAGAAGGCAAGAACTTTGCCTCGCTGGAGTCCTGAAACAGGTCTAGCGGAGCTTTCTATCAGCCAGGAGCGCTACCCTGGTACATTCGTCTGAACACTGCCTTGCGGATGCGTAAGGCAGAAACCACTCTCCACAACTGTTGCATTCCCTGGGTTCAGACTTTAGCGCCTTGAGCGTGCCCGCCCGTCGGGATTCCATCAGTTTTGCGATATGGGCATTTTGCACAATCAGAGTTCGAAACTCACTGTCACTGATGTCCAGCAGATTCATAATGTGACTAACGCTCAGATGAGGAGACCTGAGTAGAAGGCTGGCTGCGGATTCCCGAATATTCATTTCTTAAAAAGTCTGTGGAAACTTACCGATGATGCATGGCATTGAAGTCATTATGCGTGCCATGGTTCTCAAAGCGAGTGATTTGTGCTTCCTGGTTTGCCGGATTGACCGTGATTTGCATCGTTGCTTTAATTTCAGCTTTCAAGCCGATAGTTGCAGCCTCGAGCTGGGCCTTGATCTCTGCACTTGCAGCGCGACCACTCAGGCTCAGAGTGTGATCAATGATCTCAAGATTGCCACTCTCCAACTTTGACAGCGAGGACAAACCCCATCGGGTAGTTCTGTGCCAGCCTGACGCGGATGCTCCATTTGAACGCATATTATTAGTGATCGTTGTATCCGGGAAAATTGACTCTGCCAGATTCATCAAACTGTTTTTGGCAGCTTCATCTGGCAGGTGACCCGATAACAAGAGTCCGTTTCCCAGCATTGCCGAAAATTGGAAGTTTTCAGTGTTATGGTTTGCAGGCTGCGGTGTAGGGGAAGCTACACAGCCTGCAAGCGCAAACAAACACAAAACTGTGGTGTAGCGTAAAGACATCCATGCTTACCAGGGGTAAAACGGGAAATATACACGACTCAGGCTTTCGGGTCAGCGTCTTTGGACCCTTGCTCATCAGATTCAGATTTATCTGCATCTGCCTGTTCTGATACAACAGGCTCGGTTTCCTCTACTTCTACGTCTTCCTCTTCCTCGTATTCGGCGTCTACTTCCTCAAACTCATCGCCCTGGTCAATCCAGCAATTGTTGATGTCGTATTGCTCGTCCGGCCAGTCCGAGAAAGGAAAAGCATATTCTTCCGTGTTAAATGTGAGGAATTGCATAATCTGGTAAATATAGGCGCTTAGATTGGTACCAAACTTGAGCAGTGGCTCATTTGCACTGCCGGTAACCAGTAGGGTAATAAACTGGAATATCGCTACCAGTGTGACCACTCCTTCCGCAAGCGCACGGATGATGGAGAATATCAGCATATAAAGCGCGCGCTTCCATAGGCTGGGGTTGCTGAGTCGGTCTCTTGTTTGCTGTTGCATAGTTATTGCCTGGTCCTGGGGTTTAGTTAAATTGCACCTTAAAGTCTGCAAGATTAAGGCCAAATACACATACTCAATAAAAACAATGGGTTGTGTAATTAATCAAGATTTAATATCAAGTGTAGATAGTTGTAATTCACTATATTCGCGTTGTTTTGATCAACCCTCATCTGCTTCTACTCAATCGGGTTTTTCCAATAAGGCATTCAGGGAAATGACCTGTCGTTTACGCCAGGCGATCTCCAGCTCCAGCTCGTGGCGTGTAGAATCATCCGATTTAGCCAGATCTTTTTCATACTGATCTATGTCCAACTCGAGCTGATCTCGCTGGTTCTGGAAATTTTCGATTCTGGATGCCAATTTTGCCTTGTCGAACATAAGGTCTTCTGCGGAACTGGCCTCCTCAGCAGTTTTTGAGTACCTGAAGGGGGGCACCAGCGCTGCGTCGACCGGCAGCGGACGTTGCAGCATTACTGTTGGGGACACAATTTCTATTTCTGCGCCGTGTAATCGATCCAGTACTTTTGCACGCAATTCGGTTCGTCGACTGACTAGGCTATCTACATTTTCCAGAAATCCGGAAACCTGGTAGCTCACTGCATAATCCCCCAAGTTGGTGATGCGGACAAAGGGTTCATCCAGATTCGCATCTGTTGCCGCTTCTTTTAACAACTCTGATATTCTCAGCCGGTCAATATTATAGCCCAGCGACACTTCACAACTGACCAGGGTTCCGGAACTGTGTACCACACGCACGGGGTGCGTTATGACGTAGAGGTTGGGTAAAGTCAGCAGGTCCCTGTCTTCGGTCTGTATTTCTGTGTGTAATAAACCTTTTTCTGTCACTCTTCCAAAATAGTCGTCCAGTTTGATGAAGTCTCCCGCACTAAAACTGTTTACTGCTCGTAACATTACTCCTGCCATTGCGTTTGAAACGAAAGTTGTGGAAGACAGGGCAATAATGGCTGTGAGCACGATACCAAACAGGCTTAATAATTGCCCGGTGGTTTCTGAACTAATAGGCAATGCCAGAACGAGGGCAATTTGTCCCAGTAGCACGACGATCACGATACCAACTTGCCGTGCGAGTCTGGTTGCAGCCCGGTCGGGATAAATTTTGCGCACGGTCCATAGAGCGAGCAGTATTATCGCGATGGTAATGCCCGCTGGCAGTGCGAGCGGAAGCAGTTCAATTACATTTTCAAACATGGACGCGTCCTGTGCTACTCGTTTTTCGTAATCAATGATAGCAGCAGAGCCTGGTAAAAGCGGCAGGCTGGAAATCGGTAATTAACTTGCACTACCTGGAGCCAGCGTACAAAGTAAACGCTGCTGTGTACGCGTATTTTGGTAAATGTTAAAGTTACTGCTAATCATCTTTTTCCTGGTCACCAGTGCCGTGTTGCATGCACAGGTCGATTTTGAGGTGCATTCGCTAAATATCGCCACGGCTAAGCATCAAACCGTGCTTAGCGGGTTTTTGTTCGAAAACTCCACAGATTCGAATTCTAGGGCGGATCTTATCGTTGCCACCGTTAGCGCAGACGATGATCGCAGCCTGAATATTTTTCGTTTTGAAGACCAGGCATGGCGTTCAGTAATTGAGATACCTGTTCGTAAACAGGTGATATTTATCGATTTGATAAATATCGCCGGCGTCGACAGGATATTGCTGTATGAGCGTGGCAAGCTAAATATTCTGGACCCCTCATCCGGACAGGAAACCTTGCTTCATGCAGTACAGTCCATTTACAACGTAGCCATTGAAAAGAAATTGCCACAAATCGAAATCAGTAAGGATTATAACCACGACGGTATGGAAGACCTGGCGATTCCGGGTTTTGAAGGATATCGGATTTTACTGCAAAAAACCGATGGGACATTTTCCGAACCCCTGGTTGTCGGTCCCCCGACAATGATGAATATAACTATCGAGGACAATCCCTGGTACCAGCCGCGCTCCATGTACCCCACTGATTTTAATCAGGATGGGCGTGATGATCTGGTGTTTTGGAATGATGGTGTTTTTGAAGTTTACCCCCAAAAAGGTGACGGGGGCTTTTCTCTTACCCGGCATAAATATGCCAGTGAGGTGATTTTTGATTCGGATGGTTTGTATTCTATCGAGCTGGGAGAAAACGGGCAGGAAAATGATTCCGAACAAAAAGTGTTATTTGCCCTGGATGACCTGAACGGGGATGGGATAAGCGATCTGATGACCTTCAAGTTGGAAGGGCAATCACTGTTTGGCAAAAAATCGACCTATGAGATACATCGTGGCTACATTGCTGCCGATGGCAATACGGCATTTCCCGCTGAAGCGCATACCTCAATCAGCTCCAGAGGTTTGCAATTTGATATCCAAAAACATGATTTCGATGCGGACGGCCAGAAGGACATGTTGGTTCTTTCCGTAGATCTTGGCCTTGGGAAGATAATAGCGGCTCTGCTAACCGGTTCAAGCTCCATTGATCTGGGCTTCTATAAAATGCGCGAAGGCATCTATCCGGAAAAACCCAACGTTACCCGTAAGCTAAAGGTCGAGTTTAACCTTTCTACAGGAGATGCCTTTGTACCTTCGGTACTGATTGCTGATGTAACTGGAGACGGACGCTCCGATTTACTCATTCAGCAGGGACGAGCGGCCTTGCGCGTATATGAAGGCATTGAGGGTGCGGGTTTATTCTCCAACACTTATCAAAAATTTGATCTGGTCATGCCTGATGATGAAAACTCTGTCCTGCTAGCTGAACTGGATAGCGATAATCGCGAGGATCTAATCTTGCATTTTAAGTCCTCAACAGAGCCCGGCCGCCTTGTGCTTATGCTCGCACGCTAGTATCCAACTATGCCAGGTCGTCAGGATATTCACCGTTGTAAGGAATAAGTGGCTGGGTTGCGGTAATGACATCGATCAGGGCAGATTGGCCCTCCTTAACTGCCTTTGCTGCCCGCAGGTATGCTGGTATGAGGTCTTGTGCTCGTTCCACACGCTCAGTATGTAATCCGAGCGCCTTGGCAACCTCGGCGTAATCGCCGGACATCCTGCTGGCTTTATAAAGTTCCACTGATCGTGGAATGTTACGTTGGTAATTCCCCATAATAGAGTTGTTATTAATAATGGTCATTAACGGGATTTCTTCGCGTATACAAGTTTCCAGATCGCCCATAACCATTCCAATAGCGCCTTCGCCCATAAAATTTGCTACCAGTTTTTCAGGCCTTGCGAGCTTCGCGCCCATACAGGCACCGAGCGAAAAACCGAGTTGAGTAGAATGCCCCCACCCGAGATAGGAACGGGGCAGGGTGGCTTCATAATTTGGTACGAGCATATCTCTTGTACCACCGGGTTCATGAGAAACTACTGTATCGTCCGCATTAAAGGTTTGCATAAAGTCGTGGATAACACGATAAAAATTGAGTGGTTGCTTATCACTATGCATTTGTTCTGCCCAGGCATTTGTCCAGGCTTTCTTTTGTGTTGCGATAAGTAATTCGGTGCTGGTGACCTCGGATTTTTCCCTTGCAGCTTTTCTTTCCTTGATTTCGTTAATCATCTGTCGCAAGACCAGTTGGGCATCGCCAATCAGGGCTACATCTACAGGAAAGTAAGCATTAATGTCGGTCGCCTCAATATTGGAGTGGATAAATTTTTTGCGCTCTCCATTTTTATCTTTCGCTGGAATATAGGCCGCTGTAAAATCCCGGGCAAGGCTTGCACCCACTGCAAAAACCACGTCGGCACTTGCGATTGCGTCTACTACGGCTGCATTTTTGGAAAAACTGGCAGCTCCAACCGCCAATGGATGGGTTTCATTAATGGCACTTTTCCCCAGTAGACTGGTAGTTACCCGGGCACCACTTAACTCGGCCAGTTCTGTTAACTCGGTAGAAGCCTCTGCATACAAACAACCCTGGCCTGCCCATATTAGTGGGCTGTGTGCTGCCATTAATAGATCTACGGCTTTGCCAATATCCTTCCAATCCGCCTCGCTGCGATATGTACCGATGGGTTCGTATTGAAAGTTTTCAAGTGGTTGTTGTGCCACATCGATCGGCAATTCCAACAGCACGGGCCGTGGCCGCCCATTTTTTAAATTGGTATATGCTCGACGCATTCGGGGTAACAATCCTTTTGCATTCGGAATCTGATCAGCCCATTTGGTCACATGTGCATAATTCTTAACGGATGAAAAATTGGGCGGTAGGCTCGATACCTCGCTAGCCCAGTTGCCCGGTACAAATAAAACCGGGCTGGAATCTGTATAGGCATGAGCAAGCCCGGCAAAGGCGTTTTCTGCACCGGCACTTTGTTGCACGCTTACAACGCCAATGCGTTTGCCATTGCTCTGCCTTGAATACCCATCTGCCATATTTCCGGCTACCCGTTCCTGGCGTGTGACGATCGGTCTGATTCCTGCCTCCGAGCAGGCTTCCATGATGGGTGTGGTAGGAAAACAGAACAGGTACTCACAACCTTCAGCTTTGAGAACCTGGGCAAAAGCTTCCGCTACATTCATGGTCTGCGTCCCCTAAAGTTTTAATTTCGTGTTATACATATTAAGTAAAAAACGTAGGGAGTGATATGAAGATAGCGGTTCTTAATCCCGGTTCGATGGGAATTACGATTGCAGCGGCTCTTAAATTTGCGCAAAACGACGTGTACTGGCTAAACAAGAGCAGAAGCCCGGCTACAATCGATCGTGTGCGTACGCTCGATATTCATGAGCTTGGATCATTGAATCAACTGGGAAACATGGATGGAATCGTGTCAGTTTGCCCGCCTGATGCAGCTGAAGCAGTTGCAAAGCAGGTCAGCGCCAGTGGGTTCAATGGTCTGTATCTGGATGCCAATGCCATAGCGCCAGACACAGCCACAAGGGTAGCGCAGATCATAGGCACTGCCTATGTAGATGGTGGAATTATTGGACCTCCCGCGCGCACCCCGGGAACTACACGTTTA
Source organism: Gammaproteobacteria bacterium (assembly GCA_021773565.1). GTDB lineage: Bacteria > Pseudomonadota > Gammaproteobacteria > Pseudomonadales > Azotimanducaceae > DC-out156. The sequence continues at coordinate 287,618 of JAJFJZ010000013.1, read as the reverse complement.
TACCTGAGCGGTGCCAATCGTGTGCAAGTACAAAGCTGGTTTAAGGGCTCGGTATTAGAAGTAGTCTGTATGGATGATAGTCCCAATGCTGCCTCGTCCGTGAAGATGTGTTATGCAGCCTATACGAAAGGAATTGGTGCATTGATTCTTGCAATCAGGGCACTGGCAAAGGAGAAAAATGTAGAAGAGGCATTGCTGAACGAATGGAATATTTCCCAGCCTGACTTGCCCGGGCGCAGTGAGATGATAGCGAAAGGTAGCGCTGCCAAGGCCTGGCGATTTAGTGGGGAGATGCGCGAGATTTCCCAAACATTTGAGTCCGGCGGTTTGCCCGGAGGTTTTCATCAGGCCGCAGCGGAAATTTATCGGCGTATGTCGGACCTGAAAGATGTACCCGACCCCTCACTCGCACAGGTGATAGATGAAATACTTTGCGCTTAGCTCCATCAAATTTGGTGCATGCAAATTACATATCCTGAAGGCTTGCTGCTTCTTCGCGTAACAGTTCGGGGCTGCCCAACATTTGTCGATTATAACCGATACGTTTAAACCAGTAGTGCAGACCTACCAGATCGGTGAAACCCATACCGCCGTGTACTTCGGTTGCGGTTTTGGCTACAAACTGTCCCACTTCTGACAAATGTGCTTTGGTGTGGCATGCCGTCACCCGCGCTTCATCTTTTACCTCATTTAAGGCATGCCCTGCATACCATACCATTGCCCTGCAAGGCTCCAGATTGGCCACCATTTCTGCACACATATGTTTCACCGCCTGAAATGAGGCTATTACCCGATCGAATTGTTCACGTTGGCCGGCGTACGCGACCGCCTGGTTTAACATATTCTGTGCTGCACCCAGTGTGTCTGCCGCCAACATAACCCTGCCTGCGTCCAATACCTGGTGATAGACGTCGATGTTTTCACTAATCAACTCAGCCGGACTTCGTTTAAAGCTCAGCGCACCCATTACTCTGGTTTGATCGATGTTCGGTACTTCTACCTTTTCTACACCTGTTGCTTTAGCGTCTACAAGTAAAAGATGCTTCTCTTTTGTTGCTACAAGAAAGGTATCGGCGTTGAGATCCTGTACAAATACGGTTGTGCCATCAAGTACATTTCCATCCCAGTTAAGACCGGAACCGTCTCGTGAGCCAATGGCTTCGGAAAACGCGAGCCCAAATTGATGATTTCCCTCGGCGCTTGCACTCAGCAAATCCTCACGTTTGCTGGACGCAATTAGTGCGACTGGAGCCATAACTGCTGTAGAAAGGAAACTGGAAGGCGTTACACGGTACCCAAGGCATTCTGCTACAATCGTTGCGTCCATTGGGCTTAAACCTGTGCCTCCCAATTCTTCCGGGATAAGGATTCCACCCAGTCCCAAAGTGCATAGGCTGGTCCAGATTTGCTTGTCGGTATCGCCATTTTTAGTGAATAGCCTGACCTTGTCCAAAGAAACCTGATCCGCAAGAAACCGGTTTACGCTGTCCTGTAACAGGGTTTGTTCTTCTGATAGGCCAAAATCCATAAGCGTGTTCTTCTATGTGGCTGTATTTGCATTTACGCGTGGTTCTCTGGGCATGCCCAGACCACGCTCGCTGATAATGTTTTTTTGTATCTGTGAAGTGCCTCCACCGATAATGAGCCCGAGAAAATACATGTACTGGTACTGCCATGATCCACCGTCTCGCAGGTAGTCGCTCTCGCCAAAGCACAATCCCGCTTCGCCCATGGCATCAATGGCGAGTGCTTCCAGATCGTGCCGTAGTTCAGTGCCCTGCAGCTTTACTATCAATCGGGCCAGAGAGGCGTCTTTCCTGTTGAGCTTGGCAGAAAGTATGCGCATATCGTTAAAGCGCAGCGCCATAACCCGGCCCTGAATTTTCATCAATCTGTCCCGGTAGGCCGGCATGCTTATCAGGGATATACCGCCTACCGTTTCTGACTTCATAAGCCTGATTAGCGCGTTCAACCTGGAAAGAGTTGCATTGGGATTGCCAAGGCTGTCGCGCTCATTACCCAGGATTGTGTTGGCAACACGCCAACCTTCTCCACGGAAACCAACGATCTGGTTTTTGGGAACTACCACATCTGTAAAAAAAGTTTCGTTAAAATTCGCCAGGCCTGTCATATCTACAAGGGGGCGAACTTCAATTCCCGGGGTGTCCATTCTAAACAATAAAAAGGAGATCCCCTTGTGTTTGGGTGCATCCGGTTCCGTCCTGACCAGGCAGAATATCCAGTCTGCAATTTGAGCGGTACTGGTCCAGATTTTTTGTCCGTTAACCAGCCAGTTTTCACCCTCCAACACGGCACTGGTTTTCAGGCTGGCCAGATCACTACCTGCGCCCGGTTCGGAATAACCCTGGCACCAGATCATCTCACCACTCAGGGTAGGACGAATAAATTGTTGTTTTTGTTCTTCTGTTCCCAGCTCCAATAGTGTGGGAACCAGCATTGCAATACCCTGTCCTGAAAGACCGCCCGGGACCTGGGCACGGGCAAATTCCTCTGCAATTATTCTGCCTTTAAGCAGGTCCGGTTTAGCTCCGAATCCGCCATATTCCCTTGGAATGGTTCTGGCGGTGTAACCATGTTCAATGAGTAGGGCTTGCCAATCACGGGTTTTTGCGGAACGCAGACCTGCCCCAACCGGGGCGAGGGTTTTGTGTTTTTTAAGAAAGGCGATAACTTGCTGACGAAAGGCTTCGTGTTCTGCGCTGTAAGAGAGATCCATTGGGTTATTGCCTCCTTCAGGAGCGTAGGGTGAGTAAGGGCGAGATCAACTCAATCCAGCGCTTTACTACTTTTGTACTGGCTGCGGGGTCATTGGTATATATATCCTGAATGACGAGCCCGCGCATCAAGCTGCGATTCATAATTAACAGGGTGATTACATCGTCATCATCACCGTTGACAGATTTGTAAAGTTGCCGCGACTGTTCGTCGATGTTTCGATTCCACTGGTGTAGCTGTGGGGATATCACTTGCTGCAAACCTTTGTCGGTGCGCGCAGCGTTTAAAATTTCAAGCAAAGCCTGGTAGGCCTTTGTATGCACCATATATACCCAGGTATCCAACAATCTTTGGGCGACCGTGCCAGCGTCTCCTTTATGATCACTCTGCAGGGCGCGTTCCAGCAAAAAATCTGCGGTTGCTGTTATCAGGGATTCCTTGCTTGGAAAGTGATGCTGCAATGCGCCCTTTGACAGATTCGTCCGCTCGACTACTTTGTTAAGGGTAGTTTCGGCATAGCCGAGTTCTGCCAGGCAGGCAACGGTTGCCTCGCAGATGGTATTTCTGGTTCGCGCGCTTTTGGCTTTTTGTAGCCCATTTTCTTTGCTGGCAGGATTTGTATGCATTGCCTCCAGAGTATGATACAAAACAGTACCGATGTAATGTTTTAGTTGCACAGTCCAGGGCCATGCCGTTACGTGATGCCTGTCGCTGCATTAAAAGAGGTATACCCATGCAAGAAAATCGTGCATCCCTTGAGGCCTTCAAGGCTGAAGTTGTTGCCTGGTTTGAGGCCAACATTCCTGAGCAACCCGGTTTTTTGCTTCCGGAAAGCTTTATGGAAGTTGGCACGGACCAACAGTTTGAGTTTTTAAGAACGTGGCAACGTAAAGTCTATGAAGCCGGATACCTGGGTATGAGCTGGCCAGAGGCGTATGGCGGTGGCGGTTATCCCCAGGCCTATCAGGACATAGTGACCTCTGAAATGGCGCGGCAGAATGCGCCGTTTATGATGAATACCATCGGCCTGAACTGGGCGGGTCCGCTGATATTACATATGGGTAGCGAAGATGCAAAAAACCGCTACATCAAGGGTATTCTTAATGCGGACGACATCTGGTGCCAGGGTTTTTCGGAACCTGATCATGGTTCTGATCTGGGTAAGGTACAAACAAAAGCTGTGCTGGACGGTAATGAGTACCGGGTAAATGGCAGTAAAATCTGGACAAGTCTGGGATCTTACGCCAAATATATGATTCTGCTTGCCCGGACCAATCCCGATACCGAGAGCAAGTATGCGGGATTGAGCTTCTTTCTTTCGCCCATGCACGTACCCGGAATTGAGACACGGCCCATTAGAAAACTCACCGGGGAATACGGTTTTACGCAGACGTTTTTTAATGATGCCCGTATTCCCACCAGCTGCATTATGGGGAATGAAGGCGAGGGCTGGCAGGTGGCCATGACCACGCTCATGTTTGAGCGGGGTGCAGCCGGTGGACAGGCGGGCGGTATCTCTATGATCGATCTCAGGGTTGACGATGTTGTTGAGCTGGCCCGCGAGGCAAAGCGTGACGGTGCACCCGCGATTGAAGATTATTATGTTCGCGAACAACTGGTACGTTTTCTAATTGAGGAAAAAGCCAATCAATTAAGCAGAGTCAGGGCGCGTATTCCTGCTTTGGTTTCTGAACGTCCTTCTGCCATTGCAATGTCAGGTAAACTTCGAACTTCCGAGTTCCGCCGCAGGTTGTGTCAGTTGGCAATAGGCTTACAAGGCGCTAACGGAGCACGGTTTATAGGGGATTCCCAGTCGGCGGATGCCGGTAAGTGGCCACGATCCTATTTGAATGCTTTCTCAGCCACCATAGGGGGCGGAACTTCACAGATTCAGGCCAACATCATTGGCGAACGTGTGCTTGGTTTACCTAAATAGGGATTTGGAATGTCGGAAGATTCAAATATAAAGTCCGCCCCTATCTCTTTCAATGACGAACAGGTAATGCTTTTGGACACGGCAATGAGTTTTTGTCGTGAGAAGTCCAGCGTTGCCAGGGTTCGGGATTTGCTGCTGAGCGATAGTGGTTACGATGCAGGTATCTGGCAGGAAATTGTTGCTTTGGGATGGACAGGAATTGCGATTCCCGAAGAATTCGGGGGTAGTGAGCTGGGGGTGAACGCGCTTGTGCCTATTGCAGAAACCATGGGGCGCTTTTTGTTAACTACCCCGTTTATATCTACGACGCTCGCCAGTCAGATGATATTGCAGGGTGCCAGTGAAGAACAAAAAACACGGTGGCTGCCGGGTATTTGCGAAGGCCTGATTGCCAGCATTGCGATAACTGAGGACGAAGGCAGTTGGGATTTGGAAGATATACGTTGCAAAGCCATTGCACACGAAGATGTTTTGCATCTCTCCGGTAGTAAAACCTTTGTTTTTGATGCGCGTAAAGCTGATATTTTTGTTGTTTCAGTAATGTATGAGGGCATGCCTGCGCTGGTGGTTCTGGAAAAAGACCAACTGAACGAAAATGCATTGCGCAGGGAAGTCATAATAGATGAAACCCGGCGAAGTTTCAGGCTAACGCTGGACGGCGTTCAGGTGAAAACCCGGAATATGCTCCCTGCAGGAAATACTATCAGTACTCTTGCTCACCTGAATATGCTGGCCAATTTGCTGCTATCAGCGGAGCTGGCGGGTGGCACTGCAGCCGTACTTAACGTAGTAATAGAATACCTGACAACACGCAAACAGTTTGATCGTCTGATAGGGTCTTACCAGTCATTGAAACATCCAACCGTGGAAATTTTACTCGGTCTGGAATCCATGCGTTCGCTTGTCTACCACGCGGCTACCGTTTGGGACGAACAGCAGAGAGAGGTAGCGGTGCGTATGGCTAAAGCACAGGCTTGTGAGGCGGCCATTTTTGCGGGAGACCGTGCCGTGCAGTTTCATGGTGGATTTGGCTTTACCTATGAATGCGATGCGCAGCTTTATTTAAGGCGTGCCCTGTGCAGCCAACTACTGTTTGGAGATGCAGCACACCACCGAAAACACCTTGCACCTTTATTACTGAGTTAGAAACAAGAAGAAAAAATATGAGTATTCAATTATATCACTGCAAAGGTTCACGGTCGGTGCGCCCGCTGTGGACGCTTAAAGAAATGCAACTGGACCATGAATTGATAACGATGGAATTTCCACCACGTTACAGTTATGCCGGTTATAAGGAAATTAATCCCCTGGGTACTGTTCCCTGTCTGGTGGATAGCACAGATGACAGGAAGGTGGTTATGACTGAATCCTCCGGTATGTGTCAGTATCTTGTCGATTGTTATGGGGGAGATGCCCTGGCGGTAGACCGGCAACATCCAGAGTACGGAGATTATCTAAATTGGTTACATCGCAGTGATGCAACGCTTACCTTTCCGCAAACTCTGGTATTGCGCTACACCATTCTGGAGCCGGAGGAGAAAAGAAATCCACAGGTCGCCGAGGATTATCGCAAATGGTTTCTGGCGCGCATGCGCTGTGTAGAAACTGCTTTACAAGACAAAATGTATCTGTGTGCGGAGCGCTTTACAATAGCTGACGTTACCGTTGCTTTTGCCATCCATCTTGCCTTGTCGTTGAATATTGATGAAGTATTGACGCCAAATGTCGAACGGTATTGGTCACATATCAGTGCGCGGCCGGCGTATCAGGCGGCGATAGTTGAGTGAGCAGCTGAGTGCGCTTTAGTTTATCGGTTCTTGACCAATCGCCCGTGAGGGAAGGCGGCAGCTCAACTGATGCCTTGCACGAGACCATCCAACTCGCCAGCCATGCAGAAAAGTTAGGCTATAGCCGGTTTTGGGTGTCCGAGCATCACAGTACCTCCAGTCTGGCAGGCAGTTCGCCAGAGGTATTACTTGGCGCAATTGGTGCAGCAACCCGGTCCATAAGAATCGGTTCCGGGGGTGTGATGTTGCCGCATTTTTCCACGCACAAGGTAGCAGAAAATTTTGCTGTACTTGCGAGTCTTTATCCGGGGAGGATAGACTTGGGAGTTGGACGTGCACCGGGCGGTCAAATGGATGTGAGCCAGGCTCTATCGCCGCATGGAGGTGCAGATTTCAGGCACTTTCCACAACAGGTAGTGCGTCTGGCAGAAGCATTCAGTTCAGAGGATTATGCACCCAAAATTACCCCGGAAGCACCAATTCCACCAGAAATCTGGATGTTGGGCACAAGCCACGAAAGCGCACTGTTGGCGGCTGAACTGGGCCTGCCCTACAGCTTTGCCCTGTTCATTAATAGCGAGATGAACCAGGCAATTTTTCAATTGTACCGAACCCGGTTTGAGGAAAAATGGGGTGCGCCTGCCGAAGCGGCCAGGGCGGGTAAGCGGCACTATTCTTCTCTTGCGGTAAACGTAATTTGTGCAGAAACCGAACAACATGCGCTGGCAATGGCCAGGTGCAGGGAAGTTACCTTTCTACGGTTTCTCAACCAGGAGAAAAATGTTCGCGTGCCATCCATAGAAGATGCGCAGAGCTATCAATACTCTGCCCAGGAGACCGATTTTGTTACCCCGCGCCGGGCTATGTCAGCAATTGGAACGCCAGAACAGGTTCGCGACAAGTTAAACCTGTTGGCTGTAAAATTCGGCGTTGATGAAATTATGGCAGTAACTATATGTTATGACTTTGCCGACCGGCTTAAATCGTACACCCTGTTAATGGATGTGATGTCAGAATCCAGCTAGTCTTTCTCACTCGTCGCCAGCCAATGGGCCATTGCAGAGGCCACACTTGGATGGTTCAGATACCCCAGGGAATGATGTGGGTTGGATGTATTGAAGCGCATCGCCAGATTATAAATCCGCGTATCCCTGATGTCGCTGATCAGGTTTTGGTTTATCATTTCGTGGAAATCGTCGCGCACAGTATTGTCGTGGCTCATGTAGTCATCTTCAGCGGAAAAATTGTGCCAGTTGATTATGTTGTCGGGGTACCGTTCCTGTTTGGAGTGGGTAGCACCTTCTAAAAACCGTTGAATAGTTGGATCGCCAAGTGGTGAGCCCAGCGTAATCCAGGTATGAATCTTGCTGTCGCCCGTGATGTTTTTGTATTCTTTTAGCCGTGACAACTGCCAGAGGGCATCGTAGGCATACACGGTACCCGCACCATTGGACACCAGCAATACCCTGTCGCCGCGTTGTACGGCTTCAATGATGCTATTGCGTATTCTCACCAATATTCGGGATTTGAGTTCCGACTCCTCATTCCAGTATTCACCCAGTGCTTTGTCCATCTTTGCGATAACATTTTTGGATAGCCCAACAGCGTGCAAAAGTGGTGCGCCCAGGCTAGCGGCGAATTCTTTCAGGGTGGATTTCCCGGGCAGTCGATCGTAAGCAGATAATGAAAAATTTTTCTTCTTTTTCAGGCGGTTGAGCGCTGATAAACCCGAGTGCAAGTCTTCAAGGTCGGCTGTTTCGTCGTAGTCAGCTTTATCATCTGCGGAATAGGGTAACGTGAGATCTGCAAAGTAGGGGAAATGGGTAGTCAGCGTATCAAAAATGGGTAGATGGGGCTGGGATACCCGTGCCAGTCCGCTGCGCATGGCTTCAATTGTAATTGAGCGAAGTGCCTCTGAATTTGGCTTGGGTGCGTTACCATGGACTATTATTAAGGATTGTTGGCGCAAGGAGGATTATCTCTATTTGAGTAGATGGAAAGGCGCGCCTTCTGATTACCGCCCTCGTCAGCGATAAAAAGCAGGCCCTCTGTAGACAAGGCAATTCCTTCAGGCTGATGGTGTTGATTATGTAGAGGGATACGCATGACATGAATGAGCGTTCCGTTTTCGTTTAACTCAATCAGCGCTTTTTGCTCTGCAGCTACCAACAACAGGTTTCCTGTCTCCACGTCAATTGTAATTCCCGATGGTAACACGTGCTTGCTTTGTAATTGAGTAAGTATGGGCGTGTCATCGATACGCAAAGTACTGCGTTTGTCGATAGATAATGTGTCCAGTGACCAGCTATATATTTGCAGTTGGTGCCGGCGTTTTTTTTTGTAGGGTGTTTTACACAGCAGAAGAAGTGCATTTTTTTTTGCCTGATAGGTCAGGCCTTCAAACTCACAATTTTTTTCCAGACCGGTTTCAAACTTTTTATACCGGGTTCGGGTTCCATTTTCGCCAATGGGGCTTCTGTAAAGCGTGCCCGTGCTGGATAACAGGTAGATTTGCTCATTAACGACAGCTATGCCCTCAAAATCATCTCGAACTTTACCCAGCCTGAATTCACTGACAATTTTGCCATGTGTGTGGTCCAGTTCGTAGATTGTAGCGGACTCGTCATTGTGCGCATAAAGGCGATTATCCCCGGAAATAGCCAAACCGGAAATTTCCTTAAGCCTGCCGGGAAGTTTCCACTGCTTGAGGTGTTGCGCATCCAGAGGAAACTGTGCGAGTACTGCCGAAGCAAGGCTGGTTTCTGATACCAATGAACACGCAAACAACAGGCAAGTTAAGAGAATGGTGCGTGGGCTCAATCAGCGTCCTCCCGGTTACGCCGGCTCAGAAGGGAGAAAAATGGCCCCGAAAAAGTGCGTCCATAGTCCAGTTTCCACAGCACCAGCACTGCATATACAAAGGTCATGGAGATTACCCCGGCTACACCGAGATCTCCAATGCCTGCTGCCAGTCCGATAGAAATGGAAGTAAATATGTACAGCGCGTGAGATGGCTGTTCCAGGGTAAAACGAAAGCGCACCGCCGCTACAATTCCAGCGAGACTAAATGCCAGCGCCAGACTGTTTTGTACGACCATTGCTATACCTGTAACTACAATGGGCAATACTACAATTGTTTGCACAAAAGACTGTTCTATTTTGGATGCACGATTGGTGAGTATGTAGGCCCATGATACGGGTATCATCAGGATTGCTGTACCGATGGTTGCAAAAAAAAGTTTTATTGCACCATTTGGGTCAATGGAAAAATCATTGGCGGATCTGCGAAAGGTTTCGACAATTTCGAAGTTTCCATCGTCTGTCGCCATCATCGCGTCAATTCCACCGACCGGAAGGTATTCCCGGGTTTGTGGGTAGGTGCTGATCAACCAGATGAATAAACCTGAAAATAGCAAATAGTAAGCGCTTATTATCCCTATCGGGATGCTTAGGTTAGTTGAGCGTCGCATATTTGAACCACGGAGTCGGGGCAATCATCATATTATGAATATAGAAATATTCAAACTGGAGCATAACCTGTATGTGCAGTGCATGAATTGGCCTAGGTATGTTTCCACAAATCAGAGCGAACTGCGACGAGAACAATAGTAAACAGCATACACATGGATGAGATGACTATGGCGTAAGCTGCGCCAACCTGGCCGACAAGGTAGCCATTAAACAGGGCGCCGATGGCGCCGGAACCCATAAAAGAGAATGAGAAAAATGCCATCATTCGCCCACGCATGTCGGGCGGAGCGCTCTCCTGCATTATAGTCCTGGACATCGTCATGGCAATGCCACCACACAGGCCCCAACAGAAAATATCGATATTAAGCGCCATAAGGCCGTCCAGTAGCCCGGCTGCAACCAGTACGACTGCACCAGCCCCCTGGGCCAATAACAAAGCTCTCCCCTGACGCCTGATATCACCGAAACGCATGAGAATGGTAATTGCAATTACCAGGCCCATGGAATTTGTAGCATTTAGCCAGGATAATTCCTGGGAGGAACCCTGGTACACGTCTCGTAGTAACAATGGCAGGCTTACGATATAGGTTCCCATAAAAAACACACCCATCGCACAGTTTTGAATAACAATCGCCCGCATGGCACTGGATCTGCGCATTATCTGAAAACTCACCACGATAGATGAGCCCAGTTCTTTCAGAAAATGATGTTCACGCGGCGTACGCTCGGGATCCGGTAGCTGAATTCGGTAAAGCGCAATGATACCCGCTATAAGCACCGTGGCTTGTACACTCAGAATTATCCGGGCGCCTATATCGTCGGCATAGGATGCACTGAGAAAGCCCAGCATCTGAATACCGAATTGGATCATGCTTACCTGTACCACCCTGCGTTGAACCTTGCCTTCAGCGACCAGATTCAGCAGGCCATCCCGCGCGGGAGTCAAAAACGCCTGTACACAACCCATACCCGCTGCATAAATCAGGATCGCAGTGTAGGTCAGTGCATTCCTGGAAATCATGAAAATTAGAAATAGCGGGCCAATTGCAGCAAAACTTTGAGCAAGGAGTGCGATGCGTTTACCGCCGTAGTTGTCTGCCAGACTGCCACCCACTAACATTAACAGCGTGGCTGGTACGAGCATTGCCATCTGGGCAAAACCTACACGTTCGGGTTCCACATGCAGTACGATAGTAATCAGCCAGGTGAAGATAACGGACTGAATACCCCAGGAATAAAACCAGGACGCGGTACCCAGTAGATAGTAGTGTAGTGGCCTCATGTGCAGTGAACGTTAACCTAAAAGTATCTGTGCAGACTACCCGTGCAACAAGGTTTATTTCAGTTTGTTCCCCACAACGGTATTATCTATCAAATCACCGGATCGAGGCGAAAGGAATTTGCGGAAAAATAAAACACAGCAATGGCTTAAAGAAAATGTCTGGAGAGTTCTGGACTCGGTTGTTGATTCGATAGTAATTATCGATTCCAGTGGCATTATCCTGCATATGAACCACGCTACGCTGGATACTTTTGGCTACGAAGAAAAATATTTGCGTGGTAAAGCCATTACGCTGCTCATGCCGGAACCGTATCGCAGTGAACACCAACATTACGTATCCCGTTATCTCGCAACAGGGGTACCGCGCATTATTGGTATTGGCAGAAACCTTACAGCAATAAAAAAAGATGGGGTGGTATTTCCTATCTACCTTGCGATTAATGAGATTTTGAGTGATGAAGGATCCTATTTTTGCGGAATCATCCATGATATTTCAGATCAGGAGGCCTCCCACTCAAGGATGCTGGACCAACAGGCTCAACTGGCACACGCAGGCAGGGTGAGCAACATGGGTGAGTTGACCGCAAGCATCGCCCATGAGATTAATCAACCACTAACGGCAATAGCACTGTACACTCAGGCTTGCATACGCATGTTGGAAAAGGACAGTATTGATAAACATCGCCTGAGTAACGCACTTGATAAACTGGCTGCACAATCATTAAGGGCTGGAGCTGTGATTGAACGTGTACAACGTTTTGTCCGCAAGGAATCGGGGCAAAAAGAGCTGGTTGATCTGGGCTCGTTAGTTAAGGACCTCAAGCCGTTGGTCGAAGGTGATGCGCGTTTGCGGGGTATCGAGCTCGAGTTCAGCGTTAGCGAGGAACTGCCCGAAGTTCTTTGTGATGCCATACAGATTCAGCAGGTAACGCTAAACCTGATACGTAATGCGGTGGATGTGATGGCTGAAATAGAGTGCAGGCACGGTGATATTGTTCAGATTTCTGTATCGCGCAGAGGTGCGGATAACCTGGAAGTGATGGTAACTGATACCGGTACGGGAGTTGCTGCCGATCAGATGAATTTCATTTTCTCGCCATTTCATACTACCAAGAGTGAGGGAATGGGGATGGGTTTGTCCATCTGCAAATCAATAATTGATTATCATGGCGGGAGTCTTGAATATAAAAATAATGCTCAGTATGGGGCGAGTTTTTTCTTTCGCCTGCCATTACCAGATGAACTGGAATCCAGCAATACCGCTAGTGAAAGGGGTGTAATGTATGAGTGACAGTCCTTGCGTATTTGTAGTTGATGACGACGAGCCTGTTCGGGATGCGATAGGAATGTTGCTCGAATCTGTTGATATTGCTTATAAGACTTACCCCGATGCACAAAGCTTTCTGGATGATTTTGAGGCCGGGGACCGTGGTTGTCTCGTGCTGGATATTCGAATGCCGGGTATGAGTGGCCTCGATTTACAAAAACAACTAAATCAGCTGGATATTCATGTTCCAATTGTATTTATTACCGGTCATGGAGATATTCCAATGGCTGTTGAAGCCATGCGACTGGGAGCGGTGGATTTTATTCGCAAACCCTTTAATGATCAGGAATTGCTTGACCGGGTTCAACAGGCATTCGATCTTGATGGGGAGTGGCATTCAACGGCCACCGGCATTGAAGAAATACGCAGTAGAGTAAGCCATCTTACGCCTCGTGAAAATGAAGTGTTTGCGCGAGTAACTCTGGGGCAGGCAAACAAAGTGATAGCCATCGAATTGGGGATTAGTGAACGCACGGTTGAAATTCATCGCAGCAATGTAATGCAAAAAACCAAAGCGCGCACACTGGCAGACCTGGTGAGACTGAAGATGGCTCTTGATCAGGCTGAAGGCTCTTGATCAGGCTGAAGGCTCTTGACCAGGCTGAAGGCTCTTGACCAGGCTGAAGGCTCTTGACCAGGCTGAAGGCTCTTGACCAGGCTGAAGGCTCTTGACCAGGCTGAAGGCTCTTGACCAGACGGATAGGTAATTTCCCTGATTTCTTGTAGATAGAACGCCTGCTAGTTTTCTGGCGCATGGTTATAGCAAAATCTACTGTATGTATCCTGGATGCAGACCCCGCAATTCGAGATAGTCTGGAAGTATTGGTTGACCTGGGTGACAAGTCGGTTCGCAGTTTCAGTTCCATTCACGCCTTTATGGGATCACTGGATACGGTAGATGTGAAATGTCTGTTATGTGCGGCTGAACTTCCCGACGGGAACGGGATTGAGCTGTTTATGAGATTAATGTGCATGCGGGCACACTTTCCATTTGCGCTGCTGATCAGTGAAAATATGTTGATGACGCACCAGCGCGCCCTTGCTGCAGGAATTGTGAACGTTTTTCGCAAACCTATTGCAGACCCAAAACCCCTTCTGAATTTTATCTATCAAGCGTAAATGTTCAATGTAGTGCGGGTAAATTCCCACACTTCGGAAAGTACGCATTCCAACTTCCATATCCCGATGAGAAAATTATTCGATCTGATTTCATTTGAGGTTGAGTTGTGGGCGCGGAACAAAATTACAATATGCGCGTAGTGCGTTGGTTTGCCTTGATGACGGTTGTGTGGGGCTTGATCGGCATGTTGGTAGGTCTACTCATTGCCGGTCAGCTCGCCTGGCCCGTTCTCAATTTTGATATTCCATGGTTAAGTTATGGACGATTACGCCCCCTGCACACCAATGCGGTGATATTCGCTTTTGGGGGTTGTGCACTTATGGGTAGTGCACTCTATATCGTCCAGCGTACGTGTAAAGTGGCTTTGTTTTCAGATCGCCTTGCATCTTTTGTATTCTGGGGCTGGCAGCTGGTAATAGTATCGGCCGTTATTACTCTGCCAATGGGGCTCACCAGTTCCAAGGAGTATGCTGAACTCGAATGGCCCATCGATATTTTAATTGCGCTGGTGTGGGTGGCTTTTGGTGTCGTTTTTTTTGGCACAATCGCGAGGCGTACCGTTCAACATATCTATGTGGCTAACTGGTTTTTTGGCTCACTTATCATTGGTGTAGCTCTATTACATATCGTGAACAGCCTTGCACTGCCAGTTTCCGCATTTAAGAGTTACTCTCTTTATGCGGGTTCTGCAGACGCCATGGTTCAGTGGTGGTACGGCCACAATGCGGTCGGGTTTTTTCTAACTGCCGGCTTTTTGGGCATCATGTACTACTTTGTGCCCAAACAAGCTGAACGGCCGGTATATTCCTATCGTTTGTCAGTCGTACATTTCTGGACCCTGATTGCGATTTACGTGTGGGCGGGACCCCACCATCTGCACTACACCTCCTTGCCTGATTGGCTGCAGAGCGTTGCAATGGTGATGTCACTCATTCTACTTGCACCCTCGTGGGGTGGCATGATAAACGGAATTATGACCCTGTCCGGCGCCTGGGATAAGTTACGGACAGACCCCATTCTGAAGTTCCTGATTGTCTCCCTGTCTTTTTATGGCATGTCCACATTTGAAGGGCCGATGATGTCCATTAAAACCATCAATGCGCTGTCTCACAATACCGATTGGACCGTAGGCCATGTACATTCCGGTGCGCTTGGATGGGTAGCGATGGTAAGTATGGGTGCCATGTATCACCTTATTCCTATTCTTTATGGTCGCAAACAGGGACAGATGTACAGCATTAAACTGATTAACCTGCATTTTTGGTTGGCTACTCTGGGCACCGTTATATACATCGCCTCTATGTGGGTTAACGGTTTGATGCAGGGGCTTATGTGGCGGGCTACGAGCATAGATGGCACCTTAACCTACAGCTTTCAGGAGTCGGTTGAGGCCAGCTTTCCTGGGTATGTTGTACGTTTTATCGGGGGTGCCATTTTCTTCATTGGTATGTGTGTGATGGCCTATAACGTGTATATGACCTCACGTGGTTTAAGCCGTGATGAATTGGCAGCACCCGCAATACCGCGTCTGGATCCAGCGGGAGCAAATCCATGAATCATGAAGGAATAGAAACCAGGGTTGGCTGGCTAATTGCATTCACGCTCCTGGCTGTGAGTATTGGAGGCATGGTGGAACTGTTACCCATGGTCTTTAACGCCAATTCGACTAAGGCCATTGCTACGCTTAAGCCGTATACAGCAATAGAGTTGGAAGGCAGGGACATATATATTCGCGAGGGTTGCCACGTGTGCCACACACAAATGGTGCGGACTTTACGTTCTGACGTTGCACGTTACGGGCATTACTCTGTGGCAGGAGAAGATGTTTATGAGCGTCCTTTTCTCTGGGGTTCCAAACGCACCGGTCCTGACCTTGCCAGGGTAGGGGGACGTTATAGCGATGACTGGCATAGAGCCCACTTGTTGGATCCGAGAAGTGTTGTCCCCGTCTCCAACATGCCCGCTTATCCCTGGTTGTTTGAAAATACGCTGTCCGGGGACGATATAACCCGCAAGATGGAAGTGTTACAGACCCTTGGGGTCCCATACTCCGATGAAGATATCGCCAGTGCAGCTCCGCAGGTGGCTGGAAAGACTGAAAGTTTTGCACTTATCCGATATTTGCAAAGCCTGGGTCTGGATATGAAGAATTATCAGCCTGGAGAAGCATTATGACCGCAGCACTGATATCCACACTTGCCGTGTGTTTTGGCTTTATTGCACTAATGATCTGGACGTACCGGCCGAGTGCAAAAAACCGCTGGGAAGAACGCGGCAGGGCGGTTCTGGATACCGATACAACAGATGAGACAAGGGGGCGGGGAAATGACAATGAGTAACACCTGGCACTGGTACGTCCTATTGGGCACTTTGATCAGCCTCATCGCGATTATGTGGTTATTGTTTGCTAACAGAACAACCAGTGGGGAGAAAACCACTGGCCACGAATGGGATGGAATAGAAGAGTTGGATAACCCGCTGCCATTGTGGTGGGTTGGACTATTTGTTGGCAGCGTAATCTATGGGCTGGTCTATTTAATCTGGTATCCCGGCCTGGGAGACCTGGCGGGAATCGGTGAGTGGACCTCGACTGGGCAGCTAAAGGAAATAACAGAACAACATGATGCCAGATTTGCCCCCTTGTATGCAGAACTTGCGTCACTGGATGTTGAGGCGATGGCCGAGGATCGACGCGCCAGACAGGTAGGGCGCAGATTGTTTCTTAACAATTGTTCGATATGCCATGGGCTGAATGGGCAGGGATTATCCGGGTTTCCCAATCTTGCAGACGATGAATGGATCTGGGGGCGTCGGCTCGATGAGATTAAGGCTTCGATTCGTAATGGCAGAAGCGCGGCAATGCCGGCCTGGGAAACGGTGATAAAAGACAAGGGCGTGTCTGAGGTTACCCAATATGTTCTCAGTTTATCCGGCAGGGTGCATGACGAGGATATGGCTAGCCGTGGCAGTAATATTTTCAGCACCATGTGCGCCGCTTGTCACGGTGCCCAGGGCAAGGGTATTGCTGCGCTTGGCGGACCAGATTTATCCAACGATATATGGCTTTATGGAGGAGACTCTCAAAATATCGCAGAATCTATCCGAAAGGGGCGCAACGGACAAATGCCTGCACAACTCGGGAAGCTCGGTGAGGATCGCATTACCATACTGGCTGGCTATTTGGTAAACCTTAGTCAATGAATGTACAGGTACCCCATGAGCCCGAATTGATAGCGGTTGAAGGATTTAGCCGAAAAGATCTGTACCAGCGTCGCGAAAAGATATTTACGCGAGGTGTTAAGGGATTTTATCAACGCTTGCGACTTTATACGGGGTGGCCGTTCCTCATGGCCTACTTTGTTACGCCGTGGATCCAGTGGAACGGACAGCAGGCGGTGTTATTTGATTTGCCTGCGAGGCAATTTCATATTTTTGGTATCACGGCGTGGCCCCAGGAGTTGTGGCTGCTTGGCTGGATACTAATTATCGCAGCATTTGGCCTGTTCACTGTTACCACCCTGTTTGGGAGAGTCTGGTGTGGATACACCTGTCCGCAAACTATATGGACTGCCATATATATGTGGGTAGAACAAATTACTGAAGGACAAAGACACCAGAGAGTCAGGTTGGACAATGCTGCATGGTCTTTAGAAAAGTTGCGCAAGCGTGCAGCCAAGCATTTCTTGTGGCTGGGTTGGGCCTTTGCAACAGGGTTCAGCTTTGTTGCGTATTTTACGCCTGCCCATGAATTGCTTGTAAGTGCATTGTCCCTCCAGCTTGGCGGGTGGTCTGCTTTCTGGATCCTGTTTTTTACGAGCGCAACATACATAAACGCTGGTTGGCTGCGCGAACAGGTATGCATTTACATGTGTCCCTACGCTCGATTTCAATCTGCAATGTTTGATCAGGACACACTTCTGGTTTCTTACGATGCAGCACGGGGTGAGCCTCGGGGATCTCGCAAACGTGTGGTATCGGATGCGAAATCACCCAAAGCATCACTTGCTCTGGGTGATTGTGTCGATTGTCAGCTTTGTGTACAGGTTTGCCCAACGGGGATCGATATTCGTGATGGATTGCAGTACGAATGTATCAGTTGTGCATTGTGTATTGATGCATGCGATCAGGTTATGAAAAAAATGGGATACGCGCCACGTTTGATTTCTTATACAACTCCGCATGCACTGCAAGGTGTTAAAACACAATGGTTGCGCGGTCGAAGTGTGGGTTATGCAGTGGCCCTGTGCATTATGCTAATTGCATTTACGGTGGCTATTTTTACGCGTGATCCTTTTGCACTCGAATTAATCAGGGGACGGGGCGAATTGTTTCATGTGATGGCAGATGGCTCTGTTCGTAATGATTATCAACTCAAGATAATGAACAAACAACAATATCCGGTGGAGTTTGTCCTGACGGTTGAGCTTTCCCAAGCCCAGATAAACTCCGGTTCAGCTCGCGTACAAATGCTGGGTAACTCGCATTTTTCAGTGCCAGCAGGTGGCCTTGAAGAACTGCCCCTGTTGGTAGAAGTCAGCGAAGCTGATTCAGCGAACATTCCCCTGATAGTGCGCTTGTGTGAAACAAACAGGAGCCGTTGCGTCTCGAATACAACACGTTTTATTGGACCTGGTGCGTTGGCAGGCTCAACAGGAGTTAGTTTATGAAACGATCACCCGCCTGGATGTTGTTTCTGTTACCCCTGGCGAGCGTCGTCATGGGAATTGTTATGTATTATCTGGCTTCAAACCATGTGGATCCGGAAGTTATCAAACCCGTAGAGCCACTTTCGAAAACCAGTTATAAGCTCAGTGGTCCGGACGGCTTGCAGTAAAATGAACATGACCACCCTGAACATAGATGATATGCACTGCGCCAGTTGCACCGGTAAAATTCAGGTCGCGCTGGATCATCTGGAGGGCGTGCTGCGTCTGCAATTTAATCCAGCGCGCAGACAGCTAGTAGTTTCACACACATCCAGTATGGCGGCGCATGAACTGATAGCCCATATCGAACGTATAGGCTTTCATCCTTACCTTAGTGGTTCGGATGGCTTATCTGTGACTGATTGCCAGGATGGTGCAGGTGGAAACTCTGGTAACAGGGCTGATGATCTGCTCAAACGTCTGGGTGTTGCAGGTCTGGCAATGATGCAAGTGATGATGGTTGCGGTAGCGCTATATTCAGGCGTTGATGAGTATCGCCGGGTGCTGGAGTTTACCAGCCTGATCTTCTGCATACCTGTGGTCAGTTATTCAGCAATGCCCTTTTTCGTTGCAGCATTACGCTCCGCAACTGGCGGACTGGGCATGGACGTGCCGATAGCGCTGGCAATAATCATTGCCTTTACCAGCAGCGTTGTTGCAACGCTCTCGGGTAGTGGGGATGTGTACTACGACTCGGTGGTAATGTTCACCTTTTTGTTGCTGGCCGCTCGATATATCGACCTGAAACTTAAATATCGCGTAGACGCCCAGGATGCGCTGATGAGTTCGCTACCCCGGCAGGTTATCCGGATCATTGCCGGGGAACGTGATACGTGTGACCTGAAGGAATTACGGGCTGGCGACACTATCTGGGTTGGGGAAGGCGCACAAATACCTGCAGATGGCATTTTGCTGTCCGGACCTGCCTATATAGATGAAGCATTGTTAACGGGTGAGGATATACAGACCGTAAGATCAGGTGACGATACCGTGTATGCGGGTACCTACAATCGTGGAGCCGGTGTTTCGATACGGGTGATTGCTGTTTCAGATAAGACCCGCATGGCTGCAATAAACAGAATGGCGGGCGAGGCACAGATTAGCAAAAATGCGGTGGCTCAACTGGCGGATCGTATTGCAGGCATTTTTATTCCCAGCGTACTTCTTCTCTCAATTGTTACGTACCTTGGCTGGAAGATATATGACCCGACGCAGGCATTCTCGGCGAGTCTTGCTGTATTGGTAATCAGCTGTCCCTGTGCACTATCTCTAGCCATACCTGCCGCTCTTTCAGCCGCCATGTTGCGCCTGCGGCAAGCGGGAGTGCTGCTTAAGGATGGAAAGTTTCTCGAGTTGATTCCTGCAGTGACTGACTTGTTTATGGACAAAACGGGTACTTTAACGCAACCAAAACCTGGCGTAAGCGGAATAAAAGTTTTTGGCGAATTTGATGCCCAATGGTGCTTATCAGTAGCTGGTGCACTGCAGTCGTACAGCTCTCATCCACTGGCTGGATGTTTTGCTTCCTCCCGGCTGCAGCTTGATGCCGTTAAATCGGTACCAGGCTCTGGGCTTGAGGCAATTTTTGCAGGTAAACCTATTCGAATAGGCAGCGCAGGTTTTTGTGGTTTTGGTGCGCGAGCAGAAACTTCGACTGAGATAGCGGAAAAAAATGTCTATCTGGCAGTGGGAGGCGAACCGGCAGCCTGTTTTTTCATTGACAACCCATTGCGGAAAAATGCACAAGAAGCCGTAAAACTACTGACAGCTTATGGACTGGATGTACACATAGTCAGTGGCGACAAGCAGGATAATTGCGAAACTGTAGCACGCGCTCTTGATGTGAAATTTGATGCAGAACAAAGCCCGGAAGACAAGTGGAAACTCATTGAACACAGTAAGGGTGACCACCGGATAATTATGTTTGTTGGTGATGGTATCAATGATTTGCCTTCATTGGCCGGAGCGGATGTTTCTGTCGCAATGCTGGAGGCGAGTGATCTGGTCAAGTCCAGAGCTGATGTGGTGCTTCTAACTACCCGACTTGGGGCTCTGGCAGACCTCTTTAACATTGCTCGGCGTACGCGTTCTATTACCAGACAAAACCTGCTCTGGGCACTTTTATACAACTTGCTGGCTATTCCTGCCGCTGCATTTGCGTTCGCGCCCCCCTGGTTGGCTGCGCTGGGCATGGCCCTGAGTTCAACTTTGGTGATGCTGAACGCCACGCGACTGATACGAATACCACACAGTTTTTTGAATGGCAGGCTAAAAATCCGGCCGGCTACGGGAGAGAGTTACTAATGGAAAGCCTCTATTTTTTAATACCTGTATCAATTGTGATATTGGCAATTGCAGCAAAAGTGTTTATCTGGGCGGTAAACCACGATCAGTTTCAGCATCTTGACCAACATGGCATGGACATACTCGAAGACAAGCCCATACAAAACACAGGAGAATTCTGATGCATACCTTTTTTCATGGGCTATTATTGTTAGTCAGTCCACGCAGAACCTGGCGAAGTATTGCCGAACACAAGGCCGGTGCAATAAAAGTTATTTTTTTGCACACCATTCCCTTTGCGCTTATTCCTTCGGTGTGCTGGTACTACGGCGTTACCCAGATTGGTTGGAGCGTTGCCGGAGAGCTAATGCGGCTTACACCTGAAAGTGCAGCACCCATGTGTGCCATGTTTTTTCTGGCCATGGTGGCTGGTGTGATGTTTGTAGGATTTATGGTGCGTTGGATGTCCGAGTCTTATGTACCCGAAGGAGGATACGTCGCCAGCTTTTCTGATGGGGTACGGTTAATCAGCTATACAGCCATGCCATTCTTTATTGGTGGCCTTATGGGTCTGTATCCTGTTTTGTGGATTGATATCGTATTGGGGGTAGCAATAGCCTGTTACTGTATCTTTCTTTTGTACATTGGCGTGAGTCCCATGATGCGCGTATCTGATACGCAGGCATTTTTGTATGCCAGCGCCGTATTTGCGGTTGCACTGGTAGCATTTGTAGGCTTGCTTACGGCTACAGTGCTGCTTTGGGATATAGGTCCCTCTCCGGAATATATGTATTAGTCAGGCATTCCGAATCTATGTGATAATAACGACTCTTGCCTGGAGTCGTCGACACAATGAAGCATGTTTGTCTGTTTATGCTACTAGCATGTGCTGGAAATGCTGTCACAAATATCAGTTCAGCATCCCCCTTATTTGATTCGTTGGAGCCACTGGATATCGTGATTACTGCTCCTTTTTCCCAGTTGAGAAAGGGTAGGGAAGCAGAAGAGCTTGAAGAGTTTGCGGCAATACTAGGTTACCAGGATGCTGAAGCGGGTGAAGTTAGACTGGATATAAAATTGCGTGCCCGAGGAAACTTTCGCCGCAGTAAGGATACTTGCAGCTTTCCACCGCTGCGTTTGAACTTTGCCAAAAAGAAATCTTCAAACACTCTATTCAAAAAACAGGATAAGGTAAAACTGGTAACCCAGTGTCAAAATAGTACGCAGTTTGAAAAGCTGGTGGTGAGAGAGTACCTGGCATACAGGACATTCAACATATTGACCGATAAAAGTTTTAAGGTGCGCCTGGTAAATGCCAGCTACGTAAATAGTGATAGCGGTAATAAGAGTATCCGTCATCAAGCGTTTTTGATTGAGGATAAAAAGAGGTTGGCTCGCAGACTCGATGCGGTTGAGCATCACGCTCAGGAAATTGGTTCATCGGAAGTTGCTTCCGATTATACCGCAATAGTGAATTTGTTCGAGTATATGATTGGCAATACTGACTGGTCGATGTTTATTAGTCGTCCAGGTGAGGAATGCTGCCATAATCTGGTGCCTCTGCAAAATGAAGACAAGCAAATTCTGCCGGTCCCCTACGACTTTGATTTTTCGGGAGCAGTAAATGCACCGTATGCATTACCGCCCCCGGGATTGAAAATTCGCAGGGTCACACAGCGCTTATTCAGGGGGCGATGTGCGCACAATGCAGGCCTGGATGCCGCGGTACAACTATTTCAGGAAAAAAAACCGGCAATTTATGCACTTTATGAACAATCAGTGGAATTGGACGACAAATCAAGAAAGAAGGCTTTGGCGTATTACGATAAATTTTATGCTGTCCTTGACGATCCAAAACAGTTCTTCAAGAAAGTAAAAGATAAATGTCTGGGTCCCAGATCTTCCTGAACGCCATCTACCTGAATAAGTAAGGCAGCAGCCCAGTGTCACAGAAACACCTTATTTATTTACTCCTGACTTTACTGCTGATAATGGTGGCTCTGCTAACCTACATCGCCGGTATCTCCGAATCTGGCTACAGTTCTGGCCTGGTACATCCACTTGTAAGCCACATGCGGGTGGGCGGAGATGGTCCCGTTCGTTTTGATGCTATTGGCCTCCCCGCGTTTTTGTTGCAGGCTGCTGTGCTTATCCTGGCTCTTGTGTTGATAGTTTTGAGTATATCGAAACGCCATCGTGATTTTCACCTATACGGATGGCTTGGGATTTGTGGTGCCTTCGGTTTGTTTAACTGGTACATGGTGTACAGCAGCTACCAGGTATTTTTGGATACCGGCGTGGTGCAGTATTTTCTTGGCTTTCCGCTGCCTTCTGCCTGGATGATATACGGAACCTGGCTTTCAGGACTGAGTCTGGTTGTGCTCTACATTGTGGGCTTCAATCGCTTTATCTATACGGCCCAGGATGAGCTCGAATACCATAAATTGATAATCGAATTCAAAAACTCCGACGCAACTGATTCGATTAGTGATCCATTATAGTGGAACAGTACAGACAGGAAATTGTTCTTGCTTGCGTCTTTGTGTACCTCGTCTTTTGCGTGATCGTTGGATTGTGGGCGATGCGTCGTACCAGGTCTGCTAACGATTTTTTTGTAGCAGGACGCAGTCTGGGACCAATAGTTGTTTCACTGGCTTTGTTTTCCAGCACTTTAAGTGGTTTTGGCTTTGTGGGTGGACCGGGACTCGTGTATTCAATGGGTCTAAGTTCTCTCTGGATGGTTATGGTTTCGGCCCTGGGTTATGCCATCGGATTTTTTCTGGTTGCCAAGCGCATTCGCATGATTGCTGAATTACGCGACTCACTATCACTGCCAGACCTGGTAGCTGCCCGTTATGGCAGTGAAACTGTTCGTTTTATGATGGCGGGTACCATAGTGCTGGGTGTCATGGGTTATCTGGCGACGCAGATTTTGGCTATGGCGCTGGTATTAAAAGCGATACTTGCGGGTACCTCTGTTTTTGCCGACGTGGGCCTGGTGACCTGCGTTATTTTGTCTTCTGCTGTACTCATTTTTTATTGCGTTACGGGTGGCATCATTGCATCGATGTACACTGATGTGGTGCAGGGTGCCATTATGATGATTGCCGGTGTGCTAATTTTGATCACGGCAAGCAACGTTTTTGACGGGGGTATGCAACAAGCGTCCGAGATAATTCTGGCCGATGACAGCGAGGCCATTATGCCCTTTGGGACGGCGGGAGTTATCGCGTGTTTGGGCTGGTTTTTCGTCTTCGGCCTGGGTTTGGCAGGACAACCGCACCTGATTACCAAAATGATGATGAACCGCCGAATCCGGGATTTCAGGGTGATATTACCCCTGAGCACTATCGCTTATGTGCTTGCTGCCCTGTTGTGGGTTTCTATTGGTGTGGTGATGCGAGCCGCGGTGGTGTCGGGAGAGATTCCCTCACTGGAAGCAGCAGACGCTGCTTCTCCGGTGTTTCTTAGCCTGTTTGCACACCCTCTGCTGGCTGGTGTGGTGTTTGCAGGGTTGTTTGCTGCCATTATGTCCACATCAGATGCGTTTCTGAATATTGGCGCCGCAGCTCTGGTTCACGATATGCCAAAGGCATTGCGCGGGCGCAGTGCTGGTAATGAACTTTTGTGGGCGCGTATAGCAACCGTACTGCTTGCCATTGTTGCTGCACTGTTTGCTTTGTACTCCTACTATCAGAATGATCGCCTGGTAGCTTTATTGGGTGCTTTTGGCTGGGCTACATTTGCCGCTGCAATTGTACCCGTGGTGGTAATTGGACTTAACTGGAAACGGGCGAATTCCATGGGTGCGATTGCTGCAATCGGCATCAGCCTGATTATCAATTTCTCCTTCGAGATATTTTCTGTGCGTCTGCCCCACGGTATCAGTGGACCGTTTGTGGCCTTCGTAGCATCAATGACATTATTTATTGTGGTATCACTGTTAACGCCTGATCAGACCCTGGATCGGGATATTGACAAGCTTATGGATCTATAGGCATCGTCAAGCTAGCTGATTAGGCGAGCAAGGTATTTTGAGTTTGCCTCTTCCAGTAATGCCAAAGACTCAAAGCGTGCAGCAACCGCACCTTCGCTTGCTGCGGCAAACTGGCCCATATATCCAGCGCCCCCCATCTCACCTTCGGATTGAACTCGCAACTGCTCCGTGCGGCTGAGTCCGTCCATCACTGCGTCATAGCGAGTCTCAAAGTCAGGAATACGCTCGCGCAACGAAGCGATCATGCTTTGTGGATCTGTTTGCAGGGATTCGATAAAGATGGCTATTTCATCTTCGCGTTGCGCACAGGCAAGTAGCCCGTCACGCTCAATGTCATTGTCTGCCTGTTCTGCCCACATGCGGTATTTGTCTCCGGCTATCCGTTCCAGAATGGCAATCACCATCGGAATTTCTTCAGCTGTTACCAACGGTAATAGCGGCTCAAAAGCACCGGCAATGGATCGGGAGGATGTTGACATGGGTATGACCTCAACCAAATGGAATGGTATTAGTATGCCAGCTTAAATTTGTGGTGTCGTTTCCGCAACGAGTGATAAGCTAATGTGACATTTTCCCACTTTAATAAGGATTAGCTATGCAACGTAACCCTTACCCAATGTTTATCAGCACCGTGTTGGTATTTTTTCTGTCATCTGCAGCGCTCGCCGACAGGCTCAATGGCACAATAGCGACCCTTGAACAGAAAAAACCGGTGTTTGGACTTTTCACAGCGGATTTTTCACAACAAAATGCCCGTGCGCTGGCCGCATCAGACCTGGACTACATATTCATTGACATGGAACACACGCCCATGGACGGTGAAACCCTGCGAAGTTTTTTGTTGGGCATGATTAATCCGCAGCAAATCGCTGAATCCGGTAGTACCCGAATGCGGGTTACTCCCATTGTGCGTATTCCGCAATACGGCTCGGAAAACCTGCAGTTTCTGGTAAAACAGGTACTGGATCTTGGTGCATACGGTGTCCTCTTTCCTTTTATTGGCAATAAAGCGGAAGCTGAAAATGCAGTTAAATCAATGCGTTATCCAGCTAAACGAGGAGCGCCTTACCAAAATCCTCGTGGTACCAGAGGCGCTTCACCCGGAAATGCCCGCTGGTTTTGGGGCACGGGTGATTATATGGCCAAGGCAGACACCTGGCCGTTGAATCCTCAGGGAGAGCTTCTGGCCGTACTTCAAATTGAGTCGGAGGAAGGTGCTGAAAATATCGATGAGATTCTGTCTGTAGGAGGTATTGGTGCAATATTTATTGGCCCAAGTGACCTGGCAATGTCATTGGGCGTATCCGGCGATCATCCGGACCTTGAAACAGCAATCCAGAAGGTACTAAAAAGTTGTCTGGCCCACGGCGTACCTTGTGGTTTGACCACCAGTGGTTCCAATGTGCAAAAACGCCTGGATGAAGGATTTAACTTTGTCACTATTGGCTATTGGAGTGACGCTGGAATATCCACAAGTCCGGGAGATGCCTTGCGTCTGGCCAGAAAACATTCCGGGCGTGATTGAAAGCACGTAGTCTGGTCAACACACATTTTATCAAATGTGCCTGACTGTGGTCTTGGAGTTTTAGGATAAATCATGCGTGTTAAACACCTTCTGATAGCTAATCGCGGCGAAATTGCCATTCGCATATCCCGTGCGGCAGGTGAACTGGGCATACACACGAGTGTGGTCTATTCCGAAGACGATGAGCAATCCTTGCACATTGTGAAAGCGGATGAGGCAATTGCCTTAATCGGTAGTGGTGCCAGTGCGTATCTGGATATGCATCAGATAATTGCATGTGCGCTCAATCAGGGATGCGACGCGATTCACCCCGGTTACGGGTTTTTGAGCGAGCGTGCAGATTTTGCCCGTGCGTGCATCAGTGCTGGTTTGAAATTTGTCGGACCTGAGCCTGAAACGCTGGAAATTTTTGGTGACAAAATGCGCACAAAAAGTCTCGCTGAAAGTTGTGGCGTGGCTGTGGTACCGGGACTGGATGGTGATATCAGCCTTGAGCGAGTCCAGCAGTTTTTTAGCGGCCTGGGCCCGGATGCCGCAGTTATGATCAAGGCTTTATCCGGAGGCGGGGGGCGGGGCATGCGACAGGTTTCGCAGGCATCCGATCTGGAAGAGGCTCTGGCGCGTTGCCGCTCTGAAGCAATGGCTGCCTTTGGTCAGGAAGATTTGTATATCGAAAAACTGATTTCCCCTGCCCGGCACATAGAAGTCCAGATTCTGGGTGACGACGCGGGAGACATTAGCAACCTGGGTGAGCGTGAATGCACGGTGCAAAGACAACACCAGAAACTGGTGGAAATTGCGCCAAGCCCGACGCTTTCACCAGACACCCGAAAACAAATGATCGATGCCGCCACCAGAATGGCAGCGGCGGTTGAACTTTCCGGTTTAGCCACTTTCGAGTTTTTGCTGGATGCAGATGAGCAGTTCACTTTTATTGAAACCAACCCTCGCCTGCAGGTTGAACACACTGTTACGGAAGAAGTCAGTGGGGTCGATCTTGTGCAGACCCAGATTAGGCTGGCAGAAGGTGCAAGCCTTAAAGAGTTGGGTCTGGATGCGCAGCAGCTCGTTGAACCGCGTGGGTTCGCCTTACAACTGCGCATTAATATGGAAACGCTGGATGAAAATGCGCAGGCTAAACCCACGGGTGGACTAATTACGACCTTTGAGCCGCCTAATGGCCCGGGCGTTAGGACAGACTCCTTTGCCTATACCGGTTACAGCACACTCGTTAGTTTTGATTCGCTATTGGCAAAACTGATTGTGCACAGTCGAGGCAGTTATATCGACCTTGTGAATAAGGCATATAGGGCCCTGTGTGAATTTGGTATTGAAGGTGTTGAAACCAATATTGAGTTTCTAAAAAATTTGTTGAAACACCCGCAGTTTCCAGGGAATGAATTACATACTAATTTTGTCGCAGAAAAAATTCACACGTTGCTGCAAAAACAGAAACATCCGGAGTTTAGCCGCTTGCCTTTACAGGCTGATACAAATCTTGCGGGAGCGCATATTGACCCCGGTGATCCGCTCGCCATTCTTGCGCACGGTAAGCAAGATATAAAGCCGAATCCGAGCCAGCAGGTAGAGCCAGTTAATCCTGTTGAAAGCGATGCATGCCTCGTTCGAGCGCCTATACAGGGAACCATAGTAGAAGTTCGCGTTGCCAGTGATCAATTGGTGCAAGCGGGACAGGCCCTGATGGTTATGGAAGCTATGAAGATGGAGCATGTAATTGCTGCTCCCGTGAGCGGCAGGGTTACCCGGGTAGTCGTGCGACAGGGTAATGCAGTTTTTGAAAACCATGTGTTGGTGTTCATTAAGGAAGATGCGGTTCAACAAATACATGCGGAACAGGATCAGGCCATAGACCCTGACCATATCAGGGAGGATCTGGCAGAATCCAATGCGCGTCATGCCCTGGGTCTCGATGCAGCGCGACCTAACGCGGTTGCGAAGCGGCGAAAAACCGGACACAGAACAGCGCGTGAAAACATTAAGCATCTGGTTGACGCAGGTACTTTTACTGAGTACGGACCACTCGTGATTGCTGCACAGCGAAGAAGGCGCAGCCTGGATGACTTAATGGAAAATACGCCAGCAGACGGAATGGTGGCAGGTATTGGCAGTATCAATAGGCAGGTTTTTCCCAATCTCGAACCCAGCCTTACGCAATGCGTGCTGATGTCCTATGACTACACCGTTTTAGCCGGAACCCAGGGCGCCCAAAACCATCGTAAGAAAGACCGTCTCTTTGAAATAGCAGAGCAGCAACAGTTACCACTGGTATTGTTCGCTGAGGGCGGTGGAGGACGTCCCGGAGACACTGATGGGGTTGGCGGCTCGGGCCTTGACTGTTTGGCGTTCACCTACTTTGCCAAACTCAGTGGACTTGTGCCTTTAATTGGCATTACTACCGGTCGCTGCTTTGCAGGTAATGCAGCTCTGCTGGGTTGCTGTGATGTGGTCATTGCCACCCAGGATTCCAATATCGGCATGGGGGGTCCTGCTATGATAGAAGGGGGTGGTTTGGGAAACTTTCGGCCCGAAGAAGTAGGGCCCATGAGCGTTCAGGTGCCAAACGGGGTTGTGGATATTGCCGTAGAAGATGAAGCGGAAGCGGTAACGATGGCAAAACGGTATCTGTCCTATTTTCAGGGTGCGGTGTCTGAATGGAGTTGTGCAGATCAGCGTAACCTGCGCTCGAGTATCTCCGAAAACCGGCTGCGCATTTATGATATTCGCAAACTCATAGATACTCTGGCAGATGAAAATTCAGTATTGGAGCTGCGGGAATTATTTGGCCTGGGAATGATCACTGCATTTATTCGTGTAGAAGGGCGGGCAGTGGGACTTATCGCCAATAATCCAGCACATCTGGCCGGCGCAATAGACAGTGACGGAGCGGATAAAGCTTCCCGCTTTATGCAACTGTGTGATGCTTTTGATATCCCCCTGTTATTTTTGTGTGATACACCTGGAATAATGGTTGGCCCGGAGGTAGAAAAAACGGCTTTGGTAAGACATGCAGCACGCATGTTTGTGGTGAGTGCCAGCTTAAGTGTTCCGTTTTTCACGATCGTTCTTCGTAAGGGATATGGGCTTGGTGCGCAGGCTATGGCGGGCGGTAGTTTTAAAGCTCCGACCTTCACGGTTGCGTGGCCAACAGGTGAGTTTGGGGGTATGGGCCTGGAAGGTGCTGTAAAACTGGGTTATCGCAAAGAGCTGGCGGCACTGGAAAATCCTGACGCTCGTACAGCATTGTACGAAGAAAAAGTTGCCCGGATGTATGAGCAGGGTAAAGCGGTGAATACGGCATCCTACTTTATGCTGGATGATGTGATTGACCCCGCAGATTCACGCAAGTGGATAAAAATGGCCCTGCTTTCAGCGCCTGAAAAACCCGGGTTTAGAAAGCGTAAAGGTAAGAAGCGCGTCTGTGTGGATACCTGGTAAATTTTCTCAGGTTTATTCCCTGGTTATTTCAATCGTGAGTAGTTCAGATTCGAAACCCTGCCCAGCCGCAAGCCAGCGAAGGAAAGCAAATACCGGTGGCTCATACGATTCTGTTTAAAGGCATAGATAGCCTTAAGTAGAGTCTTTTAATCGCTCAATCACCGTATCCCGCATAACAAACTTCTGAATCTTGCCAGTAACAGTCATCGGAAACTCGCTAACAAAATCGATTCGGTAAGGCACCTTATAGTGGGCGATTTTCCCGCGACAATAATCCTTGATCTCTTCTTCTGTTGCACTCTCGCCAGCACGCAGTTGGACCCAGGCACAAATCTGTTCGCCGTATTTTTCATCCGGAATCCCAAATACGGAAACGTCCTGTATCTTTTCATGCTGGATTAAATATTCCTCCAGCTCGCGGGGATAAACGTTTTCACCACCACGAATAATCATGTCTTTTACCCGTCCCACGATATCGCAATAACCCTCATCATCCAGCACTGCAAGGTCGCCGGTGTGCATCCAACCGGTAGCATCAATGGACTCACGTGTCTTTTCCGGTTCATCCCAGTATTCGCGCATTACACTGTATCCGCGTGTGCATAACTCCCCGCGCTGTCCACGGGGTACAACGAGGCCATTCTCGTCGATAATCTTCACCTGCACATGCGGCATTACACGGCCTACGGTGCTCACTCTTTTTTCAACCGGATCATCAGTAGAACTTTGAAAGCTGACGGGGCTGGTTTCAGTCATGCCATAGGCAATAGTGACCTGCTCCATGTTCATTTCATTGATAACGCGTTTCATTACATCAATGGGACAGGGAGCACCGGCCATGATTCCGGTTCGCAGACTACCGAGATTAAAATTGGCGAAATTTTCACAACCCAGAATTGCAATGAACATGGTAGGCACGCCGTAGAGGGCTGTGCAACGATGGCGCTCAACCATACGAAGGACGCTGTTAGGCTCAAAAGCCTCATCAGGGAAGACCATGGCAGTACCGTGGGTAATACAGCCCAGCACGCCCATCACCATTCCAAAACAGTGATAAAGCGGCACCGGGATACAGAGCCGGTCCTGTTCGGTTAGTCGCATGGCTTCGGTTACGAACATGCCGTTGTTTAATATGTTGCAATGGGTAAGTGTGGCTCCTTTGGGAAAGCCTGTGGTGCCGCTGGTGAACTGGATATTAATCGGGTCGTCGGGTTGAAGTTGAACGCCAATGGCTTCTACCGCATTACGATGTTGCTCTTCGACCGCGTCATACAGGCCTGAGAACTTGTACATGCCAGGAACGGTTTCGTCTGAAAGCTGAATGACTACTTTTAAGTGAGGCAATTTTTCACATACCAGCTCGCCGGAAGTGCAGCTATCCAATTCGGGTGCCAGGTTTTCCAGAATTTCCAGATAGTTACTGGTTTTAAATTTGGTTGCCAGAATAAGTGCTTTGCAGCTGGCTTTATTCAAGGCGTATTCCAGTTCAGAGACACGGTAGGCCGGGTTTACAGTAACCAGCACAAGACCAATTTTGGCAGTGGCTAACTGGGTTACCACCCACTCGAAATTATTTGGCGACCAGATGCCGATACGGTCTCCTGTCTGTAGGCCCAGTTTTAGCAGATTGGCAGAGACTATATTTACCCGCCTGGATAGCTCGGCATAATCCAGTTCAATGTTTTGATGCCCAACGATAATGGCAGGCTGATCAGGATATTGTTCGCAGGTTTCATCGAATACCTGGCCAATAGTCTTATAGATAAGCGGCTTGTCACCGGTTCCACATACATAGCTGGGTTCGGGATTACCTTTTGTCATCTTTATACGTCACCTTCACCGGAGAGACTTTGATATTACGAAGTGTAAGCTGATCTGTCACTAGGGAAGCCTGGATTAAGTATCGACCGGAAGGTCTGAGCAAATGATACTCAATGGAGACATCACTAGGTATTATATTGTGATGATAAGCATGAATGACCCAATTTTGTTTCAGGACAACCTGCCTGATCGAGTGGATGCGGTGATCGTCGGCGCGGGCGTTATTGGTATCTCCACTGCCTGGTTCCTCGCCAAAGCCGGAATTAGCGTGCTGGTATGTGAAAAAGGACGGGTTGCTGCTGAACAATCCAGTCGTAACTGGGGTTGGGTGCGCCAACAAGGCCGCGACGCAGCGGAGCTTCCCATTATGATGGAAAGCAATCGTATCTGGGCTGAAATTGGCGAGCAACTGGGTGTCGATGTCGGATATGAGCGTAAGGGGATAATGTATCTGGCCAGAACCGATGCCGAACTTGCTTCCCATGAGCGCTGGCTGGATATTGCCAGGCAACATCAGCTTGATACTCGATTAGTGAGCGCTGAAGAGGCCAACAAACGAGTGAGTGCAGCACCCGGGTACTGGAAGGGAGCATTGTTTACGCCCAGTGATGGGCGTGCAGAGCCTTTTACGGCTGTACCTGCCATGGCGCGCAAGCTTCATGAGGAAGGTGTATTGATCCGGGAAAATTGTGCCGTACGCACGCTGGATATCGAGGCTGGCAAGGTGACGGGTGTAATCACCGAGCACGGGCGAGTTCGCTCTGGCACGGTTTTGTGTGCCGGTGGTGCATGGACAAGTACTTTTTTGGGAAATCTGGGTGTGAATCTACCCCAGTTAACGGTGCGAGCAACGGTCGCCAGAACAGCGCCTGCGCCCGAGTTTTATTCAGGGGCGGCGGCTGGTGGACATGTTGCTTTTAGAAGGCGAAGGGATGGAGGGTATACCATCGCGCCCGGCGGTTTCACAGAGCATTTTCCCTGTGCAGATACCTTTCGGTACATGTTCAAATTCCTGCCCGCGCTTGTCCAGACTGCCAGCGTGTTACGGCTAAATTTTGGTGGCGATCTGGTTCAGCGTTTGATCCCGCGCAGAACCTGGACGGCAGATGAAATAAGCATATTTGAAAAACATCGAGTGCTTAACCCTGAACCGTCCCAACGAGGTATACAGCGTATGCGCGCAAAGTTGGTGGAGCACGTACCGGCACTGGCTAATGTGCCTTTTGCGGAAACCTGGGCCGGTATGATTGATGTAACTCCGGATGTTGTACCTGTGATGGATACCATTGAGCAGGTTCCGGGTTTGTATCTGGCTACCGGCTTTAGCGGGCACGGCTTTGGCATCGGGCCAGGCGCGGGTAAAATTATGGCCGGCATGCTGCGTGGCCAGTCGCCTGGCCATGCGTTACAGCGTTTTAGATTTAGTCGTTTTTCCGATGGCTCGTCCATGCAGCCAGGGCCCGGTTTGTAAATATCCGGTGCGCCCGCGGTACAGGTCTGCTGAAAATACATCTGTTATCTGTTTTTGGAGCTATTTATTAGTTTAGGTATCGTACAATAGTCACATGGATGATGAACTGAAACTTAAGCTGGTTCAGGAGACTGCACGTTTGCCGTGGCGAGATTTGCAGTCTCATTTTGCATCAGGTGCAACCTTGTACGTATCACCGGAACTGGATTTACTGGATGTAGCCTGTAAGCTTTCCAGAGACGAATCCGGGGTGCTTAAGCCTTACATAGACAGACAAATGCTGTGTTCTGTATCGGATGAGTGCGCGCTTTCCTGGTTTGAAGACGACATCGAGTTGTGGACACTGGTAATACGGCCCTGGGTATTGGTTCAGCCCGCCGGTCAGGTTAGTAATAAGGCGGCTAAGACTAAATAAGGTAGAAGATGGCAGACAACGAATCACTCATTGCGTCAGGATTAGTGCAGCAGGGGGTATCTGTAACCCGAAGAATGGCAGCATCCTTGCCCGAGTTACGCAATATAGCAGAAAGCAAAGGCTTAAAGATTCATCATCTCGGGGCTGGCTACCCCCATCCGGATGTGACTGATCCAAAGGGTTTTCTTGTGCACAAGCAGGCCTTTTTTGACAAGCTCGCCGCAGAGCAAGGGCTGAATGATCCTGAAACTACGCCGGAGTTTTTGCGCGAAGCCTTTGCTTATACCGACACACTTGGACCGAGGTTACCCCGGGAGTTGTTCGCACAAATTTACGGCGCTGATTGGAACCTTGATATTAATCCGGATCAATTGATACCCACTGTGGGTGCTACTGGAGGTATTAGCATGGTGTGTTCGCTTTTTGAGCGGGGCGACCAGGCGGTTGCCTATCTTACCGATGCGCCTACCTACGCAGGTTTTGTTGCCCGGGCAAGCCTGAAACAATCCTCGCGAATATTTAGTGTGGATATGGATGCAGAGGGGCCTGATCCTGAGCAGTTTCTTTCGCAAATCCATAAAGCACGTGATGAGGGCTATTTTTTGCCGTTTTACTACACTGTGCCAGATGGACACAACCCCGCGGGTATTTCATTTAGTGATAAGCGACGCGGGGAAATTCTGGATATTGCACGTAAGGAAAAACTGCTGATTCTTGAAGATGCGCCCTATCTATATATAAATTATGAAAAACCGGAAAATCGACCCAGGCCCTTCATAGCCATGGATGATGAACAAACGGTTCATCTGTTTACCGGGTCAAAAATCGGATTTCCAGGGCCGCGCATCGGTTTTGTGTACTCCAATGCAAAGATCAGGATTAAACACGACCAGAGTGTTCTGTTATCAAAGCTATTGCTTACAGAGGCCAGTTCCGAGATTTTATTCCAAAACCCTGAAGCCCTGTATGGCTTTGCGGCCCTACTGCATGACCCCGCTCTTGAACCCAGAAAAAGCCTCTGGTCTGTTGCCGAAAGTAAGATGGATGTTTATTTCGAAAACCGGGCAATTTTACTAGATACACTGCAACAGGAATTGGGTGCATATGGGGATCACTTTTCGTGGACGATTCCCGCGGCGGGGTTTTTCTCGGTTTTCACATTTCTTGATTCAAATGTTCGGGCTGACGAAACCACGGTTGCAAATCTGGTTTCAGAGTTTGGTGTTGTAGTTGTTCCCATGGCAGAGTTTTATCCTGCTGATGCCCAACAACGCTGTGCGGGTGCAGGCCTAAATCAGATTCGCCTGTCTTTTTGTTTCTCTGAGAGCGCTCCAGGCAAGAGAGCAGATGATATGAGAAGTGCGGTAAGCACTTTTTGCGTTGCTGCCAAAAAATTGTCCGGAATATCCTAGACCAAATTGGTAGCAAGCTCAGGTGTTGTTCCCAGGCGAGCTACCGTTTGCGCCGCAAGTTCTGCACCATTGTGCATGGCCCGCTGAATATCTTTTGTGCGGGTGTACTCAGCTAAAAATGCTGCGGCAAAAGTATCGCCCGCGCCAGTAGTGTCGACCACCCTGGGAACAGGTCTTGCGACGCATTGGTAACGATCTCTACCATCAAATGCGACGCTTCCGTGGGCCGCGAGAGTGACAATCATTAATTTGTTGTGTGTTTTTGCAAGGTTTGCAATCTCACTAATAAAGCCTTCATCTGAGGGCAAAAGCCCAAAGAAGGCGATGTCAAATTTTGGCAACCAGCGCGTGATGCGCTCTATGTTTTTGTTTTCCGAAATATCTGCGAAATCCACGACACGTAAACCCTTGCTCGGGGTTCGCATAACGGATTCAAACAAGGTGGTGATCTCATCAAACCAGGGTACGATAAGAAGATCAGAGTTTCGGATTACCCTGCGGGCACTTTCTGAAACGCTATAGTTTTCCAGTACACCAGCCTCGTAGTTTCCAAAACGGCAGATCCCCTTGTCAAGATGAACATCCTGAATCGGGCTCAGGCCTGGCAAAGTCTCTATATGTTGCTCTATACCTTTTTGTGTGAGGTTGGAGCGAAGTTGTGTGGCGTTCTCATCGTCGCCGAGTACCGACACCAACTGAATTACGTCATCCGGGGCGAACTGCCCCTTAGCGTAAATGGCCACGTTGTAGGATATTCCGCCCGGCAGGTATTTATTTAACGGAAGATAGTGATCGTAACCGACATCACCGACACAGACGATTTTCATTAATTGGAGCTCAGATTCTTAACCAGTTGATACCAGTACTGACTGGCGGCATAAAAGGACTTGATGCGGATTCGTTCGTCCTTGCCATGTGCGCGGGAGTCATGGGGATCGCCAAAAATTGCTGACACACCATATACCGGGATTCCGGCGTTACGAACATAAAGACCATCGGTGGCGCCAGTAGACATGGTTGGGACAAGGCTGGCACCGGGGAATTTTTCCAACATAAGATCTTCGATGGTATCCAGCACGTGCGGGGTTAGCGGAGAAGCAGGGCTTGCAACGGGGGGGGAATCTCTCGTGAAGGTGATTCTTTTGTCATCAGCCAGTTTCTGTAATTGGGCCTCAACCGCATCCGGCGAGTGGCCGGGTAGAATTCGGCAGTTTACGGTCGCCTTTGCACTACGTGGCAGGGCATTGTCTGCATGGCCGGCGTAGAGCCGGGTAGGCGTGCATGTAGTGCGTAAAATAGCGTTGTAACGGGCTGACTGTCGGGACAGACGCTCGGCTGCTTCGAAATTTAATCCGGCCGCCAGTTTTTGCATATCGTGTGCTTCTTGCCCGTGCTTGATTTGCGCTGACTTTAGAAAGTAGGTCTGGGTGATTTCGTCCAGCATAGCGGGAAAAGTGTAATGAGATATTCGCTCGAGTGCCGCGGCGAGCGTGTAGATCGCATTTTCCGGCCCTGGAACCGAGCTGTGGCCACCGGGGTTGTGCGTTTCAAGATGAAAGGTTAAATATACTTTCTCGCTGGCCTGCACTCCAAATACCTTGTATTCACCGTTTTCCAACGAGCCACCACCCGCGTCGGAATTGAGCGCATATTCTGCATCAATCAGCGACCGGTGCTGGCTCAACAAATGGCTGATTCCGCCAGCTGTGGTTTCTTCATCCGCTGTGAGGACAACTATTATGTCCCGGTTTGGCTTGAATCCTTCTTTTACATACCGAATCAGGTTGGCAATCAGGATGCTGGCTCCAGCCTTGTTATCGGTCGTTCCTCGTCCATAGTAATACCCGTCGATCTCTACCAGTTTATAAGGGTTGGTAGTCCATGCCTCGGTAACCGCTGTAACTACGTCGATGTGGGCCATGAGTAAAATGGGGCGTTTGCCGGTTGTCGCGCCAGGTAGCCTCACCACGAGATTCGACATATCCTGCTGATGTTTAATTTCGTGGATGTAACTTTGTGGCACGCCCGCAATTAACAAGCGCTTCACTATGGCGGCTACCAATTCGGGTGTTTTACCATTCAGGGTATCGGTAGGCACTGCTATCATCTCTGAGAAAATATCGTAAAGTAGCACTCGATCTTCTTGTGAAGTGGTACTTGCGTGACTGTCCGAAAGGGAATAAATGCCTGAAAAAAATACAACAGCGACGAGCATTAGTCGGATGAACATCTGGGAAATAGCCTCATATGGAATAATTGATATATTTTTTAATTGTACCCGCATATGCTGCATTCGGGATATGGGCTTTGCCCAAATGGAGCCATTACATGCAGAATAAGCCATTGAATCAGGCACTTATTGGAAAAGCAGGGAGTGCATTGCAGTTGCAAACGCCTGCACTGGTTGTGGATATTGAAGTGCTGCAGCGAAATATTGAAAGCATGGCGGGGCATTGTAAAAACAATGGACTTAAGCTGCGGCCGCATGCGAAAACCCATAAGTGCATTGAAATAGCACGGCGACAAGTTGAAGCAGGTGCGGTGGGTGTGTGCTGTGCAAAACTGGGCGAAGCGGAAGTTATGGTTTCCGGGGGCCTGGGTAGCGTGTTAATCACTTCTCCGGTTGTATCACCGTCTGCTATGCAGCGATTATGCGCCCTCAATCTGCAAGCATCTGAACTCATAGTGGTGGTAGACAATCCGGTTAATGTCAAGGATCTGGGACGCTGTGCAGGCGAAACGGGCAAAGCGCTTAAAGTGCTGGTTGACCTGGATCCTGAATTACACCGCACGGGAATTGCGCCGGGACAAGCTGCGGTGGAACTGGTTCAGCGCATTTTACTGGATGACCAGCTAATTTTTATGGGTTTGCAAATGTATGCCGGCCAGGTGATGCACATAGAGAGTTTCGAAAAAAGGCAGGCGCGCTCACTTGTCGTAATGAATACACTTGCGGGGACGCGCGCACTTTTACGCCAAAACCAAATCGAGTGTGAAATATTGTCAGGAGGCGGAACTGGCACCTTTGACATAGATGGGGCCGCAGGAGTGCTAACAGAACTTCAGGCTGGATCCTACATCGTAATGGATCGGGAATATAACGAGATAGATAAACAAGCTTCCCCATCGGGGGAGTTTGACACTGGTCTGTTTGTGCAGACCTCGGTGGTGTCCAATAATACGCCTGGGCTTGTTACGGTAGATGCCGGGTTTAAAAGTTTTGCCACCGATGCAGATGCGCCTTTGTTACATTGGGTGCAACCGGGTAATGAAGGCGTATTGGAAGATGCGGTTTACTTTTTCTTTGGTGATGAACATGGCGGTGTTCGCATAGGCAAAGACAAATCGTTGGAGCTGGGTACGGCCATGCGTGCAATTGTGCCACACTGCGACCCTACAATTAATTTGTACGACCACATTCACGTGATCGAGGGTGATACGCTGGTAGATATCTGGCAAGTAGATGCAAGAGGAAAATCCGCATGAGTTCGTCGTTAGCTTCGCCCATGATGCTCTACAATAAGGAACAATTTTCTGCACCTCTGGCCTCTGGCTATTTGCTTTCCCACGATATCTATACCAGGGGGCAAGGGCCCGCGGTGGTGATTATTCAGGAGCTACCAGGGATTGGTCTCGAAACGCTGAGTCTGGCTGATGCGTTCGTTGCGCGCGGGTTTACTGTGGTGCTTCCACATCTGTTCGGCCCTTTAGGCAAAATATCCATGCTGGGAAATACGGCGCGTGTTTTTTGTATGCGTCGTGAATTTACCCTGTTCAGCAAAAACAAAAGCAGTCCAATAGTGGATTGGCTGAAAGCACTTTGCAGGGATCGTCGAAAAACCAATGGGGCAGGGGGGGTTGGCGTAATCGGCATGTGCCTGACCGGAAATTTTGCCATTTCACTGATGGCGGATGACAGCGTACTGGCAGCGGTGGCCTCTCAACCTTCGATGCCCCTTCAGGACCAGTCAGCAGTTCATATGTCGGCACACGAGGTAGATATCATCAGCGCACGACTGGATGCTGTTGGCCCTATGCTTGCTTACCGCATTGACGGGGACAAGCTTTGCAGGGCCGAAAAATTTGCAGCGCTGGATCGTGCGTTCAATAAAGAGACAGAACGCATTCAGCTCAAAACTTTGCCAGGCAAAGGCCACTCGGTATTCACGCTGGATTTTGTTGACGAGGCCGGACACCCTACAAGACAGGCACTAGATGAAATGCTTGAATATTTCAGCCGGCAGTTGTTGCCTGGTGGTACAGCAGTGGCTGAAGAGGCCGGGGAAAGCTAGCGCTATGCTTTGGCTCATTGGCGGTATTGTTCTGGTTGCTGCGGTCTTTGGTCCTTCCCTTTGGGTCAAACGGGTATTACAAAAATATTCCAAACCGGCAGATCGTTATTCTGGCACAGGCGGCCAACTCGCCCGGGAATTACTGGACAGATGCGGTTTGCAGTCGGTTCCGGTAGAGCTCACTGAAGCGGGAGATCACTATGATCCAATTGCCAAATGTGTACGACTCTCCAAAGAACACCTGGAAGGAAATTCGTTGACGGCGATTACTGTAGCTGCACATGAAGTAGGACATGCCACACAGGATCGGGATAAGTATCCTGCTTTGCGTATGCGCACAGCAATGGTTGCACTGGCTATTCCTGCACAGAAAATGGGCGCAGGCATGCTCATGTTGGCGCCTGTGATTGCACTACTAACGCGCACACCCATAGCCGGTGTTTTTATGCTTTTGGGTGGCTTTCTCAGTCTTGGAACCGGCACGCTGGTGCACATGCTTACTTTGCCCATGGAGATGAATGCCAGTTTTGCACGCGCTCTACCCATGCTTGAGCAGGGAGAGTATCTGATTGAAGGGGATGTGCCACATGCCCGAAAAATTCTTAAAGCCTGTGCCTGGACCTATGCGGCTGCTTCACTAATGTCATTACTCAATATAGGCCGTTGGTGGGCGGTGCTTAGACGTTAAAAGCGGACGTTAAAAGCGGACGTTTAAAGCGGACACTAACTGCAATTCGATATATGCATAGCTTCAGCAACTAACCGGCAAGTACTGCGGCCATATATTTTCCGTCATGGGAAAGGCTTAAATCCAGATACGAGATACGTTTATTGTTCACATAAATTTGTGGTGGCGAATAACGACGATCTTCTTCATGTCGAATGATGCGTGCTCCGGGTATTCCTCGATTGTGTATCAATCGCTTGGCAAGATTACGAACCGCTTTGGACTGGTCTGAGTAGATTGACACGAGCTCGGCCCGGGAGAACTCATCCGAAAGCAACTTATCGCTAATTTCTTCAATACTTTGGGTGTAAGGTGCCGGATTGTCCGGACTGCGTGCTACACAGTGTAGCCAATGCCGTGACAGCTCCCATTCTACATCCACAGGAATAGGGTCGCTGTGCGCAGTTAAGGCATAGGTAACCGTGCCTGAGTTCAACTTTTGGCTGTTTATGGTGTGTGCACCACGCACCTCAAACCGGGTGTGTGCAAACAAC
Organism: Gammaproteobacteria bacterium; assembly: GCA_021773565.1. Taxonomy (GTDB): domain Bacteria; phylum Pseudomonadota; class Gammaproteobacteria; order Pseudomonadales; family Azotimanducaceae; genus DC-out156. The sequence goes on along the minus strand of JAJFJZ010000013.1, from coordinate 247,360 downwards.
AGATCAGGGTCGCGTTTTTTGAGCAATTTATAGGCAGATTCCTTTGCTGCCCACTGTGCCAAAAAAACCAGTTCCGGGCTGATGGAATCAGACAGGTGCGCTTGTTCTGTAGTGGATAACACACGGCGAACCAGTCGTTCGTTTGATGCCCTGGCAAGATTTTCGCGTGAGGTGATATCTACAATATCGTTGCCAATCAGAATAGATTGCCAGGGTTCAGTGAACTTTCGCAAGACCACCGTTGGATCCAAAATAATTTGTTTCCATTTCTTTAAGTCTTGAGATAATTTGCGTGGAGATATCTCTGGCGCGACGCAGACCTTTCAGATCAGAGACAGGCTTATAAACACTTAGATCCATATAGTAACTTTCACCCTTTTTAGGAAAATGCGTAAACCCGCCATCCTTGGTGCCTCGCATATACACGCACAGGACACTGGCGTCCGGTATTTCATTCAATAGCTGGCCAACACCATAAGAAAAGTCTTTGTCATCCACCAGGCCATCTCTGCTGCGCTTGCCTTCCGGAAAGATTGAAATAATTCCTTTCTTGCGCAACACATACAACATCTGGTTGGTTACCTGCCTGGCATCCGCTGGTGAAGCTCCCCGCTCCACAGGAATACACCGGCCCAGATAACAAATCAGGCGGTAGATAAATTTGTGATAGAAGTTTTTTCGCTCCGGTAAATTCCATGCCAGGCCAGACAAATGGCTGATGTAACCCCAGGTAGAACTCAGGATTACTGCCTGAATGAGCGAATCGATGTAGGTCAGGTGATTGGTGCAAATCAACATAGGGCCGGGATGGGCTTTTCTTATCTCCGCGTATTTTTCCCGGATGTCCTTAAGGGTAGTTTTACCTCCGTTTACGGAAAAACGGAAATGGAAATAGTATAAAGCGCGAACAACAGGATCCAAAATCAGCAAAAGGCAATATGACATTGCCTTTTGCAGATTCAAAGATGTTCTGTCCTTAAGAGACAGCGGCATGCTTAACCGATTTTAGTGCAGATTAGCTTTACGGCGTCTCCGATGGTGATGATTGCATCAGCATCGTCGTCTTCTACTTCGATATCAAAATCGTCTTCGAAGGCGAGTACAATGTCTACCAGACGAGCGGAATTAACTTCCAAATCTTCCAGTATGTTGGATTCGGAACTGATGGATGAAAGAGCGTCCTGATTCTTAGCATAGGGCTTAATCAGGCCAACTACTTTTTCATATACCTCTGATTCATTCATTTAGGCTTTTTATCCTCTCGTTTAAAAGCGGCGCTAATTCTCCCATTTCCTGAAAATAATACAACCATTGACATCGCCGAATCCAAAACTGGATTTTGCGATGTATTTGCCATCATAGTCGCAGGTAGAGTGAACAACGGAATTTTTGATGGATTCAATCTCAGGATGCAAATCCTCACAATTTAGCGATCCATGAATAAAGCCCTTGTACAGTTGCAGAACTGTAGCGGTGCATTCAAGCCCGCCCGCAGCTCCAAGTCCATGGCCAATCATGGATTTTGTGGAGTTAATAAGCGGAAAGTCGGGTCCACTACGTCCCAGGGCCTTACTCCAGTTTTCGATCTCTTTTGGGTCTGCGAACGTGGCGGTCAGGTGGCCGTTTACCGCACCTATCTCATCAGCCTGTATACCGCCTTCAGCCATTGCTGCCCGAACGCAACGAATTACGCCCTCAGGATTGGGTGCTGTCATTGAACCGCCACCACGGTGTCCGCCGCAATTTACATTAGTGCCGCCAATTTCAGCGTAGATGCGTGCTCCACGTTCCTGCGCACTTTCAAGGCTTTCAAGCAATAATAATCCTGCGCCTGAGCCGGGAATAAAACCTCCCGCAGAAGCGCTCATAGGCCTGGATGCCAGTTCCGGGCTGGCGTTACTTTTGGTGTTTAATACACGCATGCCGTCAAATCCGGCCCAGATATAGGGAGAAGAGCCTTCAGCTCCACCTGCCAGCATACGTTTTGCTCTTCCTTCGCGAATATGCAGATAGGCGTTCACAATTGCTTCTGTTCCAGTAGTGCAGGCTGAACTGTTGGTATAAACCTGACCCCCAAGCCCCAGTATGCCGCCCAGCTTGGCTGAAACTGCACTACCCATAACCTGCTCAACCATGGTAGATCCAAGGCGTCGCACGCGTTTTGCGAGGACCTTGGGAATTAACTTGTCGCCTGCCGTATCCAGCCCACCAATTCCAGCTCCGATGATTGCGCCCGTATCCCAGTCTACTTCCGAATCCGGGGATATATCCGGTAAGCCCGCATCCCTCCAGCAGTCCATTCCAGCAATTGCTGTGTACGTCATAGCCTGGTTCATGGCCAATAGGTCTTCTTCGGGCAAATAGCGGTGTTTAATCTCTTCTACGTCCTGGGGTATACCGCCAACCTGACAACCAAATTTCAGCTCTTCCAGTTCCTCATAGAAACGAATACCGGAAACGCCTGCACGCAGTGCCGCTTCAAATGCCTCCAGACCGTGTCCATTAGGAGCCAGCACGCCCATGCCGGTTATCACAACTCTGCGACTATCGTTTGTTACCACAACTAATTTCCTCGTTTTACGCCAACACCGGCAACGGTGCCTTCTGCAGCCAGGTCTCCATTGGACAGATACAGGCTAACCTTACTCTTAAGTTTCATGCGACGAAAATACACCTTCTCGCCCTCTATTCTTACTGTTTCTCCCGGTAAGACGGGCAGATAAAACTCCATTTCACATTCCGTGAAAAAGGTGGTCCACGACGACAGCTCGGCTTCCTTTACCGAGAGAGACAATAGATACAAACCCAATGCTACCACGCCGGATTGAGCCATTGCTTCAGTAAGAATTACGCCAGGTGTGACCGGGTCGCCTGGAAAATGTCCCTTGTAAAAAAATTCATCTTCCTTAAAAGTGTACTCACCAGTGATGTGTGTATCACTCAAATTAATAATTCTGTCCAGAAACCTGAACGGAGCTTGCTGGGGAACCTTGGCCAGCACCTGTTCCGGAGTCATGCGCTGTTATCTCCCCTGTCCATTATTCCGCCGGTTGAATTTGCGGATTTGGCGGGGTAATCCGGATACTGAAGATTGGGAAAAACTCCAACCCGCGCATCCTTCACTGTATAGATAGGGGTGCCGTCCACCAATACAGAAGCATTTCCTATTACAAGGTTTTGACCCTGTATCTGGGAGTATCTGCGCACTGTTACGTCATAGGTGACTATGGAATCGTGTGGCCGGATCTGTCCAAAGAAATCCACCTCATTACAGCCAAGGGCACGACCTGATCCAAGCGCTCCACGCAAAGCGCAATACATGCCCAGCAACTGCCACACTGCATCCACGCCAAGGCAACCCGGTTGTACCGGATCGTTACCAAAATGGCACATAAAGAACCAGGCATCCAGATTGATATCCTGTTCGGCAACTATCCTGCCGCGTTTTTTGTTGTGCTCGATGTTTGTAATGCGGTCAAACATCAGCATCGGGGGGGTTGGCAGGGACGGTATCAGCCCTGGTGCATCTGAAACCAGGGTCTGCTTGCCCCAGGCCAGCAACTCGGACTTATTCATTGCGCTTTTCGCTAAAAATTCTTCGTAGGTAATTAGCAATTGTTACTTCCTGTATCAGCTAACGTTAATGAGGACGCCACCCCAGCTAAGGCCGGAACCCACTACAGCAAGAACGATAACGTCCCCCCGCATGAAGTTATTCCATTGCTGGGATAATACGGTGGGAGCACCTGCGGCACCGCAATTGCCGAAAATATCGACATTAAAAAAATGATTGTCCTGTTCAATACCTGCCCGTTTGCACACAAAATCGAGCATACTCAGGTTGGCCTGATGGCCGATAAATTTAATGTCCTGAATCGGCGTGTCCGGAATGTAAGCTGCAAGCTCTCGAATAATTGCTACGCTGCGTTTTATTGCAAAAGTTTGAACAGTTCGGCCCTCCTGATCAAAGTGACCGTGTTCGGAGAACACTACTTTGTCACAACCTGCCGGTGAGGATGTGAAGCAACTCTGGCTAATTTGCAGTGCAGACTTGTTGCGCGTAGATACAACCATTGCGCTGGTGGCATCTCCCCATAATACGCAGGAGTTTCGATCAGCGTAGTTGATATGGCGAGTGCTGTTATCCGGACTGAGAAGTAGAACGTACTCGGGCAATGCATCTTCTCGCATCATGTTCAATAAATGCAGTTGGGCTGATAGTGAGGAACACGCTGAATTCACATCAATGGCCGGAACTTCCATCTCCATAGCTGCGGCAATCGTTGCTGATTCGGCAGGGCAGGAGTGTTGCGGGGTACAACTTCCGGAAATTACCATGCCTATATCCTGTTTTGTCAGACCCGCATTTTTGATGGCGGAAGTGCCCGCCAGTGCACCGGTTTCAGCATTTGTGTAGATTGCTGCTTCAACGGCTGCTGCAGGGTTTTTATTCAATGTGGTCTTGATATAGTCCAGAGACAGGATGGTTCGCCGTTCACGTATTCCGACACGCTCCATAATCCATTCGTTGGTAGTACCGATATCCAGCGATTCCAAAAAGTCGTTATCGATTACATTTTCCGGATGAAAATGCCCGGCACCATGGATATAGATCATCGGTCGGCAGGTCCGCTTACAGGTAGTTTACAAGGAGGCAATGTGCTCACCACCATCCACTCGCAAAATTGACCCATTCACCCAGGCGGCTTCATCTGTACACATTAAAGCAATAAAGTCGGCTACTTTTTCTGGCGTGGTCGTTTCCTTGAAGGGGTTGCGCAACTCGGCAACAGCTTTCATCTGTGTGCTACCAGGAATGAGTTTTAAGGCGGGCGTGGGTGTTACTCCGGCCTGAATGATGTTTGAGCGAATTCCAAAGGGGGCATATTCCACGGCGATAGAGCGTGAAATACTTTCCAATGCTACTTTGGCCGCCGCAACGGCTGCATATCCCTTCCAGGCGACTTCGTTACCCTCACTGGTCATGCCCAGTATGCGAGCATCAGCAGCAAATAACCCCTGACGGTGAATGTCCTGAACCCAGGACAGCAGACTGGACCCCATGCTGTATATGGTGCGCTCCATATCTTCTTCATCCATCAATGTAGTGCCATATTCCGCAGATTGCAGTGTGTGAAATGAATTGACGCCTTCATCCATCAGCTCACCCACGGCGGCATCAATGCTTTCGACATCCAGCTTAAGTTTTTCTGCCAGTGCAGATACTGCTTGTGCCGCAAGGTTTTCACCACTTGCAGGCGCAATGGGTTTTAGATTACCGAAGGCTATAGAATGCATTAACATGCGTACTCTGCCGGTGTTGCCCATTTGTTCCTTTAGTGCCTCAAGCACTCCACTGCGCCCGGCTTCAGAGAGAGCGTCTGTGTTCATAGCGTGAAAGCCAATATCACGCGCTCGAATCTCGTCAAATTCCTGTTCTATGCGCTTCATCGCCCCGCGTCTGTCACGATGCACAACCATAATGTTCATGCCGTGTTGAGCGAGTTTTTTGGCGGTAGCAAGGCCGAATCCGCTGGAACCGCCCAGAATGACGGCCCAATGCGCATTGTCAAAATTTCTCAAAGTACTAACTCCCTGAATTAGGTTGAATTATCCGTGTATGTACAACGAAGGTAAAGTGAAGGAAAAGCGTAGGTGAAGCCCAGGCCCGGTGATTAGCTCATGTGTAGCCCACCATTAACTGGCAGCGTGATACCGGTAACATAGCCTGCATCGTCACTTACCAGAAAGCTGACTGCCCCCGCAATGTCGTCGCAGCTACCCAGATGGCCCACAGGGATGCGCTCCATCATTGCGGAACTTTGTTCCTCGCTTAATTCGTTGGTCATGTCCGTTGCGATAAATCCGGGTGCAACGCTGTTAACGGTTATCCCACGATATCCTATTTCGATTGCCAACGATCGCGTAAAGCCTTCTATAGCGGCCTTGGATGCGACATAGTTTGTTTGTCCTGGATTGCCCATCCTGCCAACTACAGAACTAAGGTTTACAATGCGCCCCCATCGTGCCTTCAACATGGGTCTCATCAGTGGTTTGCACATACGGTAAAGAGAGTTGATATTGGTATTCATTATGTCATTCCATTCTTCCGGCTTCATACGCATCAGCAGGTTGTCTCTTGTTATTCCTGCGTTGTTTACCAGTATCAGTGGAAGTTGCTCGTCGGCCTTTAATGTCGTCATTAGTTCGTCGACAGAATTATCCTCATCTACGCGCAGGCAAACGCCCCTGCCCCTGGTCAGGCTTTCGCTGATGCTTTGAGCGCCGGCCTCAGTGGTTGCGGTTCCGATTACATTAAATCCGTCTCGCTCTAATCTATGGGCGATTGCGGCTCCTATGCCACGACTTGCACCGGTTACGAGTGCATACTTCTGGTTTTCTGTTCCCGACATTGTGTGATCCCGCTAATTAAGTGCTTTTTCCGCAGTTTCGAAGGCAGCCAGTGTGCCTAAACTGTTTGCTGCTATTTTTTTGTCAATGCGGCGCATCAGGCCCCCAAGAACCCGGCCTGGCCCACATTCTACAAAAACATCCATACCCTGGGCTTGCATGGTCTGAATGCATTCGGTCCATCTTACCGGTTGCGCAATTTGATCCACCAGCTTTTTGCGTATCGTAGCAATATCGCTACTAATTCCGGCATCGGTATTTTGTACCAGCGTGAATTGTGGAGGCCGGATATCTATTTTTTCCAGCTCGGCGTTAAATTTGTTGGCCGCCGGTCGCATTAATTCGCAGTGAAAGGGTGCACTCACCGCCAGTTGGACCACTCTTTTGGCACCAGCTGCACTACATTTTTCCATCGCGATCTCCACAGCAGCAGTGCTGCCCGCAATGACTACCTGGCCCGGTGAATTATAGTTTGCCGGTGATACGATAGCGTTGAGCTGTGCCGCTGCTTCGTCACATGCTTTAGCGATTAGCGCATCGTCCAGACCCAGGATTGCGGCCATGGTCCCTTCTCCCAGCGGAACGGCATCCTGCATAAAAGTGCCACGTGCATGTACCAGGCGAACGGCATCGTGAAAATCCAGGCAGCCTGCACAGACCAGGGCAGAAAATTCACCCAGACTGTGTCCAGCAACTATCTCCGGGTTTGCGCCACCTCTGTTTTTCCACACATTCCACAGTGCAACGCTGGCGGTTAAAAGGGCGGGTTGGGTGATAGCTGTTCTATTGAGCTCCTCCGCCGGGCCGTTACACACAATGTCCCACAAGGGAATATCAATGGCAGCCTGGGCTAACTCAAAGGTCTCTATTATGATGGGCTCATTGGAGGCAAGATCGCCCAACATTCCCACTTCCTGTGCGCCCTGCCCAGGGAATACAAAACCCAAGCTCATCTACTAATCCTCTATTGCTGGTCCGCTAGATAACACCAATCGGCTGACAAAAACCCGCCTGAGCCGAGTGTGAAAGCTGGTTCAAAGATGCCACTACCTAATGAGCGGGCAATCATATGGATGCACTTTAGACCTGTCAAAAACTAATTCAGGCTTCTCAAAGCAGTATATGACTGTGATTTTTTATCCGTTGCATGGTTTCTGAAAGATTAAAATGTCCAATCGGAAGCCTCTGCTCCACTATTTCCTTACTTATTTCCAGCATTACCGCATTCGCGGGGGTCGAAACATTAAATTGTTTGCCAAGGCTTACAATCTCGCCATTGAGATACCCGGTTTCAATATTTCCGGTAGCGCGTAACATGCTTTGCAGGGTTGAACCGCCAATTCTGTCTATGCCCGGGATGCCGGCCTGCATATCTACCCCCGCTTCCTCACATCTGGCATTAATGTCTTTTTGAGTGAGGTAGGTTATCCCAGCAGCCTGGAAACAGGCATGTGCTTCTGCATATAAGGATTTACTGAGTGTACGAATTTCCTCCCGCCATGCCAGTTTGGCCTCGGCATCTGTTTCCGGTGCACCTTGTATAGCCGCCTGAATAATATTCCCAAGGTTGGTGGTGAGCTTGGCGTATTTCCACGCCATTATGGCAGGCGTGACTTTTGAGCCGAAACCAGCACATTCCAGAGCCTGGGTAAGCGATTCCAAAATGGGGTCAGGTTCAATTATCGAAAATGTTTCCTGATTTGGCCGTGCCTGGTTGCAATAGCGGCCGATATCCAAAATGCCACCTAGCCCTCCCGCGTGACAGGCTACCACTCCAGCATTCAGATACAGGGCAGGCACTACTACCAGACAGGCGTAGACATTGGAAAACAGCTCTGCAGCCATACGTTCGTTTGCGACCCCGTTCTGTACACACACCACAGGGATGTTACTAACAGCTGCGCGATGCAGATCCTGTAATGCGGCCCCGGTATGTTGGGACTTCATGCAAAGCAGTACAATGTCCTCAGCGCGGAACTCAATCTCTCCAGGATGTGTCACCATCTTGGGGTGCACCTGTATTACTCGCTCTGGTGTGTGCAGCATGAGACCGCTTTCGCGCATCGTGCGCAGGTGTTCACCCCTGGCGATACAAATGACCGGAAAACCGACGTCACACAGTTTGGCCGCGATAGTGCCACCGATTGCACCGGCACCATAGATAATGAATCGCATGTTTTTTACCCTTGTTTCGCGTAAACTGCGCGCCGAATCTTTTTGCGTTTTAAGAATATTTTTTTTGGAGATGATTATGAGTGTGCACGCCTTTGGGTACTATTTAAAGGGTCGGTTTCCGGGCATTATGCTGATGGTTCTTGGCTTTGCTGCTGCTGACGTGACTGCTTCATCTCTGGTACCCCTGAAAGAATTTGCCGCTTCCCGCGCTTATGACGCGGTACAAATAAGCCCTACCGGCGCCTATCTGGCCGCAACCACCAAGGATGATGATGGCACGGGTCGTCTGGTTACCATAGACCTTAAAAGTTCCAGCGTCCTGGCTGTTATTAATATGCCAAAAAGTGAGTTTATCTCCGAGTTTTTTTGGGCGAATGATGAACGCGTGGTGGGTTGGGTTGCCGTCAAATTTGGTACGCATGACGCGCCGTTTGGTACAGGCCAGCTTGTGGCCATGAATGCGGATGGCACGGAGAAGGACTGGATTTACAGTGGCAGATTTGGTTCGAGCGTAAACCGCGGTGTACCGGCGACCCGCAGTTCCCGGGAACTAGTTCAGTTGTTGAGTTCTTTACATGATGATGATGAACATATTCTTTTGTCAGGTACCCGATTCAGCTTTAGTAGTGAGTCCTATACAGAGGCATTTCGCCTCAACATCTACAATGGTCACACAAAAAAGGTAGCTACAGCCCCAACCCGTGGCGCCAGTCTGCTTGCCGATTCGAAGGGTAATGTACGTCTTTCGGTCGCAGCCGATGCTTCAAAAGATAACGCGGTACTGGTCCACCAGCGAATAAACAAAAAATGGCAGCTGTTCGGAGAATATCCTGATGATGGTGGCACATTAATTCCCGTAGCTTTCGACAAGGATGATAATCGGATATACATGCTTGATAATCGGGATATGGATACACAGGGCTTGTACCTGTATGACCTGGAAAACCAGAAGGTTACTGAAATTTTTCACGACCCCTTTGTGGACATTACCCGGGCGGATTTAACAGCTGGCAAAGATGCAAAAATACTTGGTGTTTTTACGGACCCCGATTATCCAAAATACACCGTGGTTGACGCCGACGATCCTGCCTCGCACTGGTTTGCGAAACTGCGTAAAAAATTTGCCGGCTACAGAGTCCGCACTACCTCCGTAACGGACGATGGCAAAGTCGCTATCATTGGCGTAGATAGTGATACAACGCCTACCAATTTCTTTATTTACCAAGTAGATAAAGATGCGCTTAATCCCCTGATAAAGGTATTACCCGGGATCGATCCGAAACTGATGCGCCCCATGGAAATATATAAACTGGAGGCACGTGATGGCACCGAGTTGATGGTACATCTCACGCAACCAGCCGGTAAGGGTCCGTTTCCGTTGATCGTACATCCTCACGGTGGCCCACATGGGCCACGGGACTATTGGGGCTATAATCCCGAGGTTCAGATGTTGGCAAACCGGGGTTATGCCGTGCTACAGGTCAACTTCAGGGGTTCTGGTGGCTATGGCCGTGCTTTTGAGAGCTCCGGATATGGCGAGTGGGGGGCAAAAATGCAGGATGACCTGACCGATGCAACCTTGTGGGCGATAAACGAAGGATTTACCGAGCGCGATAAAGTCTGTATTTCAGGTGCATCCTACGGTGGCTATGCTGCGATGATGGGAGCGGTTCGAGAGCCGGATTTGTACGCCTGTGTGGTTGCCTATGTAGGTGTTTACGATCTGAAACTTATGTTTGAAAAGGGTGATATTCCTTCACGGGAAAGTGGGCTGGTATTCTTGCGCAAGGTTATTGGTGAGGATGAGGAGGTACTGAGAGAGCGATCCCCCGTCCATAATCTTGAAAAAGTTAAAGCACCTGTATTCATTGTCCACGGTAAGGAAGATCGCCGGGTGGATATTGAACATGCCTACCGTTTGCGCAGGGGTCTGGAAGCCCTGGGTAAACCGTACGAATGGCTGGTAAAACCCAAGGAAGGGCACGGTTTTTACAATCCGGAAAACCGGGTGGAATACTTTGAACGTATTCTGGCATTTTTCGATAAGTATATTGGCACAACTTCCGGGGCTTAAAAGCGTACTACAGGTTGAGGCCTAGATAGAAGAGGCCTGCTGTCCTGATCGCAGTTTGTGGACAAAAACCCTGATTCTGTTTGCTGCCTCATCCAGTGTCTGCTGATTCTGGGATAGCCCAATTCGCACACAGTTCAAAACAGACTCACCGAAGGCAAAACCTGGCACCACTGCAATACCTGCCTCCTGCAAAAGCAGGTTTGCAAAACTTTCGCCATCGTAACCCAGTGCGCTGACGTCTACCAGCGCGAACATGCCACCTTTTGGGCGGTAAACTCGAAGGCCGGCAATCTGCTCTAATTGAGAGCAAAAACGATCGCGCCTTACCAGAAATGTTTGTTTAATGGCGGGCACAATTTGGGCTGAGTTTTGGAGTGCGACAATTGCAGCATCCTGAATAAATTGGCTTACGCCAAACAACATGGCCTGGGAAAGATGTTCAAGGCTTTGTGTCAGGTGCGGTGGAGCCAGAGTCCAGCCAATGCGCCAGCCAGTCATTGCATGGGATTTTGAAAGACTGCGCAGTACCACAACGTTGTTGCGCGCTGCGGGCAGGTTGTATGGGGAGGTAAATTCCCCGTCAAAAACCAGATCAGCATAAACTTCGTCAGCCACCAACCAAAGGCTGTTGGACAGGCACACAGCCAACAGGGATTGTAATTCCTTTTTGGAAAACACCATGCCGGAGGGATTGCTCGGGGAGTTTATAAGAACAGCTTTGGTTCTGGAGCTTATCAGACTCTCGATAAGTTCTATGTTCATACTGAATCCATCAGCTGCGTCCAGGGCTGCATACACGATAGTTGCTCCGCATGCCTCAATTACAGCCGGGTAAGTAGCATAGGTGGGTTGCAGTAAAATCACTTCGTCCCCGGTTTCTACCAGACACTGAAAACTGGCATACAGCGCTGATTGCACTCCGGGAAATATCGTTACCTGCTCGCTGGTGACATCACATGCATAGAATTGTGTGCAGTGTCGAGCGACCTCCTTTCTTAGCGCAGATTCGCCAGCCAGGGGCGGGTAGTGTGTGCGCCCCTGTTCAATGCTGTTGTGCAAGGCTTGTACCACGCTGGGATGCGTATCCATATCCGGGTCTCCAATCCCCAGATGAATAATGTCTTCTCCCGCTGCATCCATCTCAAGAGCGCGATTGGTTATCTCCCACGCTTTTGCCTGGGGTAGCGCGATGCGTCGAGTCAAAGATGATAATTGGGGTGACTTCATCATGTTATGGCTTACTTTCTTTCTTTTTCTACAGTTGCCAATCCGGCCTCTGTCCACGCTTTAAATCCACCCGCCATATGGGCCACTCGCTTTAGTCCCAGGCGCTTGGCAATGGCACCGGCAAGTGCAGAGCGCGATCCGGCCGCACAATAGAACACAAATTGTTTGTCGTCCTGAAATTGTTTTTTTGTATAGGGGCTGTCCTGTGCTATCCAGAATTCGAGCATCCCGCGAGGGGCGTGATAGGCATTCTCTATGGTGCCTTCGCGCCAAAGCTCGCGAATATCCCGAATATCCACCAACAGCGTGTCTTCGTGCTTTCGTATGCTCTCTACCTGGTGTACTGATAGTGTCTCGATTTGTGCTTCTGCTTGCTGTAACAGTTCAGATAGGCTTATTGTTTCTGCTGATTGTGTCATGGTTTCGTTCCTGTTGTTTTCGGCTGTGGGCGGAATGTCTGCTAGTATAGTGTAGCTATTATATAACCTTTAGAAGTTTTCCCTGGTCAGCGAAATTGAAATTAACCTAAGTGAGTACAGTACATGAATAAATATGCCCTCGCCAAAATGCAATTGGAGCAGCTGCTGGACGAAGCTACTAATCAGGGCCTTAAGCAGGGAGATGTAATTGAGGCACTAATAGTGCTGGCAATTCAGCAGTCTGTTGAACTACGTGGCGCAGAAGATACGAAATCCTATCTTGAGTACGAAGTGTCCAGTATAGGCAGCGGCGGTGTCCACGAAATACAACGCCGTTGAATACAAGGTAGCTAGGTACCGGCACCAAAAATTGTCGCCGGGTGTTCCAGCATTTCCTTTAGTGCCCAGATCATAGCCGCGGCGTCTGCGCCATCTACAAATCGATGATCAAAGGATGATGAAATATTCATCATGCGTCTTACCTGTACTTGCCCATTGATAATTACGGGTTTCTCCATAGCCCGGTTCAGACCAATGATGGAAACTTCCGGCATATTTATCACAGGTGTTGAAACAACGCCGCCCAGTTTGCCCAGACTGGTGATAGTGATTGTGCTACCACTTAGATCTCGAGCGCTGGCAGAGCCATCCCTTGCCGCAGTTGAGACGCGCTGCATTTCAGCTGCCACCTGATAGAGGGTTTTGGCTTCGCAATGGTTCACTACAGGAACTTTCAGTCCGCTGTCGGTCTGTGTTGCAATCCCAATATTTACTGCTTGATGCCTGACGATACTTTTGTCTTCGGCAGAATAGTGTGCGTTACACTGCGGAAATCTTTGCAATACATCTACCAGGGCTAACATGACAAAAGGGAGGTAGGTCAAACTGTTTTCCGGATTTTTCTGATTAAGGTGCAAACGTAAGGATTCAAGCTCTGTTACGTCTACCTCATCAACATAGGTAAAATGCGGAATAGTACGTTTGGCTTCGCTCATGCGCTCGGCAATGACGCGCCTGACACCAATTACCTTTATGCGTTCAGTGCCATTTCTTTCAACTCCGGAAGAAAGGCCGGTACTGTGGCTTGTAGATTTATCCAGGGCTTGACTAATATAGGCATCGAGATCCGCTTTCAATATACGACCCCGCGTGCCAGTTCCGGAAATATTTGCAAGATTGACTCCTGCCTGCCGGGCCCTGTTTCGTATGGCAGGTGAGGTAAGAATAGGACCGCTGGCATTGGATATGGACTTCAAAACCGGCGTTTTTTCGGCCGCGCTCGTCGTTTCACTGCTCACCGCCTCTTTCGTCTTACTCTTTGTCTCAATCGGTGCTGGTTCATTGGTAATGGCTGCATCATCGGAGCTATCGACACTTGCATCCGTTTCAAAAACTATGAGCACACTACCAACCGCGAGAATTTCGCCAACATCACCCGCGACCGATACCACCCTGCCGTCAACGGGAGAGGGAATTTCGACGTTGGCCTTGTCTGTCATAACATCTACCAGGCTATCGTCCTCCTTGACAAGATCGCCCGGTTTTACATGCCACTCAATGAGTTCGGCTTCAACGGTACCCTCTCCGAGGTCTGGAAGTTTAAATGCGAATTCACTCATATTATTCGTACACCATTACCTGTTCCAATGCGTGTATCACCCTTTCCTGGCCTGGGAAATAGTCCCACTCAAAAGCGTGTGGATAGGGTGTGTCCCAGCCAGCTACCCTAACAATTGGCGCCTTCAGAGACCAGAAGCACTCCTCCTGAACAACAGCACTTAGTTCCGCACCAAATCCGCTAATGCGGGTAGCCTCGTGCGCTGTTATACAACGGCCGGTTTTTTGTACGCTGGTTTTTATGGTCTCTATATCCAGTGGCGCCAGCGTACGTATGTCTATTAGCTCAGCATCTATTCCCATCCTTTCAATGGCCTGGGCACACACATGAACCATAGTGCCGTAGGTGAGTACGGTGACTTCCGATCCTGATCGTACAACGTCAGCACAGCCAATAGGCACCGCGTAATATTCTTCCGGCACCTCACCACGTTCGTGTGCTGACCATGACACCGAGGGTTTATCCGGATCACCATCGAACGGGCCATTGTATAAACGTTTGGGTTCAAAAAAGATAACCGGGTCGTCATCCTCTATTGAGCTTATTAATAAACCCTTGGCGTCATAGGGGTTGGATGGCATTACAACCTTGATACCACATACTTGCGTGAATGTGGCCTCAGGGCTTTGCGAGTGCGTTTGCCCACCCCTTATGCCGCCTCCGCAAGGCGTTCTGACTGTTACTGGTGACCAGAAGTCACCCCCGCTTCTATAACGCAGTCGTGCCAGCTCGCTTACAATCTGGTCGAAGGCCGGGTATATATAATCTGCAAACTGAATTTCTGCGATAGGTCGCAGGCCATTGACACCCATCCCAATAGCTGCCGCCAGGATGCCACCCTCGGCAATTGGAGTATCCAGTACCCGGTGTTTGCCGTACTTCTCGTACAGTCCGCCGGTGCAGTTGAAAACGCCGCCAAAGTAGCCCACGTCTTCCCCGAGCACGAGCACAGATGCATCGCGTTCCATCATCACGTCCATGGCAGAATTCAGGGCCTGGATCATGTTCATTCTGGCCATTACGAACTAACCCCGCGTTTTTTTATACGCTTGAGTTCTTCCCGTTGTTTTTGCAGGTGTTTTGGAACGGTTTTATAAACATCCTCAAACATGGAATCCTCATGTAGGCGCGGTCCGTGTGCCAGACTGCCGTTGTTTTCAGCCTGTTTCCAACTCTCAGCCACTTCCTGTTCCAGTTTTTTGCTTAACTTTGCATGCTTTGATTCTGTCCATTTTTTGTTGCTGATCATGTGCTGCTTCAGACGTTCAATCGGATCGCCCAGGGGCCATTGCTCCCACTCGTTCTTGGGACGGTATCGGCTGGGATCGTCACTCGTTGAGTGTGCGCCTGCACGGTAGGTGACCAGTTCGATTAGCGTTGGACCCACACCCGAACGTGCGCGCTCGGCAGCCCATCGCGTTACTGCATAGACGGCCAGAACGTCATTTCCATCCACGCGGATCCCGGGAATGCCAAAACCCAGGCCACGGGCGGCAAAAGGTCGGTGACCGCCCCCGGCGAATGCCTGAAAAGTTGAAATGGCCCATTGGTTATTTACCACATTCAGAACCACTGGTGCTTTGTATACGGAGGCAAAAGTAAGCGCATGGTAAAAATCGGCCTCAGCTGTACTGCCATCACCCAACCATGTCGCAGCAATTGGATGCTCGCCCTTTATTGCTGACGCCATAGCCCAGCCAACAGCCTGGGGAACCTGTGTAGTGAGATTGCCCGAGATAGAAAAAATGTTGCCTTCTTTCCAGTGATACATGATTGGCATCTGGCGTCCCTTGCAGCCATCCATCTGGTTTGAGAGGCACTGGTTCATAAGATCAACAACGTCTCTACCGCGGGTAATGTGCAGTCCCTGATTGCGATATGAAGGAAACAACATGTCTTCTGACTGAAGCGCCATGCACTGGGCAACCGATACCGCTTCTTCTCCCAGAGACTGCATGTAGAAAGATATCTTACCCTGGCGATGCATTCGCAACATGCGTGCATCAAAAATTCGTGTCTTGAGCATGCAGGTGAGTGCGTGTTGCATTTGGCTATCACCGAGTTTGGGATCCCAGGGACCCACGGCCCGATGATTCTCATCCAGTACGCGAACCATGCTCAACGCGAGACTTTCGATTTCTTTCGATGGTGTATCCGTAGCAGGACGATCTACCGCACCAGGCTGCGATAATTCCACGTAGGAGAAATCGGGTTCTTCGCCTGGACGCGACGAGCGCTGGGGGATATGTAATCGGGGTGCTTTACTCAAAAATCTTTCCTCCATCTATCCTTTGACACAGAATATCCAATAATTGGCGTTAATAATTCGCAAACATGTGAACTGTGTGGAAATTTTTCGCAATAGTAGTCGTTTTAGTCTCCAAAATCGGATAGTTCATGCGCAACCGCAATCCAGTTTGCATGGCAAATTTCGCCATAGTTTAACTTATGTCATTAGGAATTCTGATAGTTATTTGGTAAGTGCTTGATTGTAGGTTGAAAATATTCTGGCATGAAGCTTGCTCCATGTTTTGGGTAGTGGTGGTTGTGGTGGGTAAACAGCCAGTTGAAACAAGAACCAGCTGCTCCCATATGGCTAGCTGGATAGATATCGGACAAGGTAACAGTTATGAAAAAATTGATTTTGGCTTTAGCAGTGTCTCTTTTTGCTATTCACGGATTGGCGCATCAGACAGACTGTGACTATAACGTGCAGGGTGAATTTGCATTCGATTCGGGCGATTTGCGTTTCTTCAGTGACGATAATGACCGCGTTGTACAAATCGACCGGAACAACCAGCTGTACATTGATGGAAGTCAATACACTTTAAACGCCAAACAACAACGACTGGTTAGCGATTACGCAGACCAGGTGCGTGAGCTGGTTCCTCTGGTATTTGACCTGATCGTGGAAGGTTCCGAAATCGGCATTGAAGCTGCGACACTAGCGCTTACCACGCTGTTTGAAGGTGAGGACGTGCAGGGATTGACGGAAAGCCTGGACGGTATTCGATCTGAATTGGTGGGCAAGATTGATCCGGAGCATTTTTCCACCCACAATTTTGATGACGAAGACCTGGAAAAGCAAATAGAGGATACTGTAAAGAGTGCGCTCGCAACGCTTTTACCAGAGATTGCAGCGATGGCCGTGCGTTCTGTTCTGGCGGGCGATGGAGAGATCAGCCAACTGGAAGAACGTGCCGAACTACTGGAAGAGCTGATAGAAGAACGTGTAGAAGCCAGGGCAGATGAACTGGAAATCAAAGCTGATTCCCTGTGCGAGCGATTAGAGCATATGGACAAGCTGGAGGAGATGCTGGCAGAACACGATTTGGCCCGGATAAATTTTATCGAAGAGAGTTAGTTCGCAGAGTGCAGGCTATGGGTGTGTGAAAAACAGATAGCGCTGATTGAGTCTGATCATTATAGTGGCATACGTGTTATTTCGCTGTCTCAAGGTCTCTCCACGAATGAATATTCCTTTGTATCCCGTGTGCCTGCTGGTATTTATAGTGGGCGCACTTTTCCCGCCGGAAGTGTTTGCCCAGACGGAAAATTTGGGTCCGCCATTGGCAGCAGAATCAATCGATGCTGATCGGGATATCGAAAAACTCAAACGTACTCGCAGCCGCAAAGCCTGGCGAACCAACCTTTATGCACTGGGTGGCATTACTGCCTACGGCATTGCCAAGTGGGATTATGGACAACGCAAATTCAACTTTCGCAGTGAAGGTTGGTTCGACGAGCAAACCAGCGAAGGTGGCGCTGACAAGCTTGGGCATTTTTACACCACTTATGGTCTAAGCCACCTGTTTGCCTGGCGTTATCGTGCATGGGGATACACGGATGCCCAGGCTAATCTTTATGGCACCTTGTCTTCCCTGGGTTTCCAGACCTTTATGGAATTTGGTGATGGCTTTTCCAGTTTCGGTGCGTCCTCCCAGGACATGGTAGCCAATATAGCCGGTGCTGGCGTAGGGTATCTGTTGGGAAAAAACCCTGAGCTGAGTAAAAAGTTTTCCGTTCGCATGGAATATGTACCTGATTTCTCAGGAAGTTTCGATGTTCTGACCGACTATGGAAATCAAAAATACCTGCTGGCAATAAAGGCGGATGGATTTAGTGCTTTGAACGATTCGTTTCTAAAATACCTGGAGTTTCAGGTTGGTTATTACGCCCGTGGGTATGAAGAATACGATCCCAGGTTCGAAGATACACGATCCCGCACCCTGTTTTATGGCATTGGTATTAATGTGAGCAAGCTGTTGCAACAAAAATATAAAACTCGTGTGCTTGACTATATACAGCTTCCCTACACTGCAGTCAGATCCAAAAACCGGCTATAGGCACCCTACTCAAATGAACAAGCCCGAGATTACTTTGCTCATTCTTTGCGGAGGTGAGGGTAACAGGGCCGGGGGACGTGACAAACCACTTCTGTACTATAAAGGCAGGACCATCGTTGAACATATTCTTGCAGAACTTGCTCCTGCAGTGGATCAGGTGCTGATTAGCGCAAATAGAAACCTGGAAGAATACGGTGAATTCGGGCATCCCGTGCAACAGGACGAAAAACCCTTCGAGGGGCCTCTGGCAGCGCTTGCCTCCTGCAAAGCGCACATAACTACACCCTGGGTACTGGTTTGTCCGGGAGACAACCCGCTGGTACAGGTGAGCATGCTCGACACGCTGCGGTCTGAATATAAGGCCTGCATAGCTGAGCCGGATATCCTTTTAGTACGGGACAGGAAACGTATACAGCCGCTCTACTTTTTGGGTCGTACTTCCTGCTTGCCCGACATGCATCAGGCGCTTGGAAGTCAGCGCGCAATAATGCGATGGATGGACACGCTGCGTGTGCGCGAGGTTTTTATTCAGGGGAGTTTTCCCAATATAAATACCCGGCAGGATCTAGAAGACCTTGAGTCACCTGCCGAAACCTAGCTTGTGGTTTTCAGTCTGGCTTCTCTAGGGATAAACCCGGAAACACCCTGTCTTTGTTACGGTGTATAAGCTGATGTTTGCCTGTTGCGCCTTGGCAAGTGCAAACGCAGTCGGAGCTGACAAACTCACTATGGAGCGCATCCTGGATCGCGCAGCCTTCAGTATTATGTCGTAAGAGCAACGACTGGATATTATTAGAAATCCGGCGCCGAAGTCGGTTTTGGATCGCAGTGTTGCACCCACCAGTTTGTCCAGGGCATTGTGTCTGCCGACATCTTCTCGAACAAAGTCTATCTGTCCGTAAATTTGGTCGCCAGACAAGCTTACCCAGGCAGCTCCATGCACGGATTTGTTCGACATTTTGAGTTCCTGTCGACTCTCAAATTGTTCCAGTGCCCTGGTGATGGTAACTTCGTCCAGCAACAATGGTTCTTTGCTAACCGGCTGCAAGCTTTCGAAAAATTCCACTTCGCTGTCCAATCCACAGACCCCACAGGATCTGCCTGCCAAATTACGTCGTGACAGAACAAGCTCGAGCGCTTCAGCACGGTCCTGAGTGATCTTGATGTGCACTTCCAGACCCTGTTTGCGTGATTCTACTTCAAGCGCGACAAGCTCTGATGGCGCAGTAATGATGCGTTCAGTCATGCTAAATCCCACGGCAAAATCTTCAATGTCTTTTGGCGTACACAACATAATCGCATAGGTCAGACCGTTGTAAATGAGTGCGACGGGAACTTCTTCGGGCAGCATCCAGCTAGCGGTTTTGTTATCCGTACCCAAAACATCTATGCGTAACTCTGGCGCGCGCATATTCAGTGTTTTTTGGACATTGGCTTGAGTTTGGTCATTTGGCTTTTTGTGTATGCGTTATGTTGTTGTTGCCAGGGCGACAGGTGATTGGCTGGCATTACCTCTACCGCAGTCACTTTGTATTCCGGGCAGTTGGTAGCCCAATCTGAAAGTTCGGTGGTAATTACATTGGTGCCACTCTCAGGATGATGAAAGGTAGTGTAGATTACCCCCGGGCTCATCTTGCTTGATATTTTTGCATGCAAACAGGTACTGCCTTTGCGAGATCGTACCTCCACCCAGTCGCCGTCCCTGATTCCGCGTGATTCGGCGTCTGATTCGTGAATTTCCAGTACGTCCTCTTCCATCCATTGAAGGTTTTTCGTGCGTCTTGTTTGTGCACCTACATTGTATTGGCTGAGAATGCGTCCTGTAGTGAGAATCAGCGGAAATTTGCGATTGGTTTTCTCTTCGGTGGGCTGGTAGTTGGTACGGATGAACATGCCCTTGCCGCGCGTGAATTGGGAAATATGCATAATCGGAGTACCGTTAGGCGATTCCTCAGTACAAGGCCACTGAACGCTACCCTTTGCGTCAAGTTGCTGGTGACTTACGTGACTGAATGTGGGTGTTAGATCTGCTATTTCGTCCATAATTTGTGCGCTATTCTGGTACAACATCGGATAACCCAGTGCTTGAGCCAGTTCCTGGGTAATCTCCCATTCCTGCTTACCCGTTTGTGATTGCATCACCGGACGCACACGTCCCAGACGTCGTTCAGCATTGGTAAAGGTGCCGTCTTTTTCAAGAAAAGAAGTGCCTGGAAAAAACACATGTGCAAAACGAGCAGTTTCATTTATAAACAGATCCTGAACAATCACGCACTCCATGGCTTTCAATGCTGCTTCAATATGCTGTGTATTGGGGTCTGACTGTGCTATGTCCTCTCCCTGGATGTAGAGGGCCTTAAAATCACCTGAACAGGCCGCATCCATCATGTTCGGGATGCGATATCCTGGATTACTGTCCAGATTTATGTTCCATGCGGTTTCGAAGCTGGACCGAACCTGGTCATTTTTTATATCGCGGTACCCCGGCAACTCGTGGGGGAAAGAACCCATATCACAGGAGCCCTGCACATTGTTCTGACCGCGCAGCGGGTTTACGCCTACGCCCGCTCTGCCAATATTTCCGGTTGCCATTGCCAGATTTGCAAGTGCCATCACCATGGTCGAACCCTGGCTGTGTTCGGTCACTCCAAGGCCATAATAGATAGCAGCATTATCAGCACGGGCATATAGTCTGGAAGCCTGTTTTATTAGTTCTGCACAGACACCTGTGTTTTGTTCTACGGTTTCAGGCGAGTTATCTGCCTGCTGGATAAACAGGCTCCAGTCATCAAAAGCGTCCGTATCGCAACGCGTCTGAATGAAATCGTTGTCGAGCAGGCCTTCCATCAGGATGGTATGTGCAATAGCATTCATCAGTGCGACATTGGTACCAGGTTTTAACTGCAAGTGAACAGCAGCTTCAATATGGGGGGTGCGCACGAGATCGATTTTTCTCGGATCAACGATGATGAGTTGCGCGCCTTCTCTCAGGCGTCTCTTCATTTGGGAAGCAAATACCGGATGCGCATCGGTAGGGTTGGCACCAATCAGCAGAATAACATCACAGTGGCTGACCGAAGCAAAATCCTGGGTACCGGCCGAGGTGCCAAAAGTCTGTTTTAGGCCATATCCTGTTGGTGAGTGGCAAACACGGGCACAGGTATCCACATTGTTATTTCCAAAAGCGGCGCGCACCAGTTTTTGCATCACCCAAATTTCCT
Organism: Gammaproteobacteria bacterium; assembly: GCA_021773565.1. Lineage (GTDB taxonomy): Bacteria > Pseudomonadota > Gammaproteobacteria > Pseudomonadales > Azotimanducaceae > DC-out156. The sequence continues at coordinate 225,869 of JAJFJZ010000013.1, read as the reverse complement.
CATTCGTGCATCTTGAAGAGGTAATGGCACCGACTGATTTTTGGCCATATTTTGTTTGAATTTCCATTAACTGGCTGGCTGCGTAACTAATTGCTTTTTCCCAGCTCACAGTTTGCCATTCATCATTAATACTATTTCTGATCATGGGCTTTAGAACGCGGTCTTTGTGGTTTGTGTAGCCCCAGGCGAAACGGCCCTTAACACATGCGTGTCCCTGATTGGCCGGTCCGGACTTGGCGGGCACCATACGCACAACCTGTGGTTCGCCATCGGTATCTTTTATGTGTGCATCGAGTGTGCATCCCACACCACAATAGGCACAGGTGGTCTGCACTACGCGTTCTGGCGATCCTGATGTAACTACGGAATTTTCTATAAGTGCGGCTGTAGGACAGGCCTGTACACACGCTCCACAGGAAACGCAGTCTGAATTGAAAAAATCGTTACCGGCCGTTTTCACACTTGAATGAATACCGCGCTTGCTTATGGTAAGTGCATACGTTCCCTGAATGTCGTTACAGGCGCGCACGCAACGCGAACATACAATGCACATATCGGCATTGAAGTTGAAATACGGGTTACTGGAATCCTTGTCCTGTTCAGCGTAAGTGCCAGTATGGTTAACCTTTACTGGATAGGATCCGCTATCCGTAACGCCTAACAAATTGGCCATGGCTTGTAGTTCACAATCACCTTCGGCGGGGCAGGAAGCACATTCCAGTGGATGTTCTGATAGGTAAAGTTCAAGTACGCCTTGTCGCAATCGGGAAAGGTGTGGGCTCTGTGTTACTACTTCCATACCCTGCTTCACGGGAGTGGTGCACGAAGCAGGTGTGCCCCTTTGGCCCTCAATTTCGACCAGGCATAATCGACATGAACCAAAGGCCGCGAGAGTATCCGTTGCACATAGTCTGGGTATTTCAATGCCTGCTTGCAATGCCGCTCGCATCAACGAAGTACCTTCTGCAACTTCGATTATCTTTCCATCAATGGTGACATTTACTCTCAAGGTAGAAGCGGAGGCTGGAGTGCCCCAATCATCCTGTTTAATTGCCGGGTCGTAATAATTCACAGAGTAATTTCCAGGAGTTTATGCGAGATATTGTGAGGAATATTATCAATCGACCGGAGTGCTTGCCAGCAGCTGACGTGCGATTACAATTTTTTGAACTTCTGATGCGCCTTCGTAAATACGCAGAGCACGATTGTCTCTATACAATTCCTCCACTTTTGAGCCGACCGTGACGCCGAGGCCGCCAAACAGTTGTACGGCTTTGTCGATTACTGACTGGGCTGCATCCGTTGCGAAAAGTTTTGCCATGGCTGCCTCTCTCGTTACACGCCCCTTTACCACATCTTTCGTCCAGGCTGAGCGATAAATAAGTAAGGCAGATGCATCTACGTCCAGTGCCATTTCTGCCAGCTGGGATTGTGCGATCGGCAAATCTGCGAGCGTATTTCCAAACATTTTGCGTTTTTTGGCACGCATGAGCGCCTCATCCAGGGCTCGGCGTGCAAATCCCAGAGATGCTGCACCGACGGTAGTTCTAAATATATCCAGAGTACCAAGCGCGGCCCTGAAACCGTCACCCTCTTTCCCCAAAAGATTTGCTTGTGGAAGCATACAATCATTGAAACGCAGTCGAGCAAGAGGGTGGGGCGCTATTACCGTTATTCTCTCAGCGATTTCCAGACCCTGTGTACCTGCATCCACTATGATGGCGCTCACGCCTTTGGTACCTGCACCCGTGCGAGCAAAAACGGTATAAAAATCAGCTATGCCACCATTTGATATGTAGGTTTTTTCACCGCTTAATCGGTAGGATTGTCCTTGTTTCGTCAGGCGCGTTGACATTGCCGCCACGTCAGAGCCAGCATCCACTTCGGTTAGAGCAAAAGCGGCAATTTTTTCTCCACGCGAGACCGCCGGCAGGTAAGCGCTTTTTTGTTCGGCATTGCCAAAAATGGAAATCGCACCAGAACCCAGACCCTGCATTGCGAATGCAAAATCCGCAAGTCCGCTATGGTATGCCAGCGTTTCACGAATTATCGCGAGTGAGCGGACATCCAGTGTTTCGAGTTTGCCTCCGTATGCTGCGGGTACACAATATTGCAACCATCCGTCAGCGCCGAGGGCCTGTACAAGCTTTTTACAGGTTGTATCAACATCCGTGTGTGCATCGGGCGCTTCAACGATTGCGGGTAAGGTAGCTTCAGCCCATTTTGATAGATCTGTGGCAAGATTGCGATGGTGGTCTTCCAGAAAAGGCCAGGCCAGAAAACTGTTGTCAGGCACTCGGTTCTCCCTTGCTCCGGTAAGGTTGGTTAAAGTCTTCCGGGAAATATCGCATGGCGCTGCGTACCGGTATAGGTGTCATTCCGCCCATTGCACATAATGAAGCTGATTCCATGAGATCACACAGCTTCCCTACGCTGTCCAGATCAACCAGCGTCGGATTCTCTGCGTTCTGAAAATGGTCCACGCCTCGTTGGGAGCCTATTCTGCATGGCGTGCATTTTCCGCAGGATTCCTCGACACAAAACTGAAATGCGTACTCTGCCTGTTCGCGCAAGTTTACCGTATCGTCAAAAACGATAATGCCTCCGTGCCCTATACCGGCATCAATTTCTGTAAACGCTTCATAGTCAAGGGGCGTATCCCACACACTCTCAGGTAAATAAGCGCCCAGAGGGCCCCCAATTTGAATAGCATGCACGGGACGTCCAGATTGGCTCCCACCTCCATATTCCTCGATAACTTCGCGTAAGCTGGCCCCAAAAGGTATCTCGATCAATCCACCCCGCTTGACGTTGCCCGCCAGTTGAATTGTTAGAGTTCCCAACGAGCGTTTTGTACCGATGGATGCGTAAACTGTACCATTATCTTTTATTGCAGCGGGTACTGAGCACAGGGAAATGACATTGTGGATGAGTGTTGGTTTTCCAAACAGACCCTGGTGCGCCGGGAGTGGGGGTTTACTGCGCACTTCACCGCGTCTACCTTCCAGGCTTTCCAGGAGGGAGGTTTCCTCTCCGCAGATGTAGGCGCCTGCACCGACGAACAACTCGATATTAAAATCAAATTCGCTACCAAGAATGTCATCGCCCAGTAGCTGATGGTGTTTTGCAATATTAATCGCCTGGGTAAGGATTTTGCGGGCTACGGGATATTCAGAGCGCAGATATATATAACCACTTTTAGCGCCGGTGGCGCATCCCGCGATCACCATTCCCTCAATAAGCAAAAAGGGATCGCCCTCCATTATCATGCGATCAGCAAATGTGCCCGAGTCCCCCTCATCGGCATTACACACAATATATTTTGTATCGTTTATACACTCGTAAACCGTTTGCCATTTAATGCCTGCGGGAAAAGCTGCCCCCCCACGACCGCGTAATCCGCTGTGTTTTATAGCATCCACAGTTTTTTGGGGCGCTTGGCCAAGTACTTGCTTTAAAGCCTTAAGACCGCCCAGGTTTATGTATTCATCAAGGTCCAGGGGATCACTGATCCCGCATCGTTCGAATGTGAGGCGTTGTTGTTTTTTTAACCAGGGTATTTCTTCAGTGAAGCCCAGATAGCTGGGATGAAAATCCGGGACAAGTTCATCTGTATTTAACGCAGGGTCAAATACACCAAGGGTGAATAACTGCTCAACCACTTCAGACGTTACGTTGGCAAAAGCAATCCGACCACGTGCGCTTAGTACTTCAAGAACTGGTTCGGCCCAGATCATCCCCCTGGAACCATTTCTAATGATCTGTACGTTAAGCACATGCGTATTCAGCAAAGCCTCGAGAGACTGAGTAACACTGTTGGCACCCATGGCGATGGCTGCGGAATCCAGTGGAATATATACCTTAACAGGGGATGTGTTAGAGGAGCTCACTTATGACGCGCAAGGGAATGTATCAGTGAGTCAAATTTCGAAGTGTTGACCTTGCCGTAAACATTATTGTTGCAGATGAGCGCGGGACCACAGGCGCACAATCCAAGACAGCTAACTGTGCCAATCTCAATATCATCCAGACCCGAATATTTCTCAGTGTGGGAATGTTCTATTAACTGTCTTGCGCCGACGGCTTGACAAGCTTCAGCCTGACAAATCCTTATTACATGCGCAGGTGGTTTGTCGGTTCGGAAGTCTTCATAAAAAGAGATGACGCCCAAAACTTCTGCTTTGGATAAATTAAGCTGGTCTGCAATATAGGGTACCAGGCCAGGATCGATGTAAGAAAAAGTATCCACCAGTTGGCGGAGTACCTCGGTGAGTACCCTGTTGTCTGCCACTGCCTGCCTGATAAGTGTCTTGATAATCGAAACTCTAGTTGGTATTAAGAAACTTGAACGGGTTTTCCTGAGCCTTTGATATATCCACCTCACTCCTGGCGCCGCTAAACCCCGCTGCTATGATTTTGCTGGTGGCGGTTTCCTTTTTGTTATTTACCGTTGAAACACTGTTCATTTCGACCAAACCAAAGGGTACGTCCTCCGAATACCACATCTCCGCCTCTGAATGGCTCTTGATAGTTTTTATAACTACTTTCATTTCGAAGTCTCCGACGCCTTTATAACCGTGAGCAGACACGGTGCCCAGAGGAGTGTCGATATTTTTATTCTGATTCAGGTCTGTCATCTGGTATTCAAGATTGGAACCGGAGGCTTGCATCATACTGTTTGCAAAGGCTCCCCCGCCGGACATATCCATGACGGTATCCCCATTTTTGATGTACATCTTTACCGCCACTTTTTTCAGGTTGGCCATAACATTGCCGGCATCACCGTCAAAGATGCTGGCATCGCTTAACATTTTGACATAACCGGTTTCACCTTTTTGTTTGAGCTTGCCTTTTCGATCCAACTTAAACAGCTGTGTTTTTATTTCTAGCCACACATGCCGTTTACCGTTGCGAACTTCCTCTCCAACCAGTGATTTTGTGGTATGCATCACCTCCGTTTTTTTTCCCCGGATAATAGAATCTTCTGTTGTCACCCAACTACCAACCGGAGTATTGGCCATGAAATTTGGCATCTCAAGTGCGAGTACCTGGCCTGTTAGGCTGATCGAGGATACACACCAGAGTAGTGTTGAAAGAATTAGGCTGCGCATCAAATTTCTCCTGTAGGGGATGTGTTTACATGATCAAGACTACGGCTCGATAGTAAAGCGCAGGCTGATCGCTGGCAAGGAGGGTTGGGGACATGGCTGGGCGTATTGCCAACGAGCGACCAATGACACAAGATCACAGTTCTGTTTTTTTAAAGGCTTCCACCTGGACATGCGTAATATCCCTACCGATTGGCAATCCACGGCGTTTAATCAGGTTCCTGATTCCAGCAATCAAATTCATTCAGATGAGTTGGCCCAATCGTTGGGGTTCAGCGGTGCCCTTGTGCCTGGTGTGACTGTTTCAGCTTATCTTTTACACCCCGGATTAACGGCATGGGGCTCAGAGTTTCTGGAGCGTACTCATGCGCAGGTGACGGTTCACAAGCCCTTGTATGATGGGCATGACTTCAGGGTTGAGGTAAAGCATGCCAGTGATGAGCGCTATTCTGCCTCATTGATTGACGAAACAAACGTACTGTGTGCGACAGCAAGCGTTCAATTGTTGGATGCGCTTCCGAAAATGCCGACAATGCGGGGAGATTTATTGCTGGATCAGCACTTTCAAGCGCCTGATGCGACGCCTGAAAATATGGCGGCTCTAAAATTGCATGGAATGCGCGCACTGTCATCTGTATGGGAATCTGCACACCCCATGAGTACCTACCTCAAAGAACCCAACTGCATGCCAGAGTTACTGCGAATGGATGGGACTGGAAGGGCGAATGCGGCCTTTTTGTTGGGTCTGACAAACAAGGTGTTGGCAGGGAATGCGAAAATGAACCCCTGGATTCACTTGCAAACAACGTCCACTTTTTTTTCAGCAGTTCCTCTCAATACCGAGATTTTGGTTGAGTGTGCAATAAACGACCTGTTCCATAAAAAGGGGCACGAGTTTGTTGACCTTGAAGTCTCTGCGTATAAGCGCGCAACAGGCAGGGCGGTTTTGTCTGCAGAACTTCGGGCTATTTATCAGGTGCGCGGGGCCACTCTTTGATATAAACATCCTGCTTGGTGTAGGGTATTTCGATACCTTCAGCAGCAAAGCGTTTATAAATTTCCATATGTAATTCGTGGGCAATTCGACCCCGGTCCTGGGGATGTTCTATCCAGCCCATCAGGTTAAAATCCAGACTGGAAGGTCCAAAGGCCCTCAACCGCACGCGAGGTGCTGGTGAACTACAGATTTCAGGGTGGCTATTGCCTATTTCATTAAGCAGGTTTTTAACAAGATCTGCGTCAGAACCATAAGCCACACCAATAATGATGCGGATACGCAATTTTGCTGACGGACCACCACTCTCATTTATTATTTTGGCATTCGCAATTACGCCATTGGGTATGGTGATCTCAACATCGTCTCTGGTTAACAGGCGCGTGCTACGTAAGCCGATTGCAGTTACCCGACCACGCTCACCGGAATCAAGATTGACGTAGTCCCCAATTTTGTAGGGTGCATCCGCAACAATAAAGAAACCGGCAAAAAGATTGGCCAGCGTATCCTTTGCTGCAAAGCCGACCGCGATTCCCACAATACCAGCAGATGCCAGCCATCCGAGGGGATTGACGCCCCACACAAGCAGCAGCGCATAGGAGCCGAACAGAATGATGAGCAATTTTGTAGTGAGATCTATTAAAGGAACGGTTCGGGGTTTAACCAGCGTGAAGCGGTTTTCCTCTGCCAGAGCTTCCAATACGATACTACTGGTGGCAAGTGATGCCCTTATCCAGCTGGTAACGATGACAGACAACATAATATTGACCAAAAATGTTGTACCAATAGGCAATTGCGCAGCAATAACTGCCAGGGTTAGTCCAAAGAAGAGTACGGTTGAAAAGATTGGCCGCTTCAGGGTCTCCAGAATTTCATCATCCATTGCTGCATTGGTCAGTTTGGTCAGCCGACCCACGCTGCGTAACAAAAGGAAACGAACCAGCACCGCGATAAAATACGACAAACTGGCAATTATCAGTGCACCAATCAACGGAAAGGTGGTGATAATGTCCCATGCCGGCTGCATGTTCTCTGGCAACAAGTCCCGGATACCGGGTAAAATATGGGCGATGCGGTCCGAAGCGCTCTCTGCTTTGCTTATTGCCTCGGCGGCAACGTTTGCGTCATTGCCATCTGCAGTAGATTTGTCTGACAGACCGCCGATAATTGCTGGATTGGTCATTTGAACCCCATCTGAGCAGGGCTACTCCACTTCAATAGATGCGCCCATGATATAACAATAAGATTATATTCAGTAACAGGAGCTGTTAGAAATATATGGGAGAAATAGATGAAATGCCGAATCTGGTAGTTGATGCAAATATCCAGTCGGCACTGGCAGATTTTGAACTGCCAACAGAATTAGGCTTTGGTAGAGTGCTGGTGCCGGTTATGTATCGTTGTGACTATGCGGATGGCGTTTGGCAATCAGGCCATCTTGGCGCGCTTGAGCCCTTGAGTATTTCGCCTGCTGCCAAGGTGTTGCAGTATGGACACCAGGTGTTTGAGGGCTTGAAGGCATATAAAACAGGTTTGAACGCGCCGCAATTATTTCGCCCTGAAATGAATGCACAACGTCTTGCCAGCTCGGCTGAGCGCATTGATATGCCTTGCGTAAGTACCGCGCACTTTATGCAGGCTGTTGAAGCCGTCGTGAAAGTGTGTGATGCATTTATTCCGACTGAAAGCGGTCAATCTTTATACTTGCGACCCTACATAATGGGAACAGAAGCTGATCTGGGCCTTGGCAGATCCGACACCTACACCTTTATTGTACTGGCCAGCCCTTCAGAAATTATTCAAAAAGGCACCATGAAGGTGCTGATAGAAAGGGAGCGTTCCAGAGTTGCTATTGGTGGCACGGGGGACGTTAAGCTGGGCAGCAATTATACAGCAGGAATCGCATCTGCCCGACGGGCTAATGAGCAGGGCTTTAATCAGTCGATCTGGCTGGATCCCGAATCCAGAAAAATGATTGAGGAGTTGTCAGGCATGAATTTTTTTGCAGTGATTGATGGAGAACTGCATACGCCAGCACTATTGGGGTCGATACTTCCAGGCATCACACGCGATTCAATTGTGCAGCTTGCGTTTGCCATGGGCTATAAAGTTGTCGAGCGCAGTATCAATATTGATACGCTTCTAGCACAGATTGGTTCCGGCCAATGTCGGGAAGTATTTGCCTGCGGAACGGCGGCAGTGATTACCCCAATCAGTGAATTTGGTGAGTATGACGGAACCCGATATCCGCTTGCGGAACCCGAAGGAATAATAACTGCAGAACTAAAGGGCGCGCTGGTAGATATTCAGGAAGGGCGCGCAGCCGATAATTTCGGCTGGGCTCACCCGGTAATTGGCTAGACTATTTTTTTCTGCCGTTAGAAATAATCTGGCCACTCACTCCATTTGGAATCATCTGAATTTTTTGGCCAGTGGCGAGAAAAGCCTCAACATCCATCGCTATTGCTTCGCGTACTTTGATGTTTGAGATAGGTTGGTTTTTACGTTTTCTTGGTCTTGCCACAAGCATTCCTCCCCAGGATTATAGATATCCATTCCGGAACGCTTTGGCTTTGCTAGCTCAAGTCTTACACTAAAATAGAGCTTGCTCTGGCGTATCTCTTTTTGGATAAGTCGATTGAATTAATTCAGGTAGATTACCACATACCCTCCAAATATCAACCGAGTTTGGCTTGGATGCCGGGAATTGGGCGGCATAAATACTAAAATAATATTGGATAAAGCTAAAAAAACTCTATAACTATCAAGTAAGTGAGGCGTATACTTAAATTGTATTGGATAACCTGTTATCGAAACCGGGCATAGACCCGGACATGAAAAAATTAGGCATGAATATAGGGAAGGACACTTATATGCGCAAAAACGATGTGGATAATAAAACGTATTTCAGATCAGCCGATCGCCTGGTAAACCTGAATGGAAGTTGGTCATTTCTGACACGCGATGGCGAGTGCGGACCATTTTTTCGAGAGGAAGATGCAAAAATAGCTTTAAAGCGTTTTGTGATAGACAAGATCTGGCACGAAACACAAAAAGAATCCAAACGAGCATCTCGTGCCATACGACCGAAAGTAAATACTTACGCTTTCGCCAACAGGCCGGACGTGATGGAGTATGAATAATTTTTAAACTACGCTCATGTGTGGCAGATATAATGTAGTTCCCGATGCCCAGGCATTGATGGATGCATTTGACGTTCTCATCAATGAGCTGGAAGATTTTGATGGCGCTCTCTACAACGTGGCGCCTACGAGCACTATTCCTGTGGTTTTGGATAAACACTCCACTCGCACTCTGGTTGGTGCGCATTGGGGCCTCGTTCCTCACTGGTCAAAAGACAAAAAAACCGCCTTCAGGATGATTAATGCGCGTGCAGAAACTATTGCTGAAAAACCTTCATTTCGAACCCCTATCCAGAAAAGCCGCTGTATAGTGCCAGCCTCCGGCTGGTACGAATGGCGTAAAGAGGGCGAAATTAAACAACCTTACTATTTTCAGACAGGGGAGCTCATGGGATTTGCGGGAATCTGTACGTGGAATGGACAACTGGATTTACTATCGTGTTCCATTATTACCACGGATGCCAATCCTGTGGCGGCGCAAATTCACCACCGGATGCCGGTTATTCTTGCACCGCAGACTTATGCACAATGGCTGGATAGAAACGCGGGATTTGACGCAATTGAGAACTACCTGAAGCCCTATAAGGGTAATGATCTTGGTATGAGCAAGGTGTCCACGCGGGTCAACAACGCGCGATACAAAGAACGCGACGTGGTTGATGTTATTGAGTAAAAGCCCTTAGCGGCCCTTGTAGAAAGCCCTTAGCGGCCCTATAAAAAGCCCTTAGCGGCCCCTATAAAAAGCCCTTAGCAGTTTTTGTTTGTTCCACATAGTACTTGATAGTCCTTCAGTGAACTGTTAAATAGTATGGTTGACACTTATACATATAAAAACAGCATTCAGGATTGCTACTAGGGAGAGTAGAAATGCGTCATTCGTACCTTCAGGGGCGCGTGTTTAAGCTTGGGGACATTACCTATGTTGTCGCGCGAAAACAGACAGAGGAAGGCAGGGTGCGCTGTTACCGTCAGGAAGGCGATAACTTCACTATTGTGAGATTACCTTTGCAACTCGTCCTCACGCATATCGTGGATAGCACCGTAGTAGTAGAACCCGTTAGCTACACGCGATACTAGTCATTCACAAGTTCTGTGAGAGGTGTAATAACACGTCTCTGTTGTCCGCACATAAATAATCCATTTGTCCACCCATCCGACTGAAAGTTTTACAGTAGCGTAGGTAATAGGCGGGATTGTCCATTGGTGGTTCACCGTCTTCAGACCAGTTCCACTGGCTCTGGGCGAGATCTACGACCAGCATATAGTGATTTTTGATACTCTGGTTTTTCTGCAATTTAAGATTCTGTGCCATAGAGAGGGATTTCTCGAACACCATAGGACTCATTACCGCTGAGCCGATAGACAGATAAACGCCGTCCTCCAGATTGGATACCTGATGTGCAAATCGCAGGTAGTCAGTTTGTGCACATCGGCCGATTGCTGCGCCAAGGTTCGTGGGGTGATTGTAGATAATATCGTGGCCAATCATGGGGTGGCCCGTAAAGCCCACGCCTAACCTGTAAGCCGCAGCTTGTGCGCTGTATCTTTTGTAGGGATGGGGAACGCTCATAAACCCTTCATCCAGTGCGTCTACCCGGATGGTATGCAGCAAATCCGCCGCCGCAGCTGCTTTGGAAGGCGCCTCGTTGACAGATGTACCAATAAAATCGAGCAGGAACGCTTGTGATGGAATATTCAGACCTTCGTTTTCGATAAGCGCACCAACGGATTCGCCATAACCCAGGCCCTGGTAGGCACCCACTATTATTGCAAGGTTAATAAAAAAGCCCGTTTCGTGCCAAATACCGAATTGGCCTTCCTGCAGGTATTTTTGGACATTTTCGCTGGACTCACCCTGGTAGGCGAATTCCCAGTCATGAATAATGCCAGCGCCATTAGTTGCGAGATGTGTTACCCATCCGCGTTCCATCAGGTTTATAAGGACGGGCGCTAACCCGTTTTTGATAGCATGTGCACCAAAGGTGAGCATGATGGATTTTTCTGCCTTCCGTGCTTTATCAATACGTTCAAGTAGTCTGTGCAGGATTTCTTTGTCTGCACGGGAGAAGGGACGTGGCACGACATCCAAGGCAACATGATCGCGGGCGATCTGGACCTTGTTGACGCGCTCTGAGAGTGGTTTAATCTTAAGTTGGCTGCGATCAAGCTGTTGGTATTTCATTGCTCGATCCGCATTCAGCGGCCTTGAAACTCTGGAAGCTGATTGGCTTTTATATCTGCAATGTCGTGGGGAACAATCACCTTAATGTTTTGCTGCGCATCAAGCGTACTTAGCCATAGACGCATGTCCTGTGTTCGTCCGGTGTCTTCCGGTACCAGAATATAGCTATACAAGAACCCCTTGCCATGATTGTTGGTAAGGTCTGCTTTGGTATTGCTGATGTCACCAGAGATGAGCCACAGTGTTCCGTTCACTGGTACTACCCACAAAGTTGAACCAGGCGTGTGTCCACCTATTCCAACAAGGGCAAGCCCTGGAAATTCGTCAATTTCGCTTAAGCCATTGCTATCGACCACTGTACGGCTTAAACACGAATCTTCAATGATTGCTGCGGAATCAACAGTATTGGAGTTTTGCAAATCTCGCTGCCAGTGGCTTTGGTAAAGCGTCACACCAGGACCGCGTACTGCACAGAAAGGTTTGGTACCCTGTACATGGTCTATGTGCAAATGGGTGTATCCCAGTCCGCTAGTCTGCTGGATATCGTCACCCAATAGTTCTGCAATATTGCCGTGTGGCACTGCTGGTTCGGCGTCGACAAATGATTCCAGAACTTTGCCAAACTCTATTGCCGTTTCTGCATCCATGCCTGTATCAATCAGAAATCTCTTACCATCCGCCCAATCCACGATGAAAGCGGTGTGGGAAAGTATGCCCTGTGCGGTTTTTTGGCTGGAGGTATTTATGTATCGAATATTCACAGGGCCGTCGGGTATCCGGGTTAGTGCCTGCAATTCCGCTTCAGATGGAAAATCGGGCTGTACAGATCGTACCTGAATGTGCGCGGGTAAAAGGTATGCAATGATACCCAGTATTGCGAGAACGAGCAGAATCCCAACAACTTTTAGTAGAGTTTTCATTTTTTGCCGTGATTTGGAGACAGTATGAATTTTAACTACAATGTGAAAGGGTTCAAGGGTAAAGAATGGTCAGCGCTGGCGCTGAGCTCGGGCACTGCCCGGGCAATGATGAGCGGGCCGCCACGGATGGCGGGCCTGGGGTTGAAACGAAGGTTTAAGTTGCGGCATGGATGCCGGGAAGATGAACGAATATCGGAGTGTAGCTCAGCTTGGTAGAGCACTGCCTTCGGGAGGCAGGGGCCGGAGGTTCAAATCCTCTCACTCCGACCAATCCGGTTAAGTTTACGAGCATATCACTCATATCGACAGAGCAGGCCCCGGGCCGTCGCAACGCGGTTGGCGGTTAAATCCTCTCACTCCGACCAATCCGGTTAAGTTTACGAGCATATCACTCATATCGACAGAGCAGACCCCGGGCCGTCGCAACGCGGTTGGCGGTTAAATCCTCTCACTCCGACCAATCCTGATGGTAAGTCTCCAATTTGTGTTAATTGAAGCAGAGGGGATGTGCCCGAAGCGGACGTGGTGCGAGCGATTCAGCCAATTGCATGAATATTCGGGAAAATCTTACTGTTTTTGCAGGAAAAGTCGGTATGATTCACTGCACGTTCTGCACGTGTGTGTATTAGGGATCAAAGCTGGAATGATTCGATCGCGTCGCAAATTGGATTCAGGGTAGGGTTCGTAACGTAAAAAGTGTGACCCGGATTGTGGTGGGTTTGTCGGTAGTTCCGTCATACATACCGTAATGTGTATGTAACAATTACTAAAACAGGCTTACCCATATATGAACCCTTTAGTCTCTGTAGTTATACCCTGCCACAACGCTGTACGTTTCCTGGAAAAAACTGTTGAAAGTGTGCTTAAGCAAACGCATTCCAATCTGGAGTGCATTCTGGTTGATGATGGGTCAACTGATCACACTGCTGAAATGTGCAAATCTCTGGTTGCTCGGGATGAGCGAGTAAAATATATCCATAAGGAAAATGGCGGTATAGCCTCGGCGCGCAACGCAGGCATAAAAGCGGCAAAGGGAGACTGGGTACAACTGTTAGATCACGATGATTGGTTAGCACATGATAAGTTCAGGGTTCAGCTGGAATTTCTGGATTCTAAAAACCTGGAGCGTCATGACAACGTAATATTGCACCATGATTTTCAGGTGGTTCGTCAGGATGAAAAACTGGAAACGACATCAACCACCGATATCGTATCAGAAAATTTCACCAACGAAGAGCTACTTAATCGTATTTTCTCCTGGTCTTTTAAACCGGATCTGCCCATTCATACGAGCACACTCCTGTACCACCGAGACGTCTTTAAGAGAAAGATGTACCGGGAAACAAAAGAACCAATATTCGAAGATTTTGATTTGTATGTGCACCTCCTGTTAACGGATGTGTCCATGGTTTATACCCCGTTTTTGGGGAGTTATTATCGGGTGCATCCAACTGCTACATCGTCGAGGCGGGAATACAACAGAGAAAGTTATATCGGCTTTCTTGAACTTGCTTATGAATCCAATAAAGAACTTCTGCGCTCCAATCCCAATATAGAGACGCTGATCAAGGAAGCGCTTTGGAGAAGAGATATAAAGCGCTTCAACCGTCTGATCAGAATCAATCAGGATCCTGTCAGGTTTAAGTTTATCCTGACAAAGAATGAACGATTGATGAAATCTATATACTGGCTGCGTGGTTTCAGCAAGCGCTCAAACGAGGCTGTGAAAAGTGGAGCACAATCAGTATTCCTGTTCACTTTGATCCAGAATTTCCCGGATTCGTACAGCAGAATCTTCGATAGATCCGTTGGCAATTTCGTCCAGAATCGCGATGAGGATTCCTTCCAGACGGCGGATATGTGTTTCCAACCCCTCCACTCTGCCTACCAGTTCATCGAGGTCTGTCATTTCCTGTAGTCCCTGAATCGATTCCAAATATTAAACAAGAGGTGCACTAGACAAGATCTTGGCCACCATCATCCATAACCTCCGGTCGTTTCCAGTAGTGAAACTGGGGTGTCCATTCTGCTTCACCAATACCTGCCAGGCTTAGCAGATTCCAGTGCGGACAAAATTCATCCCCGGGGCCAAATACTGCCGAGTTCTTTCGAAATATATTGTCCCCTTTTCGAATATAGCAAACCATACCTGCACTGTTAGTATCTCCGGCGAAGACTGTTTCTTCTCTTATATAGTCTCCACCTCCATGTGATGCCATTTTAAAGCGCCAGTTGCGTGAATTGGCCATGTCGCGCTGAATCTGGGGAGAATCTTTGGACACCAGGGCTAACGCATGGTGACTTTCGATGTGTGGAACAAAGCCATTCAGGCCGTCGGCCCAAAGTGTGCAATAGCGACAACCCTGGCCCATATTGTGGATTACAAAAAGTGTGTCTTTGTCTCCGAAAAGTTCCAGCAGTGAAACTTCACCAGCGGTGTCTGAAAAGACGTAATTCTTAACCTGCACAGGTTCTGAGTCTTTGCGGAGTTTGGCAACTTTTTGGGTGAGCTCGAGCAGTTGCAGTTCAGCTTCCTGTAAGGCATTCATATTAGTGCTCCCAATTAGCAGTCGGGTTTAGCATGAGCCCAATAAACCCATGTTTCAAGTAGCGTACCTATGCTAGTTACCAATCCTGTCGGCTAGCAGTGAAACGCCTAGCGCATAGCGAAAAGAGGGGTTATAGCGCAGAAGTGAGCAGAAATTCCGGTAAACAAGATAACCCTTATTGTCTCCCTCATCCCCAATAACCAGTGCAGCCACTAGAGGGCGGGTAGGTAGGCTGGCACCCCATTTTGTTCGCACACCCCGACTCTGCCATTCCGGCAAACTACGCCAGATACCCAAAGTTTTATATTTATTGCATACCTGTGCTGGTGGCAGCCCTTCAGACTGTTCTCCACGCAGCGATATTTCGCCCTCAGGTGGCAGGCGTACTTCACGCCCCCACGTTTGGTCATCTCGCCAATCTGTGTCTTTTAAATAGTTTGCCACTGAGCCAATCAGGTCCGGTCCCATTTGCCAAATATCACGTTTCCCGTCCATGTCCTCGTCCACGGCAAGTCGCAGGTAGTTGCTTGGGTTGAATTGGGGAAAGCCGAGCGCGCCCGCCCAGGAACTGCTCAGCATCTGTGGGCTGGCATAACCTTTATCCACAATCTCAAGGGCTGCCAGAAGTTCGTTGCGAAACTGGGCAGCTCTTCTTCCGTCGAAGGCAAGTGTAGCGACAACATCAAAAACGGAGTGATTGAGCTCAAAGGTTCCGTAGTTGGTTTCAATGCCGAGAATGGCGATTATAAAACGCGCCTGTACCCCATAGGCCTGTGCTACCCGGTTAATCATTTCTGCGTGTTCACTGCGTATCAGCTCACGTCCTTTCTTGATTCTCCAGGGGCTAACGCGTTTTAGATACCGTGCATAGGTATTGGTAAATTCAGCCTGGTTGCGGTCTGCAGTGACAACCTGTCGCTCCTGTTTTATTTCCGGCAGGATCTGGTCGAGCGTTACTGCACTAATTCCGTGCTCCAGCGCTTCACCGCGAAATTCCAATTTCCACTCCTCAAAGCTTTGTTGCGCCAATATTGTTGAACTCCCTACGGTTAAACTCAGGAGCGGAGCGAGCAATATCCATGCTAGTGGCCGACTTTTATGGTGTCTTTTGAACAAGATCAGTTTCTCTAAATTTTGGAACACAAGTGCGTCTGATTACAGAGGTCACTATTACAGCATGATTACGCCTAAAATTATTCTTCTTCTTCAGCCTTTGAGATACCATAGGTGCTAACGGTTACAGTAATGTTGATTATTGATGTTTCAGAGCGTTCTTACAGATCCCGCTATTATGCTTACGCTTCGATGGATGCTGGCGGGGGTTTTCCTCGCCGCTGTAGTGCATAAGCTCAAAGATCCTACAGAGTTCAAGGCATCCCTTGAAGACTATCAATTGTTGCCTCACCTGATGTTAAGACCGGCTTTTTTTGCACTTGTTACCATAGAACTTTTAATTACTGGCGCCTTGCTGCTAAATATATGGTTTGCAGGCTTTGCTGCGGCTATCCTGCTGCTTGTTTATACAGCGGCAATTGCCGTCAACCTGATTCGCGGTCGAACAGAAATAGATTGTGGTTGTTCTGGCCCGGCTGTGAGACAAACGCTTAGTGTTTGGCTCGTGATTAGGAATGCGGGCCTGATCCTGATGGCAATTCTTGGAACATTTGACAATACCGGCCGCGAACTGGGGCTGCTTGATGGATTTACATCCCTGTGTGCTGCCAGTGTTTTTGTTCTTATATATTCAGCGACAGCACAACTTTCTCTTCCAGACTACAGTGGACAGAATTAAATAATGAATACGGCCTTGCTCATCTCGAATATTACACTCTGGGTTATGGTGGGCGGGCTCTCCGTAGTGGTTTTGGCACTGGCGAGGCAGATCGGAGTGCTGCATGAACGTATAGCACCAGCGGGTGCCCTGATGGTGCGTAGCGGACCACTGGTGGGTGAAGCAGCACCCGTAGTCGCAGTTACGGATATGAATGGTCGTAAAATATCGCTGGGTGCAGCCAGTGAACGCGCGCGAAGTACACTGGTGTTCTTCCTGTCGCCTACGTGCCCGGTGTGTAAAACTCTATTGCCAGTTCTGAGATCTTCAGGTAGATCAGAGAGCGACTGGCTGGACATTGTGCTTGCCAGCGATGGGGACCTGGAAGAGCAAAAACAATTTATTAGCGAGTACGCCTTGTCAGACTTTACGTATGTACTTTCGGAAGCTTTGGGTATGACCTACAAAGTGAGCAAACTACCATTCGCACTGCTGCTGGATGAAGAGGGCATCATTCGTTCCAAGGGCCTGGTGAATTCCCGTGAACATCTGGAGAGTTTATTTGAAGCCAAGGAACGCGGTGTGTCTTCGGTACAGGAGTATTTAGGCAAGCTTTAGTCAAGGCTCGCAGTGTTCGGGTCTCAGGTTGCGAACGAGGTCCAGCAAACCCTTAACTGCAATATTACTGATCTGTTTACGATGTGCCGACCAGGGCTTACGGTACCCAACAAACATTGTCTGGCCTTCAAGTGAGGCAGACAGGAACAGCGCAAGTTCACTGATTTCTACCTCACTGAGCGTGGGGTTGATTTGCGGTATCAGAGCAATAAACACCTGGCGAACTTTGCCATATATCTGATCAAGGCGTTTCGCTGCATCCGCATCATGGTTTGCCATGGCCCACAGTTCAGGAAAAAACACCGTGGTCTCTCTGGTAGCCAGGTCATCCAGTATTAATCGAAATGCAGCCTCCAGAGCGTGTTCCGGATCGTGTGGCCCGCTGTCATGTAAAATTCGATCAAACTCTACTTCATATCCCCGCCATACGGAATCAATTAGATCTGATAATAGACCGGCTTTGCTTCGGTAATAATAGTTCAGATTGCCAACAGATATATTGCACTCAGCGGCCACCTCTCGCATGGTAAAGGCGTGATATCCATGACGAATAAGCACCTCCAGCGCGGCAAGCAGAATCTGCCGTATGCGCTGATTGCCCTTGTTCGAAACTGCTTTTAAGGGGCTCTCTACCAGTATATCGCGCAATGATTGTCCTTTAAGTAATACAGGTTAAAAAAGCATACTCAATATGCCTTGTACAGATTGACACCAGCTGTCCAAGCGAGTAATTTTAGGACAATAGCACTAATTTTTGCAAAAGTTCATATAGCTCGAAGGAGGGATCCGTCAGGATGTCTATAAACCAGTCTTTTTCGATTGCCTTGCTCGTTGGTGTTAGTTGCCTGGTAAGCATGCCAGTAACAGACCTTGCCGCCGATGGAAAAACCAATAGTAAACCCACATTTTCTCAGGCTCTGCCCGTTGAACCCATACCCGTTGTAGAGACTTTGCCCGAAACTTATCCTGATAGCTGGGTGTTCGCTCTAGACCTGAATTTTGCCAGTTTGCTGGATGGGAAAATCGTTATTGTTGATGTTGCTGCCAGCGAGAGAAATTATAAGGGTTTGTTGAGCGCTGGAATAATGGGCAATTTCAGGGCAGCTTCGACACGTCCGGAACTGTACGCCAATATGACGGTGTACTCCCGATTGAGTTATGGTGAGCGGACAGATGTTCTGGTCATTTATGACAAACGCACATTGTTGCCCATAGGCGAGATTGTCTTACCCACCAAACGCCAGCAGGTGGTAACACAACAGAATTCTTTTCAGTTACTGGGTGATGAGCGATTGGGGCTCATAATGAATTTTACGCCCGCCACCTCAGTTACGGTAGTTGACCTCATCGAAAGAAAAGTGGTTGGAGAAGTCTCCACGCCGGGCTGCAATTTTATCTTTCCTACGGGCGATACCGCATTTTCGTCGCTGTGTGCCGATGGAGCGATGGTAACTTATGTCCTGGATAAGGATGGTGCCGTCAAGTCTCAGCAGCGGACAAAACAGTTTATTGATATCCAGAAAGACCCGCTGTTTATCAAAAATGGGCAAGTTGGAGGTATCCACTATTTTCCAAGTTTTCAAGGTCGCATGCAGGCGATCGACTTTCGAGGTGAGAGTGCACAAGTTCTCGAGGATTGGGATTTTATTCCCGCAAATCTCAAGTCTGAAAACTGGAGACCATCCGGCTGGCAAATCATTGGAGCCAGCAGTAGTGAATTATTTGTTGTGATGGCTCCGGACGGGGTTGAAGGGTCGCATAAGAGCGGTGGTTCAGAAGTTTGGGCCATAGACCCTGTTGCAAAAAAAATGGTGCGAAGGTTAAAACTGCCAAATGGAGGACTTTCCATAGCGCTCACGCGAGGAAGCCCAAGCCTGCTGGTGGTAACCAATGCGTTAATGTCGCTGGATGTGCTCGACAGCCATAGCGGTGAATTGCAGCGCACCATTAGTTTGGGTGGCGCAGCAACGCCTTTCGTAGTTCAGGTCGATTGAGAGAGAATAATAGATGAGTTTCCTGGATAGGGTATTTGAACAAGCAAGCCGCGGGATCGCGCAATGCACTTCAAGGCGCAGTGTGCTCACCAGGCTTGGTATGACATTCGTTGGTGCGTCTACCTTGCCGTTGTTACCTGTGGCACGTGCGTCTGAAGGTGAACTTTCGCATGGCGGTGGTAGTGCCGGTGTTGCTCCACAGTCAAGTGGTAATGCTCAGGATCCTGGTGATCCTACTCAGTGTGATTACTGGCGTTATTGCGCAATCGATGGTTTTTTGTGTAGTTGTTGTGGAGGTACCGCCAATACCTGTCCGCCGGGAACAGAGATGTCACCGGTCACCTGGATTGGCACCTGTTTTAACCCGGCTGATGGACGAAACTATGTGATTTCGTACAACGATTGTTGTGGTAAATCCAGCTGTGGCAGATGTTTGTGTAATCGTAATGAAGGCGATCGCCCGGCGTATCGCCCGCAGGTAAACAACGACCTTAACTGGTGCCTTGGTACAGGTAGTTCGATATACAATTGTTCAACTGCGGTAATTATCGGGGTTGATTCTTGATTAGAGCCTTAGCAATTGTGTTGGCGATTGCGCTAATTGGTAGTGGGGTAATGGCCGATGGTAAGGCAGTCTACCAGAGATGTGCTTCCTGCCATCTGGCTGCAGGCGAAGGTATACCGGCCGTGTTTCCTCCGCTTAAGGATAGAATGCGTGCCATATCGCAAAGTGTTGAAGGCCGCGCGTATATGATCATGGCCGTTTCCAGTGGCTTGATGGGTAGCATCAACATTCAGGGTACGTCTTATATGGGCGTTATGCCGGCGCAGAATCTCAGTGCCAACGAGGTGGCTGAGGTACTAAACTACGTGAGCTTTTCTCTGGTTTCCACCGCATCGGAACAGGTTAAACCCTTTACAGAGCAGGAAGTACAGGCTATTCGCGATGAGTATCCCGGTGCAAATGGACAAAGTGTTGCTATGATGCGCAAAATAGTAAATGGTATTTGAGAGTTACGGCTATGGCTGGCTTTATCTGCAAGTTGGTAGTTTTTGTTCTGGCAAGCATTTGCCAGATCTCCCTTTGGGCAGCAGATAAGCCACAGGACAATCAGGTGGCGTGGATGTTGGGTTGTCAGGGTTGTCATGGGGCGAGCGGTGTTGCGCTTGGTAATGAAGTTCCTGCCCTGGAAAACACGGTAGCACGCTTTTTGTCAGTACAAGGTGGTCGTGAATACCTGATAAGGGTACCCGGCGTGGCGATGTCTCATTTGGATAATGCTGCGATTGCACAGTTAACCAACTGGATGCTTCGAACAATGGATCCTGACCACATTCCATTAAATTTTGAAGAGTATTCTGCACTGGAAGTCGGAGAGTTGCGGCAAAACCCATTGGGTTTTGAGGCAGCAACCGTACGTGCGCAACTGGTTGCAAAAAACGCAAAATATTTTGACTGATAATTTTGGGAAATAGTTGTGGGATTAGTTAAGGGGATAAAAGTTATGAACAAAAAGACGCGATATGGGGCATTAGCGGCTTCGCTTGCGGCTGTACTGATTGCCGGAAACATTGTCGCTGCTACCGCGGTTATGGAGGAGATCGTGGTGACGGCAACCAAACGTTCCGAGAATGCGCAGGATGTTGGCATCGCTATAACGGCGATGACCGGTGATCAAATGGAAGCGCTCGGATTTACCAATGCACAACAGGTAACTTCAATGGCACCTGGTGTAAGCACCGTCCAGCCCAATGGTGAGGCAAATTATGCGATCGCAATGCGTGGAGTTGCAAACAGTGATTTCACTACCAATGTCGAAAGTCCTGTTGCGGTTTATGTAGACGAGGTTTACATCAGCCAGATGTCCGGTACCGGGTTTATGCTGTTTGATATGGAGCGTGTGGAGTTATTGCGCGGGCCTCAGGGTACCTTGTTCGGGCGAAATGCCACCGGTGGACTGGCGCATTTTTTGACTGTGAAACCCAGTCAGCAAAGCGATGGTTATGCGAAGGTTACCATTGGGGAGTATTCCCAGATAAAGGGTGAAGGTGCAGTCGGTGGGGCGCTTGGCGAGAGTGCAGCTGCCAGGTTATCCGTGTCGTATCACAATAACGATGGTTATGTAGAAAACAGGCTGGGCGGCAAATTGAATAATGCCGATGATTTTGCCGGTAGATTTCAACTGCTGTTTAACCCGGATGATAACGTTGAAATTCTTTTAAATGCTCGATATGCCTCCCAGGATATTGACACCGGTTTTTTTGAGTACGTTTCATCAGTACTTCCCGGTCAATTAACCCCGGGCGTACCCAACCCCATTCCCGTTCCCGGAATTGAGGGATATTCGGATAATGACGGAGACGTTTATGCGGGAGATTATAATGATCCCGGCTTTAATGACCTGGAAACCTATGGATTTACCGGCACGGTAAGCTGGGCGCTTGGAGACATGAACCTCACTTCCATCACGGACTTCTCAAGTGTGGAGCGTCGTTATATTGAAGATACAGATGCATCACCTGCGGACTTTTTTAACTTTTATTTAACTACTGACGCACAGCAATTTTCCCAGGAAATTCGTCTGGATGGAACGACTGGTGAAATACAATGGGTTGCTGGCGTTTATTATCTGGACATTGATATAAACGATACCAATGGAGCAATAACGGAACCCTTCATTCAATCTGCAAGTACACCGGGAGCTGAATCAGGGCTGGATAATCCTTACTCCTCCAGGCTCAAGTCTATTTCGGCTTTTGGTCAGATCGAATTTCCACTTTCTGATAACGTGGATTTGATACTCGGCGCCAGAATAATCAATGATGACAAGAAATTTGATTACCAAACTGTCGTCGTCGAATTCCTGGATCCGGACGCACGCATTTTTAATGGTGCCAGTAATCTGAATTCTCTGGCAGTGCTGGCATCGTATGAAGGCGACCGCTCTGATACGGAATTTTCAACCCGAGTGCAGTTAAACTGGGTACCGTCCGAAGACGCACTGTTATATGCAAGTTACAACCGGGGTGTTAAGGGAGGGGGCTTTAATGCACCTATTTTCCCCTTGGCGGTACCTTATGATGATGATTCCATGTCCTTTGATCCTGAAGTACTGGACGCTTTAGAACTTGGGTTTAAAACCACGGTAATGGATGGCAGAGCGCGTTTTAATGGTGCGGTTTACTACTACGACTATTCTGACTATCAGGCTTTTAATATAATCGGGATTGATACGCTTACCTTTAATGCAGATGCTAAAAGCAAGGGCTTTGAGCTGGAGTTTCTGGCTAACCCTGTGGACAATCTGGATATGGTCCTGGGCGTTGCATTTAATGATATCGATGTAGATTTAGGTCCCGGACCAGATACCACTTCGGTACAATCGCCTAAATGGTCCTGGAATGCGCTGGTGCGTTACGAGTGGCCCATGTCGTCCGGTGGCAGCATTGCCTTGCAGGGTGATGCCAACTATCGCTCCAAACATGTCTTTGCGCTTACGGCGAATCCCAACCAGACGGAAAATGGGTATACCCTGGCAAATGCTTCGTTAACCTATACCAGCGCTGACCAGGCATGGGCGCTTTCGGCTTTTGTTAAAAACATAACCGGATCGGAATACCTGGTACAAACATTTGATTTGTCCACCGATGCGTTGTTCGCGTTGACTGAACAGTATTATGGTCCTCCAAGCTGGTGGGGTATTTCCTTTAGATATACCTGGGGAGAATAGAGCGTAGTAGAGATCAGGTGAAAGCTCTGGTTGCATTTGAAAACTGGCCAGAGCTTTTGTACTTTCTAGCCGAGTCGGGAAACAGCAAACCTGGCCAGGCGTATCATCGCGCTACGGTAATCGTTGTCCGGTATTGTAGATAGATGTTCTATCGCTTTTTGGGCATGGTGCTCGGCGCATGATTTTGTGTAATCAAGGGCGCCGGAATTTTTGACAATGTGAAGTATCCTGCCAATATTTGTCGTGGACTGATCCTTGATAGCCTCTCCCACGATCGCTGCATCTTCAACAGAGCCATGTTTAATGGCATGAATGAGTGGCAATGTCATTTTCCCCTCTGCCAGATCGTCACCAACATTTTTACCCATCTTCTGTTGATCCCCAGCATAGTCCAGCCAATCATCCACCAGCTGATAGGCAAGACCCAGGGACAAACCATATGCTTTGAGTGCATGGATGTGCTGCTTGTCACTTGTGCTTAGTACTCCCGCCGAATGTGAAGCTGCCTGGAATAACATGGCTGTCTTGCATCGGATAACGTCAAAATAGGCACTTTCTGAAAGATTTACATCACCAATATTCGCTAGTTGGGCTACTTCTCCTTCGGCAATAATATTAGTTGATTTGGAAAGTATCCCCATAATTTGCATATCGTTGAGCTCTACCATCATCTGAAAAGCGCGAGAATACAAAAAATCGCCAACCAGAACGCTGGAAGGGTTGCCCCAAAGTGAGTTTGCGGTGGCGCGACCACGCCGTAAAAAAGAGCTGTCTACCACGTCATCATGTAACAGGGTCGCGGTGTGCAAGAACTCTATAACCGTGGCAAGTTTGATGTGATCGGATCCGTTGTAACCGAGACAGTTGGCGGAAAGTAAGACCAAAAGGGGCCTTAAACGCTTTCCACCGCTCTGTGTGATGTACTGGCTGATCTCTTCAACCAGGCGGGTATCAGAGGTCAATTGCTTAGGAATCAAACAGTTAACTGCATTGAAATCCGTCGCTACCAATTCATAGACGCTTTCGATGGGTGAAACAGGTGCGTCAGCGTCGGATGCTCGGGTTTCCAGGCGTTGTTCAGACATTCAGATAATTCACTGATTATTTGATATTTTGTATGGGTAAGTGTTTGTAATCAATATCTTTTACTCGTAGAATGGCGCGCCTTTTTGTGAGGATTCATCTTGTTCTCACGGGCATTATATTACAGTTCACGCACCAAATACTCTACAAGAGTTAGTTGGTGCGTTTTGGGAGTCAGATATGTTTGCGGTTTTTGAGAGTGGTGGCAAGCAACATCGAGTTGTTGAAGGTGAAGTAATTCGCCTCGAGAAACTGGTGTGCGAGCCAGGTGACAATGTCACCTTTGAAAAAGTTATGCTGGTAGGTGAGGGCGATAAGGTTTCCGTGGGAGCACCATATGTCGACGGTGGTAAAGTCACTGCAGAAGTTCTCGCCCAGGCCAAGCACAAAAAGATTAAGGTTCTAAAATTTCATAGACGAAAAAACTACCTCCGAAAGCAGGGTCATCGTCAGTTATATACAGAAGTCAAGATTACCGGCATTAGTGCTGCCTAAACCTGACTGAAGAAGGAGTAATAAAATGGCGCATAAGAAAGCAGGTGGTAGTACTCGAAATGGCCGCGATTCGGAATCGAAGCGACTGGGCGTAAAAATATATGGCGGTCAGGCGGTAGTGCCAGGCAACATAATCATTCGACAGCGAGGTACCAAATTTCACCCGGGACGTAATGTCGGAATAGGCCGAGACCATACGCTGTATGCCAAGTCTGAAGGTGCGGTTAAGTTCGAAGTAAAAGGCCCACATGGGCGAAAATACGTTAACGTAGATGCGGTCGGCGAGGCCCTGACTCAGTAAATCAAAAGCCCCGCTCCAGCGGGGTTTTTTTTGCCTAATGGGGTCAGTGTAAAGTGCCAGGGTAAGGTTATTCGTTAGATTTGCTCAACGCTGTTCAAACAGGTAGCAAATGAGTTTACTCTGGCACTTTACACTGACCCCCCCCAAAAAAATAAACAAAGTGACAGTGAACAATGCAATTTTTAGATGAAGCTCGAATTCGGGTCGAAGCCGGTAAGGGTGGCAATGGCTGCATGAGTTTTCGGCGCGAAAAATATATCGAAAAAGGCGGCCCCGATGGTGGTGACGGCGGTGATGGAGGAAGCGTCCATTTTGTTGTTGATGAAGCGCTAAATACGCTGGTTGATTTTCGCTTTCAGCCGCTCTATCGCGCAAAGAACGGAAGAGGAGGCAGCGGTCGCAATAAAACCGGGGCAAAAGGTGAGGACATAATGGTGCGTGTTCCGCTGGGAACCACCGTAATAGAAGAAGATACCCTTGAAACGATGGGTGATCTATCAGAGGTCGGCCGCACCCTGCTTGTGGCGCAGGGTGGATGGCATGGTCTTGGTAATACGCGTTTTAAATCCAGTACCAACCGTGCTCCAAGAAAAACCACTCCTGGTACGCCTGGCGAGCAGCGCCAGTTATTGCTTCAGTTAAAGCTAATGGCAGATGTTGGATTGCTCGGAATGCCTAATGCAGGTAAATCGACGCTGCTTTCTGCAATATCGGCCTCGCGTCCAAAAATTGCTGACTATCCCTTTACGACGCTGGAACCTAAACTCGGAGTAGTACGTGTCGGTGAGGAACGCAGTTTTGTAATGGCTGATATTCCGGGGTTGATTGAGGGGGCATCACAAGGCGCCGGGCTCGGCATACAATTTTTGCGCCATTTAACCCGCAACCGTATTTTATTGCATTTGCTTGACGTGCAACCACTGGATATGAGTGATCCTTTGGATAATCTTTTGAAAGTACAGGCAGAGTTACACCAATACAGTGCGGCACTTGCAAGCCGCCCCTGTTGGCTGGTACTAACCAAGCTGGATCTTCTGGCCCCTGAAGAGCGAGATGAGTGGGTGGAAAATTTTAAACTGCAGCTAAAGCAAACCGAACTAGCTGACGTGCCTGTGTATGCAATTTCTTCGGTAGTACAGTCCGGGTTGCAAAGATTGTGTGGTGATCTCATGACCATGCTTGAAACATACAGGCGTGAAAGAGCGGAAAATCCGGAACTTGAAAATCTGGAAATGCAACTTCAAAAGGAAATCAGTGCAGATGTTCTCGAGCAGTCACGCAATTTGGCGGCAGTAAAACGTGAAAGACGAACTCAGCTACATGCAGCAAAGCGACAAGCGGACGAAGACGACGGCCCCGAGATCATTTACACAGACGAATGAAAATGGAAGCAGGAAATGTAGCCATGCGCTGGGTGGTTAAAATTGGCAGCTCATCCCTAACCAGGGGATCAAACTCCCAGGGATTGGATGTTGGGCTAATAGATACCTGGACAGAACAGATAGCCCGTCTTGTTGAATCGGGTTCTGAAGTTGTACTCGTGTCTTCCGGAGCGATTGCTGAAGGCTGTTTTCGTCTCGGGTTTTCCGGGATTCCCACATCCATGCATGAACTACAGGCTGCGGCTGCCGTTGGGCAGATGGGCTTAATCCAGGCATATGAACGCTCTTTCCAGCGTTTCGGTCTTGGAACTGCCCTTATTTTACTCACCCATGAAGATCTTTCCGATCGCACACGTTATTTGAATGCGCGTTCCACGCTGCGGGCCCTGTTAAGATTGGGGGTGGTACCGGTGATCAATGAAAATGATACGGTGGTAACCGATGAAATTCGTTTTGGCGATAATGATACTTTGGGTGCACTGGTATCTAATCTCATAGAAGCGGACACGTTGGTGTTACTGACGGATCAGGAAGGAATGCACGACAAGGACCCACGTAAATTCCCTGACGCTAAACTCATTCAAAATGCAGAAGCGTCAGATCCTTCTCTAGACGCTATGGCAGGGCGGGATACCGGGGCCTTTGGTAGTGGCGGCATGTTTACCAAATTAGCAGCTGCACGGACAGCAGCACGCTCTGGTGCGGTCACAATCATTGCTGACAGCAGCCACCCGGATGTGCTAATTCAAATATCCAAGGGCATCGCTGTTGGAACCCGTCTGGTGCCCGGATTAAAGCCGCTTGATGCGCGAAAACGGTGGATTGCCGGACAGTTAAAGAGCAGGGGCGAACTACGCCTGGACGCCGGTGCAGTTGCGGCATTGAAAAATGGCGGGCGTAGCTTGCTGGCGGTAGGCGTGCAATCCACGAGTGGCAAATACGTGCGGGGAGATATGGTGTTGTGCCTGTCCCCTGATGGCGTACTTATCGCCAAAGGACTGATAAATTACACCAACGGTGAAACACAACAAATGCTGGGACTATCCAGTGAAGAAATTGAACTATCCCTGGATATAGTGGGGGAGCCTGAGCTGATACACCGGGACAACCTGGTGCTCATCTAGTCTATCAGCAATATTACTACCTTCAGGCGCTTGCCAACGCTTTTACTTTCGCATTTAGACGCGATTTCAATCGGGCTGCCTTGTTCTTGTGAATAATGCCTTTATTGACCATTCGGTCAATAATTGGTGAAGCCGCCTGGTATGCTTTCAGGCTATTTTCATGGCTACCTTCTTCGAGCGCCGTGTATATTCGCTTGATGTAGGTTCTCACCATCGACCGCTGGCTGGAGTTATGTAAACGCGTTTTTGATTGCTGACGCGCTCTCTTTTTGGCTTGAGGGCTATTTGCCACGCTGTGTTCCTCTGGAATATGTCTGGTTTGTTGTCATGTGACTAATGTGAGCGAGCAATAAAAATGTCACCCAAATTCAAGGACGCGGTAATATGCCGTTGGGCCTCGTCTATGTCAATAGTTTAGTCTTAAAACACGGCAGAAATTGTTCCTTGTAGTCTGAAGTAAGAAGGTATTACGATAAAGATATGGTCCAGCTCCGATCAGGATTTATTTTCGCTTCCAGCTAGCAACAGGTTTAGAGTTAAATGAGTTCTGATCCGGTTTCATCCAGCCCGGTTATAAAAAATAAACGTAGCCTTTCCAATCAGGGAACGGTCGTTGCTTCCATGACCCTGTTGTCTCGTATATCCGGCTTTATTCGTGATGTGGTGTTGTCACACTTTTTCGGCGCTTCGGGTTTGGCGGATGCATTTTTTGTGGCCTTTCGAATCCCAAATCTGTTTCGGCGCCTCTTCGCCGAAGGCGCATTCGCACAGTCCTTTATCCCGGTATTGTCTGAATACAAGGGCCGTAAGTCCAGAGATGAACTCATAATGTTTATTCAGGTGATTAGTGGTGACCTGATGCTGGCCGTTTTTATGGTCTGCTTGTTTGGTATATTGGCAGCACCTGCACTAATTTTGGTTTTTGCTCCCGGTTTTTGGGGCAACGAAGCGCAATTATCCATAGCCACCGAAATGTTGAGAGTGTGTTTCCCTTATCTTGGGTTTATTTCCTTAACGGCATTTTCTGGCGCTCTACTCAATAGTTTTGATAGATTTGCCCTACCAGCATTTACGCCGGTGTTGCTAAATTTGTGTTTGATTAGTGCAGCATTGCTGGTAGCACCTCAATTTGACCGGCCGGTAATGGCGCTAGCCTGGGGCGTGTTCGCTGCAGGCATACTGCAATTTTTGTTTCAATTACCGGCTTTGCGAAATTTGAACTTGCTCGCCGCTCCCCGTCTTAAGTGGGATCACCCGGGGGTTAACCGGGTACGTAAACTTATTGTCCCAGCAGCCTTTGCCGCATCGGTAGGGCAGATAAACGCATTGGTAGATACCATGCTGGCGTCGATGTTAATGGTTGGCAGTATTTCGTGGCTTTATTACTCCGATCGATTAATGGAATTACCACTGGGTTTGGTTGCTGTGACGCTTGGTACGGTGCTGCTGCCCAATTTGTCACGCTTGCATGCAGCTGATGATGTACAGGGTTTTTGCCGGGCTCTGGCATGGGGCATTCGCGTGGGCCTGTTGTGGGCACTCCCGGCAGCGGTTGCGCTATTTGTGCTAGCGGTGCCATTGGTTACTACAATTTTCTTTCACGGAGCACTCACACAGATAGATGCCAGTATGGCTGCACTTAGCCTGAAAGCTTACTCGATAGGACTGTTCGGGCTCTGCATGGTCAAAATAATGGTACCGGCCTATTTTTCGAGATTGGATGTACGCTCCCCGTTTCGAATAGGTGTGATCGCTGTGGGAGTGAATATAGTAGGTAATCTGGCCATGTTCACGTGGATGGGACATGTCGGATTGGCTCTTGCCACCAGCCTGGCTGCAATAACCAACAGTTATTTACTGGGTAGAGGCCTTGTGAAACTGGAATTGTACAAGGTAGATTTTTCCTTTTGCATATTTACACTAAAAATATTGATTGCCATTGCTGTTATGGTAGCAGTGCTGCTTTTATTGATGCCCCCCGTCGGAGACTGGTTTGTAATGGATACCCTTGGCCGTGTAGCTAATCTGGCGATGCTGTGCATTGTGGGTGGTGTATCCTATCTACTGATCTTGTTTATGATGGGTATCCGAATTCAGGACTTACGTTACAACGACTAAAGCGCAATGGAAGTAATACGCGGAATCTATAATGTTAAACCCCATCACCGTGGCTGTGTTGCAACGGTAGGTAATTTTGATGGTGTACACCATGGTCATCAAATGTTGTTGGCACACCTGATTGCGAAATCGGAGGAGATCGGTGTTCCAAGCGTTCTCATCACCTTTGAACCCCAGCCCAGAGAGTTTTTCCGCGGCACCAGTGTACCCGCGCGTTTAACGCGTTTTCGAGAAAAAATAACCTTGTTGCAACACAGCGGAATAGATCGTGTGCTTTGCCTGCCCTTTAATGAGGCCATGGCAAAGGTGGAGGCTCAAACTGTAATTGAGGAGTTTCTCGTCCGTTATCTGGGCGTAAAATACCTCGTTGTGGGAGATGATTTTCGTTTCGGTCAGGGGGCAGAAGGTAATTACGATATGCTAAAAGCGGCTGGTGACAAACACGGTTTTGGTGTCAGTCATCTGGGTACTTTGACATTTGAGCATCAACGGGTAAGTAGTTCCAGAATAAGAGAGTTACTCGGTATGGGAGATCTGGAGACAGCCGAGCGTTTACTTGGCCATGCCTACTTTATTATGGGTCGCGTGGTTTATGGTCGTCAGCTGGGTCGTCAGCTGGGAACGCCTACGGCTAATATTCAATTGAGGAGATATCACTCTGCCCTAAGTGGTGTGTTCGCCGTTAAAGTCGCCAGTGAAGATAGAATATTTAGTGGTGTGGCAAATATTGGCATTCGACCGACTGTCGAAGGTAAAGAACCCTTATTGGAAGTACACCTGTTCGATTGGGATGGAGACTTGTATGGTCAATTGCTCACAGTGACATTCCGTAAAAAACTGAGAAAAGAGCAGAAGTTTGAGAGTCTTGAAGCATTGAAGCAGCAGATACAATTGGATAAGGAAAATGCCCTGCAATGGCTGGAAACAGAAAAACAATGAAACGCTGGTATTTGCTTGCCGCTCTGGTATTGCTCCTGGACAGGGTATCCAAGTTCTGGGTTACTGAAAATTTTTCGCTGGGTGATCAATGGGCGATCTGGCCGGTTTTTAGTCTGGTAAGATGGCACAATAAGGGTGCTGCATTTAGTTTTCTTAATGATGCAGGCGGTTGGCAAACTGGGCTGTTCATAGTCCTCGCGATTGCATTTTCTGTATTTATCGTGCGAGAAATTTATCTCCTGAAACACGACGAACATTTTTCCGGCTTTACCTATGCGATGGTTCTGGGTGGTGCTTTGGGAAATTTGTGGGGTCGGATATCGGAAGGGTACGTGGTGGATTTCATCTTGTTGCACTACCAAACCTATTATTTTCCCGCATTCAATCTTGCAGATTCCGCGCTGTTTGTTGGCGCTTGTGGGTGGATAGTACTGATATTCCAGGACTATAAGAATAAACCCGCAATTCAGAATAACGGTACTGGTAATGGGTAGTGCAGCTGCTGCCAGGATAGGACCTAACAGCCGTGTAAAGTTACATTTCACTCTATATCTTGAAAGTGGTGAACTTGTAGATAGCACAGGTGACGCAAAACCGGCTGAGCTGAGAATTGGTGACGGAAATTTATTACCAGGATTCGAGCGCTGTTTGCTTGGACTGCAGGCCGGGGATTCCAACAGTGTATTGTTGCCATCTGAACAGGCCTTTGGAAGTGTAAACAACAACAATATTAACTTCATCGAAAGGTCGCGATTTCCTGAAGATATGCAACTGGAACCGGGTCTGATGATTTCGTTTGCAGCAATTGGAGGTGAACTTCCGGGCATTGTAAAATCAGTTCACGGAGAGCAGGTCCGTGTGGATTTTAACCACCCACTGGCGGGGAGGGCGATCTGTTTTGAGTTCAGGATTGTAGAAGTTTACCAGGGATTGTTGCCAGTCCTTGAGGAAGTTCAACCGGGAAAATGACATGAAGGCAAACCGAAGCGGTGGAAAATAAATGCACCCTGAACAGTACGGCGGCAAACTGAAATACCAGAGTAGTTTCGTAAACCGCCGAAGTGCAGGCTTTACGCTTACCGAAATACTAATTGCGGTAACTATCATAGCGATAATATCGGTTATAGCGATTCCGCTCTATACACAATACAGTCTGCGATCATTTAGGACGGAGGCTCAGGCAGATTTGTTATTATGCGCCCAGGGTATGGAGCGTTTGGCCGCCGCATCAGGATTTAGCTACGCGGGGCAGGTCGATACCGATGGGGATGGCACCGGGGATGCTGACAATGGGGCAGTTAGCCTGAATATGTGCAATCCACGCTCTACGCTTCGTTACAACATCACCATTCAAAATGTGCCCGCCGACGGTTCAACTTTTGAGATTCTTGCAACCCCCCTGGCCGGATCCGCAATTGCCGGTGATGGGCGATTACTTATAGACAGCGCTTCCAGCCAGTTCTGGGATGAAAATAACGACGCAGACTTTAATGATGCGAACGAGGATAATTGGCAGGAAGACTAGTACTTCATCGCTCCGCTGGTAGTTTAGACAAATCAGTGTCTGGCTGGACCAAAATGGGCAAAAATGGCGATAGACGGTACATTTCTGCCCAAAATTGACCATTCGTCCCCAAAAATCGACCGCACATCGGCAATTGCTCTCTATAGCCAGTGCAATATCCGTAGACTGCAGGAACCTTTGGGGAGGGTGGTGCGCATGAATACCCGGCGCGGTCTGACATTAATCGAATTGCTGGTAACTTTAGCCATCGCTGGTGTGCTATTGGGCATGGCAGCGCCTTCATTTACTGAATTTATCGCGCAGCGTTCACTTACCACAGCTGCAAATGATTTTGTACTTGCAGCTACACTGGCTCGTAGCGAATCGGTGCGTCGGGGCCAGTCGGTAAGTTTGCAGGCTGCTGATGCTGGAGACTCCGACAATGAATGGGGTCAGGGCTGGTGTGTGGTGGTTGGCAATGGGGGAACGTGTGCAGGTGCACTGCGCAGGTTTACAGCACTGGAACAGAATGTTTTTGACGCTGGTGGCAACCTGAATAATGTGGCAACACTTACGTTTAATTCCCGTGGCATGTTGATTGGTGGTCTGGGTGGAAATCCGAATGCCGATCGGCTTACCTTGTGTAATGCGGAAATTGCACGTGGAAGGCAGGCAATGGTGAGTGCTATCGGGCGTGTTGATATAGGTGACTTCGAATGTCCATAGAACTATCCCGAAATACAGGCTTTTCCATGATAGAGCTGCTGGTCGCAGTGCTTGTTATGGGTGTTGGCGTGCTTGGAATAACCGGTTTGCAGGTGGTGAGCCTGCAAAATAACGGATCTGCCTTGATACGGGGTCAGGCCGTACAGCTTTCTTATGAGATTCTGGACCGTATCCGGGCTAACCCGCTAGGTACACCAGCTGGTAACGCGTACAACAATATTTCACTGGCGCAGGTGCCCGCCGCGGCAACCAATTGTGAAGCAGGTCCTTGTTCCGAAGCGCAGATGTCTGTTTTTGATATAGCGGTCTGGAAGTGTTCACTTGGAAATTACAATACAGAAAATGTATGCACTGATCTTCGAAATGCGGAAGTACTACCAGCAGTAACCGATCTGCCGGGATTGCCACAGGGGGACGGGTCAATATCAGTGTCGGCAAATGGCGTTATTACCGTTACTGTTCAATGGCAGGAATCGAATCAGCCCAACGTTAGTATTATCAGCATTGATAGCCAGGTTTAGGAGCACCTTGAATGGTCAAACGTAATTCCCGCGGGTTTTCACTGATAGAACTTATGCTGGCGCTTTCTCTTGGGGTTGTGGTAACTGCCGGTATAGTGCAGCTGTTTGTAGGCAACAGCCAGACCTATAACTTGTTGAATGGCCAGGCCCGCATGCAGGAAAACGCGCGCTTTGCTCTGGATTTCATTTCCAGGTCCGCCAGATCAGCTGGTTATTTCGGTTGTGATCCGGATGCAGATAAAGTTATCAATACACTGGGACCGCTACCCAACACAAACTGGAACGCCCTTTTTGAGTTTAATATTACACAGCCTATCGAAGCTTTTAACGGATTGGGTGGCGGTGCGTTTAACCCGTCAGCAACTTCATTGCCGCAAAATTTAGGTGGCGGAAGCTCGATAAACACGCATATTCCGGGTAATGGAATCAACATGGGTACTCTGGATTCCAGTTCAGATATTTTGGTACTTAGGCATATGCAGGTGCCGGGCGGTCGTATTAACGCAATGGTAGGGCCGGGTGATAGCCCTACAGTTTTTGACGATGGCACTCTGAACATCCAGGTTGATGACATCGTGGCAATCAGTAACTGTGAGCAGGCCGCAATATTTAAGGTGACGAATGTTGCAAGTGCGGGCGGCTTGAGTACGTTCTCACATGGCGCAGGAGGCACCGGTACATTTTCCAATGTTCCTGGCTCAAAACTATCCGCATTAAATGCCCCTTATGGACGTTCAATTGACGCGCAGGGAACAACCGTATCACGCGTACTGAGCGAAATTTATTATCTCGCGTCCGATCCGGAATTTATCAACAACCAGAGTGTGCCTATCAAGTCCCTGTGGCGTAAAACCAGTGCGTCGGCACCCGTTGAACTTATTCGGGGTATAGAAGATTTTCAGATTTTGTTGGGAGTTGATACAAGTGCAAATGCTTTCAATTCCGTTAATCAGTATTTTGTTCCGGGCACCGAACCGCCAGATTCCGTGATTCGAGCGATCCGCGTAAGAATTGTTGCAAGTAGCGTAGACGCGGTTACGGCAGACAACCAGGTGCTTGAGCGTACCTATACCCAGACTATAAATGTCAGGAATGGTTGAATGACTTATTACAAACAAAAAGGTGTGGTCCTGTTCATCAGCCTGGTGTTGTTGTTAGTTCTGACAATAATAGGCGTTTCCTCGGTGCAGACCACCAGCCTGGAACAACGTATGGCGCGCAACAGCCATGATAGTGTGCTCGCCTTTCAAGCTGCCGAAGTCGCCTTGCGTGATGCCGAAGATTTTCTGGAGGCTGTGGTGGATCCCAATGTAAGTTTTCCGGTAACCGGCACCGGTGGGTATACCCAGTCGGCACCATACACCGCAACAGAGTACTGGGATGCCCCCGGGTTGTGGACCGGAAGTGGCAGTGTGGTAGCGCCAACGGCAGTTGCAGGCGTAGATGAGCCTCCCAGGTATATAATCGAGTGGGTAGCAACGGTAGATACTGACAACAATCCCTACTTACAAAGCTCTTCCTATTCCTCGTCGATTGACAGTGTAGAGGTTTTTCGAATTACAGCCCGTGGGGTTGGTGGCAGTGCCAACGCGCGAGTTATTTTACAAAGTACTTTTGGTGTGAAGTTTTAGTGCCAGTGGGCGGGCGAGTATTGGAACAATGGAAATGATTTTGGGTAACAACGATATGGAAAAGCAAAATGGGGCGTAAATTTACCCTTACGGCTTGTTTTCTGCTTGCGCTGTTGGCTGGCCCCGTGGTATTTGCTGAAAATCCTGTGGTGGATACACCGTTGGGTTCGCTCTCGGCGGCTGAAGATTCTCCCGATCTGGTCATAGAATTACAAGATGTATTCTCCGATCCCGATGGACAGGTTCTTAGCTACGCTATTGTTTCCAATAATAATCCCGGGCTGGTAAACGCTGCAATCATTGACAGCTTGCAGGGACCGGGCAAAGCGCTTTCCCTGGTCTTTGCCAGCCAAATGAATGGTGTGGTGATGATTGTGGTCCAGGCTAGCAATCCTGACGGTGATTCAGTTAGCGACACGCTCAGCCTCACCGTAAGTTCTGTGAACGATATACCAGAAGCCTTTGATGACGTGATGGTATTGGAAGAAGACGGGACGGCTACGCTTGATGTATTGAGCAATGATACTCTGGGTGATCCGGAAAATAGTATTACGGCATACGGAGTAACCTTAATGCTCGATGGGATCAGTTTTCCGCACAGTTCTGAAAGTACGCCAACGTCTGTGCTGGATGATTCTGGCGATTTAGTCACATTGCCTAATGGCTCCCTTTCTATAAGCGGATCCCAGATAACATATACCCCAAAAGATAATTTCGCTGGTGCCGATTTTTTCACATATACGCTAACGGACGCGGATGGTGATTTTTCTACAGCCAACGTGAGTGTAACTGTTAATGCGGTAAATGATGCGCCGGTTTTGGTTAGCAATATTTCCTATACGATACCCCAGGCCACCTTTTTGGATATTAGTGCCCTCAACGGGTTGTTGGCCTCTGCCATCGATTACGACGGAGACGTTGTGACAGTATTGGCGCTTGGCAGCGCCCTTTCATCTACCCTTGTGGATGCAGATACGGGCGAATTGCTGTATCCGAATACCGCGCTGGTAGTTCAAGCAGATGGAGCGTTCAGTTATGTACCTGATGTTTCCTTTGTCGGGATTGATGAGTTCGAAATTCAGTTTTTTGATGGCGCCGCACTCTCGCAAACAGTTGTAGTTAGCATTACGGTGCTTGCGGCAGCACCCCCACCTGCACCAGCGCCTCCCGGGGAAGTCCAGTTTATCTACGACCTGGCCGATGTTCCCCTTGAAGATGCTATTAGTGCCGACACCAACGTGCTGGTTGTAATGGATGATTCCGGAAGCATGGATTGGGATTTGATGACGAATGAATTGTCGGGTCAATTTTTTCTGCGTAATGCAAATACCAAAGATCCAGCTACACCCTCAACTTCAACCTTGTATCGCTATATTCTTGATTTGCCTTCAAATAGTTTTACCGGAGTTACCGGAAGGGTGCTACCAATTGAGGATTCCCTGAATGCTGATACAGATTTCGCTGGTAACGATTACGGTGTGTGGCGCGGCCGTAGTCCGCAGTACAACACCGTATATTACAATCGAGAAGTCAGGTATGAGCCCTGGATAGGACTAGACAGTGATGGTAACGATTTTTCGGATGTGAATCCGGCCTCAGCACCCCTGAATGCCTTTGATGTAATTCCGCAATTCTTTGATCTCACCGCAACATATACATTTACATCGCAAAAAGTCCCCACTACCAGCAACGTTCTGGATGGCAAAAAAGATATCCAGAATAGAGACGTTTACCTGGCCATGTACAACTGGACAGATGCAGTTGGATTGCCCTCGTGGAATGATACTTACGTCAAAGTAGAAATCACAAGCGCGAACGCTCCTTTCTCAGGGGGTCCTGATCGTCTGGATTGCGCGATCCCGTTGAGCTGTACTTATGCGGAGGAAATACAGAATTTTGCCAATTGGTTTACCTACTACCGATCTCGTGAATATACCGTAAAGGCAGCGCTGGGAAGAACCGTAGCGGAAGTCAGCAGATTGAGATTGGGGTATGCAGCCCTGAATGAAGCCACTGAAGCCTTACCTGTAAATTTGATGAATGCTTCAATGCGATCCGGCAACAAGAAAGACATGATGGATCAGGTCTATAAAATAGACTCCAATGGAAATACGCCCCTGCGGCAGGCGCTGGATAAAGCGGGTCGCTATTTTGAATGTAAATCCGGCGATTCCTTTGGCAGCACCTCCGATTCCAATCCCGGTGATCCAGAGTGTCCGGTCGAGGCCGCCCCACAGGGACAGTGTCAGGCCAACTACGTGTTGCTTTTTTCGGATGGCGCGTGGAATGGCGATGACCCCAGCGTACCTGGCAATCACGATCTTGACGCTGTGGGTGATGGATCCAGCACAGAATTTGATGAGGGTGTTTTTGGGGACAGTTATACCAGTACGCTTGCTGATATTGCCATGTACTATTATGAGCGCGATCTGCATACGGGATTGAGCGACGGGGTGCCCACGACAGAATTTGATACGCGAGCAGCTTCATCAACCGCGTTTGGTGTGGATGATCAGGTAATGCATCAACACATGAAAACCTACACTATTGGTTTTGGACTGGAAGGCAGTGTTGACGCGGATTCTATTCCAACTGATTTTACTACTCCCTTTGCATGGCCTGACCCTACGGCATCTGCTGCGACAAAAATTGACGATATGCTGCATGCAGCAGTAAATGGGCGCGGCCAGTATCTTGAGGCCAATGATCCGGTTTCTCTTGCTCAAGCCTTGCAGACGGCATTCAACGTATTTACCGACGATTCTGTGTCGGTGAGTGCTGTTGCTTTTAGTACCACTTCACTACGCAATGGTACCGTTGAGTATCGAGGGTTTTTTAACCCCAAATTTAATACCGGAGACCTTATGGCGTTCAATGTGAATGCCGTAAGCGGGGTAGTGGATGCAGATAACCCGATCTGGAGAGCGGCGGAAGAGATGGACGGAGGCGATCATGCCACCCGAATTATCGCAACTTACGACAGAACAGTGAACTCAGCTATTCCCTTTAGGTTTGGGTCTTTAAGTACAGATCACCTGGTTAATCTTTCGGAAGCTGAAACCAATTTTGTGCGGGGAGATCGAAGCAACGAGCAACCTTTGGGCGTACTTAGAACCAGACCGGAACGGGATGGATTGATTGGAGATATTGTACATTCAGCACCCCAGTATGTTCAGTCGTCGAGGGCGTCGCGAAGAGACCAGAATCCATTTCCAGATAGTAGCGGAGATTTGTATTCAGATTTTGCAGCATCCAACCAAACTCGTAAACCTATCGTTTATGTAGGCGCAAACGATGGGATGTTGCATGCGTTTGATGCTGATAACGGAAGAGAAAAATTCGCCTATATTCCAAACAAACTTGTCGATAGTTCGCAAAATTTTGCCAATCAAGTGGTTGGTTTGACCTCGATTACTTATGCTCATAAGTTTTTTGTGGATGCTACCCCCACTATTGAAGATGTATTTATGCCGCGATCCAAAGCCTCGGCAACGCGTACCTGGAATACCGTTCTTGTAGGCGGTTTGGGTTCGGGTGGTAAGGGTTATTATGCACTAAATATATCAGATCCAGCAGGCGACTATTCCAGCGAAAGTGCTGCGCTGGACACGGTGCTGTGGGAGTTTACAGATGCGGATGATTCCTATCCGCTAGATAGCAGTGGCCAACCATTGGGTGGTGGTACCTGGGTAGATAATTTTGGCCTGCCCGTTAAGGATCTGGGATTTACGTACAGCCCGGCTCAATTGGTGATGACCAATGTTGTCTCTGGTGGAGACAATATCTGGGCAGCGATTTTTGGCAATGGCTATAACAGTACTGCGGGAATAGCGAAGTTGTTTATGCTAAACCTGGATGGAGGTCTGGATGGTACCTGGAGTTCCTCGGACTTTTATAAACTTGATACCGGGGAAGGAGTACGTGCAGTCCCTGATACTCTGGCAGGCTTGCCCAATGGTTTGGGAGTGCCCGCTATTATCGATGAAGATCTCAACGGTACTGCGGATCTGGTCTATGCTGGAGATCTGTTTGGTAATCTATATCGTTTTGATATTTCTGATTCAGATAAAAGCAAGTGGACAACAACCAAGCTCTTTCAGGCGACCTACACCGCCGGAGGTGTTACCAATCGACAACCTATCACAGTGCAACCCTATGTGCGCAAACATCCTACCCAGGAAGGTTTTATTGTTATCTTTGCCACTGGTAGCTTTATCACCGATGCGGATGCGGTTTCGAAAGATATACAGTCAGTATACGGAATTTGGGACCGAGGCGCGGGCGAATTGAACCCCCCCACTGCCAATAGTGATTCCAAATCACTCCGCCTGGTGCAACAAACTATTAGCAATGTTTACGATGAGTCTGTTGTTCCATTTAATCGCCTACGTCGCATTACAAATAATGCTGTGGAATATCAGGCAGATGATGCAGCCGGTAATCCCGGCACCTATGGTTGGTATTTTGATTTTGATGTCGAAAGACCTGCGCTAACAGTGCAAGGAAATGCGAACCCTGATACAACGGGTCTGGCTGCTCCCGATGCGCAATATCCGGGCGAAAGAGCTATCCGACGCATTATCCCCCGTGGTGATGAGATTTTGATTACCACCATTGTTCCCCGCGATGATAACAGTTGTTTACTGGCACCACCGGGCGCGATTTTTCCGGTTAATTCTTTAACCGGTGGAAATTCCGAGGGGCCACTTTTTGATTTCAATAACGATGGCGTGATTGATGATGACGATCTCGTAAACGGGTATTCTGTTGGAATAGTAATTGACAATGATATGCTAAATGGAAGTCTCGTTGATCCATCTCTATTGTTAGGAGAAGGTGACACCGACTTCCTGTTCCTTAGTGGTGGAGATGAACAGGTTTCCCTGCGCGTTGCACAAGGCGGAAAGAGCAAAACGGGAAGATTGTCCTGGAGGGAACTGGATGATGCCAGGTAAAATCAAGCTAACATGGTCGATGTTAATACCGGGTAAAAGACTGTTGCTCTTATCCTGTTTGATGGCAACAGGTATGTTGCACGCGGAATTTCAGGTTCCGGCTCTGGAAGAATCAGAAGGTGTGGTACGAGGATTAAATATTGAGAATAACATCGCCGTAATAGATGGATTATCCTACTACATTCCAGTGGATGCACAGGTGGAGATCAGGGGAACCTTCGGGGCATTTACCCTACTTGAAAAAGGCATGAAAGTGTCATTTTCCTATTATCGTATAAGTGCTAGCCACCGTGAAATTGTAAAGCTGATTCAACTTTCTGATAATCGCCGCATGGACGAACACTAGAGCCGCAATCCGGTCTTTATCGCTGTGGACAAACTACCGGTTTGCCGCGCGCATTCTCCACAATGCCGTCCTTGTCCCGGTCTCTTGCAAGTCGAACCCGACCGGTAACGTTAATTATGAGTTGGCGAGCAAACCGGGGATCACCTCCAGGTGGACAGTATAATATGTTTCCGTTTTGCCAGTTGGTTAGACCGCGCGAATTGATTTGTAAATAAGATCTGTTGCGAAAAGATCGCCAATACGTTTTCGATCCCTTTTTAAGTGCTGGAAATCGCTTTATCAGCGATTCATCCCCGTCTACCTTACCGCTGGAGTTAAGGTCGAGAAATGCCAATGCTCCAACATGCCACTGATTACGCTTGCCGCACACATAGCGGTTTTTCTCCGATGTTGGGCACAGGGTCACGGTACTGTGCAATGCAATAGCTGCAGAGCGCGCAAACTGGACGGAAGTTATTAACTGATTAACTGCGCTCGTTGAGTCCTGTTGCTGACGCAGATCGTTGAATGCCGGAAACGCGATGCCGAGAAGAAGAGCGACTACGGTCAAACTTGTCAGAAGCTCTATTATTGTGAATCCATGCATGGGTTCAGTATTGCTGTAAAGAGACTGTATGGATGTCAGTGCTCAGCCAGCAGGTCTGTAGGAATTACTCCAGATCAAGCTTTTTAAGGCGATACCGCAGGGCGCGAAAGGTAATACCCAAAGATTTGGCCGCTGCGGTTTTGTTCCAGCGGGATTGTTCCAGGGCATTTGTGATTATTTCTCGTTCTATATTATTCAGGTAGTCCTCGAGAGATTCACCTGGTTGCAAGGTTGCAATGGACAACTCGATCGTAGAATCTGGTTTTTTTTCGTCTATCGCAATGGTCTTTTCCTGGTACGGTTCAATGCCGGATAAAGGCGTTTCAGCCAGCGAATCGCTTTGCTTTTGGAGCAGGTTCAGGTCCAGGATTTCAATAGTATTGTTTTCACACAGCGTGAAGGCGCGTTCCAGTATATTTTCCAGTTCGCGAACGTTTCCGGGGAATACGTATCCCATAAGTTCATCCAGTGCCTTCTTACTTATTCCAGGTGCTTTTTGTCCGTAATCTTTAGCCAGTTTTTCAAGAATCTGTTCAGTGAATATGGGAATATCATCGGCGCGATCCCGTAGGCTGGGCACGGGTAACTCTATAACATTCAAGCGGTAGTACAGATCCTGACGAAAATTACCATTCTCCACTTGTTGGCTCAGGTTTTTATGGGTGGCACACAGTATTCTTACGTCGACAAAAGTTTCTTCAGATCCTCCAACCGGACGAACGGCTTTTTCCTGTATTGCGCGCAAAAGTTTTACTTGCATGGGCAATGGCAGGTCGGCAACTTCATCCAAAAAAAGTGTACCCTGATGCGCAGTCTGAAAAAGACCTTGCTTATCTGCATTGGCACCCGTGAAGCTGCCTTTGAGATGGCCGAAGAACTCACTTTCCATAAGTTCGCCCGGAATGGCCCCACAATTTACGGGAACAAAAAGATGATCTGCTCTGGGACCAAGCTTATGAATAAGGCGGGCAACGACTTCTTTGCCACTCCCCGATTCCCCGCTGATATAAATCGGTGCCTGACTTCGGGCGAGTCTCGAAATTTGGGAACGCAGAACCTGCATTACTTCAGACGTGCCGGTGAGAGTATCACTGATTTCGCCTTGTTTGGCACCTGACTTTAGTGCC
Source organism: Gammaproteobacteria bacterium (assembly GCA_021773565.1). Taxonomy (GTDB): domain Bacteria; phylum Pseudomonadota; class Gammaproteobacteria; order Pseudomonadales; family Azotimanducaceae; genus DC-out156. Next base: position 184,021 of record JAJFJZ010000013.1, on the reverse strand, counting down.
GTTTCAACCAGAGATCGTAGTTGTGCAATATCAAGGGGTTTTTGTACAAAATCGAAAGCGCCTGATTTAAGTGCATTTATCGCCGCGTCCATGCTCCCGAACGCAGTAATAACGGCGACGGGCAGAGTCGGGTAGTTTGCACCGATCAGTTTCACCAGCTCCAAACCGTTCCCATCCGGAAGGTGCATATCCGTCAGACACAGATCAAAGTCTGACTCGGCCTCCAGAATCTGGAATGCACCGGCAAGACTTGATGCCGATTCTGTATGAATATTCATTCTGCCCAGCGTGATTTCAAGTAGTTCTCGAATATCTGGTTCATCATCTACTATTAGCGCACGTTTTTTTTCTGCCATTGTTATTTGCTGCCTAAGCTGTAATGCGATCTGGATGTGCAAAGGTTACACGAAAACAACCTCCACCGTTCTTGTGGCGGGAATAATCCAATCGGGCTTGATTGGCTTCGCTTAGTTCACGTGAAAGGTATAAACCCAAGCCTGTGCCTGACTCTTCGGTGGTGAAGAAAGGCTCAAAAAGATTATCCAACTGGGCGTCGTCCACTCCATGGCCAAAATCAATGACGCTGAGATAGGGACGGTCTGTGGCTTCGTCAAGTCCGCCTTCCAGAATCACGGAGTTTCGATTGTTGCCAATCATGCTATATCGCAGTCCGTTCTGAACCAGGTTGGTTACAATTTGGGATAGTTGCGAAGCATCCATTCGTATCTCTGTAGTGGATGGTTGCACCTTGATCTGAATGTCTGCACCATTTTGATCGGACTCCAGAAACTGTTTTACAAAACCCTCCACCCACTGGAGCAAATTCAGCCTCACCGGGCTGGGTTGGTTTCGGCGAGAGAGATCCAGCACGTTTTCGACGACAAGATTCATTCTGCGGCAGTGGTTGTGAATAATTTCTGTAAGGCGCGAATCCGCCTGATCCAGATTGCTTGACTCACCCAGTAGCTGTGCTGCATGGCTAATTGCGCCGAGTGGATTTCTTATCTCATGCGCTATATTTGCGGATAAGCGGCCTAATTCTGCCAGCTTAAGCTGTTGCGCCTGTTGTTGCATATCAGTGGTATCTTCCAGAAATACCACTACATCAGAGCTGGCATCACCCGTGCGAACTGCGCTGAAATTGACCAGTATTTCAGGCGTATTATGACGTATTTGGAAGGGCTGTGTGCGGATAGATGTATCCCCTCGCCAGGTACTGAGGTGATTGAAAAGTTTATTGGGTAACTCATTCACAACATCTGTACTGCGGGCATACCCCAGCAAAGATTTGGCGGACTGGTTGATCATTCTCACTTTGTCTTCGGAATTGACAAGTATCAGTCCCGTGCGCATGCGTTGAATGATGGACCGATTTGCGCGCTCCAGGTCTTCAACTTCAACAGCGCGAGTAAGCGAAAGTATTTCAGTGCGTCGAAGGCGATTGGAAAGGTATTGAATGATAACCGAAATACTGAAGTACAGAATGCCCATTACACCGGCAATAAAATAATCGTCATGTAAATCAGGCGCTGAAAGCGACAGATAAAATTCTTCATACAAAACAATGATGCTTGCCACTGCTGCAATCAGGGTGTTGGCTCGCCCGGTAAGCAAAATTGCACCTGCGGCAACTGCAAGCAACATGAAAATTGCCAGACCGCTACTAATGCCGCCGCTGTAGTACATCAGCATTCCCAGAGCTATGTTATCCATTAGTACGATTAGAAATGGAATGCCCTGTCGATTGAACCAACGCTCTGGTAAGCCGGGGACCATCAGCGAGATGAGCAGGTTGACGCCAATGTAGGACAGAATCGTTGTTAAAAAATAGGCCGGGTTCAGCTCGCCCAGGGGACTGTCTGCCAGGTTTTGCAGAAATACCAGAAGGAGCAGACTACCTATGAAAACCCGGTAGTAGTTATACACGCGCAATAGCGACATGTTCAACTGAAACCGTCTGAGTTCGACCTCTGCAACAATTTCCGGGTGGTGGGAGTTCACTTATTCAATGGTGATAGGGGGCGGAATATCAGGTCGGTCCAGAAGGCCAAGCGTAATGATGTTAGTCCATGATCGATCGCGATTTAACAGACTTTGCTCAAAAACAAATTTGCCAGAGCTGTTGAATGCCTTGTAGTCGGGATAGTTCAGGGCAAGAACATTCAGACTGTCCTGTGCAGCTTCTTCGAGCCCCAATCGCCAGTTTAGCTCTACCAGCATCGCAAGTGCATCTGCCACAGCGGTGCTTTGGGCATAGTTTTCAACCACGTATCTTGCACGTGTGCTCGCGGCTACGAGTGCTCCGCGCCGTACATAATAGGAAGCGATTTTCAGTTCCGATTCCGCAAGTAAATTTCGCAGAAAAATCATCCGCTGGCGCGCATCAGGCGCGTATGGACTTTCGGGAAAGCGCATAAGAAGTTGGCTGAAATCGGCGAATGCAGCCCTAGCATGGGTCGTGTCCCGCTTGGAAGAATCAGAAAACTTTATGCGATCAAATATGCCTTTTCCTTCATCAAAAGATGCCAGGCCTCGCATGTAAAAGGCGTAGTCAACGTTCTTGTGTTGTGGATGCAGTCGGATAAACCGTTCAGCCGCAGCACGCGCTTCGTCCAGATGATAAGAGCTGTACTGTGCAAATATAAGCTCGAGTTGTGCCTGTTCTGCATATCGGCCAAAGGGAAAACGAGACTCAAGTAACTGGAGCTTGGCTATGGCGTTATCGAAATTGGAGGTGCGAAGGCTGCGTTGTGCATCTTTATAGAGTATTTGTTCGCTGGTGTCCGCAGGTGCATCTGCCTCTTTATCCTTTTTCCCAAAGAACGGGATACTGGAGCATGCAGGCAATATCATGCTTACAATCAGTAAAAGGCAAGTTAACTGTATGATTTTCTTCATAGAAATTTCAATAATCCCGTGTGTGTTTTCTAAGCTGCATTAACTATAATTGCCGTCGGCCTCAAAATCGGGGCAATTTAATCACAATGAGTAGGAGGCTGTCCAAAATTGCGCCTCCGTAACATCTATGGTGCGCGACATATCATCAGACTCCTATCAGCGACATTTGGTTTCACTAGAGTGTGAGATCAGCCCGGAACAAACCGGAATGCGTTTGGATAAGGTGGCTGTAAAACTTCTGCCGGACTTTTCCCGGACACAGATTACGGCCTGGATAAAATCCGGTGCGCTACTTGTCGACCGCTTGGAAGTAACTCCTTCATTTAAGGTGATGGGGGGCCAGGTTATTGCCGTGTCCGCCAGACTCCAGGAAACAGAAAATTGGCATGCGCCGCAAAGTGTCGCCTTTGATATTGTTTTTGAGGACGAACACTTACTGGTAATCGATAAACCGGCCGGTCTGGTAGTACATCCGGGTGCCGGAAACAGGGACCACACATTGGTTAATGGCCTGATGGATTTCAATGAGCAGCAGGGAGGCCTACCCAGGGCGGGATTGATACACAGGCTTGATAAGGACACCAGCGGCCTGTTACTGGTTGCCCGTACCAGTAGAAGTTTTAAACTTTTGACGACCGCCCTGAAAAACAGGGAAATTAAGCGGCGTTATCACGCTGTGGTCGAAGGGGTATTAACGGCAGGTATGTCCATTGATGCTGCGATGGGAAGGGACCCTAAAAATCGAACCCGGCAGAAGGTTCAGGAATCTGGCAGACCAGCGTTAACCCATGTGAAAGTACTTGAACGATTCCGTGCCCATAGTCTGATTGAGGCCCATTTGGAAACCGGGAGAACGCATCAGATTAGGGTTCACCTGAGCCATATGGCTTATCCGCTGTTGGGAGACGCCCTGTATGGCGCCCGTTCCAGGTTGCCCAAAGACCCCCATCCACAGCTGGTAAAATGCATACAGGGTTTTAACAGACAGGCATTACACGCCTGTAATCTGCAATTTACCCATCCCGCCACCCGAGAGTGGGTAGAGTGCTGTTCCCCAAGGCCGGAGGACCTGGAAATACTTGTGAATCTTCTCGAACAAGACCGCGACACCTATGTCGAATAAGGCAGGCACGGAGCTGGTGCAGCCTGGCGCCAGGTTTCTAACGCCAGAAATGAAAGCCCTGGTAGGCGCTGTTACCACAACGCGAGTTGGGGGTGAGAGCCTTGGGTGTTACGCCGAATTCAATGTGGGTGATCATGTTGGCGATAATCCGCGTCACGTTGCAGCCAATAGATTGGCATTAGCCGGGCAACTTGGTCTTCGCAAACTACATTGGGTAAAGCAGGTGCATGGTACTAAAGCTTCCTACGTAAGTGGAAAGGCAAATAATTTCGGGATTGAAGCGGATGCATTGTGGACAGATCGGCCAAAAGTTGGCTTATGTATTATGACTGCCGACTGCCTACCCATTTTTATTACCGATTCCCGGGCGCAAGTTGTCGCCCTGGTGCACGGGGGTTGGCGCAGTCTTGCAGGGGGCATCATCCAAAAATTATCCACGCATTTCGCTGGTAGGGCTTTGGCCTTGCGCGCATGGATTGGCCCTGGAATATCCTTTGCAAGCTACCCTGTCGGGTCCCAATTGTATGATGAAATATATGCTGCGTATGGAGAGAAGCTAGCGTCGCAAGTATGTCGAGAACATAAAGGCGCTCTGCATGCAGATCTGGCACTTCTGGCGCGCTATTGTCTATCAGAGGCTGCAATTGAGTATTGTGGTGTGTCGTCCGCATGCAATTATCTGGATAGCAGGTTTTATTCCCATCGTCGGGCATCAGTGAACGCTACCTCTACCGGCCGTATGGCTTCAGTAATCTGGATTAGGTAGCAGCTAATAACTATTCAGGTGGAGTCGCAGTTTATGGCGATGCCTTGTTGAACATCTGCAATTCGCCGGGTGCGCTCTTCGTCCGGGAGATTGCGCTCTGCTCCATCACTGGACCGGATACTGATCCTGCTGTTTGCGGTAAGACGTGCCAGCAAAGCTCTGGAGCGTTTACAATTTGAAATTCTTATCCGTTCAATTTCTGCTTGTCGCTCAGCTTCCGTATTTTTTAAAGCCTCATACATCTCTTGTTGATCTGCAGTAAGGTTTAGTTGCGAAACTTCTTCTCTCTGGTCGATGGAAGCTGGTGCATTTTCCTCAACGGAACTTTGTAGTGTGCGAGGTTGTGGGGAGCCGCGTACCACAGTAGCATCCCTATCTGCCGGTTTTTTCTGGGTGAAATTTACCACTCCATCCTTATCAACCCAACGGTATATCTCCGCATATACATTTCCCGTGATCACCATTATAAAAACGCTAATGCAGAGCGAGAAAACAAGCCTAATTCGTGACATCAAATCATATTCCGCAACCAGTTCGCGAATAATACCAGCATAGCTCTCCCGTGTAACAGCTTTGCCATTGCGCAAAAAATTCGTTCAAAATATCTGTATCCTGGCCATATCCCGAAAAATAGTCCGCTAGTCACTTGATTTTACTATGGTTTATCGGGCTAAATGCCCGGTTCCACAGAAGTTTTCAGTTTTGTAGTAAATATCGTATTTTGAGTAGGTAAAGTATGTCGCAGGACAGCGCTGAGTTAGTAAATATAAAGGCAAACCCGGATGTTATGGAACAGGTTATCCCACCTGAACGACTATCCGGCGGCGACATGCTGTTACGCGCTTTGCAGGATGAAGGCGTGGACTACATTTTCGGCTATCCGGGCGGACAGGCCCTGCATATTTATGATGCAATTTTCAGGCAGCAACGCATCGAACATATTCTTGTGCGCCATGAACAGGCAGCTACACACATGGCAGACGGGTATGCGAGGGCCACAGGTCGTACCGGAGTGGTCGTTGTAACCTCAGGTCCTGGAGTTACCAATACCATCACCGGCATCGCGACGGCTTACATGGATTCCATCCCAATGGTGGTTATTTCTGGACAGGTTCCCAATAATCAGATTGGCACGGATGCATTCCAGGAAACAGACATGGTGGGTGTGTCACGACCCATAGTAAAGCACAGTTTTTTGATCAAAAGTGCATCGGAAATACCGCTGGCGGTTAAAAAGGCTTTTCACATCGCTGGCACTGGTCGGCCGGGCCCCGTGGTAATTGATATCCCTAAAGACATGACCGACCCGAATATTCTGTATGACTACCATTACCCGGAAAGTGTGAACCTACGAACTTATAACCCCTCTCTAAAGGGGCATCCCAAACAGATAAAAAAAGCGGTGAATTTGTTGTTACAGGCGAAAAAACCTGTGCTTTATGCTGGAGGGGGTGTTGTACAGGGAAATGGCAGCGAATTGCTTGTTGCTCTGGCAAAAAAACTCAACTGTCCTGTCACAAATACGCTGATGGGGCTGGGCAGTTATCCGGCTACTGATAAGCAGTTTTTGGGCATGCTCGGCATGCATGGAAACTATGAAGCAAATATGGCGATGCACAACAGCGATTTGGTGTTTGCGATCGGTGCCCGATTTGACGATCGGGTGACTAACGCGGTAGATAAGTTTTGTCCACACGCTACCATAGTACATCTGGATATTGATCCAACTTCCATTTCCAAAATTATCCGTGCAGATGTTCCCATTGTTGGATTGGTCGATCTGGTACTTACCAGTATTTTAAGCCGTATCGATGATGCATTTACAAAAGGCGTGACACGTCCGGACATGGCACCCTGGTGGGCAGAGATACAATCGTGGAGAGATGCACATGGACTGGACACTGATACCCGGCTGACAGATAAAACCCTGACCAATATTCTTCCACAGCAGGTTATTCTGTCCCTATACCGCGCAACCGAGGGCAAGGCCTATGTAAGTAGTGATGTTGGGCAACATCAGATGTTTGCAGCGCAGTATTACAAGTTTGATGAACCACGCAAATGGATTAACTCTGGTGGACTGGGCACGATGGGTTTTGGTTTGCCTGCCGCTATGGGCGTTAAAATGGCTTACCCGGATGCTGTGGTCGCCTGTGTTACCGGCGAAGGCAGTTTTATGATGAACATTCAGGAGCTCAGTACCTGCTTGCAATACGGTATTGCTGTAAAAGTTGTCTGCCTCAATAATCAGGCGCTGGGAATGGTGAAACAGTGGCAGGATATGCAGTACGGAGCACGTCATGCTGCAAGTACCTATGCAAACTCATTACCGGATCTGGTGAAGGTAGCAGAGACCTTTGGCCATATTGGGATTCGCGTTGAAGCGCTGTCTGAACTGGATACAGCTATGGACGAGGTATTTAGTGAGAAAAATCGCAACCGGCTGGTAATTCTGGATGTCCAGGTGGACAGAGATGAACATGTTTATCCCATGGCCATTAAAGGTGGCTCTATGCAGGACATGATTTTGTCCCGTGGGGAAAGTACGTGAAACGGAGAATGATTGCGGTTCTGCTTGAAAATGAAGCAGGTGCGCTGTCCCGCATAGTTGGGCTGTTTGCGCAAAGAAATTACAATATTGAAACCTTGTCTGTCGCGCCAACGGAGGACGAGGAACTGTCCAGGCTAACGATAACGCTTACAGGGGATGACGCCAAGATTGAGCAGGTCACCAAACACCTCAATCGTCTGATAGAGGTGGTGAAGGTAAGCGACCTTACCGACGGGGCACATCTTGAACGCGGCATTATGCTTATTAAGGTGCGCGCACAGGGTGCTATGCGTGCTGAAATAAAGCGCTCAGTCGAGATTTTCAAAGGGCGAATTATTGACGTAACACCCCGCATGTACACCATTGAATTTATGGGTAACGCGGACAAGTTTGCAGCCTTTATAGCAACGCTTGAGAAAAAGCACATTGTAGAAGTTGTTCGTTCCGGACTGGCTGGCATCTCACGTGGCGAAAAAGCGCTGGGCCTATAATATTTGATTTTTAAAACATAGTACCAACAGGAGAAATAATGCAGGTTTATTACGACAAAGACGCGGATCTATCACTTATCCAGGATATGCAGGTTGTTATCGTGGGTTATGGTTCTCAGGGGCATGCGCATGCAAATAATTTGCGTGATTCCGGTGTAACGAATATTAGCGTGGCACTCAGGGAAGGATCTCCTTCCTGGAAGAAGGCAGAAGATGCCGGTTTTAGGGTCGCACCTGTTGGTGATGCAATTGCAGACGCAGACCTCGTGATGATACTGGCCCCGGACGAACACCAACAGGCTCTCTATGCCGATACGCTGGCTAAGGGTCTTAAAGAAGGTGCCACGATGGCGTTTGCACACGGTTTTAATATTCATTTTGAGCTCATCGAGGCGCGTGCCGATTTGAACGTGATAATGATTGCCCCTAAGGGACCGGGTCATACCGTAAGATCAACCTACCTTGAGGGGGGAGGCGTTCCAAGTTTAATTGCAGTGGCACAGGACGCCACAAAACAGGCAAAACAAATTGCGCTTTCCTATGCATCTGCCAACGGTGGCGGCCGCGCGGGTATTATTGAAACCAGCTTTCGGGAAGAGACCGAAACTGATTTATTTGGCGAGCAGGCTGTATTGTGTGGCGGTGCCGCAGCACTGGTACAGGCCGGGTTTGAAACTCTTGTTGAGGCAGGATATGCACCCGAAATGGCTTACTTCGAATGTTTGCACGAACTGAAATTGATCGTAGATTTCTTTTATGAAGGTGGCATATCAAATATGTGGTATACGGTCTCCAATACCGCGGAATATGGCGGTTTGACGCGTGGTTCGCGCCTGATAACAGAAGAAACGAAAGCAGAGATGAGAAAAATACTTACGGAGATCCAGACGGGCAATTTTGCCCGGGAATTTGTCACCGAGTACCAGGCGGGCGCGCCTACCATGAAGGCCATGCGTAAAATCAGCCAGGCGCACGACATTGAACATACCGGGGCCAAATTGCGTGCTATGATGCCGTGGATACAAAAAAATCAGCTGGTAGACAAGAGTAAAAATTAATACAAGTTACCCGGGCGATTCGCAAACAATGGGGTGATGACTATGGATAAAACTGACCAGGATAAAAATGATGCTAATGTGCATCCCATAAATTCGGATACAGACGATATCGGGTCCAAGGAAAGCAGGTTACGCAGGAGGGGTATCTACCTCATACCCAACCTGATAACTACGGGTGCTCTCTTTGCAGGTTTCTATGCAATCGTTGCAGCCATGAATGGAAAATTTGAGCCAGCTACCCTGGCTATATTTGCCGCGATACTCCTGGACACCGCCGATGGGCGGGTGGCAAGAATCACGCATACCGAAAGTAAATTTGGCGCCGAATACGATAGTCTCTCAGATATGGTCGCTTTTGGTGTGGCACCAGCGCTTATTGCCTTTACATGGACGCTGTCTTCTCTGGGTAAAGTGGGCTGGGTTGTGACATTCATATATATGGCGTGCGCTGCACTTCGCCTCGCGCGATATAATACCCAGGGTGACAATAAGTCTTTTACCGGTTTACCAAGTCCCTCTGCTGCTGCGTTGGTTGTCTGTGCTATTTGGGCGATGGATGATTTACTATTGCCTGGCGAAGTGGTAGAAGTCTGGATGTCATGGGTCATAGGTCTGTTGATTGCAACGAGCGGGATATTGATGGTTGCCAACTTTAACTATATGTCACCCAAGATGTATAACTTTGCGGGCAAGGTGCCTTTCATCTCGCTCGTGGCGGTAGTTATTGTGTTTGCGATAATTCTATCCAAGCCACCAGAAGTTTTGCTAACGCTCGCCATATTGTATGCGCTTTCCGGGCCTGCCCGTTTTTTGTGGGAACGTTATAAAAAACCCACGGTCTGAAACTGCATGCCGATAAATGAACACCCAGCTAAAACTTTCGCCTTTTACAAAGATGCAGGGCTAAAGAGCTACGAAATCACCCCGGAAAGTGCCTATTTTAACCGGAGGCAATTTCTTGGAAGCTCTGTAGCCATGGCTACAGTAGGTCTTTCCAGCCGTAATTTATACGCGAATATTGACAGCCGTTTACCGGGAGATGAAATTACTCCTGAAGTTTATGCCACCACCTACAACAATTTTTATGAGTTTGGAACCAACAAGGAAGATCCGTCAAGATATGCAGACCGATTAACGACAAAACCCTGGTCTGTCAAAATCTCGGGAGCAGTCTCCAAGCCTGGAGAATATACACTCGAAGATATTCTTTCACCACACGTTCCAGAAGAGCGCATCTTCAGGCTGCGATGTGTGGAGGCCTGGTCAATGGTGATTCCATGGATGGGCTTCTCTCTGGCTGATCTTCTCAAACGGTTTAATCCTGCGGGTAGCGCGAAGTACGTTCAGTTTTTTACCCTGCAGCGACCCGACGAATTACCCGGCCAGCGATCGTTCTTTAGTACCATCGAATGGCCATATCGTGAAGCCCTGCGCCTTGATGAGGCGTACAATCCATTGGCAACTATTGCCACAGGTATGTACGGAAAGGAATTACCAAACCAGAACGGGGCGCCATTACGTTTGGTTGTACCCTGGAAATATGGCTTTAAAAGTATTAAGTCGATTGTTGAAATACGCTTTACCGAAAAGCAACCAGCTACTTCATGGCAGACAATTGCCGCCTCCGAATACGGCTTTTATGCCAATGTTAATCCCCGGGTTGACCACCCGCGCTGGAGTCAGGCTACTGAGCGACGATTGCCTGGATCACTTTTTACGCCTAACAAGCGGGATACATTGATGTTTAACGGTTATGGTGAGCAGGTTGCTTCATTGTATTCCGGCATGGATCTTAACCACTTCTTTTAGGCTGTTTTTGGTAAAAAAATACAAAATCACAGTTTTTCTAGTCTGCCTGCTACCCCTGCTGGTTCTGGTTCACGATGTGTGGCAGGAGTATGAAGTGCCGGGAAGTGCTCTGGGCGCGGATCCAGAAGTGACGGTAGTGCATTTTTTGGGAAACTGGGCTATTCGCCTTTTACTCCTTACCTTAACGCTTTCTTCTCTTACCCGAAGGATAAAGATACTTCGTTTGATTCCCTATCGCAGGATGTTGGGACTGTTTGCTTTTACTTATGCAAGTCTGCATTTCAGTGCCTATTTTCTGTTGTTGGCGGGTGGGGATATCACAACTATGCTCGCAGATTTTGTAAAGCGGCCTTACATAAGTATGGGAATCTCAGCCCTGGTATTGCTTATCCCTCTGGCTATTACATCTACGGCATACTGGCAAAAAAGGCTTCGAAAGAACTGGAAGAAATTACACCGCCTGGTGTATCCAATCGGGATGCTGGTCATCATACATGTTGCCTGGCTTGCAAAGAGTAGTTATCTTGAAGCTGTGGTTTATACCACATGGTTGTTTGTTCTCTTCGGTGAGCGGATTTATCCCAATAACAGGTAAGTTCTATGCAAAATGAAAATGCGTACTGGCTCGAAACCTTGCGTTTGTTGGGCGGGTGTTTGCTAGTCTGGTTTGTAGTCTCTTTTGGCTTTGGAATACTTCTGGTTGATTATCTCAATCAGATCCGGATTGGGGGGTTTAAACTGGGGTTCTGGTTTGCCCAACAGGGAAGCATCTACAGCTTTTTGCTGATAATAATCTTCTACGTTCGACAAATGGGCCGAATTGACAAAAAGTATGCTAACCAGGACCCGCCTGACCGTGAAGGGGTAGGGAAATGATTTTTCTCGAAGACAGCCTATACTATAGAACGGTTTCATAATGGATCTTCAATCGACTACCTACCTGTTTGTAGGTGTATCTTTTCTGTTGTATATCGGTATTGCAATTGTTTCGCGAGCTCGAAGCACGGGAGATTTTTATGTCGCGGGTAAGTCCGTACATCCTGTAGCCAACGGAATGGCAACAGCAGCGGACTGGATGTCGGCGGCGTCATTTTTATCGATGGCCGGACTAATTGCCTTTCTGGGATATGACGCATCGGTTTACCTCATGGGTTGGACCGGCGGATATGTTTTGTTGGCCCTGTTACTGGCACCCTATCTTAGAAAATTCGGTAAATTTACCATTCCTGAATTTATCGGGGAACGGTATTACTCAAAAACTGCCCGCGTAGTGGCAGTTTTGTGCCTTATTTTTGTTTCCTTTACCTACATTGCTGGCCAGATGCGGGGTGTTGGTATTGTATTTTCCCGCTTTCTGGAGGTTGAGCTCGCAACAGGGTTGTTTATCGGTATGGCTGTTGTCTTCTTTTACGCGGTATTGGGGGGTATGAAAGGGATTACTTACACACAGGTAGCGCAATATTGTGTACTCATATTTGCTTACACCGTACCCGCAGTGTTTATTTCCATACAGGTTACCAATAACCCGGTTCCACAACTCGGTTTTGGCAGTCTCGTGTCCGGGGAAGGTATTTATCTTTTGGACAAGCTGGATGGCATTGTTACCGAACTCGGATTTTCGGCTTATACGCAAGGCACAAAGTCCACTATTGATGTGTTTTTTATTACCGCAGCCCTCATGGTTGGAACGGCGGGTTTGCCGCATGTGCTGGTACGTTTTTTTACGGTGCCCAAAGTAAGCGATGCTCGAAGTTCAGCAGGTTGGGCACTGTTTTTTATCGCCCTGTTATATACAACTGCTCCGTCTGTGGGTGCATTGGCCAGATACAATTTGCATGAAACCATTCAGACCGGGCCCGTATTTCATGTTTCTGGAAATCTTGCCTACGAGTCTCGACCCCCGTGGTTCAAAACCTGGGAAAAAACCGGATTACTCAATTTTGATGACAAAAATGGCGATGGGCGAATCCAGTTTTACAATGATAAGAATCCGCAATTTGCAGTACAGGCAGAAACAGCGGGGTGGCGTGGAAATGAGTTAAAAGTTGATAACGATATTATAGTGCTGGCGAATCCAGAGATAGCGGGATTACCAAACTGGGTTATAGCACTGGTGGCAGCCGGCGGTATTGCAGCTGCATTATCAACCGCGGCTGGCTTACTGTTAGTGATATCTTCGGCCATCTCCCACGACATATTGAAAGGTGTTTTTAGACCTGAAATTACGGACAGGAGAGAACTGTTGGCGGGTCGCATCAGTGCCGCAGTTGCCATTTGCGTTGCAGGATATATGGGCCTGCATCCCCCTGGCTTTGTCGCGCAGGTAGTAGCATTCGCATTTGGACTAGCCGCTGCATCGCTGTTTCCAGCGCTTTTAATGGGTATCTTTAGTAAACGAATCAATAAGGAAGGCGCTATCGCGGGTATGCTGGTCGGCCTGATATTTACTTTCAGCTATATCCTGTACTTTAAGAGCATTGTGCCGGTGGAACAAAATACTGCGGAATATTGGTTGTTTGGAATTTCGCCCGAGGGTATAGGTACTCTCGGTATGTTGTTAAACTTTATTGTAGCCTGGGGCATCAGCAATCTTACACGTGAGCCACCACGAGAGATCAAACAACTGGTAGATAGTATTCGCATTCCCTGAGCGTTATCAGGTTACTATCAGCATCTCATCTGGCAAGCTGGTTTCTTCTTTTACTGGCTTGAGCAAGCTGTTCAAGACATAGTTCTGTATCTTCCCAGCCAATACAACCATCCGTCACACTTTGACCATATTTAAGTGGGTTTGCTGAAACAGATTGATTGCCTTCAACCAGGTGGCTCTCCAGCATAATACCGGCTATACGTCGTTCGCCGTTGGTAAGTTGCGTACATATATCAGTACACACCTTAATCTGTTGTTTGTACTGTTTGCTGCTATTTGCATGGCTGACATCAACCATTAGGGAAGGATGCAGACCGGCATTTTCAAGTAATCGGCTGGCGTAGTGAATTGAAGCGTTGTCGAAGTTGGTTTTACCCCCTCCGCCACGCAATATGATGTGGCAGTCCTGGTTACCGGCTGTTTCGAATATTGCCGAGTGACCTTGTTTAGTGACCGATAAAAACATATGTGCATGAAGCGCAGAATTTACCGCATCTACTGCGACCTGGATTGACCCGTCTGTGCTATTTTTGAACCCGATCGGGCAGGACAATCCAGAGGCCAGTTGACGATGCACCTGGCTTTCTGTGGTTCGTGCACCTATTGCACCCCAACTAACAAGATCAGCATAATATTGCGGCGAAATAGGGTCCAGATACTCGGTTCCCGTGGCTATACCCTTATCCAGAATGTCTGCAAGAATACCGCGAGCGGTTCTTAAACCCAGATTTATATCATAGGAGTTATCCATTTTGGGGTCGTTAATCAAGCCCTTCCAGCCAACGGTGGTACGTGGTTTTTCGAAATACACACGCATTGCAATTAACAGACTATCTTCATATTTCCTGACAAGCGGAGACAGGCGATCTGCGTATTCCAGTGCTGCTACCGGATCATGAATTGAACAGGGACCTACCAATACAAACAGGCGCGGGTCTTTACCGTGCACAATGTTGGCAATGGCTTGACGTGTTTGAAAAATCAAGTGGGACTGACTATCGGTGATGGGGAGCTCAGTTGTGAGTTCCTCGGGTGCAACAACATTTTGCATACCGGTGATGCGTATGTCATCTGTATGGTATTTCATTAGCTCAATTGGTCCAGCGTCTATAAAAGAGCGCGCACAATACCACATGCAATACCGGGTGAGGTAATGCCCATGCCCGGTTGACTCCACGACGCTTGCGTGATGGAGTTGCGATTATGACAAGCAATAGCAATCCTGCATTTACTGCACTACAGGTTCAGGTTTTAGATGAGCTGGGAATTGACCTGTGGTTAAGCCGAGCCAGTGAAAAATCCCAACAACCGTTACCGCCGCGGAATAGAACCTCACTCGAGCCCGAACCCGTCTCCAAGCATCTTCCTGTTACAACTGGCAGCGTGCCGCAGGTACTGCAAGCACCTGGTGCGACGCCGGATTACGTAGCGTACGATCTTTTGTGCATGAGAAATTCACAGCTGCTTGTTGTAGCACAAATCCATAGTGCGTCGGATGAAGCGCTGCTTGGTAGCCTGATGCAGGTTAGCGTTCCGGGGAATCCTGGACAGAATTTTGCCTTTAACTGGCCACAACCCAATTCCAGCCCGGGTCTGGATGCTGCGCGAAAGGCGTTCCTGGCATTTACATCGGTTCAGGCGAGTAAAATTGAAACGCCTGTACTGGTGATTTTTGGTAACTCAATTTCGCTGCTTTTGTCGGATTCCCTTTCAACATCAAAGGACGGGGTAGCACCCACCATAAGCAGTTTTGACTGGAACGGTTTCAGGTGCGTGTTAGTACCCGATGTGGAATCCATGCGTATGCACTGGCAACTAAAGCGCGACCTGTGCACACATCTAACGCACTTGCTTCCCAAACTTTTCAGCTTGCGCGAAGACGCAGGCCAGTCCAAAAACGCATGAATACCCTGCGACAAACATCTTCCAATCGCATTGTGTTCAGGCCTATGTGTGAGGACGATCTTGAGAGTGTTATGCGCATCGAAACCCGCGCATATGCCTTTGCCTGGACAAGGAGTATCTTCAGGGACTGTATCGCATCCGGTTATCACTGTCTGGTTGTCTGTTTATTCGATGAGACTGGCCATGAACAAATAATTGGACATTCAGTGCTTTCTACTGCCGCAGGTGAAGCACATCTGCTTAATGTTTGCATTTGTCGAGACTCACAAGGTATGGGGTATGGCCGTAAACTGGTTCAACATATGCTGGATCTTGCGCGCTCGCTTAGGGTTGAAGTTGTATTTTTGGAGGTGCGACCCACCAATCGGGCTGCCGTTGATCTATATGATTCCCTGGGATTTAACGAAATAGGTACACGCAAAAACTATTATCCGGCACATACCGGTCATGAAGATGCAAAGGTATTCGCGCTGCAACTGAACTTGGATTAGAATGCGCAACGCATTTTCTGGATAACATGAGTGTCTTTAGCTGATCAAATAAACATTCGCCGTACCTTCGCGATAATTTCCCACCCGGATGCTGGCAAAACCACGATTACAGAAAAACTTCTGTTATTGGGCAATGCAATTCAGTTGGCCGGAACCGTAAAAGCAAGAAAATCCAAGAAGCACGCGACCTCTGACTGGATGGCCATGGAAAAAGAGCGTGGCATATCTGTTACAACTTCAGTGATGCAGTTTCCCTACCGAAACCGGGTAGTTAATCTGCTTGATACTCCAGGCCATGAGGACTTTTCTGAAGATACTTACCGCACCCTGACTGCGGTTGATAGTGTGCTAATGGTAATTGATGGTGCGCGGGGTGTTGAACCCCGCACCATCAAACTGATGGAAATATGTCGGATGCGAGATACTCCCATACTGACTTTTATTAACAAGATTGACCGTGAAATACGTGATCCCATTGACTTGATGGATGAAATTGAAGAAATTCTTCAAGTTCAGTGTGCGCCTGTTACCTGGCCTATTGGCATGGGTCGCAATCTGAAAGGCGTGTACCACCTTTATGAAGACAATCTGTATTGCTTTGCGCAGGGCCATGGTGCCCACCTGCACGATTATCGGGTAATCAATGGACTTGCGAGCGAAGAAGCGAAATCATATTTGGGGGATGGGTACGGGGCTTTCCATGCAGAAATTGAACTGGTGCGGGGAGCGAGTCATGATTTTAATGAACGTGACTACCTGAATGCAGTATTAAGTCCGGTGTTTTTTGGTACAGCACTGGGTAATTTTGGTGTCTCCCAAATGATAAACGGTTTTGTAGAGTGGGCACCCAAGCCCCAGGCCAGAGAATCTGACAAAAGGCTGGTGGCACCTGATGACGACAAGTTTTCCGGCTTTGTATTTAAGATCCAGGCTAATATGGATCCCCGACACAGAGACCGCATTGCATTTTTACGTGTATGTTCTGGAACCTATCGCCATGGAATTAAAGCTCACCACGTTCGCCTGGGCAAGGAAATAAAAATAAGTGACGCTGTGACATTTCTTGCTGGTGACCGGGTTCAAACCGCTGAAGCTTATCCAGGAGACATTATAGGCATGTACAATCACGGCTCGATCCAGATTGGCGATACTTTTACTGAAGGTGAAAAAATGCGTTATCTGGGTGTGCCAAATTTTGCACCTGAGCTCTTTCGAAATGTCCGTGTCAAAGACCCATTAAAGACCAAACAACTGGAAAAGGGACTGGCACAGTTATCCGAGGAGGGTGCAACCCAGGTTTTTATACCGCTTTCGCGCCGACAACTTGTTGTGGGGGCAATAGGGGTATTGCAATTTGATCTCGTTGCGTTTCGTTTGAAGGACGAATATCGAGCGGATTGTATCTATGAACAATCTACTGTGTTTAGTGTTCGCTGGATAACCTGCGATGACAAAAAAATGCTGGAAGATTTTCGCAACAAACAGTTGGATAACCTGGCTCTGGATGGTGGTGGGTTTCTAACTTATCTTGCGCGTAACCGGGCAAATCTTCAGCTGGTACAGGAACGCTGGCCGGAAATCATTTTTTCGGCGACTCGTGAGCATTAATGCAGGAGGAACACTCGATGAACCTGATTAATGTAACGAAGTCGACAGGATTATTCCGCAAAGGGGTTTGTTATCTCGAAACTAACGCTATGCGCAAACCCGGGAATGCCAACTTTCTTTGAAGAAATTGTAAGGTCTTTTCCTTCCAAAACTCCTTTTCCAAATTTATAGATGGGGCGCGTATTGCCAGCTATCGTTTCGAGATCGTAATTTAGACTTGCCTGTAAGACAGGCTCATTGCGTGCAAGGTAGTTTGACCAGGCCTTTTGGCCGTGTTTCTTCTGTAAAAACTCCTGAGTGTAGCCTGGCGAAAGAACGACTCCTGTTGCGTTGTTACCACCAAAGCCCTTGGAATTGATTAACGTGGCATCAACTGTCGTGGGATCTATTTCAACATGTGCCTGGGAAAAATTCAGGTTTTTTTGTGATACATCCTCTGCAACCGAGTCCATGGTGTGTATGCCCGGAATCCAGCCATAAGCCCAGGTTCCCAGAGCATTGACCAGTTGATCGCCGGACGCTGGACCCATGGGATGGCCCAGATAAGCTTTTATCGCCGCTACCTGCCAGTTTTGAATTCCGAAAGCACCGGCTAATTCATCCATAATATGAGATTCAGTTACCCGGTTTTGTGGGGTACCGGTACCGTGGGCATGAATGTATGTCCGATTCTTCAGTGCCGCATCTCCAATAATGCTGCGAGTTAATCCCAGTGCTTTGCCCACAGTAATGTAGTTTCCAATACCAGGTCCTGGAATGGACTTCTTATAGCCGTCTGCATTCACATACACTCCTGCAACGGAGGCATGAATATTAGCTCCGAGTTCCAGTGCAAGCTCATCATCCATTAATATGGTGTACACCGCTGCTTCGGATAGGGTAAAGCCGCAATTGTTTGCGAACGGACGACATGAACGGCGATAATCGGGCTCTCCCTCAATGCCATCCAGGGCGCAGAGTTCTCCATCTTCGGCGAGCGCGCGCATGGTGCTAAAACCGTCTATAACTTCAGGAATAATGCCCGCTTCGGAGTTGCCAACAACTACGATACGTCTTTTACCCTGCTTGATTTCTTCAATACCCACATTCAGGTTATACAGATACGTAGCACAAGCGCCAATAACTGCACCAGTTGAGCCTACGTTTCCCAGCACATATGCATTGATAAAGTCCCCCGGCATTTCTACCAGTCCCAGAGCAATATTTTTCGAACTTACTCTTTTACCAATTGCAGCTGCTTTCAATAACGCTCCGTTACCATGATAGTCCATTTGGCCTACGGCACTGCCGGAATACACGCCGATCTCGTCCGGTTTTACGCTGTCACACAATTGTTGCCAGTCGATTCCCATCGAGCCAACTGCATCAGAAGCACCGTAAACTGCGAGTTGCAAACCTCGGGGGTGGCTGCGTGATTGATAAAGTTTTCCAGGATCAAATCCGGTAGGTACCTGGCCGGCTGAGGAAACTTTGGATGCGCGCGTATCAGGAAGCAGCGCTTTAACTTTTCCCGTAACCTCAACGGTGCATATGCCGTCCTGCTCTGAAATTTTCCATCCTTCAGGAATATTATCGGGTAGTTGTTTTTTGTGTATATTAAATTGCAGGGTTCCACTGCTATGAGAAAGTTCTACCCGTTTTTGTAATTCCACATGCTCGGTATCAAAGAGTTCAATCTTTCGTATTAAAGTGTGAGTATCAATATACTCCCGCGCATCGGCATCGGAGGCTGCCAATTGCAAATTCATTAACTGAGCAAGGCTTGCATACAGGGAGTCAGTATCCCGGGTGTTAAGCTTATCCACGATCAAACGTTTGTAGGCGTGATGCGCAGACAGTCGCCCAGCCGGATTAACTCCACCAAAGCCAACGACTACAGGAAGTCTGGTCATTTATACCCGCTCTATTGCTATTGCGGTTGCCTCGCCGCCACCTATGCAGAGGGCTGCAATTCCACGTTGTTTATCAAGCCGCTGCAGGGCATGGGCAAGCGTAACCACGAGTCTGCTTCCCGTAGATCCGATGGGATGTCCCTGAGCGCAGGCTCCGCCGTTAACATTAAGCTTGTCAGGGTCTATTTGGAGGTCTTTCAACGCGATCATGGTAACCATTGCAAAGGCTTCGTTTATTTCAAACAGATCCACTGAATCTTTTTCCCAACCGGTTTTATCCAGCAGTTTTTGAATGGCTGCAACAGGAGCAGTGGTGAATTCAGAAGGGTGCTGTGCGTGGTTAGTATGGGCAACAATTCTGGCAAGGGGTTTCAGTTTCAGATCAATGACTGTGGCAGAATCTGCGAGAAGCAGGGCTGAGGCACCATCCGATATAGAGCTGGAGTTTGCTGCAGTGATGGTACCGTCTTTTTTAAATGCGGGTCTGAGCAGGGGTATCTTCTCGATTCGTGCACGTTGAGGTTGCTCGTCATCTGTAACTACGACATCCGTTTTACCGCGAATTGTGACGGGGATAATTTCTGCTTCCAGCCAGCCCGACTCTGTAGCGGCACGAGCACGATTCACGGATTGAATGGCATATGTATCCATCGCTTGCCTGGTAAACTGGTAAACATCCGCTGTGCTCTGAGCAAAAGATCCCATCGAGGCGCCGGTTTCGGCATCCTCAAGACCATCAAGGAACAAGGCGTCCTTCATTTCTGTATGTCCCATACGCACGCCGCCACGGGCTTTAGCCATCAGGTATGGCGCATTGGTCATGCTTTCCATACCACCGGCTATTACGCAGCCATGATTGCCACAACGGATCAGGTCAAAAGCAAGCATTGTGGCCTTCATACCCGAGCCACAGACCTTATTTACGGTAGTTGCGGTACAGGAATCAGGCAATCCAGCCAGGCGCATTGCCTGGCGGGCAGGCGCCTGTTTTAGACCGGCGCTGACTACATTCCCCATTATCACTTCGCCTACAACATTTTTATCCACGCCGGATTTTTCCAGAATTGCGCTAATTGCTGCAGCTCCAAGTTCAGGTGCGGTCATACTTTGCAAACTGCCCTGGAAACTACCCACAGGAGTTCGGGCAGCACTAACTATAAAAACACTGACTTCGGACATATTTAACACTGGCTCTGGCTAGATTGAAGCACAATTCTACCCCAAGGAAGCTGGTATCGCGCTATGCATTAGGTAGTATTGGGATTACAAATCACACAATTTCCTAAATAGGGGACCCGGCATGTCAGAGAACGCCCAAAAAGCGCTTAAAATATTTGAATCGTCCATCGGAGAATCGGACGGTTACAGTGAAACAATCAAGATCGAACAAGACCGCATTAATGCATTTGCCGACGCCACATTGGACCACCAGTTTATCCATATCGATCCGGAAAAGTGTGCAGAATTCTCCCCTTACAAAACCACAATTGCACATGGATATTTGACCATGTCTCTCGTTCCATACTTTAGCTCTACGATAAAACCGAAAGACCCTGCTGCTTTTGAGGGCTTGGTAGCTGGTATAAATTACGGAATGGAAAAAATGCGTTTTCCTTCACCTGTGCCAGTAAATTCGGTACTTCGCGCCAGAAGAGAAACCTTAAAGGCAGAGCTTAAAGCGCCAAATGTCATTCAGTTGACCCAAAGAATGACAATTGAAATCGAAGGGCAGGAAAAACCGGCCTGTGTGGCAGAAGTGCTTATGCGCTTTATTTATGCCTGAGTTCTTTAGTGCTCATTAAAGCGGGGAATAAGTTCCGCAAAATTGCAGGGTTTATGGTCGGCGTCGAGCTGGGTTGTCAGAATTTTCTTCCAGCCCGTTCGACAGGCTCCGGTTGATCCGGGAAGCGCAAATAGTAGTGTCGCGTTAGCCATACCACCAAATGCACGCGATTGGACGGTGGATGTGCCAATTTCCTGATAGGAAATCTGTCTGAATAATTCTCCAAAGCCTGGTATTTTCTTGTCCAGCAAGGGTTCCAGGGCCTCTGGGGTCGAATCCCTGCCGGTAAATCCGGTACCCCCGCTGGAAATAATAACCTCGATGTCGGGGTCAGCTACCCACCGGGAAACCACGGCGCGTACAGCATAGATATCATCTTTAACAATCTCGCGCTCAACCAGTGTGTGGCCATCGTTTTGCAACATCTCCTGAAGCAAGCTACCCGAAGTATCGTCGTCAATGGTGCGGGAATCGGATATTGTTAGAACGCAACACGCCAGAGGTCTGGCAACGGTTTTTCTGTCTGTGGCATCTACCATTTCAGGCCTATTTCGGTTTGGATAATTATCTTTAAATACATTACAGTACGCGGCATATATCTACACTACTTTAAGAGCAGATAACAGTAGTGTCGAGTTTGATAAATTTTTGAAGCGGGTTGCGTATTTCATGGAACATCATGAGTCGGAAGGTGATCAATTATTTCTCATTGCTGAGGGGCTAGCAAAGGATTTCTCCCTGTTTCCTCAAGCAACAGAGAAAACTGACGTAAGTATGCAGGGTCTGTTGAGCAAAGCCCAGATTAACCGTGAATATAAAAGACAGAGCAACCTGGATATAGATTCCTACGTAGAACAAGTAATTGCACCAGCAGAACATCCTGCTCGTATTTCTGCTCCCAAGGTGATCAGGGAGCTGGGTGGCCAGCTTTCAAACGAGCGAATTGAAGGTCCCTATTATTCAGTAATCGTAGATATGGACTTCAATGGAAGCCGACGTCTCGTAGGATTTATCGCGCAGGATCGATCTGTGAGAAATGGTGTTTGGGGTCCTGAGCATCATTTGGCAGCAGCAAGTGCAATCGAAGAATTTTCCAAACGCTCGATTCCGATAGTCAGCATGATGGATACACCCGGAGCCGACCCCGGAGCGCAAGCTAATATTAATAATCAGGCGCACAGCATTTCCCGTTTGATAACAGAAATGTGCAATGTCGATGTGCCAAATATAGGTATCGTTTTTGGACTGGGTTATTCTGGTGGTGCTATTCCGCTAGCCGCCAGCAACCTGATATTTTCAGTGCGTGATGGTGTTTTCAGTACCATTCAGCCAAAGGGTCTTGCAAGTATCGCCCGCCGCTTAAACCTGTCGTGGCAGGAGTGTGCCAAGTATGTGGGCGTCTCACCTTACGAACTTTATCGACAGGGAAACATAGACGGTGTCATCGATTATACGCCGGGTGATTCAGGAGAATCGCTTGATAACCTGCGCAAAGCCATTGTTAGTGGTATTCAGGCGATAGAATCACGTACACGAACATTCGTTGCGAAAAGCCCTTACATTCTCGATCATTATCGGCGCAGCGTATTACGTTACCTGGATACTCCGAAACAACTGCAATCCATGGAGAGCAGTGCTGCCCTCATTCTTACAAAAAATCCTACTGAATATGACAACCTGTTTGGTATGGCATTTAGGTACCTGCGCTATCTGGGCACTCGTAAACGCATAAAAGCCACTACAAAACAACAATACGGTCGTCTTTCAGAACAGGATCTACCCGAGGGTGAGCTTGCCCGTCGGGCAAATCTGGAGCGAAGACAGGTCTTTCTTCGCTGGTTCCAGGATCCGGAAAAAATTATCTACAGTGATCAACTAGCCAAAGCTTGGAAGTCTTTCAACGAGAAAAAACAGGCGGTTCATGATGAGCGGGGCCGTATTGCCCAGCTAATATTTGGTAAGCCACGAAAAAATTATGAAGATGCGCGGGAACAATTGTTGTCCACTGTGAGTATGTACCTGTACAACCGTTGGAAGGGGCAGGCTGCAGGAAACCTGCAAGCGCTCAAAATCCATCTCAATAATCACGAAGATACGCGCAAGATTCTGCGGGTTTCTGAACTCAATGATCCGCTTGTCCTGTTGAAAGCACTTATTAAAAACCCAGTGTTGGGCCGGATTTTTAATGAACAGTTTACGCATGAAGGTCGCAAACTTCTGCTAGCCAAAGGCTACAAGGATAAGTCAGAAAATTATTTACGGACCCAGCTCACCACCGAAATCAACCTCTTATTGACGGGTGACGCGCTAAATACGGAACTCAATGATGATCAACTGAGTCGTGAGAGCATACAGCTGATGCAGGAAGGTGCATCCAGTTTAAAACTGAACCGCCAGATTTTTGATGAGCAGTTTGCATCCCACTTCACGCCCCTTAAAACTGAAGGAGAGCCTCTGGGTGTAAGTGAAGTGACGGTACTGGATGTGCTCGTCAGGGAGGAACTGCGTCTGGATTTTGTATCGGAGTGTGAGAACCTGTTGTTGTTTGATTCTGTTTACGATCAACTGATCAACAATCTGGATTCTGTTGCTGAGGAAGCTAATTCTACGCGTAATCTGGCACAGTCTTCACTTGAAACTCTCTTGAATACCACTTTGTCACTTGCTGCAAAAAAAGGAACCGTTGGAATATCGGGAAACGAAACACGATCCACACAGGAAATTGCGGATCAAATTCAGCAACAGTTTTTTGCCTGGTATCTGCGAATAGCCGGGGAGAGTAAAAGCGGAGAATTTTTCCGCACCGTTGAAGAGTGGAAAAAAGGCAGTTTTGCCGCGGTTTCGGATACCTTGCTGGTGGTGGTTACGTTTATTTTCGAAACGTTACTTGTTTCGCTTTTAAAGGCCAAACAGGAAGGCAAGAAATACGATGGCCGCATCTCCCCTCGCAATATTGGCCAGCGAAAAGATTTCTGGAACCGGTTGGGCATCGCCTATAGAGATTTGTTACTGCTAAATTTGTTAAAGAAATACAAGATGAACCCGGCTGGTGGATATCAGCTTTTTGTAGATAGCTTCTTTACTAATTTTACAGAACTTAATGGAAATTTGCTCAGTTCTGATCCCTGCGAGTTTCCCGGGTTCAGGATATCAATCGAAAATGCCCTTAAAAAGGGTATACCCCCCTGTGGTATTGTTACAGGCCTGGCTGAGTTCAATGATGGAAAACAGAACATTCATGTGGGTACTGCAATTTCCAATGTGGCCTTTCAGGCGGGCTCCTTCGATATGGCGAGCGCGGAAAAATTCTGCAAGTTGCTGGTGCGGTGCGCTGAAAGACATTTACCGGTTATTTGCTTTATATCGTCTGGTGGTATGCAAACCAAAGAGGGTGCAGGTGCACTGTTTTCAATGGCGGCCGTTAATGATCGCATAACCAGGTTTGTCAGAGACAATGATTTACCGGTTATTATTTTTGGTTACGGAAATTGCACGGGCGGCGCTCAAGCAAGTTTCGTAACGCACCCTCTGGTACAAACCTACTATTTTTCAGGGACATCCATGCCATTTGCAGGACAAATAGTGGTGCAGGAAAACTTGCCGTTCACCTCTATATTGTCCAATTATCTTTCAGTTCACGAAGGCAGCATGCAAGGCCTTGTGAAGCATCCGTTTTTTGATGACCTTGATGATGAGATGCAAAAAATTGATGCTTCCATTCCCGTCCCGGTGGAGAGCGTAAAAGAAGTGGTGCAGCGCGTAATGAGCGGTATATTGTTTCAGGAGCGCCCATCATCAACGACCAAACATAGCTACAACAAGAAAAAACAGTTATCTCATTCTGTTCAGCGCGTGCTGATTCATGCCAGAGGATGTACAGCGGTTAAACTAGTGAGAATTGCGCAGAAGAATGACATTGAAGTCGTGCTGGTACAGTCTGACCCGGACATGGAGTCGGTAGCGGCGGATATGCTGGGCGAGCGCGATAGCCTGATATGCATAGGTGGTAATACAGCAGATGAAAGTTATCTGAATGCACAAAGTGTGTTGAGTGTGGCCGAGCACGAAAAAGTAGACTCATTGCATCCGGGCATTGGTTTTTTGTCTGAAAACAGCCAGTTTGCAGAGTTGTGTCGCACGCATGGAATAAACTTTATTGGGCCACCTGTATCCAGCATGGATACTATGGGCAATAAGTCCAATGCCATTAATACCTCACTCCGGTTAAAGGTTCCGGTTGTGCCCGGTAGTCACGGAATACTGACCAGTCCCGAGAGGGCTGCGGATGTGGCAGAGAGTATCGGATATCCTGTGCTTATAAAGGCAGTACACGGCGGGGGTGGAAAGGGCATCCAGGTAGTGAATGCACCTGATCAGTTCCACCAACTATTTCACCAGGTTACAGCAGAGGCCAAAGCGGCGTTTGGAAACGGCGACGTATATCTGGAGAAATATGTCACTTCACTTCGTCATATAGAGGTACAGTTATTGAGGGACACCTTTGGCAATACCCGTGTGCTGGGATTGCGTGACTGTAGCGTGCAACGAGACAAGCAAAAGGTAATTGAAGAGTCTGAATCTACCATGCTCACACCGGCACTGAGGAAGAGTGTTCTTAAGTATACTGAAGACATTGCCAATGAAGTTAAATATGAAGGAGCCGGAACAGTAGAATTTATTTATGACCTGGCCAACGATGCCGTGTATTTTATGGAGATGAATACCCGACTACAGGTCGAGCATCCTGTTACCGAGCACGTATCAGGGATAGATATTGTTAAACAACAGTTTCGAATTGCCTCCAACAAAAGTATCGAAGACCTGGTTGTAGAATCCAGGGGTTATGCGATGGAAGTGCGAATAACGGCGGAACGTTTGGCATTGGATAGTAACAATGTGCTGAAATTTCATCCGCATCCGGGTGAGGTTCAGGATTATCTTCTGCCGGAAGAAGAGGGCGTTGAAGTAATCAGTACAGTTGCCGCGGGTAAGTTTATCTCCCCCTATTACGATAGTCTGATAGCACAGGTTATCGTTCATTCTGACAATCGTGAAGGCGTGATAGACAAAATGCTGGAATATCTGGGCCGGGCAAAAATCACCGGTATATCTACAAACATTCCACTTTTGCAACGTATTCTTATGGATGAGGTATTTCGCAAGGGCATTTACGATACCGATTACTTACCCGGCTTGTTACAACGTCTGGATGCAGAGGAACTAATTGCAGATATCGAGCGTGCCTCAGGCGTGGATGCTTCAGGCATCAACCTTGATGCAATCACCATTGAAGACAGTGATGAACTGAAGGTATTGTGTCCATCCACTGGTATTTTCTATAGTACGCCAACCCCGACTGAACCCGACTTTGTTTCGGTTGGTGATCATGTGGATCTCTCAGTCACCCTGTGTCAGTTGGAGGCATTCAAGATATTCTCACCGCTCAGTCTGGGTAACTATAATGCGGGTGAAGCTGAGTTATATGCGTCCGATAAAAAATATGAAATTACGCGCATCAATATGGCGTCTGGCCAACAGGTTAATGCGGGGGACCTGCTTTTTGTAGTAAAACCCCTTGCCGCCAGTTAGGCTCAGGTTTTCATCCTGCCTTAGCTTGCATACAGCCCCGTGATTCCCCTGATCAGACAGATGGTCCCAATTACAAGTATTGCTACGCCACTATAGTTGCGAAACTGAGCGTCACTAAACCGGTCTACCAGACGAGTTCCTACACGGGTGCCCAGAACTGCCGAGGCCATAGCAAGTATGAGTACCCAGACTGGTAGTGAATCTGAAAATTGTACTATCAGCGTATAATAGATTGTTTTTAGAATATGCCCAAGCGTCTGGGTGAAGGCTTTGGTTGCTATAATCTCGTATCTTGTCAGGGGTGTGTTCAGGTAAAAAATATCAAGCAAAGGGCCGGATACACCGGCGAATAATTGCGCACCGGTTACCAGTGTCCCGCAAAATATGGCAGTGCCTTTATGGGTAATGTTCAGACCTTTCATTGAAGGCAATAAACGTGCGATCCAGGGAAACAAACCTATACAGATCAGGATCATCGATACGTCAGGCACGAGAGTCAGACTCACGAATAATCCCGTTGCAAAACTCGCGCCGAGAAGATAGGCCGGTAATATGGACCATTGAATATGCCGCCTCAGAAAGGCCGCCCGACTGCCGTTAGCAGTAGCTTGAACCAGGCCATGCGCGATCATCGCAGAGGATACCGACAAAGTACTTACCAGAATAGCCATCAGGATTATTCCACCGGCCATACCTAGCACTCCCGATAAAAGGCTGGTAAAAAAAACGGAGAGTAGTATTACTGCGAATAGCATATTTGCATTCTCTCGATGGGGTGTCCCGAGTAAGAATCAGAGATACAAGTGTCGCGCATAATAATACATGAAAAAAGAGAATAAAAGGAATACGATACAATCTAATTAGGAATGAAATAGCGAGGAAAGAAAAGCACATGTTAGACAACCTTCAAACCCTGATCACGCTTTCCAAGGTGGGTACCATGATGGAAACAAGTACCCAGCTTAAGATCTCCCAGTCTGCGGTTAGCAAACGTATTGGAGCGCTGGAGCGCTTTTACGATCGCAAGCTGGTGGAACGACAGGGCAGGAGAGTTGTTCTAACCCCGCACGGCACACGCCTGGTAGAGAAGGTGACACCCCTGATCTACGAACTACGTAGTGTTTTTCTTGAAGATAAAACATTGCGCCGCGGGAAAATAGTCATGGGGGTTTCCGAAGCTATCCTGGCCAGCTGGGGGCCGAACCTGATTGCAGCAGTGCAGCGTGAAATGCCGGAGGTAGAGTTTAGCTGTCATGCACAACGTTCGCCCATTGTATTGGATCGGATTCGATCAGGTGAATATATGGTGGGCTTATGCACGGGCTCATCCAATGCGGAAAGTGATTTACAAAGCGAACTTATTCGTTTGGAACCTATGGTGATCCTGCCTTCGTCACTTGATCCCATCACCTACACCATTGGTGAGCCACTGGACGTTATCACTATTGAATCACGCTCTGGAGCGTGGGGATCTATTGAGGAAGATATGCGCCGTTTAAATTTGCGCAGATCAATTTCCCTCGAGTCATTTTTCTCGACTGCCCAAATGGGACTGGCGGGTTTTGGACACGCCCTGGTTCCCCAGGGTGTAGCGCGTACCCTGGGCGTAAAACCCGAGCAAATGATTGCCTTGGGAGAAAGCGGATTGAATCGCCCGGTTCGATTTGTTGCGCGAAAGTCGATGTTTTCCCGCTCGCTTATCCAAACCTTCTTTGAAGTGTTAATGCGCCAGATAGAATTTGTCTAACCAGAGATTTCATGTTCCAGAAGGCACCAGTCTACCAATAATTTTACGAAAGTCGGGTTATCGTTTAGGCAGGGTACAAGGGTAAAACTTTTACCACCGGCCTGCATAAATAGTTGCCGACCGCGTATATCAATTTCTTCCAGCGTTTCCAGGTTGTCTGCAGTAAAGGCGGGACAAATGACGGCGATGTTTTTACTGGGTGGGAGTTCACCAGCTGACTTTGGCAACGATTGAAGCACATGATCTGTGTAGGGTCGCAGCCATTGTTGTCGACCCAGGCGGGACTGAAAACACACACTGTAACTTTCGATGCCCAAGGATTCTGCCACAAGTTTTGCTGTGGTATAGACTTGATGGCGGTAGCACGTGGCGTGAGCCGGGGACGGAGTCTGGCAACAATTTTCCTTCAGGCAGTGATTGTAAGGTTTACCTGCATCCAGTATGTGTTGTTCGGGTAGGCCGTGAAAACTGAATAACAGGTGATCGGTATTCTCGGGTACATTATCGCGGCAGGTTTGTACAAGTGCAGCGATATAGGCGGGATCCTTATAAAAAGCTGGAAGCACGCCAAGGTTGGGGGATACGCCCAGGCTGGCTAACTCACTTTTAACTTTTTCTATGCTGGTGGTGCGCGTTGAATCCGCGTGATGTGGATATTGGGGAAGCAACAGAATTTCTTCTACGCCTTCGCTGAGTAACTCTTTTAGTGCGCTTGCAAGACTTGGGTTACCATATCTGAATGCAAGTGCAACGCGAAAGTCATTTTTGAGATGCTGTCGTTGGTCAAGCATTAAAGTAAATGCTTTGACGAGTTCCTTCGAATATTTAATCAGAGGTGCCGGATCAGAATCATTCAACCAGATAGCACGATAGGCCTCGGCGGATGATTTTGAGCGAAAAGGCACAATAAGTACATTAACGAGAACCCATCGTAAAACGTATGGCAGATTAATTACAAACGGGTCCATCAGAAACTCACGCAGGTATTTTCTGACGGCGGGTACTGTAGGCGCATCCGGTGAACCAAGGTTGAGAACTAATATTCCAGTTTTTGCCACGTGCATGTCTTGGTAGATTTGACGGTATGCGATAGTATCCGCGCTCCGCTGTTTTGTCATGTGGTGTTTGTTAAGGTACTGGAATGACCCTGATTGTTGATTATGATGCTGGCAATTTAAAGAGTGTTCAAAGGGCTTGCGATTACGTGGGTTTGAAGGCCTCGATTAGCAACGATGCACAAAGTATAGCTGGTGCCCAACGCATTATATTCCCGGGAGTGGGAGCCGCCGGCAGTGCGATGCGCAGCCTGAAGTTGAATGGTCTGGATAAAGCACTACTACACGCTTTTGAGTCGGGAGTGCCAATTCTGGGTATCTGTCTTGGCTTGCAAGTATCCTTTGAATATTCCGAAGAGGATGATCAACATACCCTGTCCCTTATTCCAGGAAAAGTACGCCGTTTCGATATTTCTGACCAATCTTTGAAAATACCGCACATGGGCTGGAATGAGGTGGAGGTAGTAAAGCCGCACCCGGTACTTGCCAAGCTTGCGCCTGGAGACGAGTTTTATTTTGTACATGGATATTACCCGGAACCAAAGGAACAGCAGCGGGTTTTTGCACGCAGTGCTTACCAGGATTACTTCTGTGTGGCAGCAGGCTTGAAAAACTATTTTGGCACGCAGTTTCATCCGGAAAAAAGTGGTCGTGTCGGGCTGGAGCTGCTGTCCTGTTTTGCGGAATGGGATGGTTCTTATGTTGAGTAAGCGACTTATCGCCTGCCTGGATGTACGGGATGGAAAACTGGCGAAAAGTATTAAATTCGTCAATACGCAGGATATCGGTGACCCGGTGGAGAAGGCTCGCGAATACTACATTGATGGGCTGGATGAACTGGTTTTTTATGACATTACTGCCAGCAGTGACAAGCGCAGCATTATGCTCGAATTTGTTGAAGCAGTTGCCGAACAGGTATTTATTCCGCTGTCAGTAGGTGGGGGCGTACGCAATGTGGCCGATGCAACTGATTTGCGATTAGCCGGCGCAGAAAAAATAAATGTAAACTCTGCTGCTGTGCTGCGCCCGCCACTAATATCAGAATGTGCCGAGGCTATTGGAAGCCAGAATGTTGTACTTTCCATGGATATTGCAAGGGTCGCAGTAAGCGATGATATGCCCAGCGGTTACGAAATCGTAATAAATGGAGGGCGAAAACCCATGGGAGTGGATGCCTTGGCCTGGGCGCTGGAAGGTGAGCGACTGGGGGCTGGAGAGCTGGTGGTTAATTCAATAGACGCCGACGGAACACGTGACGGTTACGAAATTGGGCTAACGGCTCTGATATCGCAAGCTGTGCGCATACCCGTCATTGCGTCTGGCGGGGCTGGGCTGCCTGAACATTTGTTTGATGTTCTCACCCGGGGCAAGGCAGATGCCGTACTAGTCGCATCCATGGTGCACTATGGCGATTACAGGGTCAGCGAACTAAAATCGTATTTGCATTCCCAGGGCATAAAAATGCGTATGTCCTGGTAATGCTGAACACAGGCACAGGCACAGGCACAGGCACAGGCACAGGTACAGGTACAGGTACAGGTACAGGTACAGCTACAGGTATAGGTACAGGCAAAGGGAGAGTCACTTGAAAGCGATAGAACAGGTCGATGGGCAACTGTCATGGACAGAAGTAGAAGATTTGACTCCGGGTGTTGGAGAGCTTCTTCTGTCCAATCGAGCTACTGCAGTAAACCGGGCCGACCTGATGCAACGAAAAGGCGCCTACCCGCCACCGGCCGGTGCAAGCTCAATTATGGGGCTTGAGTGCGCAGGTGAAGTGCTTGCCATCGGTGAAGGTGTAGCGCGGTACAAAGTTGGGGATTCTGTATGTGCATTACTTTCGGGAGGCGGTTACGCCGAACAGGTATGTGTTCCAGCGGGTCAGGCCCTACCGCTGCCAAAGGGGTTTAGCTTTGAGCAGGCTGCAGCAATCCCCGAGGTTTTTGCAACTGCATACCTGAACCTGTTTGGAGAAGCCCAATTACAACGAACTGAGACGGTGTTGCTTCATGCCGGGGCCAGTGGTGTTGGTACTGCTGCTATTCAGTTATGCAAAGCCTTTGGCAATGACTGTTTTGTAACAGTCGGGAGTGATGAAAAGGTCGCGCGCTGTATCGAGCTGGGCGCAAAGGGTGGTTGTAACCGGCATTCGGCAAACTTTGCAGACATGGTTCCAGCGTGGACAGATCAGCGCGGAATAGATGTTATTCTCGATCCGGTGGGAGGCAATTACCTTGCTGACAATCTTGGCTGTCTGGCACTGGAAGGCCGATTGGTATTAATTGGGCTGATGGGAGGCTTAAACGCCGATCTGTCTTTGGCTATGTTGCTTATGAAAAGATTGCGCATCGTAGGTTCGACCTTGCGAGCACGTACTATCGCTGCTAAATCAAGAATAATGTCCGACCTTGAGCAGCATGTCTGGCCCAGACTGGAATCTGGCGAAATACAGGCAATGGTGGATACGGTAATACCTGTTCAGGAAGTAGAGTCGGCCCATGCTCTTGTAGAGAGCGATATTACCTTTGGTAAGGTTGTGCTTACTATCTAACCGGTTACTTCTATGTGGCTAATTCCTTCAAGCCCGCTATTTGTATTTCCAGTAGCGCAAGCTTGCTGCCTATTTCTTCGCAGCGTAATTTTTCTTTCGCTACAACAGCTTCGGGTGCTTTACTGACAAATTTTTCGTTGGCCAGTTTACTCTCGACTCCAGTGAGCTCCCTGCGAAGTTTGTCGCATTCTTTTCGCAAACGTGAAATCTCGTCTGCAGTGTCAATGAGTCCGGCCAGTGGTACCATAACTTTCAGATCGCCGACAATTTGCATGGCATTGGGTGGAGCCTCTTCACCATCCGCTAACCAGACAATCTCCTCGACCCTGGTCAGTCGTCTAAATAGTACATCGGCCGTTGTGAGGCGTAAGCGGTCCTGTGCATTGCCTCCCTGCAGTATAAGTGGAATGGCCTGTTTGGGTTTGATATTTTGTTCTCCACGTATGTTTCTCAGACAGGTAATCATGGTCTTTAGCCACTCTACGGTTTCTTCTGCCTCTGTATCACGTGGTAAATCTTTCAGCTCTGGAAAAGCTTCTACCATGATGCTTTTTCCCTTGTAACCTAATTCGGGAGCAACACGCTGCCACAGGGTTTCTGTAATGTAGGGGATAATTGGATGTGCTATACGTAACAGAATCTCCAGTATATTTAGCAGCGTATATCGTGTTGCGGCAATTTCAGCCTTATCACCAGACTCATCCCACAAACCGGGTTTGCTCAGTTCTACGTACCAGTCACAGTATTCGTGCCAGGCAAACTCATACACATGGTTGGCATACAGATCAAAGCGATAGGATTCTATGGCACGTGTAGCATCCCCCAAGAACACATGTGCCCTGGAAGTTATCCAGCGATCGACGAGACCTGGTGTGGAATCGGAATCGAGGTCTTTATCAACCACATTCATTAGCACAAATTTGCTGGCGTTCCAGAGTTTGTTGCAAAAATTTCGATAACCCTCGACACGATGCATATCCCAGCGTATGTCTCTGCCTGTGGATGCCAGCGCACAGTACGTGAAACGCACAGCATCTGTACCGTATGCAGGTATACCGTCAGGATATTCCTTACGGGTTTGTTTTTCGATACGTTCAGCCATATCTGGCTGCATGAGGTTGGCTGTTCGTTTTGCCACCAGAGCATCCGCACTGATGCCGTCGATAATATCCAGGGGATCGATGCCATTGCCCTTGGATTTGGACATCTTGTTGCCGTCGGAATCTTTAACCAGCCCATGCATATAAACCTTGCGGAAGGGTACTTCGCCGGTAAATTTCAGCGACATCATTATCATGCGCGCTACCCAGAAGAATATAATGTCATGCCCCGTTACAAGTACGCTGGTAGGGTGAAAGCGCTCAAGCTCACGCGTATGTTCTGGCCAGCCCAAGGTTGCAAATGACCACAGTGCTGATGAGAACCACGTTTCCAGTACGTCCTCGTCCTGGGTAAGTTTTATTTCTTCACCCAGGGCGTATTTTTTCCGTACCTCATTTTCGCAGGGAGCTACATAGATGTTTTGTTGGTCATCGTACCAGGCGGGGATGCGGTGCCCCCACCATAGTTGGCGGGAAATACACCAGTCTTTTATGTCCCGCATCCACGAAAAATAAGTGTTGGCATATTGTTTGGGCACAAATTCAACCGAGCCATCTTCTACCGCCTTGATAGCGGGGTCGGCCAGGGCTTGTATCTTCACAAACCACTGATCCGTGAGCCAGGGTTCTACGATAGCACCTGAACGATCACCCCTGGGTACCATTAGCTTGTGTGGCTCTATCTTTTCCAGCAAGCCCAGCTGGTCGAGGTCTTCAACTACTTTTTTACGTGCCTCAAATCGATCCAGACCCTGATACGCCAGAGGAGCGTCTTCATTAATGTGGGCCGTACTGGTAAAAACATTTATTACCGGAAGCTTGTGACGTTCTCCCATCTGATAATCATCAAAATCATGCGCTGGCGTGATTTTGACGCAGCCAGTACCAAATTCCTGGTCCACGTGCGGATCACTAATTATTGGGATGATTCGATCACACAAGGGTAGCTGGACATATTTGCCAATCAGGTGCGTATAGCGCTCGTCATTCGGGTGCACAGCAACCGCGGTATCCCCCAGCATGGTTTCGGGGCGTGTGGTGGCCACAACCAGGTATTTATCGCTGTCCTGTATCGGATAACGAAAGTGCCACATACTGCCCAGACTCTCCTCACTGACTACTTCCAGGTCGGATATTGCCGTCTCCAGTTCCGGATCCCAATTAACCAACCGTTTACCACGATAAATCAGTCCTTCCTCGTGCAGGCTAATAAATACCTGTTGTACTGCAGCAGAAAAACCCTCATCCATGGTGAATCGTTCTCTGGACCAGTCAAGAGAACTGCCCAACCTCCTAAGCTGGCCAGCGATCTGGCCGCCGGATGTGTTCTTCCATTGCCAAACACGCTCGACAAATTGATCCCTGTTCAGGGTATGGTTTGTTCCTTCTTGTTCCAGTTGGCGCTGTACCAGCATTTGGGTTGCAATTCCTGCATGGTCCATGCCCATCTGCCATAATGTTTCTGCGCCTTTCATACGGTGGTATCGAATGAGCGCATCCATCAACGTGTGTTGAAATGCATGACCCATATGCAAACTGCCAGTAACATTGGGGGGTGGAATAACTATGCAAAAAGCCTTGCCATGCGGGTTGCTACTGTTGGCAGAAAAGTATCCAGCATCCATCCATTCCTGGTAAAGCCCGGTTTCTATTAACTGAGGGTTAAAACTTGTTTCCAGGGAATGGGAGTCCGGATTGCTGTTTCCGTCATTCTTGCTCGGGGGCATCGTCTTCCTTTTGTTCGAGTAAGTCAGGGATTTGTGTTATGTGATTGTGGAGTGACTGCAAAAGTGTTTCCCGCAGCTCTTCGATATACTGTTCAAGACTATTGTCTATTGTCTCACGTATCTGTGCTTCGAAAGTGAGTTGAATTTTCGCCAGTAACTCCTGTGCAGACGCTTCTGACTTGTCCTGTGACCATTGCATGCGCGCGCTGGAAATTTTTTCTTGTGCCTCAACCAGCAGTGCATTGTAAGACTGTTTCCATTGGTCATCCAATAAGGTCTCGACAATCAAATCGGAGGCTGGTAGCGGCTGTTCCGATATGTCGTGTTCAATGGGACCATCTTCGCCAACAATATCCTCCAGCACAGGAATATCATCTTCGTTCGTGACTTCTTCATGCGAGACTTCCGGTTTAAAAAAGTCCTTATGGTTAGTCATTCCAGTTGTCCATGGCGTGATGGAACAGCGGGTAACCCCGGTCACGATAATATTTATACTTGTCTCGACCTTCAGACTTTACTGAATCTACAATTATTTCGACCACTCTTTCAAAACGCCCGAAAAAACCGGGAATACTTCCATCCAGATTGATAAGCACCTGGTCAAAATGTTCCTGTGGTTGTTCATACCCAATCACCAGCGGGAGATTACTGTCTGTGCTTTCATTGCCTGCGCAAACGTGTGGCAGGAACAGGTGCTCAGGATAGGTCCACATCATCTGGTCAACTGATTGTTGATGTTGTTCATCTGAAGTATGCACGTGAATATGTTTGCCACTCGTCAATGCCTTGTATGCCAGGCGGCAGGCAAAACGCCAACGTGCTTCCTGATCTACGTCACTGAGAATGTAGAAATCTATCCGTGTCATCTAGAATTGGTATACTTCGATTAACACTGATCGATAAGATATTGAAAGAGCAGGGGTACGGGTCTTCCGGTTGCACCCTTGCGTGCACCACCCAGCCATGCTGTGCCTGCAATATCAAGATGGGCCCAGTTAAATTTTTTGGCATACCGTGATAGAAAACACGCAGCGGTTATTGACCCGGCTTCGCGACCCCCAATATTGGCCATGTCAGCAAAATTGCTGTTCAGTTGGGGCTGGTACTCATCCCATACTGGCATGCGCCACACTCTATCGTGCATAAATTCCCCAGCGCTGTTTAGTTTATTCGCAAGGTTGTCGTTATTGGAAAACATGCCCGTTGCATGTGAGCCCAGGGCGATGACACAGGCACCTGTTAGCGTAGCAACATCTATTACGGCTTTTGGTTTGTATCGCTCTGCATAGGTAAGCGCATCACATAACACCAGGCGACCCTCTGCATCAGTATTTAATATTTCTATGGTCTGACCGGATAATGAAGTAACCACATCACCAGGTCTGCTGGCTTTGCCGCTGGGCATGTTTTCTGCGGCTGCAACGATAGTTACCAGGTTGATAGGCAGTTTTGCTGTAATTACAGCTTTGGTGGTGCCCAGTACTGCTGCAGCGCCGCCCATATCAAATTTCATTTCATCCATTGCTGCACCAGGCTTCAAACTAATTCCCCCGGTATCAAAGGTAATACCTTTTCCAATCAGCACAATGGGCGCTTCGCTGGTTTTTCCACCCTTGTATTCGATAATGATAAATTTTCCTGGCTGATCACTGCCAATGGAAACGGACATGAAGGCACCCATGCCAAGTTTTTCTATTTGACGCTCATCCAGCACTTTTACGGTGGTGCTTTTATCTGCGCTAAACTTGCGAGCACTTTTAGCCAGATAGGCCGGAGTACAGATATTGGGTGGGCAGTTCGCCAGATCCCTGGTCAGGGCAGCACCTGTATCCAGAGCATTTGCCTCACGTACCGCCTTTGTTACGGCCGCACGGTCCCGGTCATTCGCATGCACAGCCAGTTTGGCTATTTTTTTCTGTTTGGAACTGCGCTTTTTATCTGCTGCAAAGGAATATATTTGCGATGATATTAATGACAGTGCCAATCTGGATAACGCATAGGTATTTTTGCTGCTTTTCAATGTCAGGCTGAGCGTGGCACTACCACAACCCGCCTGCTTCAGACCGCTTGCAAGGGACTGAAGCACCTTGAGTAACTGCTGATCATTCAGGCGTGAATTGCCACCGGTTCCAAGAACAAGTACTCGTTTTACCGGGCTGCTATCGGGCAGGGAAAATAATTGAACTTTACCCGGAACGTCATCAAAATCCCGGGTTACCTGATTTAAATAACTTGTCAGTTTTAATTGTCTGCCAAGGCCTTTGAGTGCATTTACCGGGATTGCCAGACACTCGGTCTTGATATTTGCAAGGGCACCAGTTTTTGTTAAGTACTTCATAAAATTCGGCTCGTTGATAATTGCTGGCGATTTTAGTTTAAAAGAACATGGGTGTCGCGTTTACAGTTGGATTTACAGTCAGGAATTCTGTTAAAGCGGTGTATCACGCTGCATACTGAACGTTTTCCACAAACTCAGACCTTGGGTTCGAATAATCATGGGTATTGCCTTTCGTTACATGACCAGGGAGTTACTGGCGATTTTTTTCATCAGCACGCTGATATTGCTTCTGGTCGGAATTGGTGGGCGCTTTATCGGTTATCTACAGGAAGCAGTATTAGGCAAGTATGCAGCTGACGTTGTATTCACACTAATCTCACTCCGATTGCCAGAGTTTGTACAACTCACCATACCCTTTGCCTTTTTTCTTGCAGTTATTCTTACCACCAGCCGATGGTATGCAGATCATGAGATGACCGCGATAATTGCCGGGGGAACCAGCCCAGCGAGGGTATTAATCTGGGTACTTTCCATGGGACTGATAATGGGAGGTGTGGTTGCAGCGCTTACTTTTGTAGTAACACCGGGCGCCAGCCTCGCTTTGGAGAATGTGTTTAGCGAACAACGCCTTGCACGGGAGTTTGAAGGCATCACACCTGGCGTGTTTCACAGTTTTTCCCGCGGTAAGCGGGTAACTTACTCTGAACATATTTCCGCAGATAAAAGTGAGCTTTCAGAAATATTTCTCTCGGAACAACGCGACTCTGGTGCAGAAGTACTTATCTGGGCGGCTAAGGGCACCCAGTATTACGATGAGGCAACCGGCAGCCGGTTCCTGTTATTGAAAAATGGTTTACGTTACGAAGGAAATCCGGTAACCCCGGAATACCGGGTAGTAAAATTTGATACCCTAAGCCAGCGAATCGATACTTCCAAGATCCAGCCGCAAAACAGAAATCGTGTAGAAACCATGCCAACAGGCGCACTATTTGGCTCTGCCAGTCCGGAATTTTCGACCGAGTTGCAGTGGCGTCTATCCTTGCCCCTGATGACACTGATAGCAGGGCTGTGTGGTTTTGTTGTATCCAGAGTTAAACCCCGCGCCGGGCGTTTCGCCAGGATATTGCCTGGCTTGCTCGTGATTATGGTGTATTACTTGTTGCTGCTCGTCACTCGAAATGCGCTGGAAAATGGCAATCTTTCTACTTCAATTGGTTTCTGGCCCGTACACAGTCTGTTTCTGGCATGCGGGATGTTTGCGTTATTTCGTATGTCGCAACCTGTGAGTGACAAATGAGAGGTTCTGACTAGCGATGTTCTCCGGACGATTCAATACTGGATATTTGGTAATGGACCGCTACATCGGTGCCACCTTGTTAAAAACCATTCTTGTAGTGTTAGTGGCATTGATTGGGATAAACAGCGTTTTTGCTCTCGTAGATGAGATGGGAGAGCACAAAACAGGCTATGGCTTGTCCCAGGCCTTGTATTACATTGCTCTTACCACACCCCGGCGTGTATACGAACTGGCGCCCTTCGTAATTTTTATGGGCGCATTAACAGGCCTGAGCATTCTTGCCAGCCATTCAGAATTGACCGTTTTTCGAACCAGTGGCGTTTCTGTTGGTCGCTTGCTGGGAGCTGTTTTGGGGCCGGTAATTATTTTGCTTTTGTGTTCTGCCTTAATCGGAGAATACCTTGCCCCGGAAGGCGAAGAACAAGCAGAAATATTTAAGGCAAGTTATCTAAAGGATGGAATTAACCCGGTACAGGATAAAGCCCTGGATGTGGACGCGAATTCCGGGGCAGCGAGGACAATAAATTTGTCCAAATACCACTGGTACAAACAATCGGGATTGTTTATGCGAGCCCAGGCGCTGGATGAGAACGGAAATATGCTTGGCATCAAACAATACAAAATCGGTGCGTCCCGCGAACTTGAATGGATAAGGACAGCGGAAAGTGCCAGCTATGTGGGTAATTCCCGGTGGCAATTGAATAAAGTGGTGGAAACCCGGTTCGAGTATGATCGTGTTTTTGCACGACATCACGATTCCGTAATGTGGCATACGGATGCAGACCCACGGCAGTTTAGTGCCCGGGTAATGGTGGAACCACGAAAACTGTCTATCAGTGACCTGTTGTACCAACTGGGCTATATGCAACGGGAAGGGCTGAACGCTACACAGTACCAACTTGCGTTGTGGGGTAAGCTCTTTCAACCCCTGAGTATAGTCGCACTGACCCTGCTTGCCGTGGGTTTTATTCTTGGCCCTCTGCGAAGTGTGGGTATGGGCGCCCGATTATCAGCAGGCCTTTTTGTGGGATTATTGTTTAAGTACTCTCAGGATTTGTTTGGTCCACTGAGTGTGTTATATGCGTTACCGCCCTGGTTTGCCGTGTTATTGCCAATTTTGATTACCGGTTTTCTAGGGTGGCGGGGTCTTCGCGCGCTTGTGTAGTAACTTTGCTAGTCCCGTAGAATACGAGTACCTGATAACAGGTCAGAGAAGGAACGCTTCTCATCATCAAATAATATCCAGAGATATCCCAATCCCAATGAGGCGAGATTGAGGGTAGCGCCCAGAATTCTCAATATAATGTGTTTTGCGCCAGGAGCCTCACCGGACACCGTAGCAAGATGCGTGTGCCATGCCATCATGCCCAGAGTGCGACCCCGGTACATCCAGAAAAAATAGAAAAACAGGACTGTCTCTGCACCACATACAAGCTGAACGAAAAGAGCGGGCGTTGGTTCCACTGTTGTCGAATTTGAGTCGGTGCCCATGGCGAACAACAGCAGCGTTAAAAACCATAGCGCCAAAACCAGAAGACTATCGTATAAAATTGCGCCCAGCCGCCTGCCAATTCCGGCAGGGACGATCTCAATAGTAGCCGGTAAATTGGTCATTGGGGTGGTTTCGAGTGAAATTGCAGGATTCCAAGCTTTAGCGTGGACCCGGACCCAGCAAAAGCATGCTTTTGGCATGCTCTTACTGGCGCACTGGCCGTCCTGTCCAGACCGTTGATACTACTAAATCAACGGATCAGTATCCACTGACAAGGCGTACCATAACTTAGCCTCTGTATTTAATCAACTACCTAAGAAGCAACCTTTAACACTATGAATCAATGGTGTTTTATCTCTTTTTGATGAGCCCGAAAAATTTGCTATTTGTTTGTAGTTTGGCCCACAGGCAAGCAGCAGGTACAGTGGTGCAGTACTTTCGGGCTTTAGGGTAATTATGAATTTTGAGCTGGATTATGAGCACCGGTTAATCAGGGATACTGTTGAAAAATTTGTCGATAATGAATTGTTACCGCTGGAACCTCGATTATTGGTGCGAGAATCACAAGGCATGGGACCTGGCCTGACCAGCGAGGAACTCGAATCATTGCATAACAAGTGCAGGGAACTGGGATTGTGGGGGCTTGATTGCCCGGAAGAAACCGGGGGTGTGGATTTGCCCGCAATTGCCATGGTGGGCGTTAATGAAGCTATTGGGAAAACGGTGGTTCCTTTCACTTTTCCGCCTGACTCGCCAAACCTTCACATGCTGCTGGCAACCGCAAATACCGATCAGCGAACGCGCTATGTAGACCCATATGCCCGTGGAGAAACTGTCTCTGCCATCGCGATTTCTGAACCTAATGCGGGGGCGGATCCTGCCGGTATGTTAACCAGAGCCGTGCGGGATGGGGAGCACTGGATAATAAATGGCAGGAAGATATGGATAAGTCGGGTTGACAATGCAGACTTCACTATAGCCATGGCTGTAACCAATCCGGATAAGGGGTCACGAGGTGGCATTTCGGCATTTTTGATAGATAAAAATACCAGAGGATTCGAGGTTGCCCGGGAAATACCAATGATAGGAGGCAACAAGACTTTCGAGGTGTTATTTGACAATTGTCGTATCCCGGCCGGACAACTCCTGGGTGAAGAGGGTGCAGGCTTTGCACCGATGCAGTTGCGGCTCACCGTGAGGCGCCTGCAGATGGGAGCCTGGTGTGTAGGCATGGCAACGCGAGCCTTGCAGATGATGTGCCAGTACGCCAATCAGCGCGTCACGTTCGGTGAACGACTTTCAGAACGCCAGTCCATACAGTGGTGGGTTACGGATGCTGCCACACGTATACATGCTTGCCGCCTTATGTTGTGGGATGCCGCGGTAAAACAGGATGCAGGAAAAGATGTTCGTACCGAAGCCAGTATGATCAAGGTGCATGGTACCGAGATGGCTTCCGACGTGATAGATCATGCCATGCAAACCTATGGTGCCATGGGTATGACCAAGGAGTTACCTTTACAACTGATGGCGCAGCAGGTACGTACCATGCGTATTTATGAAGGCCCAAGTGAGGTACATCGTTGGGTGGTTGCAAAGAGGGTGTTGAGGCAATACGAATGAAAATATTGATGCAGGGCTTGATATTTGTAACTACTGTTTTTTTCTCTCCCATCCTGCTTGGCTGGAACGATGCTGGTCATATGCTAGCGTCGACATTTGCTTTTGA
The DNA here is from genome assembly GCA_021773565.1 of Gammaproteobacteria bacterium. Lineage (GTDB taxonomy): Bacteria > Pseudomonadota > Gammaproteobacteria > Pseudomonadales > Azotimanducaceae > DC-out156. The sequence goes on along the minus strand of JAJFJZ010000013.1, from coordinate 142,431 downwards.
ACAGTTGTCACCGCAATTGCGCTTAAAGTACATCAATATTTTGAAACAACATCCGCGATTTCAGCAAGATTTTGTAGCGCTCAAACCTGCCGTATTTAGGGAGCGTAATCTTGATGCAGATGATACCTGGATATTTGCTTTTGCTGCGACATGGCCTGATTTATCGAGGCATTTTGGTCATGTTAAAAACACGAAGGAGAGGGCAGTGCTGGTAGAAAAATATGCCCGTAGTTTCTGGCACTACGTAAACCATCCTGTGTACCTTGGGCCTAAAGATGAACAGGCGCTTCACATCAAGCCACCGGTATTGGGCATTAAGCCGGTACCAGCGTTAATGACCATGAATATTGTACAGGCCTTATATTTTGTAGAACTTAAAGTCAGAAACCGTAATTTGCCTGTCACAGACAAAGCGGTGTACCTGTGTTGGTGGTTACACCTGATGGGTGACTTGCATCAACCATTGCATAACGTTTCCCTTTTTGCGAAGCGGAATTTATCCGGTGGAGATCGCGGTGGAAATGCCATCCGCGTGGGAAAGAAACGAAACTTGCATAGTGTCTGGGATGGAGCTCTAGCTCAAGGTCTGTCTGATTGGCCAGCATTGGTTAATAACCGGACAATCGAAAGTCGGGCGTATATCCATACCAGAGATGGTGAATCCAACTATGTTGGGTGGTCCAGGGAGAGCGCACAGGTGGCAAAGCAAAAAATCTATACGAAAGCAGTGCGTGAGGTAATCCGCAAGAGAGGGCGCTTGCAAAAAACCACGGCGTTGCAAAACGACTTACGCGCTGCAATTGCCCTGGATCAGGCTTCCCTTGCAGCAAAGCGCATGAGCCTGTTACTCGCTGAATTTTAGGCGCCTGCTTGCATGCCTGCAAAAACACTAAATAAGTACTGCGGCCAATGCCACTGTGGCGCAATCAGATTTGAAGTGGAATATGCGGGCACTGCTCTGGTGCATGAATGCAATTGTACAATATGCAATTTATGTGGATTTCAACACTTGATAGTGCCAAACACACAATTCCGGCTTATAACAGGTGAGGACAATCTTACGCTTTATACTTTTAATACAGGGATCGCAAAACACAGTTTTTGCTCCATTTGTGGAATCAAACCTTTTTATATCCCAAGATCCAACCCGGACGGTTATAGCGTTAACTTTCGTTGCCTGAATGCTACGGAATTTTCGGAAGTCGTAATAAAAGCTTTTGACGGACAAAACTGGGAACAGAATGCCGGTGCGCTTGAACTTTTGTCCCGCATGGATCCCTAACGTTTTTTAGAGAAGAGCCTTCAGCTTTTTTAAAGAAGAGCATTCAGCTTTTTAAAGAAGAGCCTTTGTGCTATTTAAAGAAGAGCCTTCAATCTCTCAAGGGATTGGTTACCTCCGCTCATAATGAGTACGGTTTTATGGCCCTTGATTTTGGGCATCATGCTCATCGCTGCTGCCATGGAGGCTGCACCCGCGCCCTCAACGAGGTTGTGTGTATTTTGCATAAGTAGCAAGGTTGCTTCGTCGATTAGAGCGTCATCTACAAGAATAAAGTCATCCAGAAGATCGCGCATGATAGTCTGCGTATTTTCAAAGGGTACCCTGGTTGCCAGGCCTTCAGCCGTGGTCTGCATTTCTGCTTCAAGCATTTCGCGTTTTTGCCAGCTTAATTGCATAGCAGGGGCCTGTCTGGATTGCACTCCAATAATCTGGATATCCGGATTTAAACTCTTTGCTACGATTGCCGTTGCGCAAACGCCCGAACCTGCGCCAACCGGTACAATAATTATTTCTACTTCGGGCAGGCTTTGAATGATTTCGAGCGCGTAGGTACCGACGCCCGCTATAAGCGCAGGCTCCGTGGGTGTTACAAATCGCCCCCCCTGCTTTTGGGCCAGCTCCTGTACCCAGATTCGGGAACTATCAAAATCACTGCCGTAAAACAATACCTCTGCACCGAGGTTTTGCATGCTTTTTACCTTACCGGGGTTGGCACCCTCGGGCACAGCAATGGTGGCCTTAACTCCGTGTTTCATTGCTGCATATGCAATGCTCTGCCCATGGTTACCGGTGGATGCGGAAAATAATCCTGCAGTCCGTTCGGTTTCGGATAAGGAAGCTGCCAGGTTTAAGCCACCACGTACCTTAAAGGCTCCGGTGGGATTGTGGTTTTCGTGTTTGATCCACACCTGTGTACCCAACAAATTGCTGATGCCAGCATGGTTGAGTAGTGGCGATGCAGACATGTATTGGTAAACATGCGGTCGTGCCGCGTACACGTCTTTGATACCTGGTGTTGTCTGCATATATGTTCTCTGCTTGATATTATCGCTCGAATTTTGTCTCGAGTATAAGAGATGAATTGGTCCGCTCAATGCCATCCAGATTAGCGATCTCATCCAATAACTGGCTGAGCTCCTGGGTAGAATGGGCTTCAACGATTGCAATCATGTCATAGGCTCCACTAACGGAATAGAGTGCCGTCACACCTGGAATGCGCTTTATGTTATTTAAAGCCCGCCCGGTAAGCTTTTGTTCCAGCTCTATCAGAACATGGGCCTGTATACGATTTTCAGTGTAACCCGAACCCAACTGCACCCTGAAGCCGGTGATAACATCATTATCCTGTAGTCTCTTTAATCTGCTTTGCACAGTTGACCTGGAGAGACGGAGTCTGCGTGACAATTCAGAAGTGCTAATGCGTGCGTTGTCACGTAGCTCTGCTAACAGGGCCTTATCTGTTTTGTCATTATGGTTTCGCATGATTGGGTCACCAAATTGGTCAATTGGGGCGTCAATATGAGGAACAAGAGTAACATAATTGCAATTTTGAGTATTCAAATTGACCAAAAATATCTCGACAATGCGCATTCTATTTGTGGAGCAAAACAATGACTAGAGTGGCTTTGGTAGGCAGTGGAAAAATAGGGGAAATGATTTGCGATCTGTTAATTGGCAGCGGAGATTATGAGCTTACCCTGATCGATGCCTCGCAATCCCAGTTGGACAAAGTGGCGGATTGTGCGCAATTGAATAAAGTGTGCATGAAGATTGAGGATCCGGAAGCGCTGGCAGATGTATTGCAAGGCCATTTTGCGGTAATGAGTGCCTCTCCGTATTTTTTAACAAAGATTATCGTGCGTGCAGCGGTTGCTGCCAATGTACATTATCTTGACCTCACCGAGGACGTGCGTAGTACTGTTCTGGTGAGAGAACTGGCAAAGGACGCGAAAACAGCGTTTATCCCGCAATGCGGGCTTGCACCCGGTTTTATTTCCATCGTTGCCAAGTCGATGTGTGATAAGTTTGATGAGCTGGATACCGTACGCCTGCGCGTAGGTGCCCTTCCTCGTTATCCCACCAACTCATTAACCTATAATCTTACGTGGAGTACGGATGGCGTAATCAACGAGTATTGTGAACCATGTGAGAGCATCATCGAGAATAAGAAGGTGTTGGTACCCGCGCTAGCCCAACGAGAGGAATTTAGTCTGGACGGCATCACTTACGAGACTTTTAACACCTCAGGTGGCCTGGGATCACTATCTGAAACTCTGGATGGAAAAGTTCGCAATCTTAGTTATCAGACTATTCGATATCCCGGACATCGAGATATAATGAAGACGCTCCTGGATGATCTGCGATTATCCGAGCGACGTGACCTTTTGAAGGATATTCTTGAATATGCGGTTCCAGCGACCTTCCAGGACGTGGTGTTTATATTCGTAACCGTGAGTGGAAAAAAGGACGGTCGGCTGTTGCAGGATACATACGCAAACAAGGTATACGGAAGGGAGATTGAGGGAGTGGAACGCGCAGCAATTCAAATCACCACTGCAAGCGCAATATGTGCAATGCTGGATCTGTTGAGAGATGGGCACCTGCCACAAAGTGGTTTTGTTAGACAGGAACAGGTAAGTGTCGAGAAATTTCTGGCCAACCGCTTTGGCAAGAACTACGCTCCATACTCTGACTAACAGAGTAATTCAAAAATCAGGCACCAAAATTTAAGGAATTGATGTGAGTTCAACAATGCAGCAGGAAATGAGTTTGGTACTTCAAAAACTCGGTTTGTCCCATGTAAAGGGTGAGTTGAAGGTAAACTCTCCTATTGATGGCAGCATACTGGGGAGTGTGGCTTTAGACAACGCTGAAAGCCTTTCAGATAAAATTGCTTTCGCGGGTCGAGCGTTCACGATCTGGCGCTCTGTACCTGCGCCGCGTCGGGGTGAGCTGATAAGGCTATTTGGAGAAGAACTGCGTGCTGAAAAAGAGGCGCTGGGTAAATTGGTCACCATGGAGTGTGGCAAACTATTGCAGGAAGGCCTGGGTGAAGTTCAGGAAATGATTGATATCTGTGACTTTGCAGTGGGTTTGTCACGCCAATTGTATGGCCTGTCCATGCCTTCTGAACGTCCCGGGCACAAAATGAATGAAAATTGGCAACCTATCGGTCCAGTTGCGGTAATTTCTGCATTTAATTTTCCTGTCGCGGTTTGGGCCTGGAATACGGCGCTGGCCTGTGTCTGTGGCAACCCGGTTATTTGGAAACCTTCGGAAAAAACACCGTTCACGGCACTAGCTTGTGAAAAATTATTCGAGCGTGCACTGGCGCGTTTTGGTGATGCACCGGACAATCTGGTACAGATAGTGCTAGGTACCGCAGATATCGGCGAACAGCTGGTGCGTGATACCCGTATTGCTGTAGTTAGCGCAACCGGATCAACCCGGATGGGTCGGGAGGTAGCGCCGCTGGTTGCGCAGCGTTTTGGTCGAAGCCTGCTGGAGTTGGGAGGCAATAACGCAATGATTGTAACCCCGTCAGCGGACCTGGATATGACCCTGCGTGCTATCCTGTTTTCAGCGGTTGGGACATGCGGTCAGAGATGCACCAGTTTGCGCCGCCTGATTGTCCATAAGGACGTTCACGCAGAATTACTGGAAAAGCTCTGCAATGCCTACCAGCAGATCAAGGTTGGTAACCCTTTGGAGGAGGGCGTTCTGGTAGGGCCTCTCATTGATGAAGGCGCATTCAATCAGATGGACACCATACTTTCCTCTCAAAGGGAGGCAGGCGCGGTCATTCATGGTGGACGGCGTCTTGAAATAGATAATTGTGCAGCGGCATTCTATGTCCAACCCGCCATCGTCGAAGCTGAGGAGCAAAATGAATTTGTTCGCACGGAAACCTTTGCACCCATTCTGTACGTATTGACCTATGAGTCGCTGGAACAGGCAATAGACATTCAAAATGATGTGCCTCAGGGTTTGTCTTCGTGCATATTTACGCAAAACTTGCTTGAAGCTGAGGTTTTTATATCAGCTGCTGGTAGTGATTGTGGGATCGCTAACGTCAATATTGGGCCGAGTGGTGCTGAAATTGGCGGTGCCTTTGGTGGCGAGAAAGAGACAGGCGGTGGCCGCGAATCCGGATCGGACGCGTGGAAAGCATATATGCGTCGACAGACCGTTACGGTGAATTATTCCAATGAACTGCCATTGGCGCAGGGCATTGAGTTTGGTATTTAACGAGAAGGGTAGAGCTCTGAATTTAGACAGGCACAGCAATTCAGATCTCGCCAGGCGGCGTAAACTTGCTGTGCCCCAAGGGGTGGCTGTAAAAAATGACCTTTATGTTGAATCTGCAAAGGGCAGTGAGATATTTGATATAGAAGGTCGACGATATATCGATTTTGCTGCAGGAATTGGCGTACTGAACGTTGGGCACAGGCACCCGACAGTTATTCATGCAATTGAAGAACAACTTAAGCGTACGCTGCACACCTGTTTTCATGCCGTTCCTTATGCAGCTTATATCGAGTTGGCGGAAAAACTGAATGCGCTCGTGTCCAAAAATCATGCACACAAAACGGCATTGTTCAACAGTGGCGCTGAGGCGGTAGAAAACGCCATTAAGGTGGCGAGGGTTTTCACTGGCAAGCAAGAGGTAATTGCCTTTAGTGACAGTTTCCATGGGCGTACGCTCATGGCACTTACCATGACCGGAAAGGAAAGCCCTTTAAAAACCGGGCTGGGACCCATGGTGCCGGGCGTATATCGGGTTCCTTTTCCACGCGATATCCCGGGAGCATCCAAAGATGCTGCACCCAGCCAGGAAAGTATAAGCACACAACAGAGTCTGAACGCCATAACATCCCTGTTAGCTTCTGAAGTCTCGGGATTGGCAGCTATTATCATTGAACCCGTGCAGGGAGAAGGGGGATTTAACATTGCCCCGCCGCAATTTCTGGAAGCATTGCGTGGAATATGTGATGCGAACGGCGCTCTTTTAATAGTGGATGAAATTCAGAGCGGCTTTGGACGCACCGGCAAGTATTTCGCATTCCAGCATACTGCTGTAGAGCCGGACCTCATTGCCGTCGCAAAAAGCCTGGGTGGGGGACTACCCATTTCAGCACTCATTGGGAGAGCCGAAATAATGGACGCTCCAGCCATTGGCGCATTGGGTAGTACTTATGGAGGCAATCCCGTGAGCTGTGCAGCAGCGCTGGCGGTATTGGATATTATTGAGTCTGAGCAGCTGCTGGATCGTGCAGAAACACTTGGTGCGCGTATCCAATCATTGCTATCGCCCTTATGTTTGGAGTTTACCGCTCAAATTGTGGAGCTGCGCAGAACAGGTGCAATGGTGGCACTGGAATTTACCGATGCCGAGGTGGTTGCGCCAATAGTAACAATGGCTCGTGAGCGTGGATTGTTGTTAATTACCGCTGGCCGATATGGCCAGGTGATTCGATTATTGCCTCCGCTTGTGATTGATTGGGGACTGGTAGATGAAGCAATGGGGGTATTGTGTGCCTGTACTCGGCAAGTCCTGCTCAATGGGCCTGAAACATGTTAAGCAGGGCAGAGCTGCTTCACCAGAATTTTGTCGAGCGTGTGCAATCCGGAGACCTGCCAGAAAGTAAGTGTGATTTGACTTTAAAAGATGCAGGGCTTGCAAAACATGAGCTGGTTGACCTGTTTGAGTCCCAGCTCATGAGCCGTCAGCTGGATGTTACCAGTCGGCGCCTACGGGCACGCAATGAGAGCTTTTATACCATTGGAAGTTCCGGGCACGAAGGCAATGCAGTTTTTGGAAAAACGTTCCGCTTTACCGATATGGCATTTTTACACTACCGTAGCGGTGCTCTACTCATACAGCGCTCAAAACAGCTCCCGGGCCAAACACCGCTATACGATATGTTGTTGTCCTTTGCTGCTTCGAGTGAAGACCCTATTTCGGGTGGCAGGCACAAGGTCATGGGTAGTGTGCCCTTGATGGTACCCCCCCAGACCAGCACGATTGCGAGCCATCTACCTAAATCCATGGGAGCCGCTCATGCCGTTGGGCTGGCACGGCATCTTGGTAAAAAAGATGCGGTTATGCCTAATGACAGTGTAATTTTGTGTAATTTTGGCGATGCGTCTGCCAATCATTCTACGACTCAAGGTGCAATTAATGCTGCCGGGTGGGCGGCTTTTCAAAAATCTCCCATGCCCATTGTCTTTATTTGCGAAGACAACGGTATTGGCATTTCGGTTCCCACGCCCCAGGACTGGATTGCAGCCAATTTCTCCAATAGAGCCGGATTGGAGTATATGCGTTGCGATGGATTAAATTTGTTGGATACGCACCACGCAGCACTCAGGGCCGTAGATTTTGCCCGTAAACACCGAAAACCGGTTTTTTTACACGTAAAGCTGATTCGCCTGATGGGTCATGCCGGATCTGATACGGAAACCGGTTATCGAACGCTGAAACAGGTAGAAGCAATAGAAGCACAGGATCCCCTGCTGCATAGCGCTCGTATATTAATGGAACATGGGGTGTTAGGCGCTGGTGAAATTCTGGCACTGCATACGCAGACGGAATCTCGTGTTACGCGCATTGCAGAACACGCAATTGCAAGACCTAAACTTGTTAGCGCAGCGCAGGTGATGGCGTCCCTTATTCCGGGTAGAAAGATTCCCGGGGGCACAACGGCAAATGAAAATGTTAAGCTTGCTCCAGATGAGCCTGCACGCCAACAAATGTTTCAAGGTGAGCACAGGCTTCTTGAAAAACCCCAGCACATGGCAAGGCTGATTAATCTGTGTCTCGCCGACTTGCTTCTCGCGAACAACGATATAGTGGTGCTGGGTGAGGATGTGGGTAAAAAAGGTGGTGTATATAGTGTTACCACCGGCTTGCAACGAAAGTTCGGTCCTGCTCGGGTGTTGGATACCCTCCTGGATGAACAAAGCATTTTGGGCCTTGCTCTGGGTCTATCACATAATGGTTTTATCCCGATTCCCGAAATCCAGTTTCTGGCCTATGTGCATAATGCTGAAGACCAGATCAGAGGTGAAGCGGCCACGCTACCGTTCTTTTCAAACGGGCAATATGTCAACCCGATGGTAATTCGAATAGCGGGTCTTGCCTATCAAAAAGGTTTTGGTGGACATTTCCATAATGATAATTCGTTTGCGGTATTCAGGGATATCCCGGGAGTGATTCTGGCCTGTCCATCCAACGGCCGTGATGCCGTGCAAATGTTACGCACCTGTGTGGAACTGGCTGCTAAGGAGCAACGCGTAGTAGTCTTGCTGGAGCCCATAGCCTTATACCTCACCAGAGACCTTCACGCTGAAGGGGACGGATTGTGGTTATCAGAGTATGAAGCGCCGCAATCCGGACAAAAGGTAGCTTTGGGGCAGCTCGGAATAAGAGGTGAGGGAACTGATCTTTGTATCCTGACCTATGGTAATGGTTTTTACTTGAGTTGCCAGGCGCAAGCTAAACTGGAAGCTGCAGGCATAAAGCCGAGAATAGTTGATTTACGCTGGCTTGCGCCCCTGAATGAAGCGGGAATTGTTGCGGAAGCGCTGAAGTGTAAACATATACTAATAGTTGATGAGTGTCGGAAGACCGGCTCCATCAGTGAAGCTCTGGTGACCCTGCTGTACGAGCGCGAGGTCGACCTTCCTATTGCGCGTGTGACAGCCGAGGATTCCTTTATTGCGATTGGTTCCGCTGCTACCGCCACCTTGCCAGATGTTGAACAGATAGTATCGGTAGCGCTGAAACTATGTCAGTACATTGACCGATCCCAGGTCGACGGGCTTACAAAATGAGCAATAAGCAATCAGTAGTGGTCATCTGTCCGGGCCGGGGTACTTATAATGCCAGTGAGCTGGGATATTTGGAAAGGGCATGTGCTGGTAAGGAGGAGCTACAAACTTTTGTCGCCCAAATAGACACCGCCAGAGTAACAGGTAAACAAATACCCATTTCAGAACTTGATGGTGCGGAACGTTATAGCGCTCGACTACATGCGAATGCCGAAAATGCTTCTACCCTGATTTACGCGTGCGCTCTGGCAGACTTTAAGCTAATAGATACCAGTAAGTACGAGATAGTTGCGGTTACCGGTAACTCGATGGGTTGGTATCTGGCGCTGGCCTGTACGGGTATTCTAGCCGATAACGCGGGTTTTGAAGTGGTCAATTCCATGGGTACCCTCATGCACAAGCACGGCACCGGCGGTCAGATCATCTATCCATTGGTGAACGAACAATGGCAAATAGATACACGATTGGCACAGACACTGCAAAGCGTGGTTGCAAAAGTGAACAATCGTACCGATTGCGCAGTGTATACATCCATCAGGCTGGGGGGCATGCAGGTGCTTGCTGGAAACGAAGCAGGCCTGTCTGCACTACTTGAAGCGCTGCCTACGGAGCAGGGGCGTTACCCTTTTCGATTGCAACAACATGCAGGATTTCACAGCCCCCTGCTAAAACATATTACCGAGCTTGCCCAACGCATTTTGCCGAAGGACATGTTTACAAAGTCTCAGCTGCCCCTGATCGATGGGCGTGGCCATATCTGGCAGCCAGGCGCATTGGAAGACGATGCACTATATAGCTACACCTTTGATCACCAGATAACGCAAACCTATGATTTTTCCAGGTGCATTGAGGTTGCGATAAAAGAGTTTGCTCCAGATAAACTCATAATCCTTGGTCCGGGTACAACCCTTGGCGCACCTGTTGCTCAGACCTTGATACAGCACCACTGGTTGGGATTACAGAGTAAGGATGCGTTTATAGAGCTACAGCAAGCCGAGCCTTTTGTTCTGAGTATGGGGATAGATACCCAGCGGGCACATGTGGTACAACCTTAGACTAAAATAGTACCTGTCATAGCGGTAACCGAGGGTTTGCTGAATGGATGCACCTGGATTTTTGTCTGTAGTACCTATTCTTGCAACACTCGGTGTTGCCGTGTGGACACGTAATGTAATTGTTGGGCTGTTTGTTGGTGTGTTTACAGCTATTCTGATTCTGCGGGGCCTGGATCCGGTAAGCGGAGTTCATGGCCTCATCAAGGACTATTTCCTGGTTCAGATACTGGACAAATCTAACGCCGGGACACTCATATTGATGACTTTGATTGGTGGCCTTGTTGCACTGATGGAGCGCTCCGGTGGTGCTGCAGCGTTTGCTGCAAAGATTACGCGTGTTCTCGTGACCCGAACCCAGGGTCAGGTAGCGACCTGGATGAGTGGACTCGCGGTTTTCTTTACTGACACGGGTTCACCACTTATCGTTGGTCCCATTTTTCAGTCGGTCGCCGACAAATTAAGATTCTCAAGACAAAAGCTGGCCTATATTCTGGATAGTACAGCCTCACCCATATCAGTACTGATTCCGGTAATTGGCTGGGGTGTGTACACTATGAGTCTCATTCAAAGTGCATATGCTGAACTGGCCATTCCAACTTCAGAATGGACGGCTTTGTTAAGTGCCATTCCTTTTCAATATTACGCAATACTATCCCTGCTTTTTGTGCCGATGATTGCCGCTTCGGGATTCGAGTTTGGCCCTATGGCTAAAGCTGAATCCGCTGCCCGCGCCGGACATAAACCCCTAACCGTTGGAGTACCGGAAAACACAGGTGGGCAGGAACTGATGGATGGATTTGTTGATTCTGCTGCTCGTCCCATACTGATCTGGTTACCCTTGCTGGTTATGGTGGGTTTGTTGTGTTGGCAGCTGGTTCCGCTTGGCTTTCCCCTCTCACAGTTACCGGGCGGTGCCTTTAGAACGGGGCTTTCAACAGCCTACTTCTTTTCCGCTGTTACCCTGATAGCCCTGATGGTTGGTATGCGTGTGAGGAGTATGAAAGCGAGTATGGAAATTTACCTGGGTGGTATGTCACGTATGTTTTCCATCATGGTGATTCTCGTACTGGCCTGGTCGCTGGGAGCCATTGGCCGTGATTTGGGGACCGCGCAATACATTACTGCATTGGCTGATGGTGCATTTGCTGCGGGATATGTTCCGGTTATTGCCTTCATTGTTGGGGCAGTCATCTCCTTTGCCACCGGATCATCATGGGGCACCTACGCAATAATGATGCCGTTGATGCTTGCAATGGCTGATGGTCTGGGAGCACCCATGTCAGTCACAATTGCGGGCGTATTATCCGGAGGCCTGTTTGGAGACCACTGCTCACCGATCTCCGATACAACTATTCTTTCGTCTGTCGGTGCAAACTGTGAGCAACTGGACCATGTAACTACGCAACTGCCTTATGCAATGTTTAATGGCGGGATTAGCGTTGTTGCTTTTGTGTTAGCAGGTTTTTCAGAAAATATGCTGGTACTTCCTTTGGCGATAGCCCTTCAAATGGTAAGTCTGATTGTGCTAATAAGATGGCGGGGTGTTAAACTGGAAGCGTACCGCCTGGCTGAAGGTTAATCTAACAAAGCAATTGAGGAAACTATATTGAGCGACATTTCTTCTTACCCAATACCACTATTAAGCGAGATGCCCAGTGATGTGCGCGAGCGAATAGAGGCTGTAGCAGAAAAGTCGGGGTTTATTCCCAATGTATTTCTGGTTTTTGCTCATCGTCCTAAAGAGTTCAGGGCTTTTTTCGATTATTACGATGCACTTATGGCGGGAGAGGGTGGTCTTAGCAAGGCAGAACGAGAAATGATTGTGCTGGCGACAAGCGCGGCCAATGATTGCAGTTACTGTGTTATTTCACATGGGGCTTTGCTGCGTATTTTTGCGAAAGATAACAAGATATCGGATCAGATTCTGGCGAATTATCGCTCGGCCGATATTACTCAGCGCCAACGGGAAATGTTGCGCATTGCGCTTATATTGGCTCGCACACCGGAACAAATCAGTAGCACGGATTATTCAGTATTGTCGGAACAGGGTTTTAGTCAGGAAGACATCTGGGATATCGGTGCAATTACGGCATTATTCGCGCTTTCAAACCGGATGGCACACTGGACGCAAATGCGTCCCAATGACGAGTTTTATGGGATGGCGCGTTGAGAATTGCGTGAGTGGTACCTGGGGTCGGAGTCGAACCGACACTGAGTTGCCCCAACCAGAGTTTGAGTCTGGCGCGTCTACCAGTTTCGCCACCCAGGCATTTGAGTAGGAAGAGCGCATCTTAGACGCTTCGAAGAATGTTTCAAGGGCAGGATGCCGTGCAAGCTGTAAATCTTTCCTTTTGCCCTTTCTGCAATTAGACTGCTGCACCCTCGATAAGCACCATTCACGGTCGGTAAAGCCAGTGATTAAACCATGAGCACTCGTCGCTCGGATTACAATTTCGATCTACCCAGGACCCTGATCGCTCAGCAGCCCTCGCAGAGACGTGAGGGCAGTCGCTTATTGGTGTTGGATGAGGAAATTCAACACTGCAAGTTCCCCGATTTATTGTCCCTGCTTAATCCTGGTGATTTGTTGGTAATGAATGACACGCGAGTAATCCCGGCACGATTGTATGCCCACAAGGATAGTGGTGGCCGGGTGGAAATTCTTCTGGAGCGCATTGAGTCTGAAAATTTAGCCCTGTGCCAGGTACGGGCAAGTAAAGTTCTCAGGGAGGGTCGACTACTCAACATTGAAAACAGCAATATCCAACTAACAGTTGGCTCACGTGAGGGTAATCTCTTTCGAATGCATTTCCCGTCTGCAATCATGGACATTTTGCATCAGCACGGACGTGTTCCCCTGCCTCCGTACATCGAGCGTACGGCGGTGCAGGACGAGGATAAAGCGCGTTATCAAACCGTATATGCACAGCATCCTGGTGCAGTAGCTGCGCCTACGGCCGGACTGCATTTCAACGAGGAGCTGCTTCAGGAAATAGAGGCAAAAGGTGTAGCCACCGAATTTGTTACCCTGCATGTGGGTGCCGGTACTTTTTCTCCGGTACGTGTTGAAAATATCTATGACCATACGATGCACTTCGAGCGCTACAGTGTGGGTCTTGAGATCGTTGACGCGATAATTGCTACGCGGGCAGGGGGTGGGAGAGTCGTTGCTGTGGGTACGACTGTGGTTCGTACACTTGAATCTCTGGCTTTGCAGGGTGCATTTGAAGACAAGGCTGATAGCAATCTGTGTGGAGAAACCAATATCTTTATCTGTCCGGAATTCAATTTTCAAGTTGTTGATGCGCTGCTGACAAATTTTCATGTACCCGAGTCATCGCTCATCATGCTGGTATCAGCTTTTGCAGGGCGGCGTCGCGTGTTGGCGGCGTATGCACAGGCAGTGAAGGAGGGTTACCGGTTTTTTAGTTATGGCGATGCGATGTTTATTCCCACGCGTCTTACGGATATAGAGAGAAAAGAGAGCTAAACAAAGGTATGCAGTACGAACTTATAACTACCGACAATAAGGCACGCAGAGGCCGGGTAACTACAGAGCACGGCAGCATTGAAACGCCTGCTTTTATGCCCGTTGGGACCTACGGTACGGTAAAAGCCATGACGCCCGAACAGCTATCGGCGATTGGTGCGGAAATACTACTGGCGAATACCTTTCATCTGTTTCTGCGACCCGGTGATGAAATTATACGAGATTTGGGCGGCCTGCACGATTTCATGCAATGGAAGGGGCCCATTCTTACTGATTCCGGTGGTTTTCAGGTGTGGAGTCTGGGTAAATTGAGAAAAATTAGCGAAGAGGGAGTGGCCTTTGCGTCACCAGTCAATGGAGACAAGATATTTCTCTCTCCCGAAAAAGCAACACAGATTCAGGCAAATCTGGGCTCGGATATTGTAATGGCATTTGATGAGTGCACTAATTACCCGGCAAAAGAAGCGGATGCCCGCAGTTCCATGGAGCTCTCCATGCGCTGGGCTAAACGGTGCAAAGCGGCGCACGGGGAGAGTTCCGCTGCCCTGTTTGGCATTATGCAAGGTGGAATGCACCTGAACCTGCGTAAGGCGTCTCTGGATGCGCTGGTTGGCATGGGATTTGATGGCTATGCAATCGGGGGCTTATCTGTTGGTGAGCCAAAGCAGGAAATGCAAAAGGTAATTGAGGCTGTTGTGCATGGTATGCCGCAAAATGCCCCCCGATATCTTATGGGCGTTGGAACACCAGCTGATCTGGTGCACGGGGTTAAAAATGGAGTGGACATGTTTGACTGTGTTATGCCCACGCGAAATGCACGCAATGGCTATCTGTTCACCTCGCGAGGAGTACTCAAAATTCGAAATGCAAGGCACAAAACGAGTGATCAGGCTGTGGATGACGCCTGCAGCTGCTATACCTGCCAAAATTTTAGTCGAGCGTACTTACACCATCTGGATCGCTGCGGAGAAATACTTGCGTCCACTTTGGCAACTATCCACAATTTGCACTACTACCAAAGCCTGATGCGTAGTTTGCGTGAGGCCATTGAACAAGGTACATTGTGCGCCCTCAGCAATACCCTAAATGACAACTGGAATACTGGTAATGAATTGGTTTGAAACAGCAGCACACGCTGCCGAAGCAGGAGCAGGTGCACAAGGCATGGGATACGGCGATCTGGTGTTATTGGGTGGCTTTGTGCTTATTTTTTACTTTCTGTTGTGGCGCCCCCAAAGTAAAAGACGCAAGGAACATGCAGCGCTTATGTCTGCAATCACCAAGGGTGATGAAGTGGTAACGACCAGCGGCCTGGTGGGTGAGATCAGCAAAGTTGAGGATGATTTCATCAAATTGAAAGTTGCGGCAAATATGGAATTTCGCATCCAGAAGTCTGCTGTTGGCGCAACCTTGCCCAAGGGCACGCTCAAATCATTGGATGACAAATAGTCGGTCGGGGCGTGCAATGGCACGCCAGTTAAATTTAACTTGGATTTTTCATCCTGCGCCCTTATATAGGCGAGAGGAATCCTGTTTTATGGTTGTGCAGTTTTAATGAATGATAAGTCTCTAGTGGGCGAACGCCTGATTGGAATGTCCAGCGGTCGACCACGTAGTTTGAATACCTATCCCGTCTGGCGTTATTTACTAATCGCGATTGTTTTGCTCATTGGTCTGGTTTATGCGCTGCCTAATCTTTATCAGCCCGATCCCGCCCTGCAAATACGATTGGAAGCTGCTGATACATCGATGGAAGCAGACATTGGCCAACAGGTCGATACGCTGTTGGAGGCCGCCGGTCTCGAGAAAAAGAGTTCCACAATGGATGCTGGTAACTATGTGGTACGGATGTTTAACAACGAGGATCAGTTAAGGGCCAAAACGGTACTAACCAATGGGCTCGCAGATAACTCCAGACAGGGGCACTATGTAGTAGCATTAAATCGCGCGCCTACTACCCCGGAATGGCTGGAAAACCTTGGCGCCAGCCCTATGTCTTATGGGCTGGATTTATCCGGGGGCGTGCATTTTTTGCTTCAGGTAGACATGGATAAAGCGGTTGCCGACCGAATGCAGAGTGAGGAAGCCAATTTTCGCGCTATTTTCAGGGAGCACGAGCCGCGACTGAGATACATAGGCAATGACTGGGTTGATGGAAGCCGCTTGAGAATCGGGTTTCGCAATGCATCTGATCGGGATTTGGCTCGCCGTGCCTTACAGGCGCAGTATTCTGAATTTACCTATGTCGATCGGGATGTGGATGCCAATCCCGGACTTATCGTCACGCTGTCTGAACAAAAAATTCGCGAGATTGAAGATGACGCTATTTCCCAGAATCGTCAAAGCATTAAAAAACGCATTAATGAATTAGGCGTATCCGAACCCCAGGTTCAGCGATTGGGTCGTTCACGTATCGTGGTCGATTTGCCAGGTGTACAGGATAGCGCTGCGGCGAAGCGTATCTTAAACAAGTTTGCCAATCTGGAATTTCGACTGGTTGCTACGTCAGATGCAAGATCCTCGCAAACGGAAAGTTATGCCTACGAAGGCCAGGATGTTGTTATAGAACGCCGCAACATCGTTACAGGCGACCGGGTGATTAATGCACAGCAAGGATATGATCCCGATACCGGTCTTCCCCAGGTGAGTATCACGCTGGATAGTGTGGGTGGCAGCCTGATGAATGGAGTAACGGGCAAAAACATTGGCAACAGAATGGCCATTCTTTTCAAGGAGCTGATACCCCGCGAGCGGATACTTCTCAATGCAGCGGGTGAAGAAGAGAGAGCCTTTTTCACAGAAGAAAAGAAACGTCTGATCAACGTGGCAACCATACAGGGTGCATTGGGATTCAGATTTCGCATCACCGGACTTGGCCTGGGTGAGGCACGTGATCTGGCGCTGCTGCTGCGGGCAGGTGCCCTTAAGGTTCCAATGTATATTGTCGAAGAGCGCACTGTGGGTGCAAGCCTCGGTGCGGACAATATAAAAGCCGGTGCCCAGTCCATGATGCTGGGACTGGTGCTGGTTCTTGTGTTTATGATTGTGTATTACAAAATGTTCGGTTTGGCAGCAAATTTGGCACTTGTCGCCAACATGACACTTCTGGTGGCGGTTATGTCACTGTTGGGCGCAACGCTTACTCTGCCGGGCATTGCAGGTATCGTGTTAACCATTGGCATGGCCGTGGATGCTAACGTGCTAATCTTCTCGCGCATCAGGGAAGAACTAAAAAACAACTCACCCCAGCAGGCTATTCATCTAGGATTTGATCGTGCTTTTCTTACCATTCTGGATGCCAATATTACGACATTCTTTGTCGCTATAGTGTTGTTGGCATTTGGCTCAGGCCCCATAAAGGGCTTTGCCATAACACTGGCTATTGGAATATTAACTTCCATGTTTACCGCAATAATGGGTACACGCGCTATCATCAATTTGATTTATGGTGGCCGCTCAATTAAAAAGTTGGCGATTTAGACAGATGAATGAACTAAATATTGATTTCATGGGTAAGCGTAAGGTTGCATGGATTGCATCCATCGTATTGGTGGTATCTTCGCTGGGATTGCTGCTGGTTAACGGTCTAAATTATGGGCTGGATTTTACCGGTGGTGTCCAGGTTGAACTGGGTTTTGAGGAGCCCATTGATCCTGAATCGATTCGCGAACATTTGTTAAACTCAGGCTTTGAAAATGGCGTGGTCCAGAATTTTGGGACTGAACAGGACATATTGATTCGAATGCCCCCCCAGGCGAATTTACCGGATACCGGGGATGCAGGCGGGGTTGAAACAGATCAGTCGAAGCTCGGTAACCGCATAGCTGCTTCACTGGGTGAATCATATCCAAATATGAAGGTGCGACGGTCTGAATTTGTTGGACCGGCTGTAGGCCAGGAGCTGAGGGAAGATGGCGGACTTGCCTTGCTGATAGCACTGGCCATTGTAATGCTGTACATCATGTTTCGTTTTAGTGGTAAATTTGCTTTGGGAGCCGTTGCCGCACTGATCCATGATGTGGTAATAATCGCTGGCCTGTTTTCTCTTTTTCAGTGGACATTCGACCTGACTATTGTAGCTGCCGGATTGGCAGTTATTGGATATTCCTTGAATGATACGATTGTTGTGTCAGACCGTATCCGGGAAAATTTCCGTAAAATTCGCAAGGGTAGTCCTGAATCGATAATTAACACATCGCTGAACCAGACACTTGGCCGTACCCTTGTTACATCCTTAACCACCTTGTTAGTTCTAATGGCCTTGAGAATTATGGGTGGAGAACTGATTGCCGGTTTTGCCACTGCCCTGATCTTTGGGGTAATGGTCGGTACCTACTCATCAATATATGTAGCGTCCAATATTTTGCTTATCATGAATGTGACCAAAGCAGATCTTGCCCTGCCGGAAAAAGAAGATACATCGCAAGAACTGGATCTACCCTAAAAGGGGTCAGGTTCAATTTTAGACCTGTCTCAGTAAGAATTAGTCTGGAAAACTGACTTTGCCCATTGTTAGCGGTCTGATTGGTGGGATTGCACTTCCAAGCTTGATCGATTGCCCTGCTACACATTCATTTGCCAATAATGCAAATAACAAGGCTTCTTTAGCATCCGGATCTATACCCAGTTTTTGGCTAGACTGTATTTCGATCTCAGGCAGCTTTTTGGCGATATTTTCCATTAACAGACTGTTGTGTATTCCTCCACCGCTTGTATACACCGTATAGGCATCCACGTTTGTAGTTACCTCTTCAATAATTTCAACGATACAGTCCGCCGAAAAACGGTTTAATGTAGCCAGTTGGTCTGCAAGGGATAGACCGTGGCATGCGCTTCGACTTATTGCGCCGTCCACATAATCAAGGTTGAATAGCTCTGGGCCTATGGTCTTGGGCAGGGGTAATTTGAAAAAAGGGTGATCTTTCAGCGCTCCTAACAGGGTTTGCGATACGGACCCGGTGCGAGCAAGACGAGCATCTGCATCAAATTGCTGTTTGCCGTCCTGCTGGCGTATGAGGGCATCCATCAGGGTATTGCCTGGCCCAATATCGCTACTAAGCACCTCTTCGGGCAATTGGGACGACGGTAACCAGCTGAGGTTTGCGATTCCGCCGATATTCAACAATATGCGGTTCTCTGTGGCACTGCCAAATATCAGATGGTCTCCGTACATTGCCAGGGGGGCGCCTTCACCTCCCGAAGCAATATGTTTTTGACGAAAATCACTTATGGTGATGATGCCCGTAGCGCAGGCCAGGTGGTCTCCGTCACCAATCTGAAGGGTGGCGTTGGAATAATCAGCCTGTTGGTGAAACGATTTCGGACTGTGGTAAATAGTTTGTCCATGACTGGCAATCAGGTCAATCTGTTCGGCCATGTAGCCCCATTTTTTAAGGCAAGCCAGAATGATTTTCGCATGCTGCAGTGCTACCCAGGGATTCAGTAAACACAGGTGCTGAAGGTCCACGTCGCGTCTGGAAAACACGGCGTTTACCCTTTCTCGAAAGGTGTCGTCGTAGTTTACGGTTTCGAACTTTAGCACTTCTGCTGTGGTTGCGGTTCCGTGGTTTTTGATTCGACACAGTGCTACGTCAAGCCCGTCCAGCGAAGTACCGCTCATAAGACCCAAGATCAAGCGTTCTGCTTTGCCTGCCAATGCGTGCAGTCTGGAAATATGTTCGTGCATATCGCTATTGGAGCATTGAAAGGTGTGTCAGGTACAGTCCTTGACAGTAGATTACTTTCGCAGTGCCGGTGTCAGATGTGGGTGTATTGACTGCAATATGGCTTTAAAGATTCGGGGGTTCGCAGACACAACATTGCCAGATTCCAGGTAATTTTCGCCGCCTGTAAAATCACTGGTCATTCCACCGGCTTCTTTTACCAATAATGCGCCAGCAGCCATATCCCAGGATTTCAGGCCGACCTGCCAATACCCTTCTACACGCCCTGCGGCTACGTAGGCCAGATCCAGGGCAGCGGAACCCTGCCGTCTAATTGCTCGGCAGGTTCGGGTAAACTCCTTGTGCATGGCTGAGTATGCTTCAAGGTGCTCAGAGACGGACCGGTAAGGAATTCCCGTTGCCAGAATCGCTCTATCAAGAGTTTGTTGTTTGGATACCCGGATGCGCCTGCCATTGAGCTGCGCTCCTTTACCTCGACTGGCGGTAAATTCTTCATTGCGCACCGGATCGATAATTACTGCCTGTTCGAGACGACCTTTATGCATAAGCGCGATGGATACTGCAAAGTGTGGTATGCCGTGCAAAAAATTCATCGTGCCGTCCAACGGATCTATAATCCAGGTGAATTCACTGGATTCGTAGGTCTGACCCGATTCCTCTGCCAAAATACCGTGCTCGGGATAGGCGGTGTGAAGCACATCAATAATTGCCGCCTCAGCTTTGCGGTCGATCTCTGAAACCAGGTCATTTTTCTGTTTTTCTTCCACGTGCAATAAATCTATGTGGTCCATAGATCTCAGAATAATCTGGCTCGCCTGCCGGCCCGCGCGCAGCGCCATGTTTAGCATCGGTTGCATAATGTCTTCTTAGGCATGTGAATGGCGCGCTATGCTACCTGTGTGCAAGAATAAGTTAAACGTGAAAGTGATATTTTCGATGACAGAGAATTCAAAATTATCCCGTATTCGCCTCGTTCTCGTCGAACCGGGGCATCCGGGTAACATTGGTGCCACCGCGAGAGCTATGAAAACCATGGGATTAGGCCAATTATTCCTGGTTGCTCCAAAGCGTTATCCGGATCCCCAGGCAGAGTGGCGGGCCGCCGGCGCCCTGGATTTACTGGATAGTGCGGTGGTAGTAGAGTCACTGAGCGAAGCTATTGGTGATTGTGATCTGGTGATTGGTACAAGTACGCGTTCGCGCTCCATTCCCTGGCCAGTACACACTGCCAGTGAAGTTGGCAGCCTGATAGGAGAAGACCATCAATCTATTAATATCGCTGTCCTATTTGGTCGTGAAGCCAGTGGCTTAAGTAATGATGAGTTGCAACTTTGCAATCTGCATCTGCAAATTCCCACCCATCCGGACTATTCTTCCCTGAATTTATCCATGGCGGTGCAGATCGTCGCATATGAGATATACCAGGCCCACCTGGAAAAAGTTTCAGGCAAGCCAGTGGCTAACGCTGCAATCTCTAATCCTGCCGTTAAACAGCCGGGAGATAATTCTGATTGGGATCGACCCCTATCTACCGTTTCAGCGATGGAAGGTTTTTTTAAACACCTTGAACAGGTCCTGGGAGAAACCGACTTTCTGGATACGAAAAACCCCGGAAAAGTAATGACACGTTTTCGCAGGCTGTTTGTACGTATACGTCCGGATGAAACCGAGATGCAGATGCTGCGGGGGTTTTTAAGCCAGATTCAGATAAAGCTAAAGACCAAACCGCGGAAGCAGAGCCCTCAGCTAAAGTAAAGAGCCCTCTGCTAAAGTAAAGAGCCCTCAGCTAAAGTAACGAGCCCTCAGCTAATGTAAAGAGCCCTCAGCTAAGGTAAAGAGCCCTCAGCTAAAGTAAAGAGCCCTCAGCGGCACTTGTAAAGAGCCCTCAGCGGCACTTGTAAAGAGCCCTCAGCGGCACTTGTAAAGAGCCCTCAGCGGCACTTGTAAAGAGCCCTCAGCGTTCACCGATACGTGTGGTACGAGCATCGCGTGCCAACACATCTATATTACTACTGGTTAGTGACTCTAGAAATGCGAGTAAGTCCAGTTTTTGTTGCTCACTCAAATGCAGCTTTCTAATGCGTTGATCCTGTTCAGCATGAGCTTCTCCACCCTTATCGTAAAAATCAATTACTTCCTCGAGCGTGGCCATAGAACCGTCGTGCATATATGGGCGGGTCACAGAAATGTTGCGTAAACCCGGTGTTGAGTATTTCCACTTATCGCGTGAAAGTCCGGTGGCTTCATAACGACCCAGATCATTAAATTGTGGTTGCGGAAGCGCATCTGTCTTTACAAATACACCTGGCGCCAGTTGCATGGTTAAGGGACCCGGGTTTTTCATTGAGGCACGGAATCCCACTCCAATATCATGAAATTCATTATCGGTAAAAAGTGCATGATTGTTTGAAAACTGATGACAGGCGGCACAGTCCGAAACAATAAAAATGTCAAAGCCGCGTTTTACAGAATCACTCACGGCTGAGCTTTCGCCATCATAATACCAGCGGTCGAAGGGAGAGTTGCCGGATAACAAAGCTCTCTGGTAATCGGCCAGGGCCATTCCCAGCGTATTGATATTAATCTCCTGCTGAAATGCTTCCATAAATGCTGGTGGGTATTCTTCTATCGCGCGCAATTTGTTCAGCACAATTGCAATCGATGGGTTTCCCATTTCGTTATGGGCGAGCAAGGGCCCCCAAATTTGTTGTTCAAGATTGTCCTCCCTGCCATCGGTAAAGAGATGTTTTCGATAACCAACATTGTAAAGAGGGGGTGAATTTCGTTTTCCTGCACGTCCTTCAATTCCAACCGGAGTGGCAAGTTCATATTGTCCAAACCCCTGTTCAGGAATATGGCACATGGCACAGGACAGGGTATCGTTGAAGGATAATCGTCTGTCAAAAAACAGTTTTCTTCCCAGGTTTATGGAGGCACGAGTGGGTTGACGATCAAGAATTAACGGCGGTAATCCCAGGGGGGGGTTAGAGAGTGTCAGGTAAAGATCTGTAGTCCGACCACTCTCCGTGGGTTGTGTAATTTTGCGGCTCGCAGTGTTGTAAGCAGTACTCTCATAGCCTGACCGCGGGTCTCCGGGCGTTATGGGATCAGCAGAGATAAGGCCAGTCCAGGCGAAAAAAATTGTTAGTGCCACTATACGCATAGCTTGGTAGCATACTTATTGGTACAAACTTTAATAGGGGTAGGTTAATAAAATGAATACATCTTTATGGACGTATACTCGAATGGTTAAAGGTCTTATGGCGGGCTTGATATTTGTCGCCGGTACAGTATCAGCAGACGAGACATGCATGTCCCCCTATATGGCTAAAATTGTGGGCCAGGAAGACTTTGTTTACATCTGGACTCTGGGGCTGGAAGGGGTAGGGGATGAGCAGGATAAGTTGGTGACAGTTGACGTTAATCCCGACTCTGGTTCATTCGGACAGGTGGTAAGCAGCCTCTCGGTAGGCGGGCGAAATGAGGCGCATCATTCAGGGTTAACTGACGACCGGCGTTTTTTGTGGGCAAGCGGGCTGGATACCAACAAGATTTTTATCTTTGACATTCATACCAATCCACGTATTCCAACACTGCATAAAACCATTGAGGATTTTGTGGCCAGTTCGGGTGGTGTAGTTGGCCCCCACACTAACTATGCGCTGCCCGGTCGAATGATATTAACCGGTTTGTCCAATAATCAGGATCATGGAGGTCGAACCGGGCTGGTTGAATACACCAACGAGGGAAATTACATAACAACACACTGGATGCCTACGGATGACAACCTGCAGGGTGCAGTTAAATCCGGACAGTTTGCAGATGGTTATGGATACGATCTACGGGTGATTCCCAAGCGAAATGTGATGCTGACGTCCTCCTTTACCGGTTGGAATAATTACATGATGAATCTTGGGCAGATGATGGGCGATCCAGAAGCCATGAAACGGTTTGGAAACACCGTTGTTGTTTGGGATCTGCACGCTCGAACACCCAAAAAGATTCTGGACGTACCGGGTGCACCACTTGAGCTACGCTGTGCGTGGGGGGCGAAGAGCAATCATTGTTTTACCACTACTGCGCTCACATCCAAAGTGTGGTTGATCTTTGAAGATGAGAATGGTGAATGGCAGGCAAAAGACGTGGCTGATATTGGAGACGCAGCAAAAATCCCGTTACCTGTCGATATCTCCATTTCTGCGGATGACAAACATTTGTGGGTGAATACATGGAATGATGGCCTGGTGCGCCTGTACGATATTAGTGATCCGCACGCACCAAAGCAGATTTACACCAAACGTATTGGTGAGCAAATCAATATGGTTTCCCAAAGCTGGGATGGGGATCGCGTTTACTTTACCTCTTCGCTACTCTCCAATTGGGATAAGGTTTCGTCGACGGAAGGTCTCGATGTTCAGTATTTCAAATTATATGACTGGGACGGCAAGAAACTTAGCGCGGTTTTCGACATAGATTTTATCGCTGAAAAACTGGGCTCACCGCATCAAATGCGTTTTGGCTCCTATGCCCTGTATGGACAGAAAGCACCTGCGGCCAAATCTACAGCATCAACGGTTAAGAGATTGGTTGAGAGCGCTGCGGCCGAATGAGCGCTGCGACTGAAAGAGCGCTGCGGCTGAATGAGCGCTGCGGCTGAATGGAAGTTGCGGTTGAAAAATAGATGATGCGCATTTTAGGTGTTTTGTTGTGCTGGACACTGGTCCAGCACAGCTTTTTGTTAGCCGCAGGCGCTCCACCCGCCGCAGGCGCTTTACACGCACATGCTGAACCTGTCGTGCTCGCGCCAGGTTACGCGGAGTTGGAGTTTACACCTCCAACAGCCGGTTCTTACAAGCTTCCGCCACTGGGAACGGCGAGTGATGGAACGGTGGTGGATACTTCCGGGCGCATCCGCCAGTTGCACGAATACCTGGGTGAAAAGCTCGTAGTGATGAGCTTTATCTATACGTCCTGCGGTGATGTTAATGGCTGTCCTTTGGCAAGTCATGTATTTCGCGGTCTACAGGAACGGTTGCAGAGCGATATCCAGCTACGCAACGAAGTGCGCCTGATCAGTTTCAGTTTTGACCCCGCACATGACACTCCGCCCGTGCTTGAGGAATACAGTCGTTTTTTCAAGAACAAGGATTTTGACTGGCAGTTTCTCGGTACGCGCTCTGAAAAGGAACTTAATCCAGTGCTTGCTGGCTATGGTCAATGGGTAATACGGGACTATGATGAGAACGGAAGATTTGTCGGTACCATGTCCCATATACTCCGGGTATTTTTGATCGATCGCGCCAAAAATATTCGAAATATATATAGCGTTTCCTTTTTGCATGCAGACACGGTGGCAAATGATCTACGCACATTGTTACAGGAAGAGTAGCGGTTTGCCTTTTTTAATCTAGACCAAAATACTCGGGTATTGCATACTCAGGGCCTTTGAGGCTAATGGAGTCAAATATGCGACTCACAACGAAAGGCAGATATGCGGTTACGGCGATGCTGGATGTAGCATTACATGCGCATACAGGTCCTGTTTCACTGGCCGAAATTTCTTCCCGTCAGGGAATATCCCAGGCTTATCTGGAACAATTATTTGCCAAATTGCGCGGCAAACAACTGGTAAATAGCCTCAGAGGGCCCGGTGGCGGTTATACACTTGCCAAACCCGCAGCGAAGATCAGTGTTTCTCAAATCATCAACTCGGTGGGAGAAGGCATTGATGCCACCCGTTGTCATGGTGAAGGAAACTGCGATGACGGCCTGACATGTCTCACGCATGAGTTGTGGAGTAACCTGTCCCAACGCATAGACGAGTTTTTAAGCGAAATCACACTTGCTTCCCTGGTTGCTGAGCCCCGGATTAATTGTCTGGCAGTATTACAGGAAGCCCGCACCGATGCAGAATCCCGCTCTGAAAACGGGTTGATCACACTTCGTACAATGTAAGCTGGCACAGCGCCGGCTAAGTGACAGTTAATAGTATGCAAAAAACAATTTATCTGGATTATTCAGCAACAACACCGGTTGATCCCCGTGTCGCTCAAAAGATGGCCAATTGTCTACTTGTGGAAGGCAATTTTGGTAATCCCGCATCAAAATCTCACGCCTACGGTTGGGCTGCAGATGAAGCGGTAGAAGAAGCAAGAGGCCAGATCGCCAGGCTCTTCAACTGTGACATACGGGAAATTGTGTTCACCTCAGGGGCAACGGAATCCGATAATCTGGCCATCAAAGGGGTTGCGGAGTTTTATCACGATCGTTTTGATGTCCGTAAAAGACACATAATAACATCGGCCACCGAACACAAAGCCGTGCTGGACACTTGCGCATACCTTGAAAGCAAAGGCTATTCTGTTAGTTATCTGCAACCCGACAGGGATGGATTGATTCAGCCAGAATCTGTTCAGGAAGCGATTCGGCCCGAAACTCTTCTGGCATCCATAATGCATTGCAACAATGAAATTGGTGTGTTGAACGACATTGAAAGTATTGGCAAGATTTGTCGAAAATCCGGTGTGTTTTTTCATGTAGATGCTGCGCAAAGTGCTGGTAAAGAGGACATTGACCTAAAACAGCTGGATGTCGATTTGTTATCCTGTTGTGCGCACAAAATGTATGGCCCCAAGGGGATAGGTGTTTTGTATGTCCGTCGAGAGCCCGCGGTACGCCTCGTCGCTCAAATACACGGTGGGGGCCATGAGCGTGGAATGCGTTCAGGGACTTTGGCTACGCACCAGATAGTGGGTATGGGGGAAGCCGCACGCTTGTATATTGAGGGTGGTAAAGCAGAACATAAGCGCATTCTGGCTTTGCGAGAGCGATTTTGGTCCCTAATCAAGCAATTGCCGGGGATTTCCCTTAACGGGAGCGAACACAACAGAATTGCAGGTATTTTAAACGTCTCTTTTGCGGATGTTGATGGTGAAACTTTGCTCATGGCCCTGCCTGAGCTTGCGGTATCCACAGGTTCTGCGTGCACTTCCGCAACCGTTGAACCTTCCTATGTGCTAAAAGCCCTGGGCTTGAGTGACGAGCTGGCGCACTCCTCAATGCGTTTCACGGTTGGTCGGTATACAACGCGTGAGGATATAGATTTTGCTGCTGGCCGGGTTTTAGAAGTGGTTGAACGACTACGTTCAGCCAACGTCACTGAAAATCGCTAGTTTTCCTTCCAAAATCATCCAATTAGTGGTCTTTATAGCCTAACTTCTTGGCCAGAATTGCGTATAATGCGCGCCCGTGAAACCTGGCTAATAGATAATTTTATTGCTGGCAATTCAAATAGATAGCACATCAGAACCACGAACGAAATTTAGGAACTAGCAAAATGGCAGTACAACAGACCTTTTCAATCATTAAACCGGATGCTGTTAGCAAAAACGTAGTCGGCGAAATTAAATCCCGTTTCGAAAATGCCGGATTGAAAATTGTCGCCTCGAAAATGATACACATGAGTGAGGAGCAGGCTGGCGGGTTTTATGCCGAACACGCCGAACGACCCTTCTATGCGAGCCTTGTGGAATATATGACTTCTGGTCCCGTAGTTGTTCAAGTGCTTGAGGGTGAGAATGCTGTTGCGCTAAATCGTGAATTAATGGGGGCAACCAACCCGGCTGAAGCTGAACCCGGAACCATTCGAGCCGATTTTGCTGAATCCATAGATGCCAATGCGGTACATGGTTCAGACGCAGCTGAATCTGCAGCGAGGGAAATAGCCTACTTTTTTAACCCAAGCGAAGTATTTGGACAAAGTGCCTGAAGACCCGCACCTGTGCCATTGAATTGGATGTATATATCCACGTAGTTAATTTGTTATGAAACTTGCCGAAAAAACCAATTTGCTTTCTATGGACCGACCTGGGCTGATCGATTTTTTTGCGTGTCTCGATGAAAAACCCTATCGCGCGGCTCAAATCATGAAGTGGATCTATCACCGTGGTATATCAGATTTCGAACAAATGACAGATTTGTCGATGGACTTGCGAGCTAGATTGCAAGCACTTGCCTTTATCCAGGCTCCGGAAGTGGTTAGCGAGCATGTATCTGTAGACGGTACACGAAAGTGGATAATCCGGGTTGCAGGAGATAACTGCGTCGAAACTGTGCTAATTCCCGAGCGCGGCAGGAACACACTCTGCATTTCATCGCAAGTGGGTTGTATTCTAAATTGCAGCTTTTGTGCTACAGGTAAACAGGGCTTTGATGGCAACCTTGCATCCGCAGAAATTATTGGTCAGGTATGGTTAGCCACACAGCGCATGCGCAGTCTGGGTTTGGCCAAGGGTGTTACCAATGTTGTTTTTATGGGCATGGGCGAACCCTTATTGAATTTTGATGCAGTAATGTGTGCAAGTTCAGTGCTTATGGATGATCTGGGCTTTGGTTTATCCAAGCGAAAAGTAACCGTAAGTACTGCCGGTGTAGTACCTGGAATTATGCGCATGATGGGGACCACCGACTGCTCTCTGGCGATTTCCTTGCATGCGCCCACAGATGATGTACGCAATCAGCTCGTACCCCTTAATAAAAAATACCCCATTTCTGAATTGTTAGAAGCATGTTCTGCCTATCTCTCTACGCTGGGCGAGCGGAGGCATGTCACTATTGAGTACACAATGATAAAGGGCATAAATGATCATATAGATCAGGCCAGGGCATTAGCCAGATTATTGCGCGATTTGAGTTGTAAGATTAATCTGATTCCATTCAACTCGTTTAGAGCGTCCGGCTATGAAGCGCCCGATGTCCAAACTATCGATGCATTTCAAACATATTTAATACATGCAGGTTATGCCACCATGCTGCGCACCACGCGAGGTGATGATATTGCTGCGGCCTGTGGCCAATTAGCGGGTCAGGTGCGTGACCGTACTCGACGGCAGGAAAAGTATCTGGCACGTGTCAGGGCAATGGAGCTTGCTGTATGAAAAAATTCACTTTCAATCCCGTAGTGTTAGCTGGATTAGCTGTGCTGCTGCTCGGTGGCTGCGTAACCACCATAGATGGTCCGGATCGAAAACCGTCGAGTCAGGTAGATAGATTAAATGCGCATTTGAATCTTGGAAGAGGATACCTCAGAAAAAAGGATTACGCAGGTGCACGCACCCCATTGGAGAACGCCCTGCAAACTGATCCAGACTCACCCGAAGCCCATGTGCTGATGGCGATTCTGAACGAGGGGGAGGAAGAAATGGTGTTAGCGGAACAACAGTATTTGCGAGCTCTAAAACTAGCCCCTGACTACCCGATGGCACTGTCCAACTATGGGCGGTTTTTGCATGGCGAAGGCCGTTTGGATGAGGCTTTGGTATATCTACGCAAGTCCGTAAACGAAAACGGATATTCCGGACGGGCCCTGGCCTATCAAAATTTGGGTATGGCTGAATTGCAGGCAGGGAATACAGAACTGGCGCAAGACGCGTTCCTTCGAGCCCTGTCCTTTGATTCCAGCCTGTACGTCTCTGTCTTTGAGCTGGCTGACCTCGCCTTTAAAGCGCAGGATTACATTACCTCAAAAAAATACTATGACATCTATTCCGCGCGCGTTAAACAGGGTGCAAGAAGCCTCTGGCTGGGCATTCAACTCGAGCGCCGTTTTAATAATCCAGACTCTTTGGCGAGTTACGAATTAGCGCTTAAAAACCTGTTTCCCGCCAGCCCGGAGTATTTGTTGTATAAGGAAAGCCTTGATTGAGTGATCGTCACAATAATCAGGCTGATCAGGATGCAGAATCCGTGGCAGCTTCAGTAACGGTTTCTGAAGAGAGTTCTCCAGGAGCCAGGCTTCGTATTGCCCGTGAAACAGCAGGGTTCAGCCAGCACGATGTGGCAGATGCGCTTAATTTGACCAATACGGTAATTCAACACCTCGAAGGCGATGTCTACAACGAGCTACCCGGGCTGGCTTTTTCGATAGGCTACTTACGCGCCTATGCCAAATATTTGGGGCTGGATGCAGACCAGCTCGTTGAAGACGTCAAAGTACTCACCCAGTCACAATTCGATACAGAGCTCGTAGCGCATGCGGTTCCGGTTCTGGACAACGTCTCTGAAACGGAGACATCTTCCGGATTATTATTGGGCAGCTTATTAGTGCTTGGAGTGGTTGCGATCGGGGTCCTTTTCTGGTGGTTCCTGAACTCCAGAAATGACGCGGAGCAGGTCGAGGAAGGCGCTTTACCTGTCGTATCAGATGTTGCCAGGCCATTTGAACCCGGATTAAAGCCGCGGCAAACAGAAGAAAACGTTGAGCATCCGCCGTCAAAGGTGGAGCAAGTGGAAATGCGATCCGTTGCTGAAGCAATACAGAATAATGCCCCATCCCGGGCGGTTTCCTTTGAACAGAGCGCAGCTATTTCTGCGGATGAGTCAGATGTGATGCAACAACTAACAGCCGCTCAAAATTCTGGTGCGTCCGCCGACCTGCCTTCCCTGGTTACATCCGAGCCCACATCAGAAAGCGTTTTCGTAAATCCTCCTGGTCCCCGCAAACCCGGTGGGTACGAAAATGGAGCTCGACGAATCACAGAGGAAGGGGACCAGTTGCTCGAATTCAGGTTTACCAGTGACAGTTGGGTGGAAGTGCAAAATAATGAACTGCAAGCCCTTTATGGAGACTTGAACAGGTCAGGTACTTCCCTGAAGTTAGTTGGGCAGGGGCCGTTCAGGGTATTGCTGGGGTATGCACCCGGCGTAGAACTTAGCATTGATGGGGTTCCAGTCGACCTGATCTCGCACACACGCCAGGACGTTGCCAGAGTGGTAGTTGGCGAATGACCATTCAATCCGTTCGGGGTATGCGGGACTTGTTGCCGGAAGAAATAGCGCGTTGGCACCACATTGAAAATACGCTGATAGAAGTTACCCAGTCTTTCGGGTTTCGAGAAATTAGACTTCCTCTGATGGAATTCACTTCCTTGTTTGCCCGCGGGGTGGGTGAGAGCACAGATATCGTAGAGAAGGAAATGTATACCCTTTCAGACCGTGATGGCGATAGTCTGTCCTTGCGACCGGAAGGAACCGCGTCCTGTATTCGCGCAGCCATCCAACACGGTTTGTTACATAACCAGGTACAACAGTTCTGGTATCACGGGCCCATGTTTCGGTATGAACGTCCCCAGAAAGGTCGTTATCGTCAGTTTGAACAATTTGGTGCCGAAACTTTTGGTCTGGAATCTTTCACGGCTGAAGCAGAACTAATACAGTTAAGCGCGGCGGTATTTGATGCGCTGGGTGTGCGTGATGACTTGCGGCTGGAAATCAATACTTTGGGTAAACCGGCAGACCGAGCGGCGTATCGCCTGGCTTTGGTAGCGTATTTGCAACCCTTTGCCAGCCAACTGGATGAGGACAGCCGACGGCGGCTGGATACCAATCCTCTGCGCATCCTTGACAGCAAGAACGAACAAACCCGCGCCATTCTCGAAAATGCACCTGATTTTACTGATTATCTGGACGCAGAAGCTATTCAACATTTTGCAGGGCTTAAAAATTTACTGGACATATTGAAGATCAAATATGTTGTAAATCCGCGTCTGGTGCGTGGTCTGGATTATTATACGCATACAGTATTTGAATGGATCACTGACTCCCTGGGAGCACAGGGTACCGTTTGCGCTGGTGGACGATATGATGGCCTGGTCGAACAATTAGGTGGAAAACCCACACCCGGTGCAGGGTATGCTATGGGTGTAGACAGGATTGTGCTGTTACACGAGGCGCTAAATGGAGAAACGCGCAGTGAAGCGATAGACGTTTATTGTGCCGTGATGGATGTAGCGCAATTTGGCCATGCATTTGAGTGGTGTGCACAATTACGCAAACAAATTCCCGGGTTAAGCATTACCTTGTATAAAAGTGCCGGAAAAATACAAAAACAATTGAAGCGTGCGGATAAAAGTGGGGCACGTGTTGCTTTGCTGTTTGGCGAAGAAGAAGTATCAAAAAATGTAGCTACGCTGAAGTGGTTGCGTGAAGACAAGGCGCAGCAAACGCTCGACTTTGCAGCGCTATGTAAATGTCTTGGAGAAACTAGTTAACTGGAGGACAGTAAGTGGCTGAACACTTTACGGAAGAAGAGCAAATTGAAGCGATTAAATCGTGGTGGAAGGAAAACGGCACATCCATATTGGCAAGCATTGCAATTGTTGCTGTGGGAATGATTTCATGGAATGTGTACAAGAACACAACTAAAGAAAATGCCGAGGCGGCTTCTGCCATTTATGCGAACTATCTGGAAACCCGTTCCAGTTCTGAGTCGGGTGATGCTTTTCTTAAGGAACTGGAGGAGTCCCATGCAAGTTCCGGATATCACACCCTGGCACTATTTCATCAGGCATCCGACGCGGTAGCTGCGGGTGATGTGGAGTCTTCTGTCAAAAATCTGGAAGAGATAGTGTCAATTTCCACCAGCGATGAAATTAGAAGCCTCGCGATAATCCGTCTGGCCAAGATTCAGCATGAACTGGGATTGTCCGATGAAGCGCTCGTGGCACTAACCCGGGTTAAGGGAGAGGGGTTTGTTTCTTTGGCTGCGGAACTAAAGGGGGATATTTTGCTCTCAAAGGGAGAGTCTGTAGAGGCTCTTGCTGCCTATACGATCGCCAGAGACATGGCGGGCATAAACGCACAGCGACCATTGCTGGAAATGAAGTTAGCGGATTTAGCGAATAATGATGACAGTTTACCGAAATAGCTTTTTTTATCTTTGTCTGCTTGTTCTGCTATCTGGCTGTAGCTGGTTTAGCTGGCTACCTTTCATCGATGAACCGGATAAGGAAGCCAATGAACCAGCAGAACTGGTCAAATTTAAAGCGAGCGTGCGGATATCTACCGAGTGGTCGAAAAAGGTTGGAAATGGACTGGGCAAAAAATACCTGCGCCTGAGCCCAAAGATAGTTGCTGATCAGATTATAGCTGCGGATACCTATGGCACTGTCTCCAGCTTTAATCGATTTACCGGGAAATTGAGCTGGACTACTCGTATAGGTGAGCCCGCCAAGCGTGGTCTGGTAAAGTCTCTCAAACCATTTGCACGCACGGATCTGGGTTTTGTGAGTGGAGGCATTGGATCCGGTGAGGGTATATTGGTGTTGGGTACAACTTCTGGTGAGGTAATCGCACTTAGCGCAAGTGATGGTAGTGAACGTTGGCGAACCAACGTTACCAGTGAGGTACTAAATTCACCTGCGGTAGGGCGAACTCAGGTGTACGTTCAGAGTAACAATGGTCGATTGTCAGGATTGGATATTGAAACGGGAGAACGTATCTGGAGTTTTGACAGCCAGGTGCCAATACTCACATTACGCGGCAGTAGTGCTCCCATTTTAGCTAATGACCTGGTTTATACGGGGTTTGCCAACGGCAAGGTAGCGGCATTTCGGGAGGAAACCGGCGAACAGGTTTGGGAACAGCGCATAATGTTGCCTGAAGGCAGATCCGATCTGGATAGAATTGTTGATGTGGATGGCACGCCACTCATTACGAGCGGTTTGCTGTTTGCTGCGAGCTTTCAGGGCCGGTTGAAAGCGCTTCGATTAAGGGATGGTGTGGTGCTGTGGGAGCGTAATACCTCGAGTTTCCTGGATCTTGGTATGGGCTATAACCAGGTTTATGTTGTTGATGAAGGCGACACAATCACCGCGCTTGAAATGGGCGATGCAACTGAAGTGTGGCAACAGGCTGGTTTAGCCTATCGCCAGTTAACCAGTCCACTGGCCTTTAGCAACTATGTTGTAGTTGGGGATGATGATGGTTATCTGCATGTACTGGCTCAAAGTGACGGCCGCTTTATGGGGCGCAAAAAGATGGGCGGGGGCGGTCTGCGTACCAATATGCTTGTAGCAGATGGAATTTTATATTGCCTCTCCAACGATGGTCGTCTATCTGCACTTAGCATTTCTGAAGTGAACTAAAGGCACCATGAAGCCGGTAATAGCGCTCGTTGGGCGCCCAAATGTCGGTAAATCAACGCTTTTCAACAGGCTTACACATAGCCGCGATGCTCTGGTGGCGGATATCCCCGGCCTGACTCGCGATCGCCAGTATGGTAACGCCACGATTGACGGATTACCCGTAGTTCTTATCGATACAGGTGGTTTACATGGCGAGGATGGAAAACTTAGTCGACGCATGGAGCAACAGGTAACGCTGGCAATAGAGGAGGCTGATCTGGCCTTGTTTATTGTGGATGCTCGACAGGGTATGTCTGCGTCAGATCAGGATATTGCCGCCATGCTGCGCAAAAAGTCTGCCAGTGTGATTGTGGTTATCAATAAGATCGATGGGGTTAACAACGAAGCGCTTTACAATGAATTTTCCCGCCTGGGATTTGGTGACCACGTGCGCATCTCAGCGTCTCACGGTATGGGAATGTCGGGGCTACGTGAGCAGGTCGCAGAGCATCTGCCTGCCGAAATAGCCGAAACTGAAGATGTATCTGCCGCTGCAGGAAGCATCCGAATGGCTGTGCTGGGGCGGCCCAATGTTGGCAAGTCCACATTGGTTAACCGACTGATTGGCGAAGAGCGCCAGGTAGTTTTTGATGAACCGGGCACTACCCGGGACAGCATTTCCATTCCCTTTGAAAAAGATGGTCAGCCCTATGTATTGATTGATACGGCGGGCGTAAGGCGCAAGGGCAAGGTCTATGAGGTTATCGAAAAATTTTCAGTAGTAAAAACCCTCCAGGCACTGGATCAGTCGGATGTGGCTGTTCTTGTTATCGATGCAACGGAAGGTATCGTCGATCAGGATTTGCATTTGTTTGGTTATGCAGTGGAAGCTGGTGCAGGTATCGTGTTGGCGATAAATAAATGGGATGGGCTGGAGAGGGGGCATAGAGAGCAGATTCTGCGGGATCTGGAGCGTAAGCTCAGTTTTGTTCCCTGGTTGCCGCAGCGGCGAATTTCAGCACTTCATGGTACAGGCGTGGGGGAGCTGCTAAAAGAGATAAACAAAGTGCACAAGGCGGGAATGCTGGATACCAATACTTCAGTATTGACCGAAATATTATTGGAGGCAGTAAGTGCACATCCGCCGCCGTCTATACGGGGCCGCCGTATTAAACTGCGTTATGCGCATAAGATTGGTCATCATCCACCCAAAATAGTAATCCACGGCAACCAGACACAGGATGTTCCTGTAAGTTATACGCGTTACCTGGAAAACTATTATCGCAAAGCATTGAAACTGATTGGAAACCCCATTCAGTTAATATTTAAGACGGGTACTAATCCTTTTGCAGGAAAGAAAAATGTTCTAAGCCATCGTCAGAAAGAAAGTCGAAAACGTATGGTTAAACACATAAAGAAAAAGGACAAGGGTAGAAAAAGAAAGTAATACTCTTCCAGCCCAGCCCAGCCCAGCCCAGCCCAGCCCAGCCCAGCCCAGCCCAGCCTAGTCCTGCTCTGGCAACAGAGTAACGTTCTGTACCACGCTTGAAGCTTCGCCATCCATAAATCGTGTAATAGTGGTGTCTCCTGTTGAAAGGTCCTTTACGGATTTTACCACAGAACTTACACGGGACTCAGGCCCATCACCTGCCTTGTTTACAATGGCATAACCACGTGAGAGTGTGTCCAGCGGGCTTACGCTGTGTAGAGCACGTGAAACAATTTGCAGTACAGCGCTGGATTTGTGCATACGGTATTGAAGGGACTGCGATAATCGCAGGTAAGACGATTGCAGTTTGTTGTTGGCATGTTTAAGTTCCCTTAAAGGTCGAAAGCCGAACAGGCTGGATTGGGAGTGCTTCAGCTGTGTGGTAATTGAATCCAGCGTACGTTCCAGGGCCGCATCTAACCTGCCTCGGGTATCGTCAAGTTTCTGCATCTGTTGCTGCAGTTTTAATCCGGGATGAATCAACTGGTTGTTCAAAAGCGCTAATTGCTGGCCGTGGAATACCATGCTGCGTCTTACCTGGGCAGCCAGGCTTTGTTGCAAGCGGGTGAAGCGCAGTTTGAGATCGTTCGAATCCGGGGTAATAATTTCAGCAGCAGCGGATGGAGTAGGTGCCCTCAGGTCGGCGACGAAGTCTGTGATGGTGAAATCTGTTTCATGTCCAATTGCTGAAACGGCAGGTATCGGACATTCCGCCAGAGCGCGAGCTACAGTTTCGAGATTAAATGTCCACAAATCTTCAAGACTGCCTCCCCCGCGTGTTACCAAGAGAAGATCCGGCGGTAAATCAAAGTTGGATGTAGCTGGAATATGTCGGCCTGATACCCATTGGGAAACATCTGATAGTGCCCTGAGTACCTGTTGTTCCGAGTCCACGCCCTGTACCGCTACGGGTATCAGGGAGATTAGCAGGCTTGGATAACGACGTTCAATAACGCTCAATACGTCCTGGTAGGCGGCACCGGTACCTGAGCTTATTACAACCAGATGTTTGGGATATTCAGGTAGGCTTCGTTTCCGTTCTTCTTCAAAAAGACCTTCGGTCGCCAACTGGTTTTTGAGCACCTCAAACGCGAGTTTCAGGGCGCCTTCTCCAGCCGGTTCCATTCGATCTACGATTATCTGGAAGTCACCCCGGCCTTCGTAAAGGCTTACCTTACCCCGCACAAGTACTTTCAATCCGTCTTTAGGCGGAAATATTACTGTGCGGTTGCGCCCGGCAAACATGGCGCAA
This sequence comes from Gammaproteobacteria bacterium, assembly GCA_021773565.1. Taxonomy (GTDB): domain Bacteria; phylum Pseudomonadota; class Gammaproteobacteria; order Pseudomonadales; family Azotimanducaceae; genus DC-out156. Next base: position 106,445 of record JAJFJZ010000013.1, on the reverse strand, counting down.
CGTAGCTGGGCAGATTTGTCTTTTAGTGTGAAGTACCAATGACCAGATTGAGGTGTTGCAAAATTGGAAAGCTCACCCTCCACCCACACCTGGGCAAAATTCTTCTCCAGAATCTGGCGCGCTGAACGAGCCAGCTGTCCGACTGAAAGTATGGTGATGTCTTGCATGAATTAATTGTACAAAAATGGAAAACCGATTTACAGGTTACAGTACCTTCTCTAAAATAAGGTGTTTACTTTACGCGAGGTTTTCCGCCTATGTTGCGTATAGCAAACGATGCGCTTACTTTCGATGACGTACTTTTACTACCCGCGTTCTCGAAAATACTCCCCTCGGATGTTCAACTATCAACCCGCCTGACAAAGGATATACGCCTTAATATTCCGCTGATGTCTGCTGCAATGGACACGGTAACCGAAGCCAGGTTGGCTATTGCGATGGCTCAGGAGGGTGGAATTGGTGTTATTCACAAGAACATGTCGGTTGATCAGCAGGCGAAGGATGTATTGGCGGTAAAGAAATTCGAAAGTGGCATTATTCGTGATCCTATTTGTATTTCACCTGACAAGAGTGTTGCTGAACTACTAGCCTTAACCAAAGAACACAAGATTTCCGGCGTTCCGGTAGTAACAGGTTCCGATTTACTCGGAATTGCGACCAGCAGGGACGTGCGTTTTGAACTGCGCATGGACGCCAAAGTGTCTGAAATCATGACACCAAAGGATAAACTGATTACGGCAGGTGAAGATGCCAGCATGGATCAATTGCGCGAGCTGCTACACATACATCGTATTGAAAAGGTCTTGATTGTAAACGACAGTTTCCAGCTCCGGGGAATGATCACGGTAAAAGATATAGAAAAGGCACGTCAGTTTCCTAATGCCTGCAAAGATGATCTGGGCCGATTGCGGGTAGCAGCAAGCGTTGGCACAAGTGAAGAAACGCATGAGCGCGTAGCTGCGCTGGTCAAAGCAGGTGTCGACCTTATTGTAGTGGATACCGCCCATGGGCATTCACAGAAGGTGCTCGATTGCGTTACGTGGATTAAGCATAACTATCCTGAAATGCCGGTAATGGGCGGAAATGTAGCTACGCGAGAAGGCGCAAGAGCGCTTGCCGATGCGGGTGTTGATGCAATAAAAGTTGGTATCGGTCCCGGATCTATTTGTACCACCCGAATCGTAACGGGTATTGGTGTACCCCAAATTACAGCTGTAGCCGATGTTGCTGAGGAAGTAGCAAAGGATGATATTCCTGTTATAGCTGATGGCGGCATTCGATTTTCGGGCGATATCGCCAAAGCGATTTGTGCAGGTGCCAGTGTCGTTATGATTGGTGGCCTCCTTGCAGGTACTGATGAAGCACCTGGTGCAGTAGAGCTGTTTCAGGGGCGGACCTACAAATCATACCGGGGTATGGGTTCCATAGGTGCAATGGCCGGGGTTAACGGCTCTAGTGATCGTTATTTTCAGGATTCTCGCGGCGATGAAAATAACCTGGTGCCTCAGGGTATTGAGGGTCGCGTGCCTTACAGGGGGCCACTAAATCCAATAGTCCACCAACTAACGGGTGGATTAAGGGCGGCAATGGGCTTTACCGGATCGGAGAATGTGAATGAGCTGCGCACAAAATCCCAATTTATAAAAATTACTGCCGCAAGCATGATGGAGTCGCATGTCCATGATGTAAGTATTACCAAGGAAGCTCCCAATTACCCCATCAGCTAATCACAAGACAAAAAACAGGATACAGGTGCATAACCAGGCTCACCGTGAACGGATACTTATTCTGGATTTCGGTGCCCAATATACCCAGCTAATCGCTCGCCGGGTGAGAGAGTGTGGTGTGTACAGTGAGATACTGCCATTTGATGTTAATGAGTCTGCCATCAGGGAATGTGCACCCTCAGGCGTAATATTATCGGGTGGACCGGAAACAACGACCTCGGGATTAACACCCAGGGTGCCCAAGGCAATATTCGATTTGTCTGTTCCGATACTGGGTATTTGTTATGGCATGCAGTCGCTCGCGCAACAGCTGGGCGGTACGGTAGAAAGTTCCGACCATCAGGAATTTGGGCACGCGGATATTCAAGCCGCTTCCGGTATTTCAAACTCTTTTCTTGGCACTGCTTTTGCCAGTTCCTCAGACCCCGGCACGCTGGATGTGTGGATGAGTCACGGAGACAGAGTCACGCGGCTGCCTGATGGTTTTGAATGTGTAGCATCTTCCGTGAATGCGCCAATCGCGGCAATGCAGGACCGGGAGCGTAAAATTTTTGCAGTGCAATTTCACCCGGAAGTGACGCACACAACTGGCGGGACAGAAATTATCCGCCAGTTTGTTCGTGAAGAATGTGGTAGCCAAGGTGACTGGACTCCGGAAAATATCATTGAAGAAGCCATTCACAATATTCGTGAGCAGGTAGGTGGAGACAAAGTAATTTTGGGTTTATCCGGAGGTGTAGACTCCAGTGTGGTCGCGGCACTGCTCAGCCGTGCTATAGGAGATCAGTTAACGTGCGTATTTGTAGATAACGGTCTGTTGAGAAAAAACGAGCGTGAAGAGGTAGAACGCGCGTTTAGCAAACATGGAGATAATTCCCTAAATCTAAATCTGGTAACCGTCGCAGCGGAAGAAGTGTTTTTGTCCAGACTGGCAGGCCTTGATGAACCGGAAGCCAAGCGCAAAGTTATTGGCGAGACTTTCATCGAGGTATTTGAACAACAAGCCAATAGTATAAAAGGTGTCGCGTGGCTCGCGCAGGGTACGATCTACCCCGATGTTATTGAGTCTGCTGCATCCAAATATGGGAAAGCCCACGTAATAAAATCCCACCATAATGTCGGTGGATTACCGGAGCGTATGCGACTCAAACTGGTTGAGCCATTACGCGAACTGTTTAAAGACGAAGTGCGTAAGGTTGGTCTGGCACTCGGACTACCAGCAAGCCTGATAAACAGGCATCCGTTTCCCGGCCCCGGGCTTGCCGTAAGAATTCTTGGAGTAGTGGAAAAGAGATCGACAGATGTATTGCGCAGGGCAGATGCTATTTTTATGGAAGAGTTACGTAAGGCAGACTACTACAACAAGGTAGATCAGGCCTTCGCAGTGTATCTACCGGTGAAATCGGTCGGGGTAGTGGGTGACGCCCGTCGCTATGAGCCTGTCATTGCATTGCGCGCAGTGGAGACCACGGACTATATGACTGCCAGTTGGGCACATCTGCCCTATAACCTGATAGCTGTTGTTTCCAATCGCATTATTAATGAAATTTCCGGAATTTCCCGGGTTGTATACGATGTTTCCAACAAGCCACCGGCGACGATTGAATGGGAGTAGCCAAAAGGGCGCCCAGAGGAGCATGTAGCTGAAGCAGATGCGTCCACTTTATCCTCCTACCATTTGGCTGGTGTGTAGCCTGACCTTCTTTTTTATTGTATTCACATTTACTGAAGGCAATGCATGGGGCTGGACGAGCAGGCTCAGCGCGGCGGGTGGCGCTTTGCTTTACTCTCTGCTTCCTGGCTATGTATGGTACAGCAACATTTTTTTGCAAAAGATCACCCAAAAATCACTTGTTGAACTAGCTCCGCTGTTCAAAATGAAGGAACGCTGGATTGGGCGCATATCATTCCCCAGCCGAAAATACCTGTTTATTTGTGCCGGATTCGGTGGCTTGTTTGGCTTAACGCAGACTTACTCACCCATAGTGAATTTTCAGATAAGTGCAAACAAGTGGCTGGCTGCTTCTTTAATAATCGGGAATATATTTCTATGGGTGTCAGTGGCGTGGGTTTTGGGACGCAGAATCTATGCGCACACGGGGCTGCTGCTGGCGGGTTATGAAATAGACGTGGATATATATTGCCTGGACAAACTCAGACCGTTTACAAATATCGCACTCATGGACGTGCTCATGATTATGGGTGCTCTGGCGTTGATGCCATTGCAGGCATTGGACGCCCAATTTCGCTGGTATAATTATGAAGCCGGTATCGTAATAGGAGTTCTTGCGACAATAACGGTTGTCTTGTTTCCAATGTGGGGCGTTCATCGAAGTATTCAAAAGAAAAAGACTGAGCGATTGGAACGGATTCAGGAGCTGGAAGCTCAGACAGATCGGGATGACATCCCTGCCCTGGAGCGAATTCTTGCCCACAAGGACCGGATACTATCAATTAGCACCTGGCCATTGGATGTGCGCTTGATCTCACGAATATTATTTTATCTCGTGATCCCGCCTATCGCGTGGATTGGTGCAGCAGTAGTTGAAAATCTTGTTGAGAGTTTCGTGGGCGCGTGAACATAGCTGATCCCAACAGTGTCTGAGTTATTGCAACATGAATTCTGGATGCGCCGGGCAATGGAACTTGCACGTACTGCGCAAGACTATGGTGAAGTACCGGTAGGTGCCGTTGTGGTCCAGGATAATCAGATGATCGGGGAGGGTTGTAATGGTCCCATTGGCAGGATTGACCCTACAGCACACGCTGAAATGATAGCCTTTCGTCAGGCAGCGCGAAACCTGAATAACTACCGAATGCCTGATGCAACACTCTACGTTACCGTGGAGCCCTGCACTATGTGCGCTGGAGCTCTGGTACATGCCCGGATCAGGAGGCTGGTTTTTGCGTGTACTGAACCGCGGGCGGGTGCGATAGTTAGTAGCGCGCAGGTACTTGATAATCCAGCGCTTAACCATAAAGTTGAAGTCCTGCAAGGATTACTGGCAGATGAAAGCAGTCTGTTGCTGAGAACATTTTTTACTGGCAGAAGGGCAGATAAGTGATCAGTTTTGAGTGACTCCAATCGCGAAATTCTTGTGTTATCTGGCCCTCCTGCTTTCTCCAGACTAAAACTCGGGCAGTTGCTGGTGCGTATTCGGCGCCAGATCCCGGCGGTTGAGAACATATATGCTGAATTTGTGCACATCCTACTACTGCAGGATGGTATTGGAGCGAGCGACGTATGTGGGCAAAGACTGAAAAATATCGAAGCTCTGTTGCAATATGGCCCGCAACAGGACTTGCCCACCACTCAGGCAAACGGTTGTACTGAACCCCTTTTCACCGTTGTGCCACGATTGGGTACTATATCTCCATGGTCCAGCAAGGCGACTGATATATTTCACAATTGCGGGCTGTCTCAAATAAGTAGAGTCGAACGTGGAGTGAGATGGTATGTCGACTGTCCGGAAGAGTTTGCGCTTGATGAGCTAGGGTCGCTGTTGCACGATAGAATGACGGAATCCCTCTTGCTGGAAACAGGACGGCAGAGCAGGGATGATCAGGCTCTTTCGGTCCTGTTTAGGGGCGTTCAACCCAGGATGCTCTCACATGTAGATTTACTGCATGGAGGCATTTCCAGTCTGGAAGATGCCAACGAGACACTTGGATTGGCTTTGAGTGTTGACGAAATACACTATTTGTTTCAGGCGTACACCGGATTGGACCGAAATCCGACGGACGTTGAGCTAATGATGTTTGCTCAGGCAAATTCAGAACATTGCCGACACAAGATATTCAACGCAGATTGGACGATTGACGGTGAAGCCCAGAAGCTATCCTTGTTTGGTATGATCAGAAACACCCATGCGTGGATTAATGGGAAAGGCATATTGAGCGCCTATTCAGATAACGCGGCGGTCATCGAAGGACTTACACAGTCAAGGTTTTGTGCGGACATAGAATCTCACGTGTACGCCCATTGCAGCGATGAAATCGATATATTGATGAAGGTTGAAACGCACAACCATCCCACCGCGATAGCACCATACGCTGGCGCTGCGACAGGTTCAGGTGGGGAAATAAGGGACGAGGGCGCTGTGGGGCGTGGCTCAAAACCCAAGGCGGGGTTGAGCGGCTTTACTACCTCACATCTTAATATCCCTGGTTTACAGCAGCCCTGGGAGACCGGGATGGGCCGACCTGATCGAATAGTGTCTGCTTTGGACATAATGCTTGAGGGTCCGATAGGTGCGGCCAGTTACAACAATGAATTTGGTCGCCCGGCGATTCTTGGATACTTCCGAACCTTTGAGTATCAACTGGCTAAACAAGAGCATATTTACGGTTACCACAAACCCATTATGCTGGCTGGTGGAGTGGGGTCTATTCGAAGGTCCCATGTGTTTGCAGCACCAATGTCACCTGGAAATAAACTGGTGGTGCTGGGGGGGCCTTCCATGCTGATCGGTCTGGGTGGTGGTGCGGCTTCCTCTATGGCTTCGGGTGCCAGCAGCTCTGAGCTGGATTTTGCTTCGGTACAGAGAGATAACGCAGAAATTGAGCGGCGCTGTCAGGAGGTCATTGATGCCTGTTGCAACATGGGTTCTGAAAATCCAATTTTGCTCATCCATGACGTTGGTGCGGGAGGTTTGTCAAACGCCTTGCCTGAACTCGTTATGGATGGTGACGTTGGAGGTCAATTTTCCCTGCGCAAGGTTCTGGTTGCAGATGAAAGCATGTCTCCCCTGGAAATCTGGAGTAATGAGTCCCAGGAACGGTATGTATTATCTATGGATGAAAAAAATGTAGCGTTATTTAATGCAATCTGTCTCAGGGAGCGTTGTCCATACGCAATTGTGGGCACGGCCGATGCACGGAAAGTATTGATGGTAAGTGATTCGCATCACAAAGACATGCCGGTGGACATCCCATTGTCAGTTTTGTTTGGGAAACCACCCTTGTTATCCCGGGAGATTCAACGTAGCCAACGTGCACTGCAGGTTTTGGACACGGATGGTATGCAGCTGGACCAGGCTTTGGCCAGGGTGCTGGCATTTCCCGTTGTGGGCAGCAAACAGTTTCTGGTTACTATTGGAGACCGTTCTATCTCCGGGCTGGTTGCGCAGCAACAAATGGTCGGGCCATGGCAGGTACCGGTAGCAGATGTGGCGGTTACGTTGGCGGGATTTGATACCTGTGCCGGTGAAGCGATGTCTCTCGGGGAGCGGCCAGCTTTGGCATTGATAAACTCTGCAGCTTCAGCTCGCATGGCTGTTGGGGAGGCCCTGACCAATATCGTCGCGGCCCACGTTACAAGTTTGTCCAGAGTAGTATTGTCTGCCAACTGGATGGCTGCATCCGGCCAGGCTGGACAGGATCAGGATCTGTTTGATGCGGTGCAGGCCATTGGCATGGAGATGTGTCCCGCATTGGGCATCGCCATTCCAGTAGGCAAGGACAGTTTGTCCATGCATACCTCCTGGATGGAAGGGGAGCTTGAAAAATCCGTTACCTCCCCCGTATCACTTAACATTACAGCATTTGCACCTGTGAAGGATGCACGTCGTACGGTCACTCCATGGATGAAACTGGACCAGGGGAATACGCGCCTCATTTTTGTCGATTTGGCTTGTGGCCGGAATCGGCTCGGAGGTAGTGCACTTGCTCAGGTATACAAACAGCTGGGAGATTGTGCCCCGGATGTAGATGACGTTGCCTTGCTTGGACGCTTTTTTAATGCAATACAAAGCTGCGTGCAAGAGGGGCTGATTCTGGCTTACCACGATCGATCCGATGGTGGCCTGATCACCACTTTGTTAGAAATGGCGTTTGCCAGTCGCTGTGGATTGAGTGTGGATATTAGTGCCCTGCTGCCTGAAGATCGACATACAACGGCAATCCTGTCTGCACTTTTTGCTGAAGAACTTGGCGCAGTTATTCAGGTATTGGAACACGATGTTGAACAGGTTAACGAACTATTTTCCGCGTTTTCCAGCTCGGTATATGACCTTGGCCGACCGGAGAAGCGAATGCTGGATACCTCAAATCAGCTGACCATCGCTGCTTTCGATCGCATTGTTTATGAGGAATCCATACTAACGCTTCAGGGAATATGGGCAAACACCAGTTACCAACTTCAGAGTTTGCGCGATAACCCGGATTGTGCCGAGCAGGAATTTGCCAACATATTTATGCCACAGGACAAGGGTCAGAGTAACTCATTAACTTTTGATCTCCAGTCAAGTGGGGAAATAATGGGCGCTTCCACGGCATTACAAGGCGCACGGCCCCGAATTGCCATCCTGCGTGAACAGGGAGTTAATGGTCACCTGGAAATGGCTGCAGCATTTGATCGAGCTGGCTTTGAAGCGGTAGATTTGCATATGAGTGATTTGCTGGGTGGGGAAATCAGTCTTGCTAACTTTGATTCTCTGGTTGCCTGTGGTGGGTTTTCATACGGCGATGTACTGGGCGGAGGCGGTGGTTGGAGTAAATCTATTCTGTATCACGAACATGTGAAACAGGAATTTCTGGAGTTCCTGGAGAGGGATGTTCTGGTTCTTGGGGTTTGCAATGGCTGCCAGATGTTTTCCGGCCTAAAAGAGCTGGTTCCGGGTGCCGCGCACTGGCCCAGGTTTGTGCGCAACCTTTCTGAACAGTTCGAAGCGCGTACAAGCCTTGTGCGAATTAATGAATCAGCATCGCCCTGGTTGCAGGATATGCAAGGAAGTGTGTTGAGTGTACCTGTGGCACACGGAGAAGGTCGTATAGAATTTGATGCACCTTTGGATAGAATGAATAGTGTGGTAGCAATGCAATATGTGGACAACGACCACCAACCGACCGAGAGATATCCTTACAATCCCAATGGTGCGCTGGATGGTTGTGCCGGGTTTACCAACGAATCAGGTAAAGTGCTTATTATGATGCCGCATCCCGAACGCGTGTTCAAAAATGTGGCCAATGTCTGGGAAGACCCCAATACAGGGGACGATGGTGCGTGGCTGAAACTGTTCAAAAACGCCCGTGCCTACTATTAGGCACAAGCAACTATTGGAACAATCAGGGCGGGTGGCTCTACTGGCTACCCTGCTGGGAATTCTCAATAATTAAGGCATATACCTGGGTTGCTTTAACCAAATTTTCGATGCCTATTTTTTCGTTAGTCCCGTGAAATCCAGCCAGGTCGGATGGACCCACCAAAATGGGGTTAAAACGAAACGCATTATCAGCAACCTTGGTATAGTGCCTGGAATCAGACCCCGCGACCATTAATCCTGGTGCAACAGCGATATCGCCATAGACACTTCGCAAAGAGCGGGAAATAACCTGAAACCCTTCTGAGCGCCAGTCTGAAACTGCGGAAGCTGCAATTCCGTTGTCACCTGGCCTTCGAACTTCGATTTGTGGATGTGCAACGATGTACTCAATATAAGCTTGAAGATCATCAATGCTGTCGCGGGGATGCAGGCGAAAGTTTACTGTTGCGATTGCTTCAATGGGCAGCACATTAACTTTTACGCTGCCGGATAACATTGTTGGCGCGGTAGTAGTGCGCAACATTGCGTTGGTTACCTGGGATTCAGATAAGGTGGATTCCAGTATCCCGCCAAATAGCCACAGATTTGCAAATATCATGCGCTCGGTAAACGGCATGTAACGACTAAGTTGGTCCAGCATCTCTGCAGATAGTCCCTCCAATCCACCGGGCACCGGATTATCCTGCAGCTTGGTGATTGCTTCCGCCAATACCCCAATGGCATTGTTGCGCGGAGGCATGGATGAATGCCCGCCCTCGGCCTTTGCGACAATCTGGAGGGTGACACTGCCTTTTTCCGCAACGTTTATGGTTGCTACGGGGTCACTAATACCTGCCATAATATTTTGTGTGACGAAGGAACCTTCATCCAAAGACCATAAGAGTTGTACTCCCTGGGAAGAAAGATGTCTGGTTACGCTCGCAGCACCTTGTCGGCCACCCAGTTCTTCGTCATGCCCAAAACTAAAGTAGATGGTTCGGCTCGGCTCGAATCCTTCTGAAATCAATAACTCACTTGCTTCCAGCATGCTGATTACAGCACTCTTGTCATCCAGCGCGCCGCGTCCCCATACAATATCATCTGCAATCACGCCGCCAAATGGAGAGTGGTCCCACAATTCCTCACTGCCGGGGATAACCGGAACCACATCGTAATGTGCTGTGAGTAAAACCGGTTTTAGATCTGCCCGGCTACCCTGCCATTTAAATAACAGGCTGTATCCCCCAAGTATTTCCAACTGCATTCGCTGTGCAGACTTTGGGTAGGTCTTCAGTACCCATTGGATGAAGGCATCAAACACATCAGCCTGAAATAGAGCACTATCCTGATTTGAAATAGTGGGAAACTGAATGGCCTCGGATAAATGAGTGGCGATGTCGTTGGCGTTCACCTTGCGGATTTCCCCACCGCTGGCTTTTATCCCACTGTGCTCAGGTTCTGGTACGTGTAAAACAGTTCGGACGGCCACTACCAGGCATATCAGGGTGATTACCGCAAACAGAATGAGTATAAGTTTTTTCATGAATGCCTATCGCTGTATCAGTATGTCTTCGATGTGAATGGGGTATGCACCTGTTTTTCTGTCACTGAAATAGTGTTTGAGTGTATTTCTAATTACCGGAAAGGCCAATTCTTTCCAGGGTATTTCTGTCTCTGAGAACAGGCGAACATCTGTGCTTTCCAAGCCGGGAGAAAAATCAAGGTCTGTGAGTACAGCTCTGTAAAACATGTAAACCTGTGAGATGTGTGGCAGATTAAAAAGGGTGTATAGAGATTGAACAGTAACATTTGCCAGAGCTTCTTCAGCGGTTTCGCGCATGGCACCCTGTTCTGAGGTCTCACCATTTTCCATAAATCCGGCAGGGAGCGTCCAGTAGTTTTTACGGGGCGCAATCGCCCGTCGGCATAGCAAAACCTTGTCTGCGTGTATGGGTAGGCAACCGGTAATTATCCTCGGGTTTTGATAATGAATTTCATCACAGCTGTCACAAATATAGCGAGTACGGTTATCCCCGTGAGGAATACGATTTGAAACACTATTACCGCAAGCCGAGCAAAACTTCATGTAATCTGGAATTCTTCCACAATCCTATACGCCTATTATAGTACCTCTTTATTGCAGAGGTGGTGGATTATTCCAGCTCGGATTCAGTTGTGCATTCGTCATTTTGATGATTGGGAAAATTAATGATTTTTGCGTTCGTCGTGTTGCACCGGGCTTTGGGCGATATACAAGTACCGGAAGGTAATCCGCTCAGCGCCTGGTGTAATTCCAGGAGTGATGCGCTCATCATCTGGGAAATTCGAATGCAACCAGCTAATGGATTTGCAGACTTGCGTCGTTGCATATCAATTTGAAACTGTAGGCCTTGCAAGCGGCGCCGACGAACATCACCGCGCACCTGCGCAATAGCGTCCTGAGTAAGTTTTTTTCGCAACTGTTCAAATGCCCGAGGATCAGATCGGGCCAATTCAGCCATAATTTCGAAACTGGGCATTCTCGTTGACATTAAGGTCTTTCCCTATTGCTGCAAAAATGTGCGACAGGATCCTTACTGTTAAAAAGCACTGCTACAGATGCATCGATAGTCTCTTATTAACCGGCATTGTAAAAGCAGCAAAAGGTATTTTTTTGTACATTATTGTGAGAATTTGTCAAAGCGGGTGACCAGCGCAGGCAGTATCCATAAATCTGCCGAAAGTCCTACCAACAGGGCTATTGATAGTATGCGTGAAAAGGTTTGCAGGGGTACCATGTCTGCCATGTTCATCCATAAAAATCCTATCACTATGGCGAGCGTAGTGGTAATTATCGGACGGGCCAGTTCTTTGGAAGTCAGGTTTGCCGCGGTTTTGGAATCGCATTGTTTCGTTGATTTGATGACCTGGTAGCGCATGAGGTAGTGACTTGTATCGTCTACTGCTATACCAAGGCATATTGAAGCCACAATGGAGCTACCCAGGTCCAGTGGGATGCCAAGTAAAGCCAGACTACCCAGACAGGCCAAAACCGGCAAGCCGTTTACTAATACCCCAATCAGGGAGAGGGAAATCGATTTAAGCATGAAAAGAAATACAAGAAATATGAGCGCCATGCCCAGCAGCACACCATAAAGGTTGTCTACACCAACCTGATGACCGATGCGAAAGTTGTTTGCGATACGACCCACAAGATTTGCCTCAAGCCCACTTTGATTAGCGAAATCCTCAACCTGGTTTTCTAGCTCGACAAAAGCTTTTGAGCCTTCAAGGGGGGTTTGGAACAAGATGGTAAATTGGCTTCGATCTTCGTCCAGAAAAGATTCAATATCATCTTCATCAAACCACAATAAAAACTGGGATATCTGCGCCCTGGTTTCCGGGAAGGGACGGACCGCATCAGGAAACTCTGCGTCATCCTCCAGCAAAAAGGCATATGTTATTTCTGAGAGTTGGGTATGAAACCAGGAAACGTTTGTACCCGGGTATTGCTGCTTGATGTCATCCACAAAATCTTTGCTGGCAAGCCAGGGTTCGGGTTGTAGTGCACCTTCGTCCCCCGGCATAGCCACCAGCATGGGAATAGTATATCTGCCAAAATCTCTGGCGACGGTTTCGTAACCCTGGCGTACCGTATTGCTGTGTTTTAGATAGTCATTTGGCGAAAAGTTTACTTCCAGACGGCTCAATCCAAAAAGAGAGACTGCCAGGAAAATAAGCACAAGCGCTGCCGCCAGAGTGATGTTTGGTGTATTGTTTGCTTTGCCATCCAAATTGGTGGCTGGGCTTGCTGGTTCGGTTGCCCTCAGGCGAGTCAGCGCTGGAAACACCAGAATGAATACGGAAATACAACAGGCTACGATTCCAACAATACCGAGAAAACCAAGCTTCTGGACATCTGGCGAATCACTGAACGAGGTTGTGCCAAAGCCAATCATGGTGGTTAGCGTTGCGAACAGGAAAGGTTTAATCGCAGTGTCTGGAATAATGCCATGAATGAAGTTTGTACTTCTAATAAGGTAACCATGTGCATGAATAGTAAATGCTGCAGCCAGTGGAAAGAGCAGGTTGCCAACGATCGAGGTAATGGGTGTTAGTTCGATATTTAGCAAACCCATAGTCCCAAAGGTTGCCAGAACCGAAAAGAAACCGTTGGCAATTGCCAGTGCTGCTACGGGTAGGCTACGGGTAATAAGCCATACCACCATAAACATAGTGATACAAACAAGCAGCAGGATAGAACTTGCCCTGTTGGTTTGCTCGGAAAGTTCTGCGCTAATTACTGGCTCACCGGCCAGATTCAGCTCTCCGCCCAGAGTACTAATTTTGTTTTCAAAGGGCTCTACCAGCGCCCGAAGGGCTTTTGTAAACTCGATGGCGTTGAGATAACCCTCTTTGGCTATCAGGTAGATGGCAAGATTTTTTGATGCACTTTCGATAAGGATGTTACGAAAGGGTGCGTAATTTGCGGCGGCATTACAACGCTCCTGGGCACTTGCGAACTGCTTTTCTGAAAAATCCTGTACGTCCAGCTCACCCCGGAAACTCGAAACATATTTTGCTGAAGCAACACTGACTGTGCGATACACCATGTCCAGTGAATTTGCTGCTTGTTCGATATCCATTGCAAGTTTCCAGCCAGCATCGGAACATGCCAGCCCGGAAAGGTGGATTACTGCGGTAAAATCATTTGGAAATTGACTTAAATAACTTTGGTATCGTAACGCGTTTTCGTCGTTTTTCGGGATTAGGGCGGTACCCGCATCGGATGTGGTCTGAACACTCATGGCCAGCGGAACAAATAAAGCTACCAATACAAAGAAGGTAACAAGCGAGCCAATTTTAATGTTGCGCCTGACTACCATTGAGGTGTCGACAGACTCCGTCACAGGCCATTCCCATTTATTATTCTGGCTTAACTGTACTTAACATCCAATTGAAATGTAAGACTTGATTAGGGCTTGCCAAGGCATACAGTAGTTTGGAGAATTGTAAGTAATCTCTGAATAAGCAAAGGCGTGAAACAACATGATTTACAGCTTGGGTGAAAGTCGTGTGCGGGCAGAGGGCGACTACTATGTGGCAGATTCTGCAACCGTACTGGGAAATGTTTTACTCAAGGCTGGATCCAGCGTCTGGTTTAACGCAGTTTTGCGTGGTGATAATGAGCTAATTACCATCGGTGTCGGGTCAAACGTCCAGGATGGCAGTATTTTGCACACAGATCCCGGATTTCCACTTACGCTCGGGACCAATGTCACCGTTGGACATAAAGTAATGTTGCATGGTTGTATTATTGGCGATAACACTCTTGTAGGTATTAATAGTGTGATCCTGAATGGGGCACGGATAGGTAAAAATTGCCTTATTGGTGCCAATGCACTCATTACCGAAGGAAAACATATTCCTGACAACAGTATGGTGTTGGGTTCTCCGGGTAAAGTGGTCAAAACCCTGAACGAGGAACAAATTGCATTCTTATCTGCTGCTGCAAAAGGGTATGTCGCCAATGCCAGAAGGTTTTCCACTGATTTGATGCTACAGCAAGCGGCCGATATTTCATGAGCACACTTTTAGACCGGGATTAATCAATTACGTGCACCTTGACAGAATTAAGAGCTTGGAAAAACGTCTGCCGGGCATTATAGTTATCCTTATGAATAGAGGTTGTACATTTGTTTCTAAATCTTTACTGGCACTACTACTGCCGGTGCTGCCGGCTATTATCTGAACAACAGGGCATTCGCCCACCCCGAGATTCTCCATATTCATACTCTAGCAAGGAATTCCCTTATGAGTGAAAGCAAGAGTGCTGCACAGCAAGCTCTTAAAAGTGCAAACGTGCGCGCCGGTAGCGCAGAAAATGTAATGCCATTCCAAAAGTACCAGGCCTTTGAACCTGTCTCTCTGGATGACAGGTTATGGCCGGGTAACACAATTCAACATGCGCCGCGCTGGTGCAGCGTGGATTTACGGGATGGAAACCAGGCCCTGATAGATCCCATGACAGTGGATGAAAAACTGCGCATGTGGGAATTATTGCTCGGTGTTGGACTGATTGAGATGGAGGTTGGGTTTCCGGCTGCTTCCCAATCCGATTTCGATTTTTTACGACGAATCATTGAAGGCGACCTTATTCCCGATGGAGTTACAATCCAGGTTTTATGCCAGGCGAGACAAGCGCTTATCAGCCGGACGGTTGAAGCGCTGGAGGGCGCATCCAACGTTATATTCCACCTTTATAATTCTACCTCGACCTTGCAACGCAGGGTGGTGTTCGGGATGGATCGGGCCGGCATCATTGATCTTGCTGTTTCGGGAACGCACATGGTTAAAGAGGGGCTGAAAGCTTTAAGCAAAGCCAATATCACATTTGAGTATTCTCCGGAAAGTTTTACCGGTACTGAGCTGGATTTTGCTGTTGAAATATCCGCCGCAGTGGCCGATGCCTGGGGAGCTTCTGCAGATAAACCCATGATTGTGAACTTGCCATCTACCGTGGAAATGGCGACTCCGAATGTCTATGCCGATCAGATAGAGTGGTTTATTCGTAATTTTCCGGGGCGCGAGCGAGTTATTGTCAGCCTTCATACACATAATGACAGAGGGACCGGCATAGCAGCTACCGAACTTGCACTGATGGCGGGGGCGCAAAGGGTTGAGGGTACTTTGTTTGGTAACGGAGAACGCACAGGTAATTGTGATCTGGTGACCATGGGGATGAATATGTTTTCACAGGGCATCGATCCGCAACTGGATTTTCGCAATATGAAACACATCCGTACTACAGTAGAGGAGATTAACAAGCTCGCTGTGCACGAAAGACATCCTTATGCGGGCGACCTGGTGTTTACAGCTTTTTCCGGATCACATCAGGACGCGATAAAAAAAGGCATGTCCAGCCTCGAAGGTGGTTTGTGGGAGGTACCCTACCTGCCCATAGATCCTGCAGACGTTGGTTCTTCATATAAAGAAACTGTGCGGGTGAACAGCCAGTCAGGAAAAGGCGGGGTAGGCTTTATCCTGGAAGAAATCCACGGAATAACCTTGCCCAGAGAGATGCTGGTGGAATTTAGTCAGCGGATACAATTCATGGCTGAAGAATTCAAGCGAGAAATTCAACCCGGCGAAATCTTTGAGGCTTTGCTGGATGAGTATGTTTCGGATTCTGGTCCGTTTCGCTTGCTTGATTACGATCTCTCCAAGGACGACTCCGATTTGCAACTATGTTTTGCCACGATAGAGGCAGCTGAGCAAAAACTTGAGTTAAAGGGTGCAGGCTCCGGGCCCATTGCGGCTTTTATAAATGGTCTGGTTGACACACTGAATGAACCATTAAACATTCTGGAATATCACGAACACGCACTTTCGGGTGACAAGGATGCGGAAGCCATTTGCCTGCTTGCAATCGACAACGCCGATAGCACCAAGTGTTATGGTATTGGATTAAGTAGTAATACGATTACCGCTTCGCTTCAGGCTGTAATATCGGCAATGAATCGAAGATGGCGCACGTAGAGAAACGATAGTAGAGCCCGGCATGCCGGGGCTTACAGTGCTGCAGGAACTTGCCAGATACGTACGTTGGTTACCACATGTTCTCTTATCTGTAACGTTTCCATACGGTAATTCTCTATTTGCAGGCAGACATTCTGTTCGGGGATGAATTCCAGATGTTCAAGTATTAATCCATTAAGTGTACGTGGGCCGCCGATCGAAATCTTCCAGCCAAGGCTGCGATTTATATCACGTAACAGTGCGCCGCCGTCGATGTAAAAGCTGCCATCCTTCTGGGGGTGTATTTCGGGGATGCTTGCAGCGAAATCGGTAGTAAATTCTCCAACGATTTCTTCAAGTATGTCTTCAAGCGTAATCAAACCGAGTAGGTCGCCGTATTCATCTACGACTAGTGCTACTCGACGTTTCTCCTTTTTAAAATTGACCAACTGAATATCCAGTGGCGTACCTTCGGGGACAAAATAGGCTTCACTGGTTTGTTTTAACAAATCTTCTTTTGATGGCTGTTCCTCCGACATGAATTTGGCCGCGCCACGCATATGCAACATGCCTACAATATCGTTGATGTTTTCTCGATGGACGGGCATGCGAGTGTGCTGGGTGGTGGAAATCTGTTCAAAAATTTCACCCAGATCATCGTCAATGCAAATGCCATCAATTTCGTTTCTGGGTATCATTATGTCGTTTACTGTCGCACGTTCCAGATCCAGGATTCTAAGCAACATACGCCGTTCAGGATTGTTTTTACCCACAGCCGTGTCTACTACCGTGCGCAGTTCCTGCAGACTCAGGTCATCTTTCCTTCTTGATTTGGGGTCGCTTGAAACCAGTGAGGTGATCCAGTTGCTAGCCATGTTGGTGGCAAACACCAGCGGGTGAAACAGCCATAACAGGGGTCGCAGAATGTATGCCGAAGGGAACGCAAATTTTTCCGGGTTTTCTGCAGCCAGAGTCTTGGGAGCCAGCTCAGCGAACACGAGGAAAACCAGCGTCATGATAATGGGTGCGACTACAACGCCGCTATCACCGAAATACCTCAGGCCAATTACCGTTGCAATTGCAGCAGCTATGTTGTTAACCAGATTGTTGCCAATCAGGATAACACCCAGTAGCCGGTCCGGGCGATCCAAAAGTTCAGCAGCTTTGATCGCCCCCTTGTGTTTTTGTTTTACAAGGTGGCGTAGACGGTATCGGTTGAGTGCCATCATGGCTGTTTCGGAACCCGAGAAGTAGGCCGATGCCAGGATCAGGAACAGTATACTTAAAAGCAGGAGGTTTAGTGAAACCTCGGACAATGACACAACAGAATACCCTAGTTAGCGATGATGACTTCCAGAACCAGTTTGCTGCCAAAATAGGCAACCAGCAGCAGTACAAATCCGAACAAGGTCCAGCGAATAGCTATGCGGCCGCGCCATCCCATATAAGTCCGTCCAATCAGCAATGAAACAAAAATTAGCCAGGAGGCAAATGACAGGGCTGTATGATGCACCACTTGCTGTGCAAACATATCCTCCAGAAATATCAGGCCGCTCACAATAGAAAGGCTTAGCAATCCTACGCCTATTTTCACCAAACCAAACAGGGAATGTTCCATTGATTCCAGTGGGGGTAACAGGCGCAATATTCCTATTGGTGCCTTGGCACTGAGAAAGCGGGTTTGCGCGAGCAGAATAAGAGCCTGGCATGCTGCCATAAGCAAAATTGTATACGCAAAAATTGAGCTGAGTATGTGAATCAACAGTCCTGGCTGCATATCCGGGTATGCATCATAATTATTGTCCAGAAACAAGGATGCAGATAGTCCCAGCACTGCCAGCGGAAAAGCAAAAATAAACAGGTTATGCAGAGGCATTCGCAATGATGTCACGAACACAACAAATGCCATTATCAGCCCGGTAAGGGATAGGACAGCGAATATGCCCAGATTAATTCCTGCCGGCGTATCCATAACAAAAAAAAGGCTGATAGTATGTAACACCATCGCTGGAACCGCCAGATAGCGAATAAGCACGGGGGGATGGCTGTTTCGCTCAACGAAGGATCTGATCTGCAACCAGGTACTGGCCAGGTAAAAAACCGCAGCAATAATTCCTGGGATTACCGGGTTCATTCTAGGGTCTCAATGCTTTAGAGGTGTACATAGCCGAAGTGTGTCGCGATCTGATACCGGGGTCAACTAAAGCGCCCCTTATCTGGACCCGCATCCCAGGCAGGCCATGCTGTGAACACGAGCCACAATTGACAATCTGTCCCGGTTGGAACACCTGGCGTGGACCGCTATAATGCTGCGCCTTCTACACACCAATTATATATTGAGTAACCGGAGCGAGTGAATGTTTGAGAGCCTTTCTGATCGACTGGGAAATACCCTACGGGGGCTTAGTGGTCGTTCAAAACTCACTGAAGAAAATATCAGGGACGCGTTGCGTGAAGTACGAACTGCATTGCTGGAAGCCGATGTAGCCCTGAGTGTTGTCAAATCCTTTGTGCAAGCTATTGAACGACGTGCCGTTGGCCAGGAAGTCGCCGAACAGCTTAGTGCTGGAGAGACGCTGGTAAAAATCGTTAATGATGAGCTGGTTATGCTCATGGGTGGGAGTAATGACAGCTTAAACCTCAGTACCACGCCTCCAGCGGTGGTTATGGTGGCCGGCTTACAGGGTGCAGGTAAGACCACCACGGTTGCAAAACTTGCACACTATCTGATAAACCGGGAGAAAAAAAAGGTGTCGGTAGTTAGTGCTGATGTATACCGGCCAGCAGCCATTCTACAATTGCAGACCCTTGCAGAAGAGGTAGGGGCAAATTTTATCCCCAGTTCAGCGGATCAATTACCGGCTGATATTGCCAGGGCAGCAGTTCAGACTGCAAAAACCCAATTTGTAGACGTACTCATCGTGGATACTGCCGGACGGCAACACGTCGATGAAGACATGATGCGTGAAATTAAAGAGTTACATGCGCTTATTGAGCCGGTTGAAACACTTTTTGTTGTAGATGCTATGACTGGCCAGGACGCTGCCAATACCGCATATGCGTTTAACCAGGCTCTGGACCTCACGGGTGTAATTCTTGCAAAAACGGATGGCGATGCCCGCGGTGGTGCAGCGCTCTCGGTGCGGGAGATTACCGGGAAGCCCATAAAATTTATGGGAATCGGCGAAAAAGTGGATGCACTTGAGCCATTTTATCCGGATCGGGTAGCGTCGCGAATTCTTGGTATGGGTGATGTTCTGTCACTTATAGAAGAAGCAGAAAGAAAAATAGATAAGAAAAAGGCAGAACGCCTTGCTCGCAAGATGCAAAAGGGCATGAAATTTAATCTGGCCGACTTCCAGGATCAGCTGGAACAAATGTCCAATATGGGTGGCGTGACGGGTCTTATGGATAAACTTCCGGGAATGGGAAACATACCCCAGGCGGCAAAAAGCCAGGTTAATGACCAGCAGTTTCAAGGCATGACAGTAATTATTGATTCAATGACCCTGAAGGAAAAACTTTTTCCTGATCTGATAAACGGCTCGCGCAAGCGACGTATTGCAGCAGGAAGTGGAACGCACGTACAGGATGTAAATCGGCTTCTTAAGCAGCACAAGCAGATGCAAAAGATGATGAAAAAGGTTTCGAAAAAAGGGGGAATGCAAAAAATGATGCGCGGCATGCAAGGCATGACTGCACCCAGGGGCCCAGGTCGCTAACAAATGCGAAAATTTATTAAACTCAAACAGTTCCAAACCGGCTCGGCTTCCATTAGAATACCGCGCCTTTCGTGCGAGGCCGTCATGGGATTGCCCGTAGGAAAGTAACATTTTATTGAATTTTAAGAACAATTTGGGAACTGGGAATGGTAACTATTCGCCTGGCGCGTTTTGGCGCAAAAAAAGCACCTTATTATCATCTGACTGTTGCAGATCGTGCCTCAAAGCGGGACGGTCGATTCATCGAGCGCGTGGGATTTTTTAATCCACTAGCGAGAGGGCAGGAAGAAGAATTACGTGTAGATCTGGATCGCGTTGATCACTGGATGGCGCAGGGTGCCATACCGAGTGATCGTGTTAAAAAACTGTTGAAAACTGCCAGAGCTGCGGCTGCACAACCAGCGGCAGCGGCAAGCTAACAATTATCAGTTATTACTTTGGCGCCGCCTGATTTTATTATTGTGGGCCAGATAGGAGCAGCCTTTGGAGTTAAGGGTTGGTTACATGTTAAATCCTTCGCTCAGCCTGCTGAAAACCTTCTGCGATACAAACCCTGGTATGTGCGTGGAAAAAAGATTGAAGTAAATGAAATAAAGCCTCACGGAGACGCATTTATAGTTTCCCTGGTTGGAGTAAATGACCGAGAGGCCGCACAAGAGTGGAAAGGCAGGGAAATTTCTGTTTCCCGGTCAATACTGCCTAAAGCTGAAGACGGAGAGTTTTATTGGCATGACCTGATTGGTCTTGAGGTAATTAGCCCACATGGTAGTGTTTTGGGCCGGGTGGATAGCTTGATGGAAACTGGCTCCAACGATGTGTTGGTGGTTAAAGCCGGAAATGATAGTAATCGCGAGCTACTCATTCCTTTTATAAAGGATGCGATTGGCAAAATTGATCTGGAATCGGGAGTATTGATTGCAGATTGGCCTGTAGATGACTTATGAACATTGGTGTAGTCAGTTTGTTTCCGGAGATGTTTCGCGCAATATCTGATTTCGGTGTTATAGGCCGGGCGTTAAACCAGAAAATCGTAAAATTGGAGTTTGCTAATCCTCGGGATTTTGCAGGGGACCGACACAAAACGGTGGATGACAAGCCCTTTGGCGGTGGTCCCGGAATGTTGATGAAAGTAGAACCGCTTAAAAAGGCATGTGCGGCGATTCGAGAAAAATTATTGTGTTTGTCTGGGCCTGCCGAGGGGAACGCGGTTAAAACCATATATGTCTCGCCCCAGGGTGCACGGTTTACGCAACAAAAGGCCCACGAACTGGCCAACTGCGAGAACCTGGTATTTATTGCTGGCCGATACGAGGGTGTGGACGAGAGGCTGATAGAGTCTGTTGTTGATGAAGAAATATCACTTGGTGATTATGTGCTAAGTGGTGGCGAATTGCCGGTAATGGTCATTATTGATGCCATCGTGCGGTTATTGCCTGAGGTTCTGGGTAATGAAGAATCGTCCTTAAAGGAATCTTTTCAGACAGGCTTGTTAGAGGGGGCCCAGTTTACAAGGCCCAGAGAGATCGAAGGAAGTTGTTTGAGGGTGCCGCCGGTACTGCTTGGTGGAGATCATGAAGCCAAGAGATTGTGGGAAATACGGGCAGCCTTGATTAGAACTTACGAGCGACGGCCGGATTTGTTGGCCGTGCGAAATTTGAGCAGTGAAGAAAGAAAATTGCTGGCGGAATACTTTAAGGAAAATGCCAGCTCATTGGACAATTAATTAGGTGAAGGTGTGCTAACAAACACACGCTTCTCCGCCAAAACGTAGAGAGGTTTAACAATGCGTAGAAATAAAGTGATCGAAGCTCTGGAAAATGAGCAGCTTAAGGAAGAATCTTTTGACTTCAGACCCGGTGACACAGTGGTTGTGCAAGTTCGGGTTCAAGAGGGAAGTCGCGAGCGGCTGCAAGCCTATGAAGGTGTGGTGGTCGGAATTCGAAACAGAGGCTTAAACTCCGCCTTTACTGTGCGCAAAATATCCCACGGTGTCGGGGTGGAGCGTACTTTTCAGACACACAGTAAGCAAATAGCCTCCCTGAGTATCAAACGTCGTGGCGCGGTACGCCAGGCAAAGCTCTATTACTTGAGAGCACTCTCCGGTAGGGCCGCGAGAATCAAGGAAAAGGTTTAGTTTTAGGAAATACGGCGCGTTTACAGCGCCGTTTTTTTTACCCCACTCACTTGATAAGTACTTCTCGGGATGCTCTTTGGTAAAGAAAAAAAACGGCTTACCGGGAATTTGGGGTTTGGGGAACCCGGCAAGCCGTTCCAATATCTGAACCCGGGGAGAGAGACCAGAATTCAGCAGTTATTCGTCATTAGTCGGGGGAACTGAATGTCGAATCAACTATGTATATTAACAAGCAGACTTTGTGCCAGTTTAATAAAACTACCCAATATATTAGAAAATAGTTATATAATTCATTGGCTTGCTTAATAATATTGATCTATATTCAAGAAAATTTACGAGAGAGGATTTTCTAACTTGGCGCACAATACGTCAGATTTCGACACAGGAAGCGAAATTGTTGACCAATTTGTAGATGATCTCTGGTTACAAAGGGGATTGAGTAAAAATACACTTTCGGCGTATTCGCGTGATTTGAGGATTTTGCAAACGTGGCTAAAACCACTCACCTTGCTGCAGGCCAGCAACGCCGATCTGGCCAGGTATTTGAGCGAGCGGCATGTAAAGGGCTATCAGGCTCGCTCTTCAGCACGTCTTATATCATGCATGCGGGGTTTTTATCGCTATGCCTTGAAGCAGAATCTGTTGCAATCGGATCCCAGTTCCAATCTCGAGCATCCCAAGCTGGGTCGAAAACTGCCAATAATGCTTTCAGAGGCGGATGTGGAGACCCTGATGGATGCTCCGGATGTAGAAACAGCGTTAGGCCTGCGCGATAAGGCGATGCTCGAACTTCTGTATGCCACCGGCTTGCGTATCACTGAGTTGATCGGCCTGACTATGACGTCAATAAATATGCGCCAGGGTGTTGTGCGAGTGGTGGGAAAGGGTGGCCGAGAGCGACTCGTACCTATTGGTGAAGAATCGTTGCGACATCTGGTTAAATACCTGCAGGATGCGCGTTCGGAATTTACCCGGGATAGCTCAACGGATGTGATGTTTCCCAGCAGACGCGGCATACAAATGGCGCGCCAGACATTTTGGTACGCTGTGAAACGGTACGCACAAAAATCCGGTATTTCGGATAAAATATCGCCACATACCCTGCGTCATGCCTTTGCGACGCATTTGATTAACCATGGAGCTGATTTACGGGCGGTTCAACTCATGTTGGGTCATGCAGATTTGTCCACCACCCAAATTTATACGCACATAGCGCAGGCGAGGCTAAAGGCATTGCACCACACCCATCATCCCAGAGCCTAGGTGCGAAATGGAACAGGATCAGCTCAGTTGCATAATGTTTAGACTATGTGTGGTGAACCAAACCCGCTTGACGGGTCTAAGAATTGGATCGCAATTGCACAGAACTGATTAACTCGGATTAATAGAGGGCTAGAAAAATTAGTATATTCAATAAACTTGTCGGTGGCAGATTCCTGACCAAAAACCTTGTCGTGATGGCCATTCTGGGCTGTTTGTTTTTTGTGCCCACTGTCTATTCCCAGGACGCTGACAGTGCTATCAATCAGGAGGTTGTTTCACGCCTGAAATCTGTACTGCCGGATATACCCATAGAAGTGGTTAATGAAAGTCCGGTGAAAGGAATTTACAGCGTGGAACTTAAAGGTGGTGAGATATTGTATGTAACCGCTGATGGTGGTTACTTTTTTGCCGGAGACCTGTACAAAGTAGCTGAGAGCCGAGTTATAAATGTGGCTGAAATAGGGCGCTCGATAAAACGCAAGGCGCTCATCGATGATGTACCCCAATCCCAAATGGTAGTGTTTTCACCATCGGGAGAAACCAGAACCCACATCACAGTATTTACCGACGTGGATTGTGCATATTGTCGGCGTTTGCATAACGAAGTCACGGTGCTAAACGATTTGGGCATTGAAGTACGTTACCTTGCGTTTCCGCGTTCCGGAATTGGCCAGGGTTCATACGATACGATGGTGTCCGCCTGGTGTGCTGAAGACCGCAATACAGCGCTCACCAATGCCAAATCTGGAAAAAAGATTCCCAGCCTCGATTGCGAGAACCCTGTAGATGGGCAATATCAGCTCGGCCAACAGGTGGGCGTAAGCGGTACACCGGCGATAATTACCGCAGATGGCACGCTCATATCCGGGTATCTACCCGCCGCACAGCTTTCCAAAAGGTTGGGATTGTAAGGCAAAACGCTATCCGGATTGACTTGGAATCCCTGAAGATATAGCGTCTGCGCTCTTTAGTCTGGGCCATTGCTTCATGGAAACACTACGGGTAGGGCTGTGCGGTCTTGGTACAGTCGGCCAGGGCGTTGTAAGCCTGTTACAAAAAAACACTAATCTGATATCCGAGCGTTGTGGCTGCGATATTCGCATTGTACGTATTGCCAATCGGTCGGAAAAACCCGATCTGGATCTGGGCGGGGCAGCCTTTAGCAGACAGATTGAGGACATCATTGAAGATAGTGAGGTCGACGTTATTGTTGAGGCTATTGGCGGTAGTGATACCGCTGTGTCGCTTATTCGGTCCGCCCTTCGGGCCAACAAACATGTAATTACTGCAAATAAAGCGCTTATCGCAGAATATGGGAACGAATTGATTCCGCGTGCACAAAAAGCGGGTTTGTTTCTTGGCTATGAAGCTGCGGTAGCTGGGGGTATCCCGGTGCTAAAGGCACTGAGAGAAGGTCTGGCAGGAAATCGAATAACCAGAATATCCGGCATTATTAATGGGACATCCAATTTCATTTTGAGTGCCATGAGCCACTCAGGTGATGATTTTTCCACTGCTCTGCAGGAAGCCCAGACTTTGGGTTATGCCGAGGCTGATCCTGGATTTGACATTGATGGGGTAGATGCGGCGCATAAGTTGTGCATATTGGCAGCACTCGCCTTTGGGACACCACTGCACTTTGAATCTGTATACATGGAAGGCATTAGTTCCATCAGCGTTGAAGATATTCAATATGCGAAGGCGATGGGGTATCGGATTAAGCATCTTGGTATTTGTATGCAGGATGCGACAGGAATTTCCCTGCGCGTGCATCCTTCACTGGTTCCTGCTAGCCAAATGCTGGCGAGCGTAGAAGGTGTTATGAATGCCGTTCAGATAGAGAGCGATGCAGTCGGCGCGTCCATGTACTGTGGGCCGGGCGCGGGTGCCCTACCTACTGCTTCTTCCGTGGTGGCAGACCTTTGTGATCTTGCGCGTGGCAATACGCAAGGATCAAGGCATGACAAAAATTTTCCCATTGTGCAAATTCAGGGCATACGCAGCGCTTATTATCTGCGGATACCAGCGGTTGATAAACCAGGCGTGCTTGCTGAAATTGCACAATTGCTGAGCAGCCATGGTATTAGCATAGAGGGCGTGAGCCAACGCGAGGCCAACAGTCATGATGATGATAAAGGCGCGTGGGTCCCAATAGTTATACTTACGGACCGGGTGCTCGAAGCCACAATGGATAAGGCGCTTGCAAACATTGCGTCATCATCGCATGTGGTGGGTAATATAGTGCGCATTCGAGTTGAACCTGCCAGCGCCTTTGGAAATAGTTCAGCGTGAACCATGTCAGCACGTTGGTGAATTGTTGATGAAAGAAAACTCAATACGTATCGTACAGCGTCCACGTGGTGCCAGTGAGGCTAATCTTGCCTTGGAATTGCAGCCCTTGCTAGCGCGAATCTTTTCGGCCCGCGGGATATCAAAAGCAGCCGACCTGGATTTGTCCCTGGCAAATCTTTTGCGACCAACAGATCTGCTAGGGGTGAAGAAAGCAGCTGATATCGTCAGCAGCGCAATACGCGATAACAAACGTATCGTTATTGTTGGTGACTTTGATTGTGATGGTGCCACTGCCAGTGCATTGAGTGTAAGTGCTCTCAGGGCTTTTGGTGCCAGACAGGTATCCTATTTAGTACCAAACAGATTTCAGTTTGGATATGGGCTCACGCCTGAAATTGTCGCACTGGCAAAAGACGCAGAGGTGCTCATTACTGTCGACAATGGAATTTCCAGTATTGAGGGTGTGGCGGCCGCTAATTCTGCCGGAATGGAGGTGGTGATTACCGATCACCATCTGGCTGGAAAGGAATTACCCGAAGCGGCAGCCATCGTCAATCCAAATCAACCAGGTTGTGGTTTTCCCAGTAAAGCGCTTGCGGGTGTAGGCGTAATTTTCTATCTGCTTAGTCTGGTACGCAGCCAGCTTGTTGCAGAAAAGTGGTTTGAAAACAATGGTATAGCTAAACCTAATATGGCGCAGTTTCTTGATTTGGTGGCTCTTGGTACCATCGCAGATGTGGTTCCTCTTGACCAGAATAATCGCATCCTTGTACAGGCAGGACTAAAACGTATCCGGGCGGGCGTGGGTCGTCCCGGTATTCGGGCCATATGCGAAATTGCCAGAAGAGACCCGACGGTTCTGAACGCACAGGATCTGGCCTTTGCAGTTGGCCCTCGTTTAAATGCAGCAGGGCGATTGGACGATATGAGTTTGGGCATTCAGTGCCTGTTAAGCACAGATCTGGCGAAAGCCAGAAAATTGGCGGCGGCACTCAATCAGCTTAACGTGGCGCGCAGGGAAATTGAGCAGGTGATGACGGAAGATGCAGAGTTGCTTGTAGTGGCATCGGTGAACAAACAGCAGGCGTCAGACAAGATTGACTTGGGGATATGTTTGTTTGACGAGAGTTGGCATCAGGGTGTTATTGGAATTGTAGCTGGTCGAATCAGGGAAAAGTTTCATCGCCCGGTAATAGCATTTGCAGAATCCGGTGTTGATGAGTTAAAGGGTAGCGCGCGTTCCATTCCGGGAGTGCATATTCGGGATGTTCTTGACGCCATTGCATGCCGTTACCCCGGGTTGATCGGAAAATTTGGTGGCCATGCAATGGCCGCGGGACTGAGTCTGAGACAAATTCATTATTCCCGGTTCGCAAATGCTTTCAATAAAGAGATTTCCCGTTGGGTTAGCGAGACTGATCTGCAAGGTACAATCATGACAGACGGCTGTCTCGAAGCTTCCCAACTGGAATTGGATACGGCACGATTATTGGGGCGAAGTGGTCCGTGGGGGCAGGCGTTTCCAGAGCCCCTGTTTGAAGGAACTTTTCAGCTGGTAGACCAGCGGGTGGTTGGCGAGCATCATTTGAAAATGAGTCTGAAAATGGGCAATTGTCTGGTTGATGCGATCGCATTCAGGCAAGCACCGCTTGTCAGGCGCAAGTTCGGCGCAGGTGGTCCGGAGGACGACATAATAATGGTTAGAGTGGTCTATAAATTGTCCGAAAACGATTATCAAAACCAGGTCACTCTGCAACTGATGGTTGATCATATTGAGATTGTAGATTAGTTGATTAACTTAAATGAATGATTTTTGACAGGACAAATAATGGCGGAAATTACCACATTAAGAGAGCAGCTAAAATTACTGAGCCAGCGGGCAGCCTTGCTTCGGGGGTATCTTTGACCTGGATGAGTTAAAAAATCGTCTGGAGGAGGTAGAACTGCACCTGTCAGCACCCAATGTTTGGGATGATGCGGAGAACGCCCAAAAGCTTAACCGCGAGCGTTCCATGCTCGATCGTACTATTAATACTGTGGAAACCGTAGTACAGGGCGTAGAAGATGCTAACGAACTGGTGGAACTGGCTTTCGAGGAGAAGGACCAGGAAACTCTGGATGCGGTTGAATCAGACATAAAACTGCTTGATGTGCGGCTGGCGGGTCTTGAGTTTCGGCGCATGTTTGATGGTGAAATGGATGAGAATAACGCGTATATGGATATTCAAAGCGGATCGGGCGGCACAGAAGCTCAGGACTGGGCCGAGATGTTATTGCGCATGTATCTTCGTTGGGGAGAAAAACACAGTTTCGAAACTGAATTGATGGAATATTCCGCGGGAGATATAGCGGGGATCAAGAGCGCGTCTATACGCTTTAGTGGTGAATACGTGTTTGGATGGCTGAGAACAGAAACAGGGGTACACCGTCTTGTCAGAAAGTCACCTTTTGATTCCGGGAGCAGGCGCCACACTTCATTTGCTTCGGTTTTTGTTTCCCCTGAAATAGATGATGATATAGAAATAGATATAAACCCTGGCGACGTTAGGGTAGACACTTATCGAGCCAGTGGTGCAGGTGGGCAACATGTGAATCGAACAGATTCGGCTGTTCGTCTAACACACTTGCCGACGAACGTGGTAGTGCAATGCCAGAGTGAGCGCTCCCAACATCAGAACAAGGATAATGCCTACAAACAACTAAGGGCAAAATTGTATGAGTTGGAACTACAAACCCGTAGAAGTGAGCAGCAAATTATTGAAGACAACAAGGCGGATATAGGTTGGGGTAGTCAGATCCGTTCCTATGTCCTGGATCAGTCGCGGGTCAAAGATTTGCGAACTAATATAGAACGCACAGATACGGGTAACGTGCTGGACGGTGACATTGACAGTTTTATTGAAGCAAGTTTAAAAGCAGGATTCTAGTATGTCAGAAGAACATGAAATTGTGCGTAATCGGCGTGAGAAGCTTGATCGTATTCGGGCAGCCTCAAATGCAGAATACCCGGCCTTTCCCAATTCCTTTCGGCGATCTGCACTGGCAAGTGAGCTGCAGGAAAAATATTCCGGTTTTGACAGGGAGGCGTTGTCCGAAACGCCCATTGAAGTAAGCGTGGCCGGGCGCATGATGTTACACCGGGATGCGGGAAAAGCCGGATTTATAACATTGCAGGATCCCAGTGGCCGCTTGCAATGTTATGTGAGAATGGATGTTGTGGGTGATGCTAATTATGCTGCTTTTAAAGACCTGTGGGATCTTGGGGACATTGTTGGTGTCGAGGGCACGTTGATGCGTACCAACAAGGGAGAGTTAAGCGTAAGAGCTACCAGAATAGAAATGTTAACAAAAACCCTGCAACCACTGCCCGAAAAGTTTCATGGCTTGCAGGATCAGGAAACCCGATCCAGACAACGATATCTTGATCTCATCATGAACGAGGAGTCTCGCAAACTGTTTCGTATTCGCAGTGCTGTTATTCAATCATTGCGGGAATTTTTCCTCGCCAGAGATTACCTGGAAGTAGAAACACCAATGATGCAGATTATTCCTGGTGGTGCCACTGCGAGGCCTTTTGTGACCCATCACAATGCGCTGGATCTGGATTTGTACCTGCGTGTAGCGCCGGAACTAAATCTCAAGCGTCTGGTAGTAGGAGGTTTTGAGCGTGTGTTTGAAATTAATCGAAATTTTAGAAATGAAGGACTCTCTACCCGCCATAATCCTGAATTTACCATGCTTGAGTTTTATCAGGCCTACAGTGACTACTCGGAGCTGATAAGCTTAACCCAGGATATGATCCGGTACGTGTGTAAATCGGTTTTGGGTTCAACCATTGTTGAGCAGGAAAATATCACGCTGGATTTTTCTGACGAGTTTGAGCAATACACCGTGTTGGAGTCGATTCAAAAACACACTGAAATAACCGCTGATGAGCTGGCTAACGAAGCCGTTCTGCGAGCTATCCTTACGAACAGAAACCTTACTACGCATCCTGATTGGGGGCTTGGCCGATTACAGATGGAAATTTTTGATGAATTTGTGGAAGCCAGGTTAATGAAGCCAACTTTCATAACACAGTACCCTGTTGAAGTATCTCCACTGTCCCGAAAAAACGACGCGAATCCTCATGTAGCGGATAGATTTGAACTGTTTGCAATGGGGCGAGAGATTGCTAACGGGTTTTCTGAGCTGAACGATTCGGAAGATCAGGCGCAACGTTTTCAGGCACAGGTAGATCTTAAAGCACAAGGAGATCTGGAAGCTATGGGCTTCGATCACGATTACCTTACGGCTCTGGAGTACGGCTTGCCACCGACTGCCGGAGAGGGGCTGGGAATAGATCGGCTGGTAATGCTGCTGACGAACACAGCCTCTATTCGGGATGTTATCCTGTTTCCCCATATGCGGCCGCGAGAGTCGTAATTATTTCGTCATATGTGTGAAGAGGGCTTGCATGGCACGTTCTGTACAACTGGATGATTCCTGGCTTGAACATCTTGAGGTAGAGTTTGAAAAGCCGTATATGATTGCTTTGCGGCAGTTTCTCTTACAGGAAAAACATGCTGGAAAGATTATATATCCAAAGGGCTCGGATATTTTTGCTGCACTTAATCTAACCCCGCTACAGCGTGTAAAGGTCGTAATCATTGGGCAGGATCCTTACCACGGTCCGGGCCAGGCACACGGTTTATGTTTTTCAGTACCCCCCGGTGTTTCAGCACCTCCTTCGCTGAAGAATATATTTAAGGAGATTGGAACTGATGAGGATGTAAAAATTCCGGTCTATTCAGCACACCAATGTAATCTGGTGCCCTGGGCCAGGCAGGGCATTTTGTTACTAAATTCAGTACTTACGGTGGAACATAAAAAAGCGGGTTCACATCAGGGTAAAGGTTGGGAAAGTTTCACCGACAAGATTGTTGAAACCCTGAACGCTTCCCGAGAGGGCGTGGTGTATTTGCTTTGGGGCAGTTACGCGCAACGTAAAGGCTCCATTGTTAACAGACAAAAAAACCTGGTATTAACTTCACCACACCCATCTCCGCTTTCCGCACACAGGGGTTTTTTTGGATGCCAACATTTTTCACGTACAAATACCTATCTAAGGCAGCATGGCCACCGGGAGATCGATTGGTCATTGGTAAATTGATTTTGGAAAAGCCCCTATGCGCTGGATAGGTACGGGTTTGTTCATTTCTGGCTTGGTTGCAGGTTTATTGGTGGGCTGGTGCACTCGAGATTATTACCTCGTATCCTTACCCCAACCACAGTCTCTGGAAATGCACGACGTGGACGCGGCGAATAGTGCGGTTAATACCGCAAAGTCGGGTGTTCAGAATCATGAATATTCGCTTTCTGAACTTATACTGCTTGGTAAATTTGATCAGGCTTTATCGCGGCTGGTCAAACTGGAAACGCAACTGGATGCAGATTCACATGCGCTGCTGCAACAGGAAGTGCGTAGTAATCTGGAAGACTCGGTACGCAAAGATCATAGTGATTCCAGGCTAAACGCGCTGATTCGTTTTACTAATGCCTATCTGGATGAGTATATATATGACAATGGGGTAAGAAAGATTCTGGCTGATTTTTATCTAAAGAACAGTGAATCCGAGCAAGCTATTCGTTCGCTTTACAAAATACTTGAGTTTCCCGATTCAGATGATCAGGTAACTCGCATACGGAGTCGAATCAACGCTTTGGTACAGGGGCACGGGGATGCGCTCCAGGCTGAAAATGACGACTTGCGATCGGTTATTTTTTATACGTGGTTATTACGACTGGATCCGCAGAGTGACGCATACAGGGTAGCACTGGCGAAATCAAAGATACGAATCGGTGCATTGCAGGAAGCCGAAGACCTGCTTCAGGAAGTATCCGATGCATCGTTTCTCCCAAGGGTAGCGAATTTGTCCGAGACTATCGAGCTGCAGCGGTCTGACATTCCAAGTTATAGATTGAATGGTCATCTGGTTACGGATGCATATGTAAACAATCACGCGGGATTAACGGACGATTCTTTCAAAAAACTGCGATTATTGATTGATACGGGAGCAAGCATTACAACCATAAATGTTCGAGCGCTTGAATTGGCTGGAGCAACGAATACCGGAAGAACAGCGTTGATAAGTACCGCATCGGGGCGGGTGAATGCTCCTGTTTATCTGGTTGAATCCTTGTTAATTGGCAACGTCCGGTTATCAAAGCATTATGTACTGGGGATGCGAATACCGGTACCCGGTATTGACGGCTTGTTAGGCATGGATGTGTTGAGCAGAACTGACCTGAATCTCGTATACCCTCAACCCTGATAGTCAATTGGAATAAGTGTTGTATTACCCACGCGGTGGCTTTCAGGCGTTTCATTGGTGCCTGGAAGCCGTATTATGCCAGCCAATAATCCTTCTCCGGCCGATTTAACAACACATTGGCAGACCTTACCCAGGACTTTTCCCGTGAAGTTGGTGATGTCATCTCCTGCTTTGGGTATATTATCCGGGCCTGCTTGCCAGGCATAAATTGCCAGGTGTCGCTTTACAGCCCCACGGTGTTCTACTCGGGCAATTATTTCCTGACCGAGGTAACAACCCTTATTGAAATCTATGGCTTCGTTTGCTGCGGTCATGTTCAGTGACTGTGGAAGATGCAGGCCGGAGCTTCCTAAATCTGGCAGGATAATTCCGGAATAAAGATCTGCCAAATGCCAGACGTGCTCTCCCGGGTGTGCATCTGCTGTTGACCACAGCTGCTGTGCTTTTTCGGGTTCGCATATCAGGATTTGACGTTGTGCATCCTTGTCCAGTGACAATCTGATAAATCCTGGCTGATTGCTGATATGCAGTTTTCTGGGATGGGGGCCCATGGGTGAAGTTTGAATTCGTCCGAGAATAACGCATGTATTGCTGACATCTACTATCTTGCATTTGGAAAACACCAGATACTTTTCCAGGTGGTCCAGCACTTTTTCAACGGTATCGGAATGTGTTAACAAGCTGGGTATTTCGTCTATTTCAATAAGATAAAAGCTGGCGATTACACGACCCTTAATGTCGCACATCGCTCCGAATAATGGGTTTTCGGAATTTAACTTTTTTGTGTCACAACTAACATACCCCTGCAAAAACTCCGCCGCGCCGGGACCCTGTAGTTGCAGAACACGCAAACCGGGTAAAAATACCAGATTGTTTGTTTTGTGCAGCTCGATTGACTCCGAAACCATGTCATTCCGTGAGGTTGTATTGTCTGTCCAGGGCAGGTGCGCGATGATACTTACACTCAATTAAGAAATAGTGGCGTGATTTTTACCCTTTAACTAGGTAGTGTCGAGTACTATGTGTAATTCATCAGAAAAAACCGCGTTAAATGAGGCCCATCTCAAGAAACTCTATTGGCGAAGCCGGCGTGGTTTACTCGAGCTTGATTTATTACTCCCACCATTTTTAGCGGAATGTTATGCCAGCCTGGATATTACCAGGCAGTTGGCGTACGAAACACTATTGAGTTGTGAAGACCCGGATATACTGAGCTGGCTGAACGCACACTCAACGCCGGAAGATCTTGTCTTGCGGGATATAGTTGAGCTTATTCGCAGGTGGAACAGCACTCGATCGAGTTAGTGTGCTGGCGGATTAGTTGTCGTGCATTGATGGCAGAGTTAAGTGCATATCTATTTGCCTGCCTGTGTATGTGTACCTACCTGCAGCAATACCCCCACTTGGTCATATCCGGGTTAGCTCTTTCTGCACTATTTATTTTTAACACGATTCAAAGTGGAATCAAATGGGTAGGTGTCACTTGCCATCTAAACTATAGTGCGGTTGAACACCAATTTACTGCCTTTGGTTGTGCGGAAGTGAATCTTGCATTGCCGATAAAAAAAGTACGTTTGTTGTGGCATTGCAGATACTGTGCTCTGCTTGGAATAGAAGGTGATACTGACGAACCAGTGCCGCCGCCTTTCAACGGCAAACAGTGGATCTACGCCGCTGAAACTACAGCATTGGACTACAGTCACCTGCTTCGGGTTCTACAATCGTGAATATAGGCACGCTAGGCCCTGCGTTGTCGAATGAAAACATCCAGCGGATCTTTGCTAGCTGGTGTAAGAATAGAATCAACAGGAGGATCAATTTTGTTAGGGTAGTCGCGGGTGAAATGCAGACCACGGCTTTCCTTACGCATCCTGGCTGACTTAACTATCAATTCTGCTACCTGTATCAGGTTGCGCAATTCTATAAGGTCGTTACCGACTTTATAGTTGCTATAGTAGTCATGCACCTCCTGCTTCAGCAATAAAATTCTGTGCATTGCCCGCTCCAGGCGCTTGTCAGTTCTTACTATTCCTACGTAATCCCACATGAAGCGTCTCAATTCGTCCCAATTGTGAGAAAGCACTACATCTTCATCAGAATCGGTCACGCGGCTTTCATCCCATGCCGCAATCGTTTTTGCTTCTCTCTTAACCAGGTGGTGTTCCGGTTGCGTGGTTTGGTTAAGTTGCGTATCTATTGTCTCGCTAACAAGTTTGGCATATACCAGGCATTCCAGAATTGAGTTACTTGCCAGTCGATTTGCACCATGCAGACCAGTGCTACTTGTTTCTCCAATGGCGTATAAACCTGGTAAATCAGTTAGGCCGTTTTGATCAACGATGACGCCTCCGCAGGTATAGTGAGCGGCAGGAACCACAGGCATTGGTTCTTTTGTAATGTCGATTCCAAGTTCGAGACAGCGCGATTTAATAGTGGGAAAATGGTTTTCGATCTGAGCCGCTGGTTTGTGACTGATGTCCAGATAAAGGCAGTCAACGCCAAGACGTTTCATTTCATGATCGATAGCCCGTGCCACAATATCCCGTGGAGCAAGCTCCAGGCGGTTATCGAATTTTTGCATAAACCGGGTGCCATCTGGAAGTAAAAGAATTCCTCCCTCGCCGCGAACAGCTTCTGAGATTAGGAAGGATTTAGCATGAGGATGATAGAGACAGGTTGGATGAAACTGGTTAAATTCCATATTTGAAACGCGACATCCGGCGCGCCAGGCCATAGCTATTCCGTCTCCCGTCGATCCGTCTGGATTACTGGTATAGAGATATACTTTGCTGGCTCCTCCGGTAGCCAGAATTATGTGCCTTGCTTCAAATATTTCAACACCACCTTGTCTGATGTCGTAAACGTATGCCCCGATGCAGTGACGGGCATTATTGCCATCGATGGTCATACCGGGGATCTGAGGCCGACTTATCAAGTCTATAGCGACATGATGGGTAAACAGTTCGAGATTTTTACGCTGGGATGCATTGCGTTCCAGCGCAGCAGAAACAGCGTTACCTGTACTGTCCGCGACATGTAGAACCCGTCTGAAGCTGTGCCCACCCTCCTTGGTCAGGTGGTAGTCGTCCAATGAAGGATTTTTATCGAAATTCACTCCCCAGGCGATCAACTGCTCAATGACTTCGCTTGAGCGATTGATTATATTGCTTACCGCGTCGACATCACACAGACCCGCGCCGGCAACAAGTGTGTCACGTATGTGATTTGCCTTTGAGTCAGTTTGCTCCACGGCCGCCGCGATACCACCCTGGGCAAATTGGGTTGATCCGCTATTTATAGCGTTTTTGGACAGAACAGCAACGCTGTGCCCTCTATCTGCAATATGCA
Organism: Gammaproteobacteria bacterium; assembly: GCA_021773565.1. Taxonomy (GTDB): domain Bacteria; phylum Pseudomonadota; class Gammaproteobacteria; order Pseudomonadales; family Azotimanducaceae; genus DC-out156. The sequence continues at coordinate 71,126 of JAJFJZ010000013.1, read as the reverse complement.
AGGCTGCAGCGAGTCCTGCTGCACCGCTTCCTATTATCAGGACATCGTGGTTATGGTGCCGGGTCATATCTTGAAATTCTCGGTGGATGATCCTTTAGCCAAGCGGTCACACAGTGTAATCCCTACTTAAACAGAGTTTCCCTAGCATAAACAAGTTTTAGTGGGCAGAATACGCGGGAAATTTTTATCAGGGGTTGCAGGGAGTAAATTTGGCGACGGATACAGATCAGGAGTTGGTACGCCGTGTGCAAAAAGGTGATAAACGAGCATTTGACCTGCTCTATTCCCGCTATCAACATAAAATTGCAGGGCTTGTGAGCAGATTCATCCGAGACTCTCATGAAGTGGAAGATGTTACGCAGGAAGCATTTATAAAAGCCTATCGCGCTTTACCCAGGTTTCGGGGAGACAGTGCTTTTTATACCTGGTTGTACCGAATTGCCATTAATACTTCTAAAAACTATCTTGTTTCCCGTAATCGCCGTCCTCCGGCAACCGATATCGATGCTGAAGATGCAGAATTTATGGACGGTGCAGATGCACTGAAACAGGTAGAAAACCCTCAGAATGAGCTGGCAAGAGACGAGTTGGCACGCGTGATAGATGATGCCATTTCCGGTTTGCCCTCGGATTTGCGAACAGCCGTTAGTCTCAGAGAGTTTGAAGGCCTAAGCTATGAACAAATTGCTGAAGTGATGGACTGTCCGGTGGGAACAGTACGTTCTCGTATTTTCAGGGCAAGAGAGGCTATTGACCTCAAGATAAGCCCCCTGCTGGATCACAAAAATGAACAGAATTAGAAAGAATATCGGCTACAGGGGATATAAATGCCAAATATTTTGTCTTATGGAGCGTTAATTTCATAAATGTTAAATTTTGTGCGGGATACTATCTGGTCCTGCGGCCACTACGGTAAAATTACTATGGTCGATTTACGCAGATAGATGCATACATAGAAATATACGCAGTTAAGGATACTTATATATGTCAGAGAAAATGAATGAGTCACTATCTGCCTTGATGGATGGTGAGGCGGATGAGTTGGAGCTCAGGCGTACCCTCAATGAATTGTCTGAAAATGATGAGCTTCGATCCCGATGGGAACGATACCATCTGATAAGCGCCGTGCTGAAAAAGGAACCTCAAATTGATCAAGTTCGGATAAAGACCGGTATATGGGCTGCATTGGATCTGGAAGAGGAAAGCCAGTCGGAAGACATTCTGATTTCTGCAAGCAAAATACAAGCATCAGGAGTACGCTCCTGGAGTGGGAATATTGGTAAGTTAGCGGTGGCCGCAACCGTAGCTATTGCAGTGGTGCTGGGTGTGGATACCGGAACTGATTCCGGCCTGGACTCGGGACAGCCTGCTCAGCTGGTCGCAGAAAGCAGCATTGTTGAATCCGCATTGTCGACGGTGCCTGAATCCATCAGCGAAGAAGGTGTGAATTCCGAGACCGCCGGGTTACTTGTAGCAAGCTCAGAAGCGGTCGCTGGCAATGATGAGCTTCAACAGGCGAGTGTCGAATTTATGAGTAAACACCCCACCCTGGAAGATATGCAACGGGCTAATGCCTACCAATTGCATCATGCCCAATCTACTGCAATTAACAAACACCCCAGTATGGTGCCCTTCGTAAAAATGGCATCTTTCGAGAATAAATGATCTCTATTGTACGTGTCATCAGCCTGATTCTGGTTTCAGCTAGCCTGCCAAGTGCTGCTGTAGCAGAAGAGTTGTTTGAAGATAAGACGCCCAGCCAGTGGTTGTGGCAAATGAATGAAGCTTTTACGCAGAAGAACTACGACGGTATTTTTAGCTATTACAACGGCACAGATTTGTCTACCCTTCGAGTGGTTCATGCCGTTGTAAATGGAGTTCAGCGCGAACGGTTGGTGCATCTGAACGGGGTGCGTCGGGAGATTATACGCAAGGGCGATGAAGTATCATGTATTCTCCAACCCGGTGATGAGTTGCTAACTCTTGAAAACAGTTTACCTTCTGGCCCATTTGCACGAGCTTTTACCCGTAATTTTGATGACTTGTCCGGCCACTACCGACTAACTTTCCATGGTGTGGGCCGTGTAGCAGGGCGCGATGCGATAAGGCTGGCAATTAACGCACCGGATAGAAATCGTTTTGGCCACCGGTTATGGCTTGATACTGCCACCGGGTTTTTATTGCGCTCTGAAATGATAGATGAGCATGGAACCCGATTGGAGATTTTCCAGTTTTCGTCAATCCAGCTTGATGTGAGTATTGACGCTGATCAATTTGAACCAAGTGCGCCACACGGCTCGATTGTTAGTCACTTGCGTCTTGAATCTGATACTGCCAGCGTAAAATCCAGTGGCACAGAGCCTATACCCTGGCATGCGGGATGGATGCCCAGGGGCTTTAAAATGTCTGCATGGGATTTACGTCAAACACCGAACGCCAGCAAAAGTATTAGTACGCTAATGTATTCAGATGGTCTGGCTGCGTTTTCGGTGTTTATTGAAGATATGCCAACGCAGGGTGCGGGTAATGTAGTCTCAAGAAATGGTGCAACGATAGTAGTTACGGTTAGCGTTAAAGGCCCAAAAAAGGCTCAGCTTGTAACCGTGGTAGGTGAAATACCCACCGATACAGCAAAACGTATTGCACGATCAGTGGCTTACGATACCTCCAGATAATCCTCTCTGGCCAATAAAACAGGCAAGAATAGTTTGAAAGTAAAGATAGTTGCGTTGAATGAAGATGCAAATTTGTGCAAGGTGCAAATTCCTACACAAAAATGTGACAGTTGCATTGGCGATTGTGTTCTGAACGTTTTTAGCAAGCCAGCAGGGAAGGAAGCTAAGTGTGGTCACAGACTTAAAGTTGGCCAGATCTGGGTAAGTAATGCGGTGGAGCAGTTTGTGTGTGGAGATAGCGCAGAACTCCAGATATCCAGGCGGGCTATTATCATGGCAGCGCTAATAATTTTTGTGATACCTGTTTTGTGCCTGGTTTTACCTGTTGGAATTGTAAGTTTGTTTTTTGAAACATCAGAAAGGTTTTTGTACACGGTTTCAGTTCTGGGTTTGATATGTGGATTAGTTGTAGCCGTTTTGTGTGGTACGCAGATAAACTGGTCAAATGCATTTGACGTACATTTACGATCAGGAAATGAACCCTGAAGTTTCTTTTTGGTCAGAACACTGAATAGTTGTTAGATAAGGTTATGAATGGATATGAATAAATTTTTGTTGAGTGCCTTTGCATTTGTTACATTTTTCGCGCTACCTGGGTTTACAGCAGAGTTGCCGGATTTCGCAGACCTGGTAGATAAATATTCCACTTCTGTGGTAAATGTTAGCACTACGCGAAAGGTTTCTCAGGCTAGAAATTCCCGTAACCGCGGGCGTGACAATCCCTTGCGACGTTTTTTCCCCGACAGCCCCATTCCTGAAGGTCCTCAACGTGATCGTCAGTCTTTGGGATCCGGTTTTATAATTTCCAGCGATGGATATATCCTGACAAATAACCATGTTGTTGATAACTCCGAGGAAATTGTAATTCGGCTCAGCGACCGTCGTGAACTCGAAGCCGAATTGATTGGGGCGGATCCACGTTCTGATCTGGCGCTTCTAAAGGTGGATGCAAAAAACCTGCCTACTGTTATCCTGGGCGTTTCAGAGACCTTAAGGGTCGGTGAGTGGGTATTGGCAATCGGCTCACCATTTGGATTTGACTCATCCGTAACGGCTGGCATTATTAGCGCGATGGGTAGAAGTTTGCCCACGCAGAATCAGGAAAACTACGTGCCATTTATACAAACGGACGTGGCGATAAACCCGGGTAACTCCGGCGGTCCGCTCTTTAATCTTGACGGTGAAGTGATTGGAATTAATTCCCAGATCTATACTCGGTCCGGCGGATTTATGGGCGTCTCTTTTGCCATTCCAATTGATGTCGCGATGGAAGTTGTGGAGCAATTAAAATCCAGCGGCAGCGTTTCACGTGGTTGGCTTGGAGTGCAGATACAGGAAGTTGGACATGATCTGGTTGAAAGCTTTGGGCTGGAGAAACCTGCGGGTGCATTGGTAGCTGGTGTGCTTGATGGTGGACCAGCCGAAAAAGCCGGAATTCAGGTGCAGGACATTATTCTTAAATTTAATGGATCGGACATAAACCTGTCTGCTGATCTGCCGCATCTGGTAGGGCGCACCAGGGCGGGTAGTGTTGCCAAGCTGGTAATTGTACGGGATGGAAAAAAAATGGACCTGGAGGTTGAGGTGGGTGAGCTTTCCTCTCCAGATACTACGGCATCAATTTCTGGTCCCACCGAGGGAGGCAGTAGCCGCCTGGGCCTGGTAGTTGAAGAACTTGATCCTGAACAGTTACGTCGTCAAGGTGCCCGAGCCGGGATAGGCGTTACTCAATCCAGTGGAGCGGCAGAAGATGCAGGGATAATAGCTGGGGACATCATTGTCAGACTGAATAACCGGGAAACAGCAAGTCTGGAGTTATTCAATGAAATTGCAGATTCGCTGGAAGGAGGACGCTCGGTGCCGGTGTTAATAATCAGGCAGGGTGTTCCTACATTTTTGGCGCTGAGAGTGCCGGTGGAAAAAGATTCTGCCCAATAATAAAGTCTACGCATATGAAAGAATAAACTGGTGCAGCGAAGTTTCGGAAAAAATGCGCTAGAATCGCGCCGCTTCGGGCTTATGCCTCCAATTGACGCGGTTCATGATAGAAAACAAATACATCCGAAACTTTTCGATTATTGCTCACATAGACCATGGAAAATCCACACTTGCTGATCGACTGATACAGTTGTGTGGTGGTCTTGCCGATCGCGAAATGGCGGCCCAGGTCCTGGATTCTATGGACATTGAGCGTGAACGCGGTATAACCATCAAGGCCCAGAGTGTGACCTTGTATTATGTCGCAAAAGACAGCCATACCTATCAGCTCAACTTTATCGACACACCTGGTCACGTGGATTTCAGTTACGAGGTATCCCGCTCGCTGGCTGCCTGTGAAGGTGCATTGCTGGTTGTTGATGCTGCTCAGGGTGTTGAAGCACAGTCAGTCGCAAATTGTTACACAGCGATCGAGCAGGGACTGGAAGTAATTCCTGTTCTTAACAAAATTGATTTACCACAAGCGGAGCCTGAGCGGGTTGCAGCTGAAATTGAAGAAATAATCGGTATTAGTACTTCACAAATACTAACTATCAGCGCAAAAACGGGGCAGGGTGTTCCAGAACTGCTCGAACAATTGGTGATGCTGATTCCCCCACCGGCAGGTGATCGCGATTATCCCTTGCAAGCCCTTATCATTGATTCATGGTTTGATAACTATCTGGGAATAGTCTCTCTGGTACGGGTCATGCAAGGGCGCATCCGATTACGCGATAAAATTAATATAAAATCGGTAGGGCGTACTCACAGTGTAGACGGGGTTGGACGATTTACGCCCAAGCGCCTGGAACAAAAAGAGCTGGTAGCGGGAGAGGTTGGATACATAGTCGCAGGGATTAAGGATATCAAGGGTGCGCCGGTAGGGGATACGATTGTCCTCGCGAAACATCTGGATGTGCCAGCATTACCTGGATTTGCATCCGCCAAACCGCAGGTTTTTGCGGGCCTGTTTCCCGTTAGCTCTGATGACTTTGAAAACTTTCGCGAGGCCCTCGAAAAACTGACGCTGAATGATGCCTCCCTGTTTTATGAACCCGAGAGTTCTGAAGCACTGGGTTTTGGCTTTCGTTGTGGTTTTCTGGGTATGTTACATATGGAGATTGTTCAGGAGCGGCTGGAGCGCGAATACAACCTGAACCTGATTACCTCAGCCCCAACCGTAATCTACGAAATTCTGACCAAGAATGGCAAGTTGCAGCAGATTGATAATCCTTCCCGACTGGTTGACGCTGGAAATATCGAAGAAATGCGCGAACCCATAGCATTGGTTAATATTCTTGTTCCCCAGGATCATGTCGGAAACGTGATTACCTTGTGTGTCGAGCGCAGGGGAATACAAAAGGACATGCAGTTTTCCAGCGGCCAGGTATCCCTTACTTATGAAATTCCGATGAGTGAGGTAGTTCTTGATTTTTTTGACCGCCTGAAATCGGTGAGTCGCGGATATGCATCGCTGGATTATTCTTTCCAGCGTTTTGCGGCCGCTAATCTCGTGAAACTGGACATTCTTATCAATGGGGAGAAGGTTGACGCGCTTGCGATGATAGTGCATCGGGATCACGCCCAGAGTAGAGGTCGTTCGCTCACAGAAAAAATGAAGGAACTGATTCCACGGCAGATGTTTGATGTTGCTATTCAGTCCGCGATTGGTGGCCAGATAGTAGCGCGGCAAACTGTGAAGGCGCTTAGAAAAAATGTTACCGCAAAGTGTTATGGTGGGGATATTACCCGAAAGAAAAAATTGCTGGAGAAGCAAAAAGCAGGTAAAAAACGCATGAAGCAGATTGGGCGGGTGGAAATCCCACAGGAAGCATTTTTGGCCGCCTTAAAAGTAGAACGTTAGCAGTGAATGGAGATTGGTTGTGAATATCTTGCTGAACAGAAATTCCACTGGAATGCATGCCTCTCGACAGAAAGGCATGAGTATCATGAGTTGGGTTATGGTTCTTGTGCTTGGGGGGATAGGTGCCAACCTGGGCTTTAAAACGGTACCGCACTATGTTGATTTTAGAGCCATGTGTGATTTGATTGCCACATCTTCACCGGAAGAAATTGATAAAAAGTCCAGTCGAAGTGTTCATAGTTACCTAACCAAACGATTTAAAATCAATAATCTGAGAGATTATAAACTGGCGGACATTGTAGAAATTGAACGAACCAAAACAGGAACAATCCTGAATTTGCACTACATAGTGACCGAGCATATAACTGGCAATGCCGATCTGACCATGACTTTTGACAAGACTTTTGAGTTTAGTGCACCAAGATACTGATAAATTGTTGGAAGCACTGGAGTACCAGTTCAACTCTGCTGATTTGTTAACCAGTGCACTTACACACCGTAGTTACCTTTCCATACGTTCTACTCAGAATGCAGGATCGCAATCCAGGCCCATTGAAAATTTTCCAACCGCTAACAACGAAAGACTGGAGTTTCTTGGTGATGCAGCGCTTGGTTATCTTGTAGCCGAAATGTTATATGAGGAATATCCGAACGCCAGTGAACACAAGCTTACACTTATGCGCGCTAATCTCGTTAGGGGCACAAGTTTGAGTGGGCTGGCGCAAGATCTTGGTCTTGGAGATTATCTTTTTCTGGGGCAGGGGGAACGGAGCAGCGGTGGAGCTTCGCGTGCCTCCATATTAGCTAATGCCCTTGAAGCGGTATTTGGTGCCATATTGCTGGATGGGGGGATTGATGCACTGCGTATTGTGGTTATTCGTCTGTTCAGGAATCGATCAAAACGACTGATGGACATACCTATTCAGGATTTTAAATCCAGGCTCCAGGAACTGTTGCAGGCTCGCGGGCTGTCACTTCCCAGTTATAGTATTGTGGAGACTTCTGGTCAGCCGCATGCCCAGGTGTTTACCTTGAGTTGCCGGGTAGAGGAACTGGGGGTCTCTGCCCAGGCTCAGGCCGCCAGTCGAAAATCTGCGGAAAAGCTGGCTGCAGAAAAAGTGTTCAATATGCTGTCCTCTCCGGAACCCAAATGATGATCCTGTATAAATGGAAAGGATTCAAGCTTGCCCGATATCCCGGACTTTAATAATCCAGAGCAGAATACTCGCTGTGGCTATGTCGCAATTGTAGGTCGTCCAAATGTGGGCAAATCTACCTTGCTGAATCATCTGTTGGGTAGAAAGTTATCTATAACATCGCGCAAACCCCAGACAACCCGGCATACTTTGTTGGGTTTGCATACAGAGGGGAATGCACAGGCCATATTTGTGGATACGCCTGGAATCCATGAACCTAGCGACAGGGCGATTAATCGATATATGGTACGCACAGCAACTTCGGTCCTGTTTGACGTTGACCTGGTCATCATGGTGATTGAAGGGCAGCGCTGGACTGAAGAAGATGAAGTTGTTTTGCGGCATGTTCGCAGCTCGAATATGGATGTGTACTGTGTTATTAACAAAATTGACCTGATGAGAGACAAGGAACTTTTGTTACCGTATATGCAGGAGGTCTCTGCGAAAACCGGTTTTCAGGAAATCATGCCGATATCCGCCCTCAAGGATGACGGAGTGTGCGAACTGCGCAATATGATTCTGGACAAATTACCACGCGGACCGCATCTTTTCCCCGCAGATCAACTAACGGATAAATCTGAACGGTTTTTAATCGGGGAGATTATTCGTGAAAAACTGATGAGGAGACTGGGAGATGAATTACCACACCGGCAGACGGTAGTGATTGAAAATTACAAACTTCAATCAGGCGTGGTGCATATCAGCGCTGTAATCTACGTTGAGAGGGAAGGACAAAAGGCTATCGTGATAGGACGAAAGGGCGCACTTTTAAAATCCGTTGGGCAGGATGCCAGAATTGATATAGAGCGGTTAATAGAACAGAAGGTAATGCTTCGGTTGTGGGTTAAGGTTAAAACAGGGTGGACCAATAGTGACCAGACGCTTAAACATCTGGGGTATGACTAATAGGTTTTTCATTCTTTAGAGTTCTTCGGACAGATTTATGCGTGTGACGCAACAAGATTCCTATGTGCTTCATGTGCGCGCGTATCGGGAAACGAGCTGCCTGGTGGAGATATTCACCCGAAATCACGGCCGTCTTAGTGTTGTTGCCAACGGAGCGCGTCGAGCTAAATCCAAATTTGAACTCGTTCCCTTTGTGCGTGGGGAGGCTTCCTGGTCAGGAAAAGCGCAGCTAAAAACCTTGACGGCTCGTGATGGCTTGCAATACCACCAATTGACCGGCAAGGCCATGTTGAGTGCAATATACCTGAACGAAATTCTCATGTTGTTGTTGCAACCCTTTGATCCACATCCACAACTTTTTGATGGTTACCGCCTGACTCTGGAACTTTTAGGTGCGTGTGGAAATGAAAGATTGCCTTCGTTGGAAGTCCATTTGCGTGAATTCGAAAAATTGTTGCTGAGGGAAATTGGTTATGAAGTGCAATTTGACACAAACATGGCAGACGGTAGCAAGATACTGGCCCCGGCTTTATATCGCTATAGCCCAAATCAGGGTTTTATCCAGATAGGGCAGATCATTGACGATTTCGAGGGGTATAAGGAAGTAACGGAGTTGGAGTCGTTTCAGGGCCAGCTACTGCTGAATATAGCCAGTTCGAACTATTGCGATACCGCCACCCTAAGGGCAGCAAAAAAAGTTATGCGCGCTGCCCTTCGAGCTCACACGGGTGGTAAACCATTACACAGCCGTTCCCTTTTTCTTTCACATGACGCGGGAGGGCGCAGGTATTAGAAGACGAAAGAGATATCCACGCGACCTGCGCGTAACTATAGAAACCCTGAATGAGAAGGGTCTTGGCGCTTTACTGGTGGAACAGGAACATGGCCCGCGCACTGTGAATGTCAAGGCAGCCCTGCCGGGCGAAAACCTGGTCATAGATGTAATTACCAAACGACGCGGGCAGTGGTATGCCAGGCCTTCAAGGGTAGAACTTGCTTCCGTTCACCGTGTTAACGCACCGTGCAAAAATTTTATTGCATGCGGCGGATGCACTTTGCAGCACATTGACCAGGACTATCAGCTTGAGATAAAAAACCGGAATCTTTTGGAGTCACTTTCAAAATATCAGGTAGCAGTAGCATGCAATTTGAGTCCTGTGTCGGGTCCCAAATATCTTTACCGTCGCCGTGCCCGTATGGGGGTAAGATACGTAGCCGCAAAACAACGAGTGCTTGTGGGGTTCAGGGAAGGATTCGGGGGAAAAATTGTCGAGATGTCCGAGTGCCTGATTCTTGCAGAACCATTTGCATCTCAACTCGAGAACATTCAGACGCTGATTGCTCGCTTGAATAATCGCGAAAAAATCCCACAAATTGAGCTGGCAGCAGGAGATCTGGACGCGGCCATTATTCTACGACATCTTACAGATTTTAATGAGCAGGATTTTGCCCTGCTTGAACAATTCCATCGTAGTACTGGCCTCCTGGTGTTTTCCCAAGCAGATGGGTATGAAAGTGTGAAGTTATTATTTGGAAGACCTCATACTGAACAAAATCTTTCTAATTCGGCGGAGTCAGAAGAACAGGTTACTGCTGCCAGTTTGAGTTATTCAATTCAGGATTACGGGATTACTATTTTCCATAAGGTAAATGATTTTGTACAAATAAACGCGGAGTGCAATCAACACCTCGTTGGGGCCGCGGTTACGGGATTAGAATTGGGCGTTTCGGATCGGGTGCTGGAATTATTTTGCGGTGTTGGAAATTTTAGTCTGCCTATGGCTCGAACTGCGGGCGCTGTGCTTGGTCTGGAAGGAGATGCAGGACTGGTTACCCGTGCAACGCATAATGCGCGTTACAACGGACTGTCGGGCCGTGTGCAGTTTGAACAAGTAGATTTATATGCACCAATGACGGAAACCCGGCAATTGGTGGGAGATTTAGAGTTGTACAATAAAATGCTGATTGATCCCCCACGTTCAGGAATAGGTGGGGCAATGGCTCTAATTGCTGCCAGCTGTGTTGTGAGACTGGCCTATATCAGTTGTAATCCGGAAAGTTTTGCAAAGGATGCGGCTGAGCTGAGTGCATTGGGCTTCACACTCGAAACAGTTCAGGTTTTTGATATGTTTCCGCAGACCAGCCATGTGGAGACATTGGGTTTGTTTCGGCGTGCCCTGAATAACAACGGGTGCATCGCATAAAATGGTTAAACCCACAGACGACTATCCGCTAAGAAAAAATGGCCAGCTTGATAGGCAATTTTGGGTCTCAAGATTGTGTGAGCGCCATACCGGTCTTGATGGACCGGCCCTTACAAAAGCATGTAATTTTGTAGCAAAAATATCCCGTAACGGAGAAAAGCTTCTAAGAGTTGGAATGGAGTTTGGTGATCTACTGGGAAATTTGCATCAGGACACAGACTCGATTGTCGTTGCTATTATTTATCGTGCGCAACGTGGCAGGCATGTGAAGCTTTCGGAAGTAGAACATTATTTTGGTGCCAACATTGCACGCCTTGTCAGGCAAGTTAATCGCATGTCAACAATCAGTACACTAAATTTAACCAACCCTGCTTTGCTGAAGAATGAGGAACGCAATCAATCTGAAAATGTAGGAAAATTATTGGTAGCCCTCACAGACGATGTAAGGGTGGCAGTTCTTACGCTGGCTGAGCGAATCATTGCACTTCGATTGGCGAAGAACGCAGCGCGCTCAAGACGACTACGAATGGCACAGGAGACCCTGTCTTTTTTTGCACCTTTGGCCAATCGCCTGGGCATCTGGAGGCTGAAGTGGGAGCTGGAAGATCTTGCCTTCAGGTATTTACAGGCTGATGAATACAAACGTGTGGCAAAAAGTCTTGCCAGGAGACGCGAACACAGAGAAATCCAGATTACCGAACACACGTCGTTTTTGGAACAATTGTTAACCAGTGCGGGCATTACAGCCATTGTGGAAGGTCGTGCCAAACACATTTACAGCATTTGGAAGAAGATGCAACGCAAAGGCGTTGAGTTTTCAGAAATATATGATGGTCTTGCGGTGCGGGTGCTGGTAGAAACGGTGGCGGATTGTTACGCAGTACTTGGTGTCGTTCATACCAACTGGTCACACATTCCAAAAGAATTTGATGATTATATCGCCAATGCGAAGAGTAATGGTTATCAGGCGATTCACACCGCTGTATATGATACTGAGGGTAGTGTTTTGGAGGTGCAGATAAAAACAACAGAGATGCATCGTGAATCTGAACTTGGCGTTTGTGCACATTGGCTCTACAAGAGCCAGGAACCGAAAACCCTGCAACTGGAAGAATCGATACATTCCGAAAAACTTGATTGGTTGCGCCAGGTACTGAGCGGCGGTAGTGAAAATGAAAATATTTCCATTGCCTCCGAATTGACAAGCGGTTTGAAAGAACACCGGGTGTATGTGTACACACCTGACGGACATGTCGTGGACCTGGCTCAGGATTCAACGCCCGTTGATTTTGCATATCGAATTCATACCGACATTGGACATCGCTGTATTGGTGCAAGGGTTGATGGAAAAGAGGTAGCGCTTAACAGTGCATTGCTAACAGGCCAGCGTGTGGAAATCATAGTGGCTTCGGAGCTGGAGCCAAATCGTGAGTGGTTGGAGATTTCAAGCGGTTTTGTAACAACCACGCGAGCTCGTGCAAAGATCCAGGCCTGGTTTCGTGGTCGTAGTGCTTCCGAGAACATCGCGGCCGGGGAAAAACTTTTTATGCAGGGATTGGAAAGGTTGAACCTGCGGTTTAACGATTCTACTGGAATAGCTGAGATTGCATCGAAAATGGGTTTTAAGTCAATCGACGCTTTTTATCACGCGATATCCCTTGGGAGTTGTCAGGTACTGGATATCCTCAAAAATTCCGGAGTAGAAAAACTGCTACAGCGACAGATGGATTTGCTGGATGTTAAAGAAGAAAATTTGCAGCAGGAACTTCTATTTGTTCATTGTCGCAATCGGCCCGGATTGCTTCAGGATATTACTCAGATATTAAATGACGAACATATCACCATGTTATCATTGAATGCGACTACGGATTCGGCGAAAAATACTGCTAGTATTAGTGTTACAAGCCTAATACATGATTTTGTACTTCTTGCGAAAGTTATAGCAAAAATAAGAAGTGTTCCGGACGTTATAGATATCGAACGACGAACACCTGTATGAACGTAATTCAATAAGAGGTAATGGATGCGAGTAATTCTTTTGGGGCCACCCGGGGCCGGTAAGGGCACGCAAGCCCAATATATTTGTGACAGATATGACATACCACAAATTTCTACGGGCGACATGTTACGTGCTGCCGTAAAGGCACAAAGTCCGCTTGGTAAAGAGGCAAAAGCCGTAATGGATGCAGGGAATCTGGTATCTGATGAGCTGATTCTTGGCCTGGTTGAACAAAGAATAGGAGAACCAGACTGTACGAAAGGTTTTCTGTTTGATGGTTTTCCACGCACTATTCCGCAGGCGCAAGCGCTAGTGGATGCAGACATAAACATTGATGCGGTGCTTGAAATTAGCGTACCGGATGAAGAAATTGTCAGGCGTTTGGCAGGCAGACGGGTGCACGAGGCTTCCGGTCGAGTGTATCATCTTGTCTTTAATCCACCGATGCACGAAAACAGGGATGATATAAGTGGAGACGTGCTGGTTCAAAGAAAAGATGACACCGAAGAAACAGTCATGCAACGCCTGGAAATTTATCGGGAACAAACACATCCGTTAGTTGAATTTTATATGCGACGTGCATCTGAAAAGTTTTTAAAATATTCAAAACTGGACGGGCTTGGTGATGTAGAAGAAATTAAGGATCAAATTTTACTCGCTTTGGAAAACAAATAGCCTCAATTTTTGACTATTCGAACTAAAAATAAATAAAATTAATTGACGACTAATTGCAATTTGGGGTAGCAATTAATTTTTAATCAAATATTATGCAATCGCTGGTAGCTGAACGACAATTCTGTAATTCAAAAATCAGCAGGAAGATACTTTTGCCGAGGAGATTAAAATGGCTAAAGCAAAAAAAAAGGCTGCTAAAAAGAAAGTGGTAGCTCGTAAGAAGGCTGCTAAAAAGACAGTAGCCAAGAAAAAGGTAGCTAAGAAAAAAGTTGCCCGGAAAACTGTAGCAAAAAAGGCAGCAAAGAAAAAAGTTGCCAAGAAGAAAGTTGCCAAGAAGAAGGTAGCTAAGAAAAAAGTAGCTAAGAGGAAAGTAGCTAAGAAGAAAGTAGCTAAGAAGAAAGTAGCTAAGAAGAAAGTAGCCAAGAAAAAAGTAGCTAAGAAGAAAGTAGCTAAGAAGAAAGTAGCTAAGAAGAAAGTAGCTAAGAAGAAAGTAGCCAAGAAAAAGGTTGCCAAGAAGAAAGTAGCCAAAAAGAAAGTGGCCAAAAGGAAAGTGGCCAAGAAAAAGGTTGCCAAGAAGAAAGTTGCCAAGAAGAAAGTTGCTAAGAAAAAAGTAGCTAAGAAAAAGCCAGCTAAGAGAAAAGCCGCTAAAAAGAAGTAGCCGGAAAACTAGCGACTAGCAAAGCTGCTAGGTGTGTCGGTCGCTAACGATGGTTTGTAAAGCAGGCAGGAATCGGTACATGGTATACAAGTGTGCCGGTTTCTCCTGGTTTTATGTATTTGTGATGCGCCTTACAGGCACGCAATAACCCGCATTAAGTTAATAAACCTTCCAGGGGCAGTATTGTTACCCTGTCTCCAGTTACCGGTTGTTTGGAATCTGATGATAATTCAATAAGACAGTTACAATCGCGAAAGCTGGCGAAGCGATTGGAACTCTGGTCTTCACTGACACTTACCTGCAGTCCCCCCGCAGCAGAATCCTGGTAGCATGTTGCGCGTTGAAATTCTGTTCTTCCCGGTGAGTGGCTAATTGATCCTTCCAAAGTAGCGAAGGTTTTTAGGGGAGAATCCACATTTGATTTACCGCACATTTTCTCAATCGCGGGTTTCGCAAGCAAAAGGTAGGTCACAATCGCTGATACAGGATTACCCGGTAGTCCAAAAAATACTGCTTTCCCTATCTTTCCAAATGCGACAGGTTTTCCCGGCTTGATCGCGATTTTCCAGAGCTCAAGGTGGCCAATTTCCGAGACAATGTTTCTGACGTAGTCTGCATCGCCAACAGAAACACCTCCGGAACTGAGCACAATGTCCGATTTTTCAGCCGCAGCACCGAGTGCATTTCTTATTGTGTCTTCATCATCAGGCAAAATTCCCAGATCGCTGATGATAACTGGAAAGTGTTCCATCAGTTTTATTAACACCAGGCGATTGGCATCATAAATTTCTCCTGCTGCTAGTGATTTACCGGTAGAGCTCAGCTCGTCGCCCGTTGAAAAAACTGAAACTTTCAATTTACGAAGCACATTTACACTTGCTATTCCGCAGGCTTGTAGCCATCCGAGTTGCAGTGCACCTAATCTGGAACCTGCAGATAAAATTAACTGCCCGGCGCCGACATCCTGACCGACATTACGTATATGCGCATTTTTTTCGGGCCGATGGCTTATTTCTATCTGCTCTGAAGTGCGTATCGCATTTTCTTGTATAACTATTGCATCTGCGCGCGCGGGTATACAGGCACCGGTAGTAATGCGTATACAACAATTTTTCTGTAGTTCTCCATGGAAAGGGTGCCCAGCCAGACTGCGACCTTGAACGCGAAGCTGGTAGGGCGGTGCTCCCGTGAATTGAGGGTCTTCTGAATTGATTGCATATCCATCCATCGCGGATGCTGCAAACGGGGGGATGCTGATAGGTGCCGTAATATCGTGCGAGCAGATTCGATTGTGTGCGGCATCAATATTTACGGGTTCATATGCAGAATGGGACATGGGAGGAACAGTTTTGAGAATCAATTGCAGTGCGTATTCTATACTCATTAAGTTCTGTGTATTCATGATCTACCCGGTACAATATATGGATGGATAGTACACCACCACAATCAGAACAGCAGCGAATACTGGCGATTGAGACATCGACAGTAGCGTGTTCTGTAGCGATTCAGATAGCCGGTCCCAAGGACACCAGGACGGATTCCATCGAGCAGGAAGTCCCACGATCTCACAATAGGGCACTCTTGGGCATGGTGCACGAATTGTTGGTACGTAATCAGACTTCAGTATCTCAGTTGTCGGCTATATTTTTTGGATGTGGTCCTGGATCGTTTACAGGTACGCGCATTGCGGCTGCTGTAACGCAGGGATTGGCACTGCCTTTTGCTACGCAAATATTTGCTGTTTCCAGCCTGCATGCACTCGCTGCCGGAAATTATTCTTTACATCCCAATTGTTGTGGCGTGATTAGCTTTATTCGATCACGACCCGGTGAGTACTATCGAGGGATATACGCAGTTAAAAACGGCGAACTTAATGCTGTGGGAGCGGAGGATATCTGTCCGACAAACGCCTTGTACCCTGATTCATATACGTTGAATTCAGCCCTGAAACCCGGTGGGGAAAAACAATCCGGGCCTGGTGCCTGGTTGGCGATATTTGATGAGACTCCATTGCCGCAACCAGACCTTGTGAAATCCCACGCGTCAGCACCGACTTATGCAGATAACAGAATTTCCACGGTGCTTGTTACTCGCCCGTTCGCGCAAGGCCTGCTGGCAGTACCTGGGGAGGCGCGCCGACTCGTAAGTACTGCAGAGGCTGTTCCTGTGTATGTACAGGGAAGCAAGCCATGGAAGAAGCAGACTGCATAACCACCTGGTGCGATATTTCATTACGACAAAGATTTATGATAAGAATTTTTTCAAGCGAAGATGATTTTCAGCGAGCGGAGCAGGCGGCGCACCTTCTTAAGGTGCCCGTGGAAATTTGCGAAGGGAAACCATTGGTTGAGTCGGGATTCTTTTTATGGTCGCACTCTGCACGACTGGAATTGGGGTTTGAATCTGAAGGAGCATTAGCATCGGCAGACCTTAATGAAGTGGATGCGAGAATAAAATCCGGAAAAAAATCACATTTATCACGCAGCATTGGTATCGACAAACATGGCGGCTTAAAAGTGCTGGACGCGATGGCCGGTTTTGGACTAGACGCGATGGTTATGATGGGTCTTGGGTGTGAGGTGCAACTGGTAGAGCGGTCTCAGGTAATGCATGTGCTGCTTCGGGACGCGCTGGATCGTTTTAGTTCAACGCAAAGCTCCAGTGCTGCAGGTGTTGAGTGTGGAGATGTAGTTAAATTTATCAAAAATCTAACAGGCCCGCCGAAGTATGACGTTATCTATCTCGATCCGATGTTTGCTCTGCGCAAGAAAAATGCTTTACCGAACCGGCGAGCGCAACTCCTGGTACGGCTTGTTGATTCTTCCGTATCCGAGCAGTCTTTAGTGCAACTCATCAAGTTGTCTCAAAGAAAGGCAAGTATGCGGGTAGTGCTTAAACGCCGTCGGACCGACCCGGTGGCTCTAAAACCCGACTGGCAGATACGTGCCCGTACTGTGCGATTCGACGTTTATAGAGGCTTGGGCGAGGTCTGAGCGCGTGATTGTCTTGATAAATGAATTGTTTTACTGGCGATTGCGCAATACGGCATACCTGAACTCTTTTCTTATCACCCGATTTGCTCGTAAACAGACACGGGGAATAATTTCATCGAATGCCAGTCGTCCCCTGGAATCCTCGCTAATGGCTCCTGTCTTCAACAATGCATCAAGAAAACCATGAAATAATCTCCGGTCAAAAAATTCCGGGGCATTCAGGCCGTATAAACGGGAAATTCGCTCGGCAACTTTTATGCACTTTTCTTCCAGGGAATCCAGATCCAGTACACCGCTACCCGCCTGGTTGAGTAATCCTATAACAATGTAAAAGCGTTCAAGTGTTTGCATGATCAGTCTGGAGAGCAGATCCAGCTGATAATAGTTCTGGGAATGCGGTTCTGGTGGTGCATAGACTCGTTGCTCTCCCGAGCTATTCGCGTCCGGGTCAAGTAAACGTAGTAATCCGCTTTCGCACAGGCTCGACAGACAATGATCCAGGTGAGAATTATCCACCGGAGGCATGTTTAGCTCCTGTGCGAGATAAGGATAGACTGTTTCAATCATATCCGAGATATTTTTGACACTTAGATGGTGACGGTCAACGACAAAACACGCGACCAGTGCGGGTAGTGCCAGGGTGTGCAGAATGTTGTTTCTATACCATGTAAAAAGTGCACCGCTAAAATTGTCCAGGTGCAAAATGTCACCGGCTTCGTATCGCTCGCGTCGTAACATGCCAAGCGCCTCGACGTGTTCAATACACGCAGCGCCATCCAGCTCTGTGAAGGAATAGTCCGCAAAATTGTTTTCGGAACAAATGCGTCCAAGTAGTGAAACATAGAGGTCAATCTGGCTGATTAACATGTGTTCATCGATTGCCAGCTTTGGAGTACAAAGGGTTACCATCGCGACAAGATTGACCGGATTAATGGCGCTGACGGCGTTAATGCGCACCAATATTTCTCTGCCTAGCGAGGTAGAGACAGCCTCCCGAGTATTATCTGAATCCATTATGGACTTTTCACCCAGATAATTTCTGAGATGGATTGGGCTTCCGAAATTCACATACACTTTTCCAAATTTTTGTCGAATCAGCCGAATATTGCGTATCAGATCTCCGATTGACTCCCGGGTTTTTCGCTCACCACGTAATTCCTTAAGGTAACTGTTAGCTTCTATCAGTTTTTCGTATCCGATGTATACCGGTACCAGAACAATTGGTTTTTCCGGGTGCTCTGTTTGCGCAGCGACGGTCATTTTTAATAAGCCGGTTTTTGCGGGCAATAACCTCCCCGTGCGTGTACGTCCACCTTCAATAAAGTATTTCATGGCGTAGCCACGTATGAGAAGTTGGGTGAAATATTCCTTGAACACTGCAGCATACAGGGGATCGTCCCGAAAACTGCGACGCATATAAAACGCACCACCTCTGCGCAGGACGCCGCCAATAATAGGGATGTTCAGGTTGTCGCCCGCTGCCACATGTGGCAATTGCAGACCGTGGCTATACAAGAGGTAGCCCAGTAACAGGTAGTCGATGTGACTGCGATGGGTTGGTACGTACACGATGCTTGCTGACTCGGCGACGCTGGAAACGTGGGTCAGTCCTTTTACCTCTATGCCTGCGTAGATTTTGTTCCAGAACCACTTTAGTGCAGCTGCGAGGAAACGGACATTGACCGTGGAAATATCGGAAGCAATCGTATTGGCATACTTTAAAGCCAGCTTTTCCGGGTTTTTTTTCTCTGATTGCGCTATTGCCAGACGCACAGATTTACTTTTTGTAATGTTGGATAACAAGGTGTTCCTATGGGATCGATCAGGGCCAAGGAATGCAGTTCGGTGTTTTTTGAACCGTACGCGTAAAATTCGCATTTGCCGGCGCAACAACAGATCAGTTTGCACTGCTTCTTTCAGGCCTTTCTGGATTGAGGTATGCAGGGCCAATGGATTGCCAATTTGTACCGTAATGTGTTTTCTATTAATTAGTAAATCCAGTAAACGCCTTAGTCTGGAAGTTACTCTCCAGCGCTCAGAGAAAAGCAATTTGAACAGCGATCGTTCTTTGTCCGGCGCATGGCTCCAGAAGATGGATACCGGCAACAGGTTTATCTGCGCCTTGTCGGGGGTGTTGAGTATGAAATCGGTTAATTGTACCAATGACTTTGGGTGGGCACGTGCCCCTTTGGCACTTCTGAACAGGGTTTTTCGCGGGGATAGAAAGAAGTAGTGAAATTTCAACATTGCCATTGGCTCTGATGGCTTAGCCAGGCCAAGTTGCGTACAGCTTTGGTCCAGAATGGCTAAATCGGTAATGGAATGTTCATTTAAAACGTAACAATAGTCGGTGTCGGGTAGCAATCGCTCTGCGCCGAGAATATTCGGCCTTGTCCACCAGGTTGTAAGTTTGCGCGTAATCGCGAAGCGTAGATAAAATAGTGTGCTTCTAATTCGGAAAACCTTTGTAAAGATCTTCAATTGGTGCAGCCTCTTTTCCTTGTTGGCCAGAACTCTCTATTATAACTTCCCAAATGTCCTGATATTTTTCTTGAGTGACATCTTCAACGTCCTGTTTGGAACGTAGCACTATAGGTCTGAGAAAGATTAACAGGCTACGTTTCACTTTGGTGACCGAATTATTTTGAAACAATTTACCCAGCAGAGGAATGCTACCTAACAGAGGTACCTGGCTTTTTACATTGGTTACATCATCACGAATTAATCCACCTAACACGATTGTTTGCTGATCGTCGACAATAACCGTTGTTTCAAGCGTACGCTTGTTGGTGACGATATCAGAAAACCCGCCCTCACCAATGCTCACAGAAGGCACAACGTTGGAAACCTCCTGGGATATCTCCAGCCGTACTCGTGAACCATCGTAGACATGCGGCGTAACAATTAATTCAAGCCCTACGTCCTGTCGCTGTATGGTTGTAAACGGATTGCTTGCACCATTATTACCCGTTGTAAATGAGCCGGTGCGAAATGGTACTTCCTGGCCTACCGAGAGTTTAGCTTCCTTATTATCAACAGTAGTAATGTGCGGTGTAGATAACAGATTGGCTTCTGTATTACTTTGCAAGGCTTGAACAATCGCAGCAAAAGACACACCGGCGGTGTCAATTTTGGCAACCGCCAGCGTAGGGGTATCAAGAGATGCTGTCGCTCCTATGGGGCCTATATTGCCATCGGGGTCCAGATTCTGAAAAAGTGTATTGAGAGCGCCGCCAAGTGCTGTATTAAACAGCGGAACCGATTCCCCAGATGCGTCGACACCGGCAAGGGATACGCCGAGTGTTTTTGAGTAATCCAGAGAAATTTCTACAATTGCAGCCTCGATTAATACCTGGGTGCGGGGAATATCAAGCATTTCGATGAGATCGGCAATTTCACGCATGATGGCGGGATCCGCCTTGGCAACTATCGCGTTCAGGGACGGATCCGCCTGGATATTAGTTTCCTGCCCACTTTCGGTCCCATCACCTGATGCAGTTTTGGTAGCTACAAGTTCACTGACAATGGGGGCTGTATCCTGTGCGTCTGCATGACCGAGATAGAATACCCGGGTAGATCCATTCGCCGTAACGGGTTTATCCAGTTTCTTAATCAGTTTCAGAACATCGGCAATAGACTTGCTTTTACCACGTAATATCAAACTGTTGTCGCGTTCATTTGCTATAACAGTAATACGTTGCGGTCCCTTCGCACCCTGCGCCATCTGCTGTGGGGCCAGTTTCTCCAGCAGAGTAACAATTGAGCCAACCCAGGCGTGTTGCAGCGGAACTACTTCGATCTCATCCTCATCAGCTACATCAATCTGGCGAATCAACTTTACCAGCCGATCTATATTGTCAACATGATCGCCGATGATGAGCACGTTTGGATTGGTTAGGAAGCCGATGGAACCCTGTTGCGGAATTAGCGGTCGCAGAATCTTAACCAACTCCTGGGAGTCCAGGTTATTCACAGCGATTACCCTGGTAACCAATTGCTCGCCGGACGCAGTGCCAGTAGTACTTGGAGATTGTTTGGCCAGGGTTAGTTGTTCAATTTTAACTATATTGCCGCTCTCGATTGTAGTGAACCCATGCACCCTTAAGACAGAGAGAAATAGCTGATAGATCCCTTCGCGATTCATTTTGGAATTGGAAATGACAGTCACCTTGCCTTTCACCTTGGGGCTTATGATGAATGTCTTACCGGTCATTGCGGCTACCTGATTGGTAAACTCAGTAATATCGGCATTCTTTATATTAAGCTGCCAGGTGTTTTCCTGTGCCGCAGCAGGGCAGGAACTTAACATAATGGTAAACAACAAGACCGCGTATGATCCTGAAAACGGTGATGAAAGCTTTAGATTAGTCATTATTATTTGAGCGAGGCGGTAACGAAGAAGGTGCGTTCGCCGCGTTGAACTTCGAGTCGCGCTGATCCCTGTGCGAGGATGCTAGCTATGCGTAGCTGATCCTGTTGTATATTCCCGATGGGCTGATTGTTAACGGAGAGTACCACATCATTTGCCTGCAAACCGGTTTGTCTTAAGTAGGTAGAGTTTGCCAGCGCCCCCAAACGATAGCCCTCGGAATTTTCCGGGCTCACTGCAGTGAGCCCTATTTGTGCAAGCGTAGTCTTTGGGTCGTTTTTGAGGTTGGTTTGAAATTGTTTTAACTGGCTCGCCAGCTCCGGTACAGCGCGTTGGGCATTCACCTGTGCTCCTGGTGAATCGGCGCCTTGCCTGGCATTCGGAGTTGTGAGGGAAGCCCGCTGCGCACGCTGTGTTTGCCGTGGCTGTCTTGCACTTTGTGAACTGGTCATCATGGCTTTGACGGAAGGGAAACGCAAAGTCTCGAAAATTTCTCCGCGTTTTAGTACGACGCGGTCTGCATACACCTCTTTGAGAACAGCATTGCCCGGCAATTTAGTGTCTATCTTGTATAACATTCCGGGGCGCTTGGCTTCGGCAATGATCGCTGCAGAATCCTGGGGATGTTCTGACTGGAATACAGCCTGTAATTCAAGGCGTAGCCGGGTTTGAGTTGCATTGAAGTTGTTTTGCACGGGGGCACTACTGGTCGAAGTTGCGTTACCGAACAGATTTAGTGCAGCGATGCTTTTAGCAGAAAATATCGTCTCGGGGCTTGTTATCCGAGTCTGTGTTTCGCCTTCGATAACTAGAGATGGGGGTCCGCTTACGAAAAACCAGCCAGTCTGGGCAACAACCAGTGCCAGCAGGATAACCAGAAGTATACGACCGGGCTCTACAAATTTGTTTACAAGAGTTTGCAACGATTCTACTTCTTTATCTTAAGCTGTCGATTCTAAAGCAGTTTCTCCTGTACCTCCAGAACCACAGCGTGATCTGGCTCACTTCCTGGCCATGGTTGATTTAGCAGTTTGGTGAATTTCTTTGTGATGCCCACACTAACCCAGCCTTTTTGGTCGAGATTGCCTAAAATTAGCGCGATTTGGGCATTTGGCCCCCTGGTGATGCCGGAAGTGCCTTGTTCAAAGACACGCATATAGGTTTTGTTATTTTCAAACGACAGATCGCCCTCCAGTGCGGGTAGACCGAGTGCGTAATTTATACCGCTAAGTCGGTATTGTACAGGACCGCCACTCCAGTGCATTTGCGCGGAAATATCCGCGATTTGCGGAAGTCCGCCCTCCAATCTTACGGCCGGATCGAATACCAAAAGCAGAGCATCCAGTTCCAGTACACCGCTAAGGTTAATGTCGTATTTTTTTAGCACACGATTGAGGTTAGTGGAGTGGAGCCTGAGGTCACCCTCAATGCGCACATTTTTCGTTGCGCGACATACCCGACCGTCGAACTGATCGGTCCCGGACCTCACATGGATGTCATAGGTAATGCAGAGGGACAACAATCCTCGGGGAGCAAAATTCCATTCCAGATCACCCAACTCTGCAGTTTGCCCGCTACCCGGCAAGCCAAGTTTTGCACTGCCATGCCACAGCGAACCCCGGACATTGGTCATCCTTATTGTCGTGTTTGCTTCAAAGCCCTGTTTTATCAAACTGGCTGGCGCAAATATGATAGCGCACAGCAGAACGCTGAAGATTCCAACCAGCAGATATTTCACGGCTCGACTCGATCCACACTATTCGGGTCTGTCTCCGAAGCTTCGGGGATTGCTACCAACAGGTTTACCAAAGTTAAATAATATACTTGCTCAAGTAGTGCCAGATCGTCGAGTTTTACACACTCATTCACCATGTGAATGGTCGCATTTACCGGGCCCACTTCAACGACCTGCGCACCAGTTGGCGCAATGAACCTGCCATCCGAAGTACCACCGGAAGTAGAAAGTTTAGTAGCTATGCCGCAAGCTTGTTGTACGGCCCGTGTTACGGCGTCAGTCAACAAGCCTTCAGGTGTAACGAAGGGCAAGCCGGAAAGATTCCAGTCAATTTTGAAATCAAGGGCACTTTTTGTGAATAATGATTCCGTGATTTCTATTAACTGTTCCGGTGTCTGTTTAGGATTAAACCGGAAATTGAAAGAAGCACTTAAGCTGCCAGGAATTACATTATTTGCTCCAGTACCAGAATGGATGTTGGATATCTGCAAGCTGGTTTCCGGAAAATAATCGTCTGCTGGCGCCCACTCACAACACAAAAATTCATTGAGTACCGAGGCAGCCTGGTGAATAGGGTTAACAGCCAGGTGCGGATAAGCTACATGTCCCTGTTTGCCTCTTATGGTTATGTGCCCGTTCAGGGATCCCCGACGACCGTTGCGTATGGTGTCGCCAAGCTGGTTTTGACTTGAGGGTTCGCCGACAATGCAGTAATCCATGTGGCAGTTTTTGTTCTGTAGGTATTCTACAACCTTAACGGTGCCGTTCTGCGCCTCACCTTCCTCGTCACTTGTAACCAAAAACGCGATCTCACCCGGGTGGTCCGGATAATCGATAACAAACCGTTCTGTAGCAACGACCATTGCGGCAAGACTTGATTTCATGTCTGCAGCACCACGTGCATACAGATAACCCTCGCGAATTTCGGGAACAAAGGGTGGGGATAACCAGTCTTCAGCTGGACCAGTGGGAACAACGTCGGTGTGGCCGGCAAAAACAATGAGCGGTCCATTTACTTTCTTGCTGTTTGTACAGGTAGCCCAGAGATTATCAACCTCACCAAAGCGCAGGTGTTTGCACCGAAAACCTGCCGCTTTCAGCCTCTTTGCGATGATGTTCTGGCAACCTTCATCTCTGGGGGTTACAGAGGCCTTTGAAAGTAACTCAATGCCTAGTTCAAGTACCGGGTTTGTTATCTTGTCGGTCATATCTATTGGAAAACCTCGGGCTATCGCCTGAACAATCTAATTGTTTGAATGCAGTGCATCATTGAGTTCTATGCTATTTTTGTTCGTGCGGCAGAGAACCTTGCCTGTTTGGCTGTGTCGTATAAACAGTAAATCACTTTGCCCAGCCAGTTCCCGTGCTTTCAGTATTCGACTGGAGTTGTCAGAGGTATCAATGACCTCAACCAGAGTCCCGGCAGTTATATACAGCCCGGCTTCAACAGTGCAGCGATCTCCCAGCGGTATCCCGATACCGGCGTTTGCACCTACAAGGCAGTTTTCGCCAATGGAATTTTTGAGTTTGCCTCCTCCCGACAGCGTTCCCATGGTGGACGCACTCCCTCCCAGATCGCTGTTTGCTCCCATGACCACGCCTTGTGAAATGCGCCCTTCAATCATGTTAGGGCCTAAAGCGCCAGCATTAAAGTTTACGAAGCCTGCATGCATAACGGTGCTACCAACGCCAAGATATGCCCCGAGACGTACACGGCTTGCGTCAGCAATCCTTACCCCTGAAGGGACCACGTAATTTGTCATGCGTGGAAATTTGTCTATTGAATGCACATCGATGTGTTCATCACTAAAACGCGCTTCAAGCAAGCGTTCATTCAGCTCAGCCGGATCGATCGGACCCAGGCTGGTCCAGCATACTGTGGGTAATTGTTGAAACAGACCATCCAGGTTTATGGTATTGGGTAGACAAAGCCGATGTGAAAGTAGATGTAGTTTTAAATATGCTTCGGGCGTGGATTGGATGTCGCGATCTTCGGATAATTTAACCGCAACAAGGCGCTTGCAGCTCGGCAAATCGTGATAATTATGCGGGCGCGTAGCTGAGGTAACACTAACCGATGCCGTATGCTCTGCAACCATTTTTGAAATACGCGCAAATTCAGATGCAGAAAGCTCGCTGACGCCTTCCTCCAGAAAATCATTCAACAAGCCGGTCAATTTGTCGGGTGGCTTGTGCAGAAGAAAGGGAAAAAACGTGTCCAGGTAGGCACCGTTTTTGTTCACGCAGGCAATACCGAGGCTGAAGGCAAATATTTTTGTCATATTAGAATGGCTACAAATTAGAAAAGACTAAACTACCACAACTGGCATGGTTCTCCCCAGCAAGCATTATCGAAAATTCAGCTCATTGCCTCTGCGTCGAGCTGTGAACAGATAGCTGATGTCAGCTCTGTCGCGTGGGCCGAATCGGTGATTGGCAAATGATCAGAGCCGGTTATATAGAAAACGTCTTCAACTTTTTCCCCAAGCGTTGTGATTTTTGCATTACGCACTCGAATATCCAGCTCCAAAAAAATGAGACCAATGTGCGCTAGCAAACCTGGCCTGTCTGACGTAGTAACACGCAATACTGAATGACCCTGTTTTTCGTCGCTGTGTAGTATAGCTTCTGTTGGAATTCTGAATTGTTTTAACCTGCGAGGGATTATTTTATGCGAACGATGCTTCAGCAGATCAGACGTCGCATCCGGATTGGAAATATAACGTTTCAGCACATCACGCGCTTCCCGGTGTCGATAGGAATTGGTACCTAAGGGCTTTCCTTCCTTATCGAGAACGATATAAGTATTGAAGCACATGTTGGTGTGTGAGGTGTGCAGATAGGCAGCAAAAATGGACAACTCAAGTGCATCCATCGCCAGCACTGTCAAGGTGAATAAACTGGGACTGTCCTGTGCATAGAGGAATATTTCTGTTGCTCCTTCCTCGCTTACCTGTCCTGCAACGTCGCGAACCAACACCAGAGCATTGTTGCCGACTTGATCTTCTTTTGTTCGATGCTCGATAGCTTCGGTGATCGCGGCAATCTGAACAGCCGAATGTTGCAGAAAAAACTCGGGATCGGGGTCCTCCCATATTTCTCTTGCTCGCCGCTCAGATATTCCCTGGCCTTTCAATCGTTCCAGCGTTTCCATCACAATCTGATCTATGTAGGCTTCGCGGTCTACCGAGTCTTCCAGTCCCCGCCGCAATGACTTTCTGGTTTCAATATAGAGCAGGCGCATGAGCGTAGCTCTCCAGCTGTTCCATAATGTAGGGTTGGTCGCATTAATGTCGGCGACAGTCAGGGCATACAGATAGTCAAGCCGCGCCTCAGTTTTCACCAGACGTGCAAATTTCAATATTACTTCAGGATCATGAATATCCTGGCGCTGTGCCGTCGCAGACATCAACAGGTGGGCCTGTACCAACCATTCCACCAGATCCGTGTCTTCCTGGGAAAGTGCATGTAGTTTGCAGAATTTTACAGCATCAGCAGCACCGAGGACGGAATGATCACCACCGCGACCCTTGCCAATATCATGAAAGAGACCGGCAATATAGAGCAGCTCGATTTTTGCGACGTTTTTTACACAGTGCCACGCAATTGGAAATTTTTCCTGGCTGGCGCGATATTTGAATATACGCATGTTCCTGATGACCATCATGGTATGCGCATCAACCGTATAGATATGAAACAAATCATGTTGCATCTGTCCAACAATATGGCCGAATTCTTTTATGTATCTTCCCAGGATACCGTAACGTCTCATGCGCGTGAGTTGAGAAACCAGCGTATAGGGCGCTTTCAGTAATTGAATAAACAGGGAATTTACTTCGGGGTTAGCTCGAAAATTATCATCGATAAGGTGCAAGCTATCTTTAACTAGTCTTATCGTAGAGGCACGTACACCAGCAATATCCCGCCGGTTAGCCATAATCACGAACATTTCCATAAGTGCAGCGGGTCTTTTTTCGAATAAATTTTGCTTGCGCACCTGTATGTAACTGTCTCGAATCTGGAACGAATCGTTTATGGGTTCTATTTCCGGTGTGTAGTGCGCACGTAAAATTGCTTCATCGAAATATTGAAGCAGCAAGTCATTGATCTCGCGTAGCTCAAGTACCACTCGGTAGTAGTCGTGCATGAATTGTTCTACGGCAAGCTGTCCTTCGTTATCAACGTAAGTGAATTTTTCTGCCAACTCACGCTGATAATCAAACAATAGTCGATCTTCTCCGCGACCTGATAGCAGGTGGAGTCCAAATCGTATCTTCCATAAAAAACGGCGGCCTGACTCCAGCAACTGGCTTTCCTTTTCGGTAAGAACGTTGCGACGTACTAAATCTGTTGGGCGGGCCGTACCCAGGAAGCGTTTCATAATCCAGTTAATGGTCTGGATATCCCTTAAGCCACCTGGTGCGCTTTTTATGTTGGGTTCCAGATTGTATTCGGTGTCCTTCTGTCGTTGGTGGCGGTGTTCCTGCTCGTCTCTTTTAGCTTTGTAAAATTTCGCATTTGGCCAAATTTCATCCGAGGCAAACAACCCCCCAATAATTCGATCAAACTTTAACGGGCCTGATAGCTGTCGGCGTTCGAGCAAGGACGTGGCTATGGTGATGTCCGTGTTGCTGTCTTCGTGAACGTCACTCAGACTGCGCACACTGTGGCCGATGTTTACTTTTAGATTCCAAAGCTGTTGAATGAAAAACTCTATTTGCGGTGCATATTCTTCCGCCTTGTCACTCACAAGAATCAGCAGGTCAAGATCGGAGTGGGGATGAAGTTCTCCGCGCCCATATCCACCCACCGCGAACAGGGCTACATTTTCACTACTTTTCTCCGGCCAGTTGGCAGCTTCCCATAATTCGATAATTATCTGATCGAATTTATTGGCACGCTCCTTTACCAGTGCATCCACAGGACGCGAGCCAGACCAGAAGGCATCTGCAAGATGTTCACTAATTTCGCGAACCCGTTGTGTTACTTGGTTATTCAAGGCTGTTTACCCGCTCAAGGCTGTTTACCCGCTCAGGGCTGTTTACCCGCTCAGGGCTGTTTACCCGCTCAGGGCTGTTCCAGACCTAGGAGCTCGTGGTAATCCAGGTTGGGTTTTCTTCATCTCGCAAAGTAAAAACCTCAACGCCGGTTTCCGTTACCATCATGGTGTGCTCCCATTGTGCTGACAATTTGTGATCCTTGGTAACTGCCGTCCACAGGTCTGGAAGTATCCGGGTATGGTGGGTACCTGCATTAATCATGGGCTCTATGGTAAAACACATGCCAGGCTGCAGAATTTCACCTGTACCCGGGCGACCGTAATGCAAAACCTGGGGATCGCCGTGAAATATTGTACCAATCCCGTGTCCGCAGAAATCGCGCACAACTGAAAAACGGTTTTTTTCTGCATGTGTCTGAATCGCATAGCCGATCTCGCCCAGTCGCACACCGGGTTTAACGCGCTCTATCCCCATATACAGACACTCCTGGGTAATTTGGGTGAGTCGCCTGGCAATCACAGAAGGTTTGCCGACAAAAAACATTTTGCTGGTATCGCCAAAAAAGCCATCCTTTATCACGGTCACATCGATATTCAGGATATCCCCGGCTTTCAAAACCTTTTTGTCTGTTGGAATTCCATGACAAATAACGTGATTAACGGATGTGCAAATTGATTTGGGAAAGGGCAGTTGGCCGCCCCCGCCACCATAGTTTAACGGAGCTGGAATGCAGCCCAGATCATGTACGATGAACTCATGACATAACTGATTAAGTTTTTCGGTGGTTACCCCCGGAATTACGTAGGGGCCGATCATTTCCAGTACGGATGCTCCGAGCCTGCCCGCGGTCCGCATACCTTCCAGGTGGACAGAATTTTGGATGGAAGTTCCTCCAGAACCCATCATTGAGGGATTGCTGGAAGTTGCAGTGGCATGGGTTTTCATAAAAAATATTCCAAAGATTGGTTTAAGCGCAATAGCGATTATGGTATAAAGCGCGGCGCTGACAGGCAACGAAAATTGAATTGGCTCCATTATCACAATTTGCAGACCAAAAATCTGCATTGTTTTTAGTAGAGATACGACCCTTTTTTATGAGCCTGAAAGCTTAATTTTAACTAAAACTACTCACACACATCGTCACATTACCATGGGTGCCGCAAGGTCTGGAAATGGGGTGTGTGGAGGCTCAACCCGGAGATATCTTATGAGCACAATCAGCATGCGCGATATGCTGGCCGCTGGCGTACATTTCGGCCACCAGACTCGCTTTTGGAATCCAAAAATGAACGAATACATTTTTGGAGCCCGCAACAAAGTACATATCATTAATCTTGAACTCACGCTACCTGCATTCACAGAAGCACTGGCTTTTGTGCAACTTTTAGCCTCCCGCAAGCAAAAATTGCTTTTTGTGGGAACAAAACGCGCCGCCAGCAAAATTATAAAGGAGCAGGCGCAGCGGGTAGGAATGCCCTATGTGGATCAGCGCTGGCTGGGTGGTATGTTAACGAATTACAAAACCATCAAAGCATCCATTCGTAAGTTAAAAGACCTTGAAACCCAGGCTGAAGACGGTACTTTTGAACGACTGACGAAAAAGGAAGCCCTTCAAAAAACGCGCCTTAAAGATAAGCTGGAACGAAGTCTGGGGGGGATTAAGGACATGGGCGGCTTGCCTGATGCGATGTTTGTTATTGATGTACAACATGAGCGCATTGCCATCCAGGAAGCAAACAAATTGGGAATTCCGGTTATTGCGATAGTGGATACTAACAGTGATCCAGCGGGCGTCGACTACGTGATTCCTGGTAATGATGACGCAATTCGGGCAATCAGGCTTTATGTAACCGCGATTGCTGATGCGGTCGATTCGGGAATTGCTCAGAATGAAATACAGATAGACGCGGATGAATTTGTGGAAGTATCCGCCGATTCTGGTGCTGATACCGCTGCCGGCTCTGAAGTTGCCCCTGTTGCCGTAGAGGTTGCTGCTGAGGTTGCTGCTGAAGTGGTGGAGAGCGTTGAAGTAGCGTCTGCTGACACCGCAGATCAGCCTGCAGAAGAGACTGTTGAGCCTGAAGCTGTAGATAAAGAGGAAAACCCGGCGCCTGCGAGCTAGCCAGCGTTTGGGTGTGATCAATATTTGCTGCGTTAATTGCGCAGCATTTTTGCAAGGCGTCTGTCTTTACGGACGTCAACTATTTTTAAGAGGTTAGTGATGGCTAATATTACGGCAGCACAAGTCAAGGAGCTGCGTGAAAGAACCGGACTGGGCATGATGGATTGTAAGCGTGCCTTGCAAGAAGCAGAGGGCGATCTGGAATTGGCAATTGATACCCTGAGAAAGTCCAGCGCGCTGAAAGCTGCCAAAAAGTCAGGTCGAACCGCAGCTGACGGACTATTGGGTCTAAAAATAAGCGAGGATGGTACCAGTGGTGCCATTGTTGAAGTAAATATCGAAACCGATTTTGCAGCGCTGAACGAAAAATTTATCGCCTTTGTTCAGGGGATTGCAAATGCAGCCTTTGAGCAGGATACGGATGATGTAGACACCCTTATGGCAGGTGAATGGACGGATATCAGAGAAAAACTGGTTCAGGAGATTGGCGAAAATATTTCGGTGCGGCGGATTGGAAAAATTTCCTGCACAGAAGGTCAGGTATATCACTACATACATGGTGATAATCGCCAGGGTTGTTTACTTGCGTTAAGCGGTGGAGATGCAGATTTGGGGCGTAAAATAGCCATGCACATTACGGCTAGCAAACCCGAAGTGGTTAGCACAGATCAGGTTTCTGAAGCCTCTATAGCCAAGGAGCGGGAAATATTTTTAGCCCAGGCAGCGGAAAGCGGAAAACCTGAAGAAATTGTAGAGAAGATGGTGGAAGGCAAAATTCGCAAGTATGTTGCTGAAATTAGCTTAAGCGAACAACCCTTTGTGATGGATGCAAATATGAAAGTTGGTCAACTGCTAGCTACCAACAATGCTGTATGTCACGGCTTCATTCGTCTGGAAGTGGGCGAGGGTATAGAAGTGGAGGCTGTCGATTTTGCCACTGAAGTAGCGGCTCAAATTGCTGGAAGCTAGGACAGGCTGAATGACTTGCCGGGGAAATCAATAGATGCGGATGTTGCTGAAGTTAAGTGGTGAGGCGCTCTCTGGAGACCTGGACTTTGGTATTGATGCTAAAATTGCTTTAGGCATTGCGCAGGAAATTCGTCAGGTAAGGGAACTCGGCGTTCAGGTTGGTGTGGTTCTGGGCGGTGGAAATCTCTTTCGTGGAGCAACACTGGAAGCAGCTGGTATGGACCGGGTTACCGGTGATCATATGGGCATGTTGGCAACCATTATGAATGCACTGGCATTACGTGATGTTTTGTTGGGCATTGACGTTCCGTCTCGCGTTTTGTCTGCAGTAGATATCCATTCAATTGTAGAAGGATATTCCCGCGCCAAGGCGGTTCGACTTCTTGAAATGGGTGAAGTTGTGATATTTGGGGGGGGAACCGGCAACCCGTTCTTCACTACCGATTCCGCTGCCAGTTTAAGAGGCATCGAAGTTGCAGCAGATATGGTGCTGAAAGGCACCAAAGTGGATGGTGTTTACGATGACGACCCCAACATCAATCCAGATGCTGTACGCTACACCGAGCTGAGTTTTGATGAAGTAATCCAGAACGAACTCAAAGTGATGGATCTTACAGCCATTACCTTATGTAGAGATCACGGCCTTCCAATAGTAGTATTTGATATGGGTTTGCCCGGAGCGTTGGCAGATATAGCAAAGGGAAAGCGAATAGGCACATTAATTCGAACGGATTCTGCTTGAGCGGATTTGGCTAAATAGGGATAACGGTGTGATTGAGGATATATTAGAAGACGCAGAAAGTCGCATGGGCAAGTCCATTGACTCTCTGCAAACCGCGTTTGCAAAAATTCGCACCGGCCGGGCTAGCCCGGACATACTGGACGGGATTCTGGTTCCCTATTATGGAACGGACACACCCTTGAATCAGATAGCCACGGTCACAGTTGAGGATGCTCGAAGCCTGGTAATTTCTCCCTGGGAGAAAGCACTTATACCAGACATAGAAAAAGCCATATTACGCAGTGATATTGGTATTACTCCTGCCTCTACCGGAGATATTGTTCGCATCCCCTTACCTGCTCTTACAGAGGAAAACAGGCAAAATCTTACCAAAGTAGCGCGCGCGGAAGCCGAAAATGGGCGCGTCGCAATTCGAAACATACGTCGAGATGCTTTGGGTCACGTTAAGGATCTGGAAAAGGACCACGATATAAGTGAAGATGATGCGCATAAGGCGGCTGAGCGTATTCAGAAGCTCACCGATCGGAAAATAGCTGACATGGATCACGCTTTATCGGAAAAAGAATCCGATTTAATGCAGATTTAAGGCTACAATTTGCTAGCATGATAGAAGTAGACATGGATTTTATTAGCTGGATATGTCGGAATTAACGTCACCATCAGAATCTGAAGCAGAACGGGGGGCAGGAACATTTGCCGTACCTCGTCATTTGGCAATCATAATGGACGGAAATAACCGCTGGGCGAAAGCACGTCATTTGCCCGGGGCTGCCGGCCACAGGGCCGGGGCTAAAAATGTTCGACCCGTAGCAGAAGCTTGTGCAGACCTTGGGGTTGAATACCTGACACTTTTTGCATTTAGTACCGAAAACTGGAAGCGTCCCAAACGTGAAGTTACGCTGCTGCTCGACCTTATGACCCGCCTTCTTGAAGACGATGTGGATGAGCTTGCTGAACGTGATGTGCGATTCAGGGTAATTGGCGACCGATCCCGTTTTTCTGCCAAGATACAGATGTTGATGACACGCGCCGAACAACTCACCGTAAACAATCATAAGATGACATTGTCCATAGCCGCTAATTATGGTGGACAATGGGACATCATGAATGCGACAAAAAAGATTGCTGTTTCGGTCCACAAGGGTGATCTTGATCCGGATGATATTAATGAAAGTCTCATTCAGTCACAACTTTCCCTGGGCGATATTCCACCGCCGGACCTGTGCATCCGCACTGGAGGCGATAACCGGATTAGCAATTTTCTACTCTGGGACCTGGCCTATACAGAGTTATTTTTTTCTGACATATTCTGGCCCGAATTTGGACAGCAGACGCTTGAAAAAGCAGTGCATAAATTCTCTCAACGCGAAAGACGATTTGGTACAAGAACTTGAGAAAGTTCTAATTAGTCAGATCTTCATCAATAAGCGTTTCTGTGTACGGGTGCGCTACCAGGTAATTTTGTAACATGCTGAAAATGAGAATTATCGCGGCGCTTATTGCGGCTCCTTTGGTACTCATTGCGCTGTTTGTTACCTCCCGGGAATCTTTTTCCGTGGTGTTTTTAGGCTTATCCAGCGTCGCACTCTACGAGTGGGGCAATCTTGCTGGCTTATCCCACATGTATAAAAAGATCGTGTATCTACTTGTGTTCTGGCTTCTCGCTTACTTTATTTATGACTCGAGTTTTGAAAAAGTGCTCCTCATTTTGAGTGCCTTTTTCTGGTTGTGTGCCGTGTTTATGGTCCTGGCACACCCGCGTGGCCAGTTCTGGCTAAAAATTCCTGTATTACATCTGGCCATAGGGATTTTGGTTTTTATGGGCGCATGGCTGGGCTTAATCCGCTTAAAGGCGCTACCGGGGGGTGAATGGTTACTGGTATGGACGATGATACTGGTGTGGGGCGCTGATGTAGGTGCCTATTTTTGCGGTAAAGCTCTGGGCAAAAACAAACTGGCACCTGAGATAAGTCCGGGCAAAACGTGGGAAGGTGTATTTGGCGGAATGCTCGTTTCCGTGATGGCTACGCTTTGTCTCGCGCTTTTCGTTCCCGACCTTATCGGGCTGGATTTCTCTGTCTGGATTTGGCTGGTACTTGCCATCGGACTGGCAGCGCTTTCGGTAACGGGAGATTTATTTGAGAGTATTCTCAAGCGTAGTGCTCAGGTAAAGGACTCAGGGTCCATATTTCCTGGTCATGGCGGATTGCTGGACCGAATTGATGCACTAATTGCAGTAATTCCCTTGTTCGCTAGCATTCTGTACTTACTCATCCCGGTATAAGGCTATACATGGATTGACTGGTACCCAGAGTGCAATCTTTTTGAGATAATAGGGAAATCATTTTCGAATTCGCTGGTCAAACTATTCTGAATCTTAGGCATAAGCACCAGTATCCTGAATTTTCTACGGAATTATTTCCGATCCGTAAATTGCGGTGTAGTTAAGATCCGGCTATTGGTGTCGGCTTTATATAAGGTTTTTTATGGAATTTTTACAATACCCGCTTGCTCTGCTCGTTACGCTTGGTGTTCTGGTTACCATTCACGAATTTGGTCATTTTGTGATTGCCCGCTGGTCCGGAGTGAGAGTAATGCGCTTTTCAGTAGGTGTTGGCAAACCCCTGTTTACCTGGGTAGACAGCCACGGTACCGAATTTGTCCTGGCCATTTTCCCGCTTGGTGGTTACGTGCGAATGTTGGATGAAAGGGAATGGGAAGCATTCCCTGAAGATGAACGTGCCGGGGTTACAAAAAACTCCTATCAGACCCTTTCCCCCTACTGGCGAATAGCTATTGCTCTGGGAGGTCCGTTGGCAAATTTCATTCTGGCGATAGCGGTTTACTGGATGTTAGCAGCGGTGGGTACGGTGGGACTGATTCCTGTGGCTGAAGTTTTCGATGACGGTTTGGCTGCCAGTGCGGGAATACAATCCGGCGAAGAAATTGTTGCAATCGATGGAAATCCCGTTGGAAGTTGGCAGCAGGTGGCATTGGCTCTCGCATCACGAATGGGTGATACCGGCCATATAGACATTACAACGGGCTATCCAGCCAGTTCAACTGAACAACACCGTGTACACAATCTGAACATCCAGGATTGGCACAAAGGTGAAGAGAGTCCTGATTTGCTTGCTTCGCTTGGACTGCAACCGACTACTACTGTATTGGGAGATGTCCTGGATCAAAGCCCGGCGTCCCGTGCCGGCTTGAGGCGGGGTGATCGGGTGGTACGGGTAGACGGCCAGAATATTCAAACCTGGACCGAATGGGTGGAAGCAGTACAGAAATCTCCTGAACAACAGTTGCTTGTTCAGGTCTCCCGGTCAGGTCGCTTGCTGG
Organism: Gammaproteobacteria bacterium; assembly: GCA_021773565.1. Lineage (GTDB taxonomy): Bacteria > Pseudomonadota > Gammaproteobacteria > Pseudomonadales > Azotimanducaceae > DC-out156. The sequence continues at coordinate 35,700 of JAJFJZ010000013.1, read as the reverse complement.
AATTGTCTGTTATTCCGGGCCTGGAAATAGCCTCTGATGGAAGTGAGTACGGACTGGTAGGCGTAACTGCGCTTGTTCGCGAGACGCGATACTCCGGGCTGGCGGCAATGCAGCAAGGCTTTCGGGAAACCTGGTCCAAGACGATACTAACGGTGAATCTTCTGAAAAAAATGGTTACCGGGCTGGTTTCGACAAGCAATCTCAGTGGCCCGATAACCATCGCTAAAGTGGCTGGAGATACTGCGCGGTCAGGCTGGATAGCCTTCACCGGGTTACTTGCCCTGTTGAGCATCAGCCTGGGAGTTTTAAACCTGCTACCCATTCCGGTGCTGGACGGCGGTCACATTTTGTTTTGCCTGCTGGAAATACTAAAGGGCAAACCGCTATCCCAACGGGCGCAGAACTTTGGTTTGCAACTTGGAATTTTTGTGGTTAGCGGTATGATGCTGCTCGCTTTCTTTAACGACATTTCGAGGCTTTTGTAGGTAGTGGATTTGCAAGTACTGAAAATGAATGTAGACGGAGCTAGCCAGTGTATTTTTTAAGTGTAATTCGGCAGCGATCCGCTCAGTTGCTTTCAACCATAGTGGTCGTTCTCGCACTACAAACTCCTGTGTTATATGCAGACACATTTACCGTGTCTGATATTCGCATACAGGGCTTACAGAGGGTTTCGGCGGGTACAGTTTTTAACCTGATGCCCGTTAACGTCGGGGACACAATTGATGAAATTCAATTGCGGGCTCTGGTGCGTTTTATTTTCAAGTCCGGCTTTTTTGATGATATCCGCATGATGCGCGATGGAAATGTTCTGGTAGTGAACCTGGTAGAACGACCGGCCATTGAATCTCTGGAACTGGATGGAAACAAGGCCATCAAGTCTGAAGCATTATTGGAAGGACTGGCTGCTCAGGGATTGGCCGAGGGAGAAATTTTCAAGCAGGCAACTCTGGAACATGTTGCGCTGGAACTTGAAAGGCAGTATGTATCACAGGGTCGATACAGCGCATCAATTTCCCCAAACGTGGAACAGCTGCCAAGAAATCGGGTGGCAATTAAAATTGATATCGTGGAAGGAAAACCCTCCGGTATAGAACACATAAATTTTGTCGGGAATTCGGTTTTTGAGGACAGCGAGCTGCTGGAAATAATGGAGCTCAAACTTCCGGGCCTGCTGTCTTTTTACAAAAATGATGACAAGTACTCCCGTGAAAAACTATCTGGCGACCTGGAAACCCTGGAATCCTATTATCAGGATCGTGGATATGTAGTATTTGAAGTTGATTCTACGCAGGTAAGCATTACGCCAGACAAAAAGGATGTGTACATAACCATTGGGGTTGAAGAGGGCGATAAGTACACCGTTGGAGAGGTCGAACTTGTAGGCGAACTCAATGACATTGCACCGGAAGCTATTGAAAGTCTTTTACTTGTAGCAAACGGACAAACCTTCAATCGCGCGCTTTTGACAGCGACCGAGCAACGAATAACAGCAACCCTTGGAAACTCCGGATATACATTTGCCAGTGCATCGGGCATTCCACAAGTGCAGGAAGACGGCATTGTTGACGTGCGATTTTTCGTGGAAGCAGGGAAACGCGCCTACGTGCGCAGAATAAGCGTGCGTGGTAACAGTATTACCAATGATGAAGTGGTCAGACGGGAAATGCGGCAACTGGAAGGTGGTTGGGCGTCTACAGCATTGATTGACCGTTCCAAGCTGCGAATTGAGCGCCTGGGCTATTTTAGTTCGGTAAATGTTGAAACACCTGAAGTACCCGGAACCGATGACCAGATTGACGTTGAATTGGAAGTTGAGGAACAACCTTCAGGTAGCATCTCGGCAACGCTGGGATATTCTCAGGGCTTTGGCTTGACTCTGGGGGCAGGCTACCAGGAAAACAACGTATTTGGCACTGGCAATAGTCTTGGAACAAACCTGTCGTGGAGCAAATTTCAACGCTCGGTAAGTATGAACTATTTTAATCCCTATTTTACCCTGGATGGCGTAAGTCGTGGTTATAACGTTTTTTATCGCAAAAGTAATTTTGACCAGCGAAATTTAGCCAGGTTTTCAACGGATAGTTTAGGGGCAGGGGTGAGCTTTGGCTTACCCATTGGCGAAACTCAACGCGTGGGATTTGGGCTGAATGTTGAACAGACAAAACTGAAAGAGGGTTTTCTATCCTCTCAGGAGATTGTAGCGTTTCTGGCGGCGGAAGATTCTACAGCCCTTAACTTTAAGCTGAACCTGAACTGGTCCAGTTCCAGGCTTAACCGGGGACTCTTTCCTACCCGGGGAAGTGCGCAATCCTTAACCCTCGAAGCTGCGCTGCCTGGTAGTGATTTGCAATTCTATAAGCTGCGTTACGAAGGGCAGGTATATATTCCGATAACGCCCCAGGCATTTACCCTTCGGTTGCGTACCGAGCTTGGATATGGAGATTCCTACGGTGGAACAACGTCCCTGCCATTTTTTGAGAATTTTTATGCCGGGGGTTTTGGTTCCATACGTGGATTTGAACCCTATACATTAGGCCCACGCAGCACGCCGTCTGCAGCTGGCGGATTCGGCCGACCAGAAGGGGATCCCTTTGGCGGAAACGCACTGGCGGAGTTTAGTGCAGAACTTATCTTCCCAATTCCATTTCTTGAAGAAAATCGATCTTTTCGGTCTGTGCTATTTGCAGATGCAGGAAATGTCTTTAATACCAATTGCTTGGCGGTGAGTAATCCGGATAACTGTTTCAGCGTATCGCTGGATGAAATTCGTTACTCCGCCGGCATTGGAGTTACGTGGATTACGCCTGGTCTTGGTCCCATGAGTTTTTCCTTCACGAAGGTATTCAATGACCAGGAGTTTGACAGGACAGAGAGCTTTCAGTTTGAAATTGGCAGGACCTTTTGAGCTGGCGCATCTGCAAGCAAAATCCCTACGAGCAATTTTCGAAAACTGATGTACAATGGGACTTTAGAAGCGTTTCTTTACGGGGTTTCTACATAAATTAATTGGTAAAAGGCAATCAAAAATTATTATGAATAAAAGGAGAATTAGTGTGGTAAGACTACTTGCGGTGCTCATGGTGTGCATGAGTGTTTTTACAGCAGGCAATGTTGCTGCAGAGCTAAAAATTGCAGTGATTAACACACAGCAGGCGATACTACAAACTGAAGAAGCTCAGGCAAAAGCAAAAATAATTGAAAGCGACCTAAAATCGGATGAAGAAGCGATTCGTGCCCTGGCCAAGTCCATTCAGGCAGCCCAGGAAGTACTGATTAAAGATGCTGAAGTTATGGGGGATTCGCAGAAAGCGAAAGCCCGTAAGGATATTGAAAATCAAAACATTGAATATCAGTTTCAGATCAAAAAGTTACAGAAGGCACTGAATGAACGCCAGCAGGAATTATTTAATGACATGGCACCCAAGCTTGATGCAGCTCTTAAAGACCTGATTGAGCTCGAGGGATACGATGTACTGATGGAACGCCAGAGTTTACTGTATGTAAACTCAAAGCATGACATTACCCGAAAGGTAACTGAAAAACTCAACGTCAAAAACTAGATTGCTGCAGGATTAGCTTCCCTGGAAGTCTAACATGGAGTAGCTATGCCTTACTCTATCAATGAACTCGCCGAACATGTTGGCGGTGAGGTTGTTGGAGAATCGTCGGTACTAATCTCCGGTCTCGGTACTATTGTCGGGGCCGGGGTTGGGGAGCTTGCTTTTTTGTCGAGTGCGGGATACAGAAAATATCTGGCTGGTACTAAAGCATCGGTGGTTGTACTGGCGCGTGACAATCTAGAGGTCTGCCCGACAAATGCCATAGTAAGCAATAATCCTTATCTGGCTTTCGCCAAAATTTCACAGCTATTTAGACCCGTCTTTGATGATGGTTTCAACATACACGACACAGCAGTTGTTCATCCGGAAGTGCAGCTGAATGCAGAGTTGGACCTGGCAGCCCATGTTGTTGTTGAGCCTGGGGTTAAACTGGGCAAAAATGTTCGCATTGGAGCTAACAGTTATGTTGGGCGTGACTGCATACTTGAATCGGGTGTCGAACTAAAGCAAAACGTTACCCTGTACCCCGGCGTTGTAGTTGGGCGGAACAGCATCATTCACAGCGGAGCTGTGATCGGTGCAGATGGTTTTGGATTTACTCCGGAATCGGATGGTAATCTGGTGGAAATAGCCCAGCTTGGGGGGGTGCGGATTGGTGCTAACGTATCCATAGGTGCATCTACAACCATAGACCGTGGCGCCATTGAAGACACCCAGATCGGCGACGGCGTCAAAATCGATAACCAGGTGCAAATTGGTCACAACTGTATCATTGGTGATCATTCTATTATTTGTGGCTGTGTTGGAATGGTCGGGTCGACCCGCATTGGTAAACACTGTGTGCTTGCGGGCGGAGTGGGTATTGGTGGTGATGGTGTTATAGAAATATGTGATGGAGTGACAATCACCGGTTGTACGCACGTGACACGTTCGATTAGTAATCCGGGCGTCTATTCCGGGGGTGTGATTTTTAGCGAGACAGGGTTGTGGAAACGCAACGCGATAAGATTTGGTAAATTGAATGAACTTGTGAAACGGGTTGCAGCGCTCGAAAAACTTCCACAAAAATGATAGCGCTTTAAAAATGATAGCGCTTTAAAAATGATAGTACAGGTTTCTGACCCTGCCTGGAGGAGCAATTAATATGATGGATATCAATGAAATTTTCGAATACCTGCCACACAGGTACCCATTTCTATTGGTGGATCGGGTCAATAAAATTGAATTGGGGACCAGTATTAGTGGCTTTAAGAACGTAACGATAAATGAAATGTTTTTTAACGGACATTTCCCAGGCCATCCTGTCATGCCTGGTCTGCTAATTATTGAAGCAATGGCACAGTTGTCCGGGATACTTGCCTTTAAGAGCAAAGGTAATAAACCGGCAGATGGCTCAATCTATTATCTGGGAGGAACAGACAAAGCACGGTTTCGTAAACCGGTAGTTCCAGGTGACAGGCTGGATATGTTCTCTGAATTGACTCTCGATCGAGGCGGTATACTGAAATTTTCCTGTCAGGCTCATGTAGATGGTGAGCTTGCCTGCGTTGCACAAATTTCCTGTGCAGAACGTAAGTTGTAAGGCCAGGAAAAGCAGGTAATGAACCAGACAGGAATCCATCCCACTTGCATCATTGATTCAAAAGCTTCAATTGGCGATGGAGTTGTTATCGGACCCTGGACCATTGTTGGCCCTGAAGTAGTCATTGGAGATGCATGCTCTATTGCATCACACGTAGTGCTTAAGGGACCTACGCGTATTGGTAGGAATAATAAGATATTCCAGTTTTCATCTATTGGTGAGGATACTCCTGCAATCGCCTATTCCGGCGAGTCCACAACGCTCGTTATTGGAGATAATAATATCATCCGGGAAGGCGTAACCATTCACCGCGGCATGCAACAACACAAAGGTCAAACTACCGTAGGAAGTAACAATTTGTTCATGGCTTACGTGCACATAGGTCATGACTGTGTGGTTGGCGATAACGTGGTAATGGCCAATAATTCTTCAGTTTCAGGTCATTGTAATGTGGGAAATTATGCGAATATTGGTGGCTATGCCGGGGTTCCACAGTTTCGAAATATCGGGGCATACACTCACATAGCGGGCTTGAGTCTGGTGTTGAAGGATGTCCCGGCATTTGTAACCGCGGGAGGGCATCCTGCATCGGCGATAGGGCTTAATGTTGAAGGTATGAAACGCAGGGGCATGGACAAACCGGTAATTGATGCCTTGGGCCAGGCTTACAAATTGGTATATCGTAAAGGATTGTTGCTTGCTGAAGCGCTAGAACAGTTAACCGAAAGTGCCCAACAATTTCCTGAAGTTGCGCTTTTTGTTCGTTCAATTGAAGATTCCCAATGGGGGATAGTACGCTCACGTGGCAAATAACCCCGAGTAGGTGACGTTGTGAAAATTGGCATTCTGGCAGGTGAAGCGTCGGGAGACCTGCTGGGCGCCGGGCTCATGAGAGCCATCGGTTTAAAGCATGTTGATGCCAGGTTTAGCGGTGTTGGCGGCCCGCTTATGAAAACGGCTGGACTCTATGAACTAGCCAATTTTGATAGTTTGGCCGTTAATGGATTCAAAGACCCCCTACTAAAGTCACCGCAATTGTATCTTCTGTTGAAAAAGCTGGAGACTCATTTTCTGGAGTGGCAACCCGACGTATTTGTTGGTATAGACTACAATGTGTTCAACCTGATGCTTGAAAAACGCCTTAAGCGATCGGGTTTGAAAACGGTACATTATGTGAGTCCTTCGATATATGCCTGGAGACGAAACCGCATAAAGGGGGTTCAGAATGCAGCCCATCGTGTGTTGACTCTTTATCCCTTTGAAGCTGCTCTTTACGAACAGTGGGGTATGGATGCGGTTTTTGTGGGCCACCCTCTGGCCGATAGAATAAAACTGGCCAAGCATGCATCGGATGATGGCATTGTATCGCGCGAAGCACTGAAAATTGCCAGAGACGCTCAGGTAGTCGCCTTGATGCCGGGAAGTCGCCTTTCCGAACTGAAGCTGATGGGGAGACTTTTTCTGGATGCTGCAAAGCGCATCGCGCGCTTGAGTGCGCTCCCCACGTCATTTGTAATACCTACTGCCAGTGAGCAGCTTACACTTTGGCTGCAATCTGAACTCAGGAATTATCCAGAACTTGACGTGTGTCTTGTACGGAATAAATCAGCTCTGGCACTGAATGCATGTGATGTAGCACTTGTAAAGTCAGGGACTGGAACTCTTGAAGCAATGATGCTGGCTAAGCCCATGGTGGTGAGCTACAAATTAGGCCGCCTTACCCATGCAGTAGTTAAGCGGCTCATGCATGGAAATTTTGTAGCATTACCCAATATTCTGGCAAACCGGGCGCTCGTTCCGGAATTATTGCAGGCTGAGGCGACCCCGGAAAACCTGGCTGACGAAGTTTTACTTCTGCTTAAGCAGGTGCGTGAAAAGGACAGCAGCTTGTTGGAGATGCAACAATCGTTCAGGCAGTTGCATAGCAGTCTGAAGCGGGACGCGAATACGCGCGCTGCTACTGCTGTACTGGAGATAGCCAGTGTTCAATAATCGGCAATCAGTTGTATGGCTAAACACCGTAGCCGGGGTCGATGAGGTAGGCAGGGGACCGTTGGCAGGTCCTGTGGTTGCAGCGGCGGTAATCCTAAACCCTGACTCACCGATTACAGGGCTTACCGATTCAAAGAAGCTTTCGGCGCAAAAGCGTGAAATCCTGTCGCGCAAAATATGGGATCAGGCTCTTGCAGTCAGTCTGGGTCGTGCTGAAGTAGATGAAATCGACCGGGTCAACATATTAAAGGCTAGTCACCTCGCCATGCAAAGAGCCGTTGCAGGACTGCGAAGAGACCCGGTTTTGGTATTGGTAGACGGTAATCTGAGTCCGCGGTTTGCTTGTGAATCTGTGGCCATCGTTAAGGGTGATCTAATGGTGTCCGCTATTAGCGCTGCATCTATCGTTGCCAAGGTAAGCCGGGATGAGGAGATGGGTAAATTGCACGAGTTATATCCTCAATACGGCTTTGCACGACATAAGGGCTATGGAACCCGGGAGCATATGGCTGCGCTGAAACAGTATGGCCGGATTAGCCATCATCGGACAAGCTTCGCTCCGGTTAGGGCTTCCGCAGAGATATGTAAACGAACTATTTAAACATCCGCTTCTAAAACAAAGTTACACCTTGCGCTGCAGCGGGTAAACTGAACTTATGTCCCGTTTCGTTCACCTTAAAGTACACACTGAATTTTCCATATCTGACGGAATAATTAAGGTTCCTGATCTGATCAGGCGCACCGTTGAATGGGGAATGCCTGCTGTAGCCATTACCGACAGGGTAAACCTTTTTGGCTTGATAAAGTTTTACAAGCGTTGCATGAACGCTGGCGTAAAGCCCATTGTGGGTGTTGAACTACACGTTTGTGGATTAAGCGGCGATGTTTTTCGCTGTACGGCGCTGGCGATGAATAATATTGGCTATGCCAATTTGCTTACCCTGGTTTCCCGAAGCTATTTGGACCACCCCGACGAGACGCACGTGGACAGGGATCTGCTGTTGGAGTGTGGTGAGGGTTTAATCATCCTGTCGGGTGGGCGAAACGGAGAGTTGGGACAGGCTATTTTGCGAAACGATCACGAGCTGGCTCGAGAAATAGCCTTTTTTTGGCAACAATCCTTTCCAGACCGGTTTTACATCGAAATTCAACGCACAAATCGTGCCGAGGAAGAAAGTTACAACGCTGCCGCCGTGAAAATTGCCAGTGATGCTGGAGTTCCGCTCGTTGCCAGCAATGATGTGTGCTTTTTGGACAGAGAAGACTTTGAAGCGCACGAAACGCGTGTGTGTATACAATCCGGTCGAGTCCTGGGCGACAACAGTCGAGATAGATTGTATAGCGAAGAGCAATATTATCGATCCCCGGAAGAGATGTACCAACTTTTTGATGAGCTTCCCCAGGCCCTTGAAAATACTTATCAAATAGCCAAGCGGTGTAATGTTTCGATCCAGTTGGGAAGCTATTTTTTGCCCAATTATCCCGTGCCCGAAGGAAAGCAGCTTGACGGATATTTTGCTGAACTTTCTCAACTGGGGCTGAATAAACATCTGGAGTTGTTCCGTGTGGATAGAGAGGGCTGGACACAGGAAGACGAGGTTCGCTATCAATCGCGCCTGGAGTTTGAGCTGAACGTAATATCGCAAATGGGCTTTGCCGGGTACTTTCTTATCGTTATGGAGTTTATCCAGTGGTCCAGGGACAACGATATTCCGGTTGGACCGGGCAGAGGCTCCGGCGCTGGTTCTCTGGTTGCCTTTTCCCTTGGAATAACCGGGATAGATCCCCTGGCGTACAACCTGCTTTTCGAGCGGTTTTTGAATCCCGAGCGTGTATCAATGCCGGATTTTGATATTGATTTCTGCATGGAGGGGCGTGACAAGGTGATAGCGCATGTCTCTGAAATGTATGGTCAGGAAGCTGTTAGCCAGATTGTTACCTTTGGAACTATGGCCGCCAAAGCTGTTGTTCGGGATGTTGCTCGTGTTCAGGGAAAACCGTACGGGCTTGCGGATCGGCTGTCCAAGTTGATTCCATTTGAGGTCGGAATGACGCTTGGCAAAGCAGAAGAGCAAGTGGAAGAGTTGCGTGACCTGATTAGCAGCAGTGAAGAAGTTGCTGAGATTATGGAAATGGCTTATACGCTTGAAGGTGTGGTTCGAAATGTAGGCAGGCATGCGGGCGGTGTCGTAATTGCGCCATCACGCCTTACAGATTTTGTACCGCTGTATCTGGACGAGGGTGGGTCCGGTCTCGTTTCACAGTTCGATAAGGATGATGTTGAGAGTGCGGGTTTGGTTAAATTCGACTTTTTGGGTCTTAAAACGCTCACTATCATTGATTGGGCTGTTAAGGCGATCAACCAGTCTGCGGTTGCCAAAAATGATAAAATTTTGGATATCGATCGTATACCACTGGATGACGTTGAGACGTTTACTATGCTACAAAACGCGTCAACAAGAGCAGTTTTTCAGTTGGAATCCAGAGGAATGCGGGACCTGATTGTGCGTCAAAAGCCTGATTGTTTCGAAGACATCATTTCGCTGGTAGCACTGTTTCGTCCCGGCCCTTTGCAATCGGGCATGGTCGACGATTTTATCGACGGCAAGCTGGGGCGCACGCAGGTTAAGTATCCGCACCCTGATCTTGAGTCAATATTGAAGGAAACATTTGGTGTAATCCTTTATCAGGAACAGGTCATGCAAATAGCCCAGGTTCTGGCCGGATATACCCTGGGTCAGGCAGATATCCTGCGACGTGCGATGGGCAAAAAGAAAGTCGAGGAAATGGCCATGCAACGACAGATGTTTTTGGAGGGTGCTACCAAAAACGGCGTGGATATTAAAATTGCGAATCCGATTTTTGATCTCATGGAAAAGTTTGCAGGCTATGGTTTTAATAAATCCCACTCCGCCGCATACGCCATGGTGTCATACCAGACGGCTTATCTGAAAAGACATTACCCGGCAGAATTCATGGCTGCTGCATTGTCGGCAGATATGCAAAATACCGACAAAATAGCAGCCCTGGTAGAAGAACTTAAGGGACTGGATTTGGTATTACTGTCACCTTCTGTGAACGAAGGTGTGTACAAGTTTGTCGCGCGGGATAGGGAGATTGTATATGGTTTGGGCGCAATAAAGGGCGTTGGCCAGGGGCCGGTTGACGCCCTTGTTACAGTGCGAACTCAGGGTGGCAAATTTAGAAACCTGTCCGAACTGTGCTCAAGGGTAGGTACGGAAGGGGGCAATAAACGGTCCTTTGAGGCGCTTATAAGAGCCGGAGCACTGGATTGCTTTAATGAATCGATGGTATCCCTTGGCTTGCATCGCGCGCAACTGACATACCAGCTGGCGGATGCCATGTTGGGCGCAGAACAAACAGCGCATAATCTTGAAGTTGGGATAAATGATATGTTTGGGGGGCTTGATGCACTCAAGACACCTCAGCGTGATATGCCCGAAGTGCCTGCGTTGAGCGCTGCAGAGTTGTTATTGGGTGAGAAGGAGACCCTGGGACTCTACTTATCCGGACACCCGGTAAATGAATATTTGCAGGAGATCCGACATTTTTGTCCCGTCCCAATTTCTGCATTAAAGGCCAAAAACAAAATCCAGTATGTTTCTGGCCTCATCGTTTCCACACGAATGATGCGTAGCAAACGCGGGGATCCGATGGCTTTTCTTGTTGTAGATGACGGCAGTGGGCGTATTGAGGCAGCTATATTCCCTAAAGTTTTTGAGTCTTGCAAAGAGCCAATATTTAGTGAGTCGATAGTGGTAATGTCCGGCGAGGTGCAAGAAGATGATTTTGGTGGCGGGCTGAAATTTATCGTGGAATCTGTTTATTCCATAGAGGATGCTCGCATTCGCTTCTCAAAATTTATCGAAATTAAAGCACGTTCCGGAAAGTTAAAACCCGGCTTTGAGCGCCGCTTGAAAAATATTGTAAAAAACCATGCAGCAGATGCCTGCCCAATTGTCCTCTCTTACGAAAGGGAAGACGCCTGTGGTCGAATGAACCTTGGTCAAAGCTGGAAGGTTGCTGCTACGGATGCCTTGCTGGAAGATTTGCGTAAGGAATTTGGGGTAGAACAGGTTAACTTCTCTTACCCGAAATCGGCGAGCCTGCAATTGGTTTAACACAAATGTTGGTAACCTATGAATGATGCCATAACAAGCCAGTTGTCCCACTTTGTTACAAAAAACACGCCATTCAGTAACATTTATGTGGCATATAGCGGGGGTCTTGATTCAAGCGTGTTGTTACACGCCCTTTGTGCAGTAGTACCTGATCGAGCGCTGATTACCGCCCTACACGTAAATCACAACCTGCAGACGGAGTCCGGCGCGTGGGCGCAACTTTGTGAGAACCAATGTTCAGCGTTGGGAGTGAAACTGAAAATACACAATCTAACACTCAAGTCGGGATCCCATGAAGAGGAACGCGCCCGGGAAGAACGGTACGCGTTTTTTACCGATATACTGAGTGCCGGTGATGTACTGTTGATGGCGCACCATCTGAATGATGCAGTGGAAACATTTTTTTTCAGGCTAATGCGGGGAAGCTCATCCAGAGGGCTAACGGGAATACCTGAGAACAGGACATTGGGGCTTGGAAACCTTCACAGGCCGCTTTTAAAAATTCGGCGTACGGAACTGGAAATTTACGCCCGTCAACATTCTCTTGAGTGGCTGGAAGATCCTAGCAACACAAACACGCGGTACCATCGCAATTATCTTAGAGCAAAAATTTTGCCCGCATTTCTGGAACGCTGGCCAGGCGCAGTGGAAAGTGTGGCTACCGTGATTAGCCATATGCGTGAAGACTCGCAGATAATTGATGCATGGTTGAAGGAACACCTTGCACGCGTGCTGAAAAACAACCGGGAACTAAAGCTCGCAGTGCTTCTTGATTATTCCGACATTCAGGCGAAGCGAATTTTGCGACACTGGCTGGAACAGTGTGGTTGTTTTAATATAAGTCGGCCCCAGCTGGAAGAAATTTATCGACAGTGCGCTGCCGATACTGGCCCTGGCACGGTTTTTGAAGTGGGGAAAACCAATAACAACATCGAAGATTTCAGGGACCGGCTACACAAATATCGGGATATCCTGTTTTTCTGTATTGAATATACCGGACATTTGGAAGCTAGTTATCCCTGGAAGGTTCAATCCGATGTTTCCGGCCAGTACCTGAACCTCCCTCATGGACAATTGCGTCTGGAGCATCCATTTGGAGCCACAGTATCCACATGCTTTGATGTGCGCTTTCCCATACCCGGACAAAAGGTTGCTTTGCACTGTTCTTCGGGTATTTCCAGACAACATAAATCTCTAATGGGCATTTTTCAGGAAGCAGGAATTCCACCCTGGCAACGAAAACAATACCCGTTGCTGTATCGTTCTGATGAGTTGATCGAAATTCCCGGCATACGCACCGTAAAGTCTGGTTTTGCCCCTGCAATGACACCTGTTCCAGCTAAAAAAATGTCAGCACATACCAGCTGGCAACCAGGGCTGTCAGCGACTAGAAAGTAATTGAGCTTGCCACGAAGCGGTGTTATCCTGCACCCCCATCTTAAACGCGCCAAACAAAGCGCACCCTGCGATAGATGGCCCTTAAATGACTCGTTATATATTTGTTACTGGTGGTGTGGTTTCCTCGCTTGGAAAGGGTATTGTTACCTCTTCTCTTGCCGCTGTTCTGGAAGCGCGCAAACTGAATATCAATATTCTGAAAATGGATCCATACATAAACGTGGATCCGGGAACCATGAGTCCGTTTCAACACGGCGAAGTCTTTGTCACTGCTGATGGCGCGGAAACTGATCTGGACCTGGGTCATTACGAACGGTTCATTAACGGCCGTATGTCGCGCAAAAATAATTTTACCACCGGCAGTATCTATGCAGAGGTAATTAAAAAGGAACGGCGAGGCGATTATCTGGGCGGGACTGTTCAGGTGATTCCGCACGTGACCGATGAAATTAAAGCGCGAATTACCAAGCTGGCTGAAGGCAGTGATGTATTGATAATAGAGATTGGTGGTACGGTAGGTGATATCGAGTCGCAACCCTTTCTCGAAGCAATTCGACAAATGCGTCTCGAACTGGGAGCCGAACGGACGCTTTTTATTCATTTGAGCTATGTACCTTACCTTGCAAGCGCAGGTGAAATTAAAACCAAGCCTACGCAACACTCGGTTAAGGAGTTACGCGGAATAGGTATCACCCCGGATGTTTTGGTTTGTCGCTCTGATAGGGCATTACCCACAGATTCAAAGCACAAGATAGCCTTATTTACCAGCGTTGAAGAGCGAGCGGTAATCAGCTTGCCGGATGCCAAAACAATTTATCAGGTTCCTGCGATGTTACACGCACAGGGACTTGATGAAATAGTGGTTGATAAAATGCAACTACAGTGTGGTCCGGCCGATCTTCATGAATGGCATAGGGTCGCTGATGCACATATGAACCCTAAAAGACGGGTAAAAATTGCCATCGTGGGTAAATACCTGGAATTACTTGATGCCTATAAATCTCTGATTGAAGCCATTACACATGCTGGTATTCACTGGAATACCCACGTAGACATTGAATATATTGATGCTGAAACATTGGAAAACGGGGATCTTTCCGTCCTTGAACAGGTAAACGCCATTCTTGTACCGGGTGGATTTGGACAACGCGGGTTTGAAGGCAAGATATCCGCTGTGCGCTACGCAAGGGAAAATAATGTTCCGTATCTTGGAATTTGTTATGGCCTACATGCAGCCGTAATAGAACTCGCACGAAATGTGTGTGGAATTCCCGGTGCGCATTCAACTGAAATAAATCCTGAAACAAGTGATCCGATAATTGCGCTGGTAACGGAGTGGGTTGATAAGTCTGGCGAGTTAGAAACGCGAAGTGAAAGTGATGATCTTGGGGGAACCATGCGTTTGGGTGAGCAGGCATGTACCCTCATACCTAATACACTGGCTGCAGAAATGTATGGGCAGGACGAAATATTTGAACGCCACCGACATCGCTTTGAGGTTAACGAGACCTATGTTAACCGATTGGAGGCCGGCGGAATGGTAGTATCTGGCCGGGCAACAGATGGTGGCCTGGTAGAGATGATTGAGATGAAAGACCATAGTTGGTTTGTTGCCTGTCAGTTTCACCCTGAATTTATTTCCTCACCAAGGTATGGTCATCCGCTTTTCTATGGTTTTATAGAAGCGGCGCAAAAATATAGTGAAAAAGCTGTTGATGATCTTAAAACTACAGGAATTTCCGTTTCTGTCTCCTGATACAATGCGACCTGGTATTCGCCTTTCGTAGGCAATAAATGGTCGCTGCTTTAACTGCCAAAATGTTTAAGGGGTAAGAAGTGGAACTATGCGGGTTCGAGGTAGGTGGTAGTCAACCATTCTTTTTAATTGCTGGTCCCTGTGTAATTGAAAATGAAGCGTTGGTAATGCGTACTGCAGAACATATGAAAATCCTTACGCAGAAGCTTGGCATAAACTACGTATTCAAGAGTTCTTTTGACAAGGCCAACCGATCATCCCACACAAGTTTTCGCGGACCGGGTATGGACGAGGGACTAAGAATACTGGAAAAAGTTAAAAGCGATCTGGAACTTCCAGTGCTTACGGATATTCATGAGAAGGTCCAGGCAAAACCCGCTGCACAGGTGGTATCCATATTACAAACTCCTGCATTTTTATGTCGGCAGAGTGATTTTATCCAGCATGTATGTTCTCAGGGTATTCCGGTAAATATAAAAAAGGCACAGTTTATGGCGCCACTGGATATGCAGCACGTTGTCGCCAAAGCGCGTTTGAGCGGAAACAAACAGCTTATGTTGTGTGAAAGAGGCACAAGTTTTGGGTATAACACTCTGGTATCGGACATGCGTGCCTTACCAATATTGCGCAAGACTGGATGCCCGGTAGTTTTTGATGCGACGCACAGTGTCCAGATGCCAGGCGGTCAGGGTACGACGTCTGGAGGGCAGAGAGAAATGGTCCCGGTGCTGGCAAGGTCCGCAGTGGCCGTAGGAGTAGCCGGAGTGTTTATGGAAACCCACCCTGACCCGGAAACTGCCTTGTCCGATGGTCCTAATTCCTGGCCGCTGGAGGATATGGAAGAACTGCTTACACAGCTTCAGCAGATAGACCGGGTCGTTAAGGCCCAGAACTTTATAGAAGACCGCCTGATATAATGTCTTTGGGTTGTTAAGGTAGACAAGTATGAGTAGCAGGGACACATCCATCACCAACATTTATGCTCGTGAGATTCTTGATTCGCGCGGTAACCCCACGGTAGAAGCCGAAGTGCTTCTTGCAGATGGTTCCAGGGGTCTGGCTTGCGCGCCTTCCGGTGCGTCCACGGGTACGCGGGAAGCGCTGGAAATGCGCGATGGGGACAGTACAAGGTATGGGGGTAAAGGTGTTCTGAAAGCCCTGCACTCGATTAATGCACATATCACCCCTCTACTCACTGGCCGGGATGCCTGTGACCAGGCCGGCCTGGATAAGGCCATGTGTGCGCTGGATGGTACCGAAAACAAGTCTGAGCTGGGTGCCAACGCTATCCTTGCCGTTTCTCTTGCATTGGCGAAATCTGCAGCAAAGGCCAATAGTATTGAACTGTATGAATATATTGGCGGTTTGTACCAGCCAAAAAACCGACAGAAAAAACCGGGCATTCTACCTGTTCCGATGATGAACATTCTAAACGGCGGTGAACATGCAGATAACAATATCGACATTCAGGAATTTATGGTGTTGCCCGTGGGGATGCCCACGTTTTCTGAAGCGCTGCGTGCAGGTGTAGAAGTATTTCATTCCCTAAAATTTGTTTTAGGCAGAGAAGGTTTGAGTACTGCGGTTGGAGATGAAGGTGGTTTTGCCCCTAATCTTGAGTCGAACGCACAGGCTTTGCAGATGATAGGTGAAGCGGTCTCGCTGGCGGGCTACTCTCTGGGCCAGGATGTAGTTCTGGGCCTGGATTGCGCGGCTTCAGAGTTCTATGCCGACGAGAAATATACGCTGCATGGTGAGGGGGAAAGTTACAGCTCTTCACAGTTTGTTGAATATCTTGCTGATCTCGTTGAAAGCTACCCGATAAAGTCCATAGAAGATGGTCTGGATGAAAGTGATTGGGAAGGATGGGCGCTCCTGACTCAGAAACTTGGCGATAAAATTCAGCTGGTGGGTGACGACCTTTTCGTTACCAATACAAAAATACTTAAACGCGGTATTGATAATAAAATAGGTAATTCCATTCTTATCAAATTTAACCAGATTGGAACACTTACAGAAACCCTGCAGGCTATCAGGATGGCGAGTGATGCGGGATATACCAGTGTAATTTCACATCGCTCCGGTGAAACTGAAGATACTACCATCGCTGACCTGGCAGTGGCGACGGGCGCTGGACAAATTAAAACGGGGTCGTTATGCCGTTCGGACCGCGTTGCAAAATATAATCGGCTTTTGCGCATTGAAGAACATCTGGGAGATAAAGCAGTTTATCGAGGTGGGTTAGAACTAGCCCGCGTGAAAGAGAGATAACAGGACGATTATGTTGCGCATCATGACCATTATAAGTGCTTTGTTACTGGCATCGCTTCAATATCGTTTGTGGTTTGGTGACGCGGGATATTTTGCCTTGCGAACGCTTGGCGCCGAGGTAAAAATTCAAAGCGAGCAAAATGCTGAACTGCTAGAACGTAATCGATTGTTGGCACTTGAAGTACACGCATATAAAGACAAAACAGACTTTTCAATCATTGAAGACCGGGCCAGAAGTGAGTTAGGTATGATCAAGGAAAACGAAACCTTCTTTTTGGTACCTGGACAGCAGGATTGAGCGTAATGGATTTGTCTGACCCTACCCGTTTCCTGGGTAAAAAGGCATGGCCCGCTCTCTGTGGACGCGCTGATATCAAGACGCTTAACGAAGATTTTCAGGTAGACGAAAAACTCGCATTCGAGCCCGCTGGAATGGGCGAGCACGTATATCTGCGGGTAAAAAAAGATGGAGAAAATACCGCGTTTGTTAGTCGTTCACTTGCACGATATTTTGGGGTGGACGACCGAGGGGTTTCCTATGCGGGTATGAAAGACCGGCATGCGATTACCAGTCAATGGTTTAGCGTCCACCTGCCCCAAACTGACACACCTGCACAGAACGCCATGGAATTGGGCGCATTGAACGGAGATGGCCTGGAGAATGTGGAGTTGCTTGCTCATACACGCCACCACAAAAAATTACGCCGTGGCCAGATAGATGGAAATACCTTCAACATTGTCCTGCGTGGATTCTCGGCGGAACGAACAGCTACATTACAACGCCTTGAACTCATATCGCAACACGGTTTCCCAAACTATTTTGGCGCGCAACGCTTCGGTAGGGACAATGTTCAATCAGCCTTGCAGTGGATGAAGGTCAGCAGGTCCAGACGAACTTCAGGCTTTAAAAAATCATTATATATATCGGTTTTGCGGTCCTTGTTGTTTAATATCGTTCTTTGTGCCCGAGTGGAGCATAATAACTGGAATGCATTGATAGACGGTGATGTGGCGCAATCAAACTACCCAACAGGAACCTTATGGGGGCGGGGTAGCAGTTTACTTCACGGTGATGCCGGTGCTCTGGAACACGCGGCAATTGCACCTTATATTGAACTTCTGGATGCACTGGAACACGTGGGTTTAAAAAAGGAGCTTCGCCACCTGGTGGCAATACCGGACAGGATGGAGTGGGAGTTTACCGATAATACACTTGGATTAAAATTTACTTTATCCCAGGGAGTGTACGCTACCTCACTATTAAGAGAAATTGCGCACATTCAGGATGCCAATCCATACGCAGACAATAGCGATACTCGAGGTGCTGAAGCAGTATGAGCAGTTTTAATCTGAATGGTATTGGTATGACTTCGCGCCGTACCCGCGACAGGTTGATTGAACGCCTGCGAGAAAAGGGAATAGCTGACCAGCGCGTTCTTGAAACCATGAGAATGCTCCCAAGACATATATTTGTAGATGAAGCATTAGCGCATCGTGCATATGAAGACATAGCACTGCCAATAGGCTTTAACCAAACTATTTCACAGCCTTACATTGTAGCATTGATGACCCAGGTACTGTTTAGCGATGGGGATTCAGCGGTAAAACGCGAAAGTGTGCTGGAAATTGGTACTGGCTCCGGCTATCAGGCATCGGTGTTATCTCACATGGCTAAAAGGGTATACACGGTAGAACGTATTTCGGGCCTCATTGAGATAGCAAAAAGTCGTTTTAGGGCCCTAAAAATCAGAAATATTCGCGTAAAACATGATGATGGAAATACGGGATGGGAACAGCAGAGCCCTTTTGACGCGATAATAGTAACTGCCGGTGCTCCGGCGGTACCTGATGCGCTTGTCGATCAGCTGAACATCGGTGGACGTATTGTAATTCCGGTAGGTCAAGGCGAATCTCAAAGCCTGTTAATAATTGACAAGACCAGTAAAGGCTTGCAAAAAACGAACATTGCTGACGTACGATTTGTGCCTCTATTACGCGGGACTATCGAGCTTTAGAACCCGCAATTGTCAACCCCGGAATCGGGCTGGACCTTGAATAGATATGAATAACGACAACTTACCTTCCACAGAGATGCAATCAGGAAACAGAGATATCGCCGGGTGGATAGGTATTTATGTGCGGGGCCTGGCCATGGGAATAGCTGAGGTGATACCCGGGGTATCAGGTGGAACCATTGCATTTGTGAGTGGGATATATTCAGAGTTACTGGCAAGTATAGCTGCACTTGGGCCAGAGGCAATTGTTTCAGCCTTTGATAAAGGTCCGCAGTACTTCTGGCGCTATTATAATCTGGGGTTTCTGAGTCTGTTGGTCCTTGGTATGGCGTGTAGCATCCTGTTGTTTTCAAGAATTATTCTGTTCTTGCTTGAACACTTCGCCTTGTATCTTTGGGCTTTCTTTTTTGGGCTTATCTGCATTTCTGTTGTTGTAATCTCAAGACAGGCAAAGCTAACACACTTACTAAGCCTGGGTTTGTTTGGTTTGGTTATCGGCGTGAGCCTTGCACTAGGTGATGCGGGCAGTCTGGAGCCGACTCGGGCGACATTGTTTTTTGCGGGTATGCTGGCGGTTTGCGCATGGATATTACCGGGAGTTTCAGGAAGCTACCTACTATTGGTTATAGGGCTCTACGCGGATGTGCTATTGGCGATTGAAGCTTTTGATATTATTACCATTGGTCTATTTGGCAGCGGTTGTGTTGTTGGCTTAATGGTATTTTCAAGAGTTCTTAGCTGGTTGCTTGGCCATTGGCATAGCGGTGTAATGGCCACACTAAGTGGTTTTACCGCTGGATCCCTGATTAAACTTTGGCCCTGGCAACTGATATTATTAAGTGAGGATGAGAGGAATGAAAGTGTATCCTACCTCCTGCCCTGGAACTATACGCAGGTGAGCGGAGAAGCTGCTCTGATTCCAGGCGTGCTGTTATTCTTTTTGCTTGGCATGCTGCTGGTCTTTTATGTAAACAGATACACACAGCTCATGCCGATCCCTGACGAGAGTCGCTCTGATTAATCGGACTTGCGTATACTGGGTGCATTGTTTTGTTATTGCGATGCTAACAGCCTGTTCCGGGGGAGGACTTCCTCCTGTATCGGATCGCTCTCCAGTGCTCCCCAAGCCGGAATTTGAAAATGGGATTTTCCAGGAGAGGAATAAAGCAAAGGTTCCTGCGATTTATACAGTACAGGCCGGGGATACTTTGTATTCCATTGCCTGGCGATTTGAAAAAGACTTCAAGGATCTTGCCCGTTACAACACAATAGCTAGTCCATACCTTATTCAACCAGGGCAGCGCTTGAGTCTATCCGCCGGTTCAGCGACCCGCCCAACAATCCGCAAAAAAACACCTACAACGTTTAAGCAGCCTGCAAAAAAATCGGTGGGCAAGCCGGTACAAAAAAAATATGCGGTGACACCGCGTTCAGGTTGGCGCTGGCCCGCTAGCGGTTCAACACTGCGTGCTTATGGTGACAATAATGCCGGGGTAGACATACGGGTAAATCGTGGCACCTCGGTTGTTGCAAGTGCTTCTGGAGAGGTCGTGTACGCCGGTCGTGGATTGCGGGGCTTTCAACACCTGGTAATTATTAAGCATAGCAACGAGTATTTGAGCGCATATGGGGTGAACCAGAAGATACTGGTAAACGAAGGGCAATTGCTTGATGTGGGTACCAGACTTGCCGATATCACTGCAAGCGGCATTGCGGAACAAACCCTGCACTTTGAAATTCGCAAGGATGGTGATCATGTAAATCCGGCCAGCTACATCAGCAATTAGCTGCTCTTGCCGGTTTGCTAGCGCTCCAGGTAGTCGATCTTGTTGGTAACTTCGCGCCAGTCATCCGAGTCTGGCAGGGCATCTTTTTGTTCTGTGATGTTCGGCCAGATGTCTGCCAGTTCCGCATTGATCTCCATAAACTGTTCCTGACCTTTTGGTATTTCGTCTTCCGAGAATATCGCATCGATAGGGCATTCAGGCTCACATAGCGCACAATCTATGCATTCATCGGGGTGGATGACGAGCATATTGGGGCCTTCATAAAAGCAATCTACAGGACATACTTCCACGCAGTCCGTTAATTTGCATTTGATGCAGTTTTCCCCAACCAGAAATGTCATACCAATACCTACTAATTAAACTGATAATTCGCTATCGCACCGCGTGCGAGCGGCGCTCGATTCGAAGCGCAGGTATTTTACTGATTTAGCCCGCACTGTACAGTCAGCTAGCCGGCTATTCCTCAAATTGCCCATTAAATTCATGTTCCAGGAGATGTTTGAGACTATACAGGGCTTCCAGCGCTTCCCGGGGTGTCAGCGCGTCCGGGTCAAGTTTGGTGAGCGCTATTTCGATCGCAGTGGGGCCACTTTCCATTGGAGTCTTTCGGGAAGCTTCAGGGTTGTCGATAAACAGATCTGCTTGCGGTGAATTCTGAGTTGCCGCATGGCTTTCCAGTTGCTTCAACTTATTGCGCGCTTTTTTGAGTACTTGCGCATTAATGCCAGCCAGTTGTGCAACCTGAATCCCATAACTTCGATTGGCCGGTCCTGGTTTAACCTGGTGTAAGAATACGATACCACCGCGGTGTTCTGCGGCCGTGAAATGTGCATTGGATATATGAGGATGAACACTTGCCAGCCCGGTGAGTTCAAAATAGTGTGTCGCGAATAGCGTGAATGCACGAACATCATCGGCCAACGTGGTGGCGATTGCCCAAGCCAGCGAAAGGCCATCGTAGGTGCTGGTACCACGACCGATTTCGTCTAGCAGCACAAGACTTTCAGGGCCTGCATTGTTCAGAATGTTGGCTGCTTCACTCATTTCTACCATAAACGTGGAACGCCCACCACTAAGGTCATCAGAGGCACCTATGCGGGTGAATATACGATCGATCGGCCCAATTTCTGCCGATTTTGCGGGAACGAGACTACCTGTATGTGCAAGCAGGGCGATTAGGGCAACCTGTCGCATGTAGGTAGATTTACCACCCATATTTGGTCCGGTGATCATCAACATACGATTTTCGTCATTGAGTTCCAGATCATTGGGAATAAATGGCTCGGACTGGATGTGTTCAACAACCAGGTGTCTGCCCTCATGGATACGGATTCCAGGCTCGTCTACCAATACAGGAGCACTCAGGTTGAGGCTTCTTGCACGTTCGGCAAAACAGGTAAGTACATCCAGCTCCGCCAGCGCAGTTGCTGTTTGGCGCATTTTCTCAAGACTCGTCTGCATACAGTCAATGATTTGCTCGTACAGCAATTTCTCGCGCAGCAAGGCTCTACTCTTACTGGTGAGTGCATCATCCTCAAACCGCTTGAGCTCTGGAGTGATGTATCGTTCTGCATTTTTTAGTGTTTGGCGCCGAACATATTCTGCGGGTAATTCCTCCTTGAGATTTCGACCGGTTTCTATGTAGTAGCCGTGAACCCGGTTGTAGCCGACTTTGAGTGAACTCAAACCGGTACGCGCCCGCTCCCCGAGCTCTAGCTCTCGCAAGAACTCACCTGCGTTTTTGCGCAAGCTTCTTAACTCATCCAGCTCCGCATCATACCCGGGTGCTATAACGTCTCCATCTCGTATGAGCATCGGTGGAGAACAGACAATTGCCTTGTTCAATAACCCGGATTGCTCGGGAAAAGCGTGTATGCGCGCGTGTATTTTATCTGCACTTTGCAGTTTGCCTAGCTGGGCACTTATGTGGGGGATCGCTTCCAGTGCGGTACGTAGACGATCGAAATCCCGGGGATTAATGCTACGTAGCGCAAGTCGGGTAAGGATTCTCTGCATATCACCAAGGGATTTGAGCAGGGGGGCAAGATGTTCTTCGGAATAATTGTCCTGGATTTCTATTACCAGGCGCTGTCTCTGCAGTATTTCTTTTCGTAAGCGAGATGGCGCGTTCAACCACTCGCGCAGACACCTTGCCCCCATCGGCGTCTGCGTATGGTTCATCACAGAGTACAAAGTTCCTTCCCGGCTACCATCCAGGCGCTGGTCAATTTCCAGATTTCGTCGCGAATAACCATCCAGTGCAATATGTTCGTCGACCAATTGTACTTGCAAGCTATCGATAAAGTTGAGTGCCTGGCGCTGTGTTGCTTTGGCGTACCTCAGAATGGCTCCGGCCGCCGAGATAGCCGCTGGCATATCCTCACATCCAAATGCACGCAGATCGTGCGTTTGAAAATGTTCAAGCAAAGTAATTCGACTCAGGTCGTAGTCAAAGTCAAGTGCATCGCGCGCACTACAACGAGCAGCACTCAGCCAATCAGGAAGGCGGGGCGGATCACTGATTAATGCTGCCCCGGATTTTGCAGTTTGTTTTCCGATACCAGGTGCAAAATTGACGCCGATCGGGAACAGGAGTTCGCTTACTTTGCTGCGTTCCAATTCTGCTGCGAGGGCGCTTGTGTCTGGCAACTCGACTATATTGAACTGACCAGAACTCAGGTCCAGTGTAGCAAGACCGTAACGAATTTTGCCTTCGAACTCTGACACGGCGATGCCGCCAAGGAGACTGCTGGACTGAGCATCTATCAATGCTTCGTCAGTCAGGGTGCCGGGGGTCAGGATTCTGGACACTGCTCGATCAACGGGACCTTTTGATGTTGCCGGATCACCGATTTGTTCGCAGATAGCAACAGATACACCTATCTTTACCAGCTTCGCCAAATAGCCATCGGCAGCATGATAGGGAATCCCGCACATAGGTATAGGCTCACCGGCAGACTGGCCGCGCGCGGTAAGCGTTATGTCCAGCAGCTTCGATGCTCTTTCCGCATCATCAAAAAACATCTCGTAAAAATCGCCCATCCGATAAAACAGTATTTGTTCCGGATGTTCAGCCTTGATACGAAGATACTGCTGCATCATGGGAGTGTGCTGGGATTTTTTTAAGGCGGTGTTCACGGGTTTATCTGTTCAAAAGTGTTGCCGGTGGGTTTGGCCATGTATTCTACGTGTAATTTGAAAGAGATTGACTAAAAGATGTGTAAGCAAAGGACGATTTTCCAATAATTGCGAATTTCTATGTTGCGCATAGTACTGATTAAATATACAGTACCCTCCTGATTCTATAACAGCCGAAAATTGCAAATTACAATTTCAGGCAGACAACGGAGCTTACCATGGCAGATGAAAATAAAGCGCGCGCACTGGATGCAGCACTAAGCCAAATCGAACGACAATTTGGCAAAGGCTCTATGATGCGCCTTGGAGAACAGGCACTTGAACAAATGCCTGCAATTTCCACCGGTTCCCTGGGTTTGGATGTAGCCCTGGGTATTGGGGGCTTGCCAAAAGGGCGTGTGGTCGAAATATACGGACCCGAGTCCTCCGGAAAAACCACATTAACTTTGCAGGTTATTGCTGAAGCACAGAAAGCTGGCGGTACTTGTGCATTTATTGATGCCGAGCACGCACTCGATCCTGTTTATGCAGAAGCACTGGGGGTAAAAACCCAGGAACTGCTTGTCTCGCAACCGGATACAGGTGAACAGGCCCTGGAAATTTGCGATATGATCGTTCGCTCCGGTGCCGTAGATGTTGTAATTATTGACTCGGTTGCTGCGCTCACTCCCAGAGCAGAAATTGAAGGTGATATGGGCGATTCTCACATGGGCTTACAGGCGCGCCTTATGAGCCAGGCTTTGAGAAAAATGACTGCAAATATCAAAAATTCCAATACCCTGGTCATTTTCATTAACCAGATTCGCATGAAAATTGGTGTCATGTTTGGCTCACCGGAAACCACCACGGGTGGTAATGCACTCAAATTTTATGCTTCAGTACGTCTTGATATACGGCGTATCGGAGCTGTTAAAGATGGGGACGAAGTCACTGGTAATGAGACACGCGTTAAGGTAGTCAAAAACAAAATAGCACCTCCATTCAGGCAGACTGAATTCCAGATACTCTACGGAAAAGGTATCAACCATCTTGGTGAAGTTGTAGATATGGGTGTTAAGCAGGGTATTATTGATAAAGCCGGAGCATGGTATAGCTACAAGACGGATCGAATTGGCCAGGGTAAGAAAAACGCACAAATATTCTTGACTGACAATCCGGAAATAGCCCAGGAAATTGAGGCTAGAATCCGTGCAGAACTTATGCCTAAAGCCAAGCCAGTACCAGATGTAAGCCTTGTGGAGCCAGAGAATGATACTAAGATTTCCAGGCAAGATTCCGCATAAATCCAGTTCGTTTGGGAAAAGCCAGAACACTCTGGTTTATTCCCAGCGCGATTTGCAACGGTTGGATATACAGATAACGGAAGAGCAGATTCAAATAGAGCAGGACAGTCGTAAGACTTCTGAACGTGCACATCGAATTATAGGTACAAGAGAGCACTCCGCTCAGGAGCTCACCCGCAAGTTGTTAGCCAGGGGCCATGTTGAAAAGCTGGTCTTACATGTTGTGGGTGAGATGAAAGAACAGGGCCTGATATCCGATCGGCGGTTCGCAGAAAGTTTTGTACGTAATCGTATTGCCAAGGGTTACGGTCCCATCTTCATTTGTGGTGAGCTTCGGGAACGAGGTGTGTCCGAACGCATTCTCGAAGACGTAGTTACCCATCCAGGCGATTTTTGGCTGGAATTGGCCCAGGCTTCTCGTGACAAACGTTTTGGCAGTCCTGATACAAATGCACCGTTGGGATTAACAGGCGCTGAGACTGAGGTTGCAGTGAATCCAGACAACAAAAAGTTGCTCGCGCAGGCATATTGGGCGAAACAGGCGCGTTTTTTATCCCGCCGCGGTTTTCCAGCCGATCTCATATACAGGGTTCTGGAGCGAAGTTAGGGTGTACGGAAGGCTGTCTATGGACTATTTGCCCAAAATACCGGCTCATTAGCCATATTTCTTTGATAAGCAGTAAAGAATTTGTTGCCGATACTCTATAATCGCAATCTTTTTTGTCGGACTGCTTTAAATGAAAACCGCTGAAATACGCTCGGCGTTCCTTAAATTTTATGAAGAGCGTGGTCACAAAGTACTGCCGTCCAGCTCTCTCGTACCGCATGATGATCCTTCGCTGTTGTTTACAAACTCTGGAATGGTTCAGTTTAAGGAAGCGCTTAATGGACGGGAAGATGTTGGTGCCACGAGGGTCACTACCGCTCAACGCTGTGTTAGAGCAGGGGGAAAGCACAACGATCTTGAAAATGTAGGTTACACCGCCAGGCACCATACGCTTTTTGAGATGCTGGGTAATTTTAGTTTTGGTGACTATTTCAAAAAGGAAACCATTGCATTTGCGTGGGAATTTATTACTGAAATCCTCAAGCTCCCAGTAGAAAAGTTGTGGGTGACTGTGCACCCCAGTGATCAAGAGTCCAGATTGATCTGGATAAACCAGATAGGGGTAAACCCGGAACGGATTGTTGCACTGGAGGAAAACTTCTGGGCTGCTGGTGATACAGGGCCTTGTGGTAATTGCACTGAGATATTCTATGACCATGGTCCTGAACTTGAGGGGGGTCCACCCGGTTCAGAAAATGAAGATGGAGATCGATATACCGAAATTCAAAATTTGGTTTTTCCTGAAAATAATCGACATGCCGATGGTAGCCTCACACCGCTAGCAGCACCCGGTGTGGATACCGGAATGGGATTAGAACGTGTGGCGGCAATCATGCAGGGCGTTCACAGCAACTATGAAATCGATATTTTTGCATGCCTTATTCGGGCCACAGGCAAGATCGCAGGATTACCTGATAACGATAAGCTGGTAGAACATGCGTCTTTACGGGTTATTGCGGATCATATTCGTTCTGCCGCATTTCTGATAGCCGATGGTGTACTGCCGGGTAGTGAAGACCGTAATTATGTATTGCGGCGTATTATCAGACGCGCCCTGCGCCATGGGCATAAACTGGGAATTAGCGAACACTTCTTTTTCACCCTGGTATCACCTTTAGTAGAAGTTATGGGTGATGCATATCCATTGCTTAAACAACAACAGGCAAATATTGAGGCTGTGTTGTTAAAGGAAGAACAGCAATTTGAAACTACTCTGGATAAAGGCATGGCTCTACTTGAGCGCAGTATAGAAGATTTGCAGGAAACGGTTATACCAGGGGGTGTAGTTTTTCAATTGTACGATACCTATGGGTTTCCGCTGGATTTGACGGCAGACATAGCCCGGGAAAGTGGTCTGGGCATTGACGAAGCCGGGTTTGAAGAGGCTATGGATGCGCAACGCGCGCGGGGTCGGGCGGCGAAGAAATTTAGTGCTGATATTAGCAAACAGGTTGATCTTGATTCCGAAGTTGAATTTACGGGTTATGAACATCTGGAAAACACTGCAAAATTGCTTGCTCTGTATCGACAGGACAACAAGGGAATTTTACATTCATGTGATGTATTACGCGAAGGTGATTCGGGAATTCTTGTGCTCGATAAAACGCCATTTTATGCGGAGAGCGGTGGCCAAATTGGTGACAGCGGGCAAATTGTTTCTACGGATGATAGCAGTAGTGTTTTTCAGGTTAATGATACTCGCAAGTCCCGCCAACAATATTTGCATTTGGGAATTATTGAGAATGGTAAACTGGAACTTGGTGATATTGTTAGTGCTACAGTTGCCCATGAAACACGGGATGCGACGGTACTAAACCATTCTGCAACACATTTGTTGCACGCTGCATTAAAAAAGGTTTTGGGAAATCACGTGGAACAAAGAGGTTCCCTTGTAGACAACAGACACCTGCGGTTTGATTTTTCACATGCGGAACCGGTAGCTGCTGACCAGCTGCTGGAAATTGAAGCCGTGGTGAATGAAAAAATTCGGGAAAATTCTGTGGTAAACACCAAGCTGCTTCCTTATGACGAGGCTATTAATTCTGGAGCTGTCGCGTTGTTCGGTGAGAAGTATGGCGATGAAGTGCGTGTACTAGACATGGGACTCGGGTTTTCAGTCGAATTATGTGGCGGTACACATGCGCGGCGGACCGGTGATATTGGTTTGTTGAAAATAGTCAGTGAATCAGGCATAGCTTCCGGGGTTCGACGTATCGAAGCGCTAACCGGATTAGCTGCTTTGAACTGGCTGAGCCAGGGGGAACAGGAATTACAATCGATTAGCGCCTTGTTGCGCTCTACGCGCAGGGAAAGTGCAGCCAAGCTTGAACAGTTGTTATTGGATCAAAAACAGCTTCAAAAAGAACTTGATCAGCTTCGGGCAAAGGCTTCATCGCAGAAAGGGACGGATCTGGCTGATTCTGCAACTGATGTAAATGGTATCAAGGTACTTGCCATTGCGGTGAATGGCATTGCGTCCGCTGAGTTACTAAAAACGCTCGATTCAGTTCGCAATAAACTTGGAGACTGTGTTGTAGTGTTGGCTTCGGTAGAAGATGGTGCCGTAAACCTGATTGCAGGTGTGAGCAAGGCATTGAGCAATAACCTGAATGCCGGAGAATTGATCAGGAGTATTGCCCCAATCGTTGGGGCAAAAGGTGGCGGTCGCGCTGACATGGCCAGGGCTGGCGGAGGGGATCGCCCAGAAGACGTGAGTAAGGCACTGTCCATGGTTACGAACTGGGTGAAGGACAATTCCTAGTGGCGTTGTTTGTACAAAAGTATGGTGGGACATCCGTAGGATCTATTGAACGGATCCAATCTGTCGCGCAACGAATTGCCCAAAGTGTAGCTGATGGTAATCAGGTTGTAGCGGTAGTTTCGGCCATGAGTGGAGAAACAAACCGATTAACTGCTATCGGCACTGAGGTATCACGGCAACCAATCGCCAGAGAAATGGATGTGTTGTTGGCATCCGGAGAGCAGGTAACTACGGCGCTGCTAAGCATGGCACTTGGTGACCATGGAATACAGGCACGTTCCTACCTTGGTAACCAGGTCAAAATATCTACGGATTCCAGTCACCGGCGTGCACGGATTGAGCATATTGATGCAAGTAATTTGTTAGGTGAAATTGAAAGAGGAATTGTACCGGTTGTAGCGGGTTTTCAGGGAGTAAATTCTGCAGGTGACATTACCACGCTTGGTCGTGGAGGATCTGACACAACAGCAGTTGCTCTGGCGGTTGCTCTCAAGGCAGATGAGTGTCAGATTTTCACAGATGTTCATGGTGTTTACACCGCGGACCCTCGACTGGTTGAAAATGCCAGGTTGCTGGAAACTATCACGTTTGAAGAAATGTTGGAGCTTGCCAGTCTGGGTTCCAAGGTACTGTCACAAAGATCGGTCGAGTTTGCCGGTAAGTACGCAACTCCTATACGGGTTCTCTCCAGCTTTTCCAGTGCATTTCCAGGAACCCTTATTACTACAGAGGAAGCCAATATGGAAAAACCGATTGTCTCAGGTATTGCATACTCTCGAGATGAAGCCAAGCTTACCTTGCTTGGAGTTCCTGACATACCCGGAGTGGCTGCTAAAATACTGGCGCCTGTTGGAGCCGAGAATATTGAAGTAGATATGATCGTTCAAAATGTTGGCGCTGATGATACAACAGATTTCACCTTTACCGTAAAACGTGACGACTATGAACACGCGCTATTGGTGCTGGAAAAAATACGGGGCCAGTTGGGCGCCAGGGAAGTTCAGGGTGATAGTAAAATTGTAAAGGTTTCAGTCGTTGGGGTAGGGATGCGTAGCCACGCGGGTGTTGCGTCAATCATGTTTAGCGCCCTGGCGGAGGAATCGATAAATATACAGATGATTTCGACATCGGAAATAAAAATTTCCATTGTCATTGCGGAGAAGTATCTTGAACTTGCCGTACGTGCCGTGCACGATGCATTTGACCTCTCCAAAGAAGCGGTTGTAGAAGAAAAAATTTAGTCCTGGTGGTCAAAAATTGACCCTTTCAGGAGTCATGGAAAGTAGGATATGGTTAGACACAAGGATGGATCCTGTTTTTGTCTGAGAAATGGAATACGTGGACAGAAGCCGGCTTTTGTAGATGGAACACAATAGAGCAGTCGCAAGCACTGAGATGATGCAAGGACTAGCAGAACCGAGGTAAAAAAATGTTAATACTGACCAGGCGGGTTGGAGAAACCCTTATGGTGGGAGAGGATATAACCGTTACCGTACTGGGTGTTAAAGGAAACCAGGTGCGGATTGGGATAAATGCTCCACGCGATATTGCAGTACACAGGGAAGAAATATTCAATAAAATTCAACAAAATGATATAGAAGAATCGACCGACGTATCAGGTAATTGTTGAATAGAACTGGCCTTAGACCGGACGATCTCCCTTTACGATCACCCGTAACATATGCCTTTTTTCCCCGTGGTAGTCGTTCATCGCATTGTGAAATACACAACGATTGTCCCACATCGCCACCGATCCTTTTTGCCACTTAAAGCGTGTTACAAATTGTTCCTGCACGATGAGTTTTGTGAGGAACTTGAACAACGGCAGGCTTTCTTCGCGAGTCCAACCTTTTATTCGGTGCGTATGTGGTAGTGAGCAGTAAATGCTTTTGTTTCCGGTTTCCGAATGGGTGCGTATCAACGGGTGGTCTACTTCAAGTTCGGCTTTTTCTGCGTCCCCGGTGTAAGCACTGCCCAGGCTATCTCTGGAAGCAGGCTCGGTATAGCTACCGTGGCTACCATGCACAATTTTTGCGGTATAGATTCCGGAATTGCTTTCCAGCATCGATCTTATTCCATTGCTTAGGGTTTGGTAAGCTGAGGTAGCATCCGCAAACAATGTATCTCCGCCCTGATTTGGTACTTCAACTCCATAGAGGATCGTTGCTTTGGGTGGACGCTCAAGATAGGTCGTGTCTACGTGCCATGCACCACCAAAATTTAGCTGGGCATCTGGCTCCTTTATAATAGGAATTACGTTTGGGTGAGAATTTACAGCGTCGATAAAAGGATAAATGTCCAGCTCGCCAAAATTTGCTGCGAAACGGGCCAGTTGCTTTGGGGCAAGATCCTGTTGCCGAAAAAAAAGCACACGGTGACGCAGCCAGGCAGCGTGAAGTTCGTCTTTTATTCCTGCTGATAGTGGCTGCGACAAATCTACGCCTGAAATTTCGGCACCTACCGGGCCGATAGAATCATTTACCGTGATTACCTTGTACTCCATAACGCTTCACCGGAATATAGTAGACAATATGTTAGTAAACAATTTATAGGAAAAGTTGATGCCGGACAAACGTGTCATTGTATTTGACGGAGATGATGCATCCCCTGAAGTTATGATTCCTGTAGTTAGTTTATTGGAATCCATGCGTTTACCCATACAATTTATGCGTCCTCTTGTAGGTGCAGATGCTAAAAGAAAATCCGGACATGTTTTTCCACAAGAAACCAAAAGGGCCATAGATACGTCAGATACCACCTTTTTCGGGTCGACGAGCGGAGCAAGTACAGCGGCACTGTTTTACTTGCGATGGGGGAAGAAAACCTATGCCAACATACGCCCATGTGTATGGTGGCCAGGTTTTAACAGTCCATTGGCCAATCCGGAAGGCATTGACTTTATCGTGGTGCGTGAAAATCTTGAGGATTTATATCTGGGTCTTGAAGGGGATATCGACGAATTGGATTCCCTGAAATTGTACTCAAAACATGCGAATGCCAGTTTATCCGACCTGGGACCAGGCAAGTATGCGATCAAGGCAATTACCAGGAGTGGATCGGAAAGAGTAATTCGCTATGCATTTGAGCTGGCAAGAAAACGCAACAAGCAAAAACGTGTAACGCTAAGCAGCAAGTACAATATGTTAAGCACATCTGATGGGTACTTTAAAAGTATTGGCGATGATATTGCGGGAGAATATCCAGACATCCGCTATGAATCCTTCATCATAGATGATTTTCTTTGCAGGATGATTACCAATCCTCAGGTGCTTGATGTAGTAGTAATGCCAAATCTTTATGGAGACATTATTTCAGATGGTGCTGCTGGTTTGTTAGGTGGAATGGGGCTGGCGCCCTCCGGATGTTACGGAGATGATTATGCATATTTTGAATCCGCACATGGAACTGCACCTGATATCGCGGGACAGAATGTAATAAATCCAACCGCAACAATTTTGTCAGCTTGTATGATGTTGGAGTATCTTGGTTTTGGAGAACCGGCAGTGAATTTACGCGGCGCTACAAAAAAAGTTTATGGGGAGGGTAAGGTTCTGACTCGTGATCAGCAGGGTAGTGCCAGTACTCTGGATTTTTGCTCAGCAGTGGCTCAAAATTTGTAGCACACATCCATCCATCTCACCCTCGGCCGACAATTTGGAATTTGGCGGAGAGGGAGGGATTGACTCGGGCCATCCATGGCCCTCGGGTTTCACCCGACGGCAGAGCCGTCGTCCAAATCGGCAGTCCTGCCGATTAGTCGAACCACAGGGTTCTCATCAAGCCTCATTCACCGCAAAAAAAAGAGCCCGGTGGGCTCTTGTTTTTTGGCGGAGAGGGAGGGATTCGAACCCTAAGGAAGGTGGCTGACCACCTTCGTACGCCTCCTGAAGCCCAGTAAACCAAAGGTGCAGAAAACAGTGCTGGCATTCAGCGGCATCTAAAGGCGATAGGATGGTCCCATAGTGGTCCCACGGTACATCAAAAATCTAGTAGAGCAATCAATAGTGAAGTGTCTACTTCATAAAAACTTAGAGAAAGCGTATGCTTTTCCTGTTCCTGTCGGCCAGCTGCGCACCTGGGTGTTGATTTGCATCCAATTTTGCCCCAGGTTATGCATTGAAAAATGAACCGAGCCCCCACCACTCAGTCGCAGTGTAACCGCGACAGAACCCCGTCGGGCAGTCTTTGGGCAGAGTGTTCTATACATCGCTTTCGAAACTCGCTTGGCCCCGATTATCCAGAGTGCAGATCATTCTTGATTTTGCGTAAACTCGGCTTCAATAACGGCCTCCGAAGTTCTAATTTCCTCATCTGTCATCCAATCGAAATGACTGCCACGTTTCGTTTTCGATAACTTGTCGTCATTTTGGTGAACGATGCGGATAAAAAGGTCAAGGGACTGCCCCGGCCAGTCATACATTTCATTCAGTCTGCTTCGAGCTCGATCAAATCCCAGCAGGAATTCGACTTCTTTTTGCAGATCTTCCTCAACCGTACTATACAGCGCCTGGTACATGAATTCTGCCTGTGGCGTCGCATCAAAAAACCGGAAGTAAATTGCATCGTTTCCAATAGCTTGCACATTGGGAGTATCAGGATTCCAGTCGGTCCGATCCAACAACGGCCGAGAAAAGTTCTCCAGTATTTCTACGTACTCGTCGAGATTGGCAAGAATTACCGCCGACACAGGCAAGATTATGCCACGTGGCGTAAAGCCCGCTTTCGCAAGCACCTCATGGATTAAGTACCGGTGGATGCGCCCATTGCCATCCATGAATGGGTGGATGAAAACAAAGCCGAATGCTATTGCAGTTGCCAGGATAACTGCATCCATATCCAGCTGTTTGCCGGCCGTCTCCAAAAGGCCACGCATTAGGGCTGGCAGGTCTTTCGGGCGTGGGGGTATAAAATCGATTTGCTGCCGGTAACCGTGGTCCCTACCAACCCAGTTTTGAGCTTGGCGCCAAGAGAACTCGTGAAAACGTGGATCAACTACTGCATGCTGCAATTCATGGAGTCGTTCATCAGTCAGCGGTGTCCTGGTATCTGCTTGGCGCAACAGGTTGGCAAATCGTTGCGCCCGACTTGCAGACGGCTTTTCCCGTTCGACTTCAAACGATGATTGAGTCTCTTTAAGGTACAAGTAGGCTGCGGCTCGCCTGAGCAGATCTTGGTCGTACTGTGCAAGAGCCTCACGCGTTCGTTTACGCAGATTTTTGGTAACCATTTGTTCAAGATACGGTGTGCGACGCACCAATGGACAAAAGTCGTTAGTGCCAGGCAGGTTATTAATCACGCGGTATCGTGAATCGCGTTCGCCATCGTTCGGGCCGAACTGCAGAGTTATATCGAGCACTGGAACGAAGCCTGCTTTGGATGCTACCGACGGCTCAAGTTGGTGACCAGTCAACCACTCAAACACAAAGCCGGCGCGACGTGCGTATGCAGACTGTGGCGATGCATTGAGCCATGCACCGATTTCTTCTTCCCCCGCCTGCTCGAATAGAAGTTCTAGTACCTCGAGGTTGATTCCTTCGTATCGTAACGCAAACTGAATATGACCAACTAGATTGTCTTCGGGTTGGTACTTGTTTTCGAATAGTTGGACATCCTGGTTACCTTGACGCCGGGTCTCGCGACCCTTGACGCGATTGTCCAACCGGGCCGCGACCTGCAGTGGCCGTGCCGCCAGTTGGTATTGATCGATCAGATAGCTGTAGCCCAACGGTTTCGAGGTCATGGCGCAATTCCTGTTTTTGCCGAGATTTGGCAGCAGAATGAGAATACCACGTGCAAATACTACTTTCTCCCGAAATATCACCGCGAAAGCGCTCATTTTTCGGTCAATAGTGAATTTTGCGGCTATTCTTAGGAACTTGCGGCCATTTTTCCGGAAGCTACATGAATCACTATTACAGCCTTATTACTGTCTCTTAAGACCAAGTTTGCTAAAGCAGGGGCCGTTTGCGAGAGGGGGCGAAATGACACCCTGAGCCTAGGGCCAACGGCACTCGCAGGTTAGATTGATATGTTCCCATCCCAGCGGGGATACATGCGGCAATAGAATGGGACTTGGAGCCTCACCGGCATCAGCAGGAGCCTGCACGATTTCGCCGAGACTCTTGGTGTGTTGATTTGCATCCAGAAGTGACCCAGGTTTTGCGTTGAGAAATGAACCGGGCTTTTTCCACTTCAAAGCAGTGTTACCAAGCCAGCTGTCCTAGAATGTTGGTATAATTTTGCATGCAAATAATTGCTGTTTCTGGTCTACATTTGAATGCAAATCAACACACATGGTAAATAGTGTTGTTTCTGAGGGGGGACGAATTTGGAGGACATTGTGCAGTAGGGCACTTTTAGGTCAACTATACAACTATATACCATATAGGGGTCGCTTCCTTGGATTGGGAAAAAACAGAAAATTTATCCTAGCCATAGAGGTTATGATTAGCAGCCATCGAGTTATATCAATACCGTATCGAGCAATTCGTACACAGAGAAACTTAGAACAAATATACGGTTAATGCTCGCATGAGCCTCTATTACGAGACCACTATTTGAGAAGTACCAAGCTTAACGATTTGATTCTTAAAGCATTGTGTATGAAAGAGCCGAGGAGAGGAGAAAATTGCAGACTGCAGACTGTTTGGCGGAGAGGGAGTCTTCCATCGTATTGCGTAACATGTTGATATATATAACTATGTAGCAAGCCGCATGATTTTTACATACAATCCAATGTACAAATATGGCAACCTAGTTTCTGTGATAAGGTAAAACGGAAGTAACAAGTGTTGGTTGTGGATGGAGTTTAGGGGCCAACAATGGCTCGGGCATGTCACCAATTTCTGGGTAGTCCAATGATAGCTCGTACTTGTCACTAATAGTGGGGAAAGTCCCGCACAATCAAAATTGGCAATATTCGTCCAAGCTACCTACATCATACAAAAACTCGTGGGAGGACTAACATCCGATGGATAAGTCACAATCATTTTTCGCTAACAGAGCTGCAGATTTAATTTTGCGGGCGGGCACCAGCTTAATTTTTATAGTCGGCGGCCTCGGTCACTTTATGCAAGCGGAGGTAATGATGGAAAGATTTCTATCATCTCCCTGGGCTGATCTCGTTCAGTCGATCGGTGATCCTTTGATGATGCTCTATCTTAGTGGTGGAGTGATGCTGGTGGGAGGCTTGATGTTGATGGTTGGTGCGTTCACACGTTGGGCATCGCTAGCACTCTTCGTTGCGCTCGTTCCAATTACGTTTGTTATTCACATAGCACCAGATCACGTCGGTCCATTGCTTAAAAATGTAGCGATTCTGAGCGCACTCTTCTTTATCTACGTGAAGGGACCCGGCGCGTACGCTGTTGATAACCATTTAAGTAAACAAGCGCGACGATACTAG
>JAJFJZ010000012.1 GCA_021773565.1 Gammaproteobacteria bacterium | reverse complement strand
CCGCTCGGTAATTATTCGTCTAACGACAAAGGGCCTTAAAATCGTCAATGATGCAATTCAAACTCGTCTGGAGGATGCAAATCATTCGCTGGCGGTTTTTTCCGCACAGGAGCGGAAACAGATTAACGAATTTCTGGAAAGCCTGAATTTACACATCGAAAAATGATCGTGGTCACGTGTTACAGCCACATCGTGCAAAGGCTGAGACAGCAAATCGCCAACATATTATAAATCTGTTTGGTGCCCAGGAGAGGACTTGAACCTCCACGGGGTTTCCCCCACTAGCACCTGAAGCTAGCGTGTCTACCAATTTCACCACCTGGGCATAGGTCGTGGGGCGCGAACTTTAACCAGCCTCCCGGATTTAGTCAATGCAGAGCATACCCTCAAGTGGCCTGGCTTATGCTAAATCGCCCGGTTCCATTACCAGCTATAACGAGCAGGCCCGCCATGATGCCCATATTCTTCATAAAATTCTGCAATTCATGGCCCCGGGCAACGGCCTGTGACGCGTCCTGGGCGTAGTCCCAGAAATTGTGCATGTACACGCTGATCATCAGTGTTAAACCTGCCAGCATAAATGCGGTTAACTTGCCTTTGTAACCGAGAATAAGTGCAACGCCTCCCGAAAGCTGGAGTAATATGGTGAGCGATAACAAAGCCGCAATAAAGGGCACATTGTGTTCGGCCATATAAGCGCTTGATCCTTCAAAATCAGCCAGTTTCATGAGTCCAGGCAGGATGAAGTACAAGCCCAACACTACCCGACCGGTTAACAGCAGGGTATTTTCAATGATATTCACAAATAGTTTCCTTGCTAGTTTTTGGTAATAATCTTTTCAATGAAATACTAAAGATGCGCGGCCAGCCAAACTGCAATACGTTCAGCCATATCCGGCCGGGAATTCAGGATTCGTGTTGCATGCTGGGTGCCGGGTAGATACAAAATTTCTACGTCTACCGTTTCTGCCTGTACTTTGGCAACTATATCTTTCAGAAAACGTTCATGCCTGGATACAACAAACAACCAGCTCACATCAGACGTATCCATCACGCGAATCGACTCTTCCGAAAAAGAGCCTGGTGACAATGCTACGTAGGCTTTTGGATATTCATAAATTCGGGCTGCTTCTGCCATCTCTTCACCACTATAACTTGCCCCAACAATGGCGATTTTTTTTGCATCTATTAAGGGGTGGGATTTCAGAAACTTGTGTGCAGCAACCACATCCACCTCGGCGTTCCAGATGTAAATTTCCCGATCCGCATCAGTGGCCTCATCGGGCACAAAACGACCCAGATTCACGCTGTCACCATGCCCGCGTAAATCAAGACTCAGTGAAGCAATGCCTCTATTGGCCAATTGCGTAGCAAGATTAACGTATACCTGCCGGTTTCCTGCCGCCTTGTTGAGGAGCAAAACACCGGGCACCGGCGTATTTGATTCCGGTAGACGCAGGTCTCCGAGTAATTCCCAGCCCGCACTTTTTATGCTTATCGTCTTTATGGTGTCAGCGGATGCGAGTTCGGCCGAGAAGGCAAACGCAAAAAAACAGATGCCGATCCCACATACCACTTTGATACCTTTTATCACGTTTGAACTGTCTCCATCTACCACATGCGTGCACTTGCGCCGCAACAGTATAGAGTAAGCTTTTTACCATGCATCCAGTGAGAAATGAAAACCTGCTTATGCTAAATATGGATTTTGATAAACGCGTACTTATCGCAACCCGCGCCCTTGAATGGCAAAATAGCCCAAAGCCAGGCGTCTTGCGCAAACCGCTGGCGCGCGAGGAAGCCGAGCGCGGCCATGCGACCAGCATCGTACGTTATGAACCAGGCGCGCAGTTTCATGCGCATAACCACCCTTTGGGAGAAGAGATTCTGGTGCTGGAAGGCACATTTTCTGACGAAACGGGCGATTATCATGCCGGATGTTACTTTCGTAATCCTGAAGGCTTTCGCCACGCGCCGTTTAGCAAGGAGGGTGCGCTCATTCTGGTCAAGCTGCACCAGTTTCAGGAAGAAGACGATGCCCATGTAGTTATTCAGACCGACATCGCAAACTGGAAAGAAAATTCCAGGGGAGTCGAGGTATTGCCCCTGCATACCTTCAAGCGTGAGCACGTCACGCTGGAGCGTTGGCCCGCGGGCACACAGTCCACACGTCCCTTTGCAGGCGGTGGAGAAGAGTTATTTGTTATGAGCGGGGCACTGGAAGATGCGCTTGGTGTCTATCCAGCCGGAACTTGGTTACGCAACCCTGTAACCGGCGGCGATCCGGGCGATATTGCCTGCACGGTTGCAGAAGAAACTGTCTTTTGGAGAAAAACCGGTCACCTGTAGCGTATTTGTCAGGGGATCGGTAAATACCCACCCTCTACACCTTTAGTGAAAACACTCACCGCGTCGTGCGCGTGCAGGCTTTCATGGTGTTGAACGCGCACCCAAAAATCATTAACACCGTCCTGCTGCAACAGACTGGATTTGAGTTTGCGGCCGGCATCCTCACAGAACATGGGGTTTTCCCCGTTCAGGCGGGCAAATTCCTGCTCATCTTCTCTTTTTACCGCGGCCTGAACCGGTGTCTTGAGTACCGACTCATAGCTATCGATAAGCTCGGTGATTGGAAAATGCTCGATGCCATCGTCCAGACAAACCAGAACTTTTGCCGTACTGCGCTGGCTATGCGGGGTGGCTCTGATAGCCTCTCCCGAGCCCAGCCACTGTTTTACTTCCTCAAATCCTACGCGCGTAAAACCGGCAAAATCCTCAGCAAACTGCGCCTGAATGAGCTGGCGTGCCAATGCAGCCGAACAGGGACATGTGGAGCTGTAAAGTACGCTGATGCCCAGCTCTATATTCACCTCTCCATCCACCATAGTGCCTTTAAGCGTTACGGGGTATGACGCCCAGCCAGAGTGATCACTTACTAACGCTTTTCTTCGGATGAAATAGTCAAAATCAAACTGTATGAACGCACGGGTACTCAGGTCTGCATGAGACACCACCAGTGCGTGTAATAACTGCTTGAGCGAAGACACGCTTAAGGCCTGGGTTTCGGAAAGCGCATCCAGCGTAAGGTACAAACGCGACATGTGAATTCCGGCAGCCTGGGCGTCATTCAGGTCAACAAACACCTGCACCCTTGAGTGCACAGACTTTGAAATACCAGCATCATCAACAATAAGCGGCTGATGAATATCACTCATGCCCACCCAATCCAGTGTGCCCTCCGGGGACTGATGTGCTTCATTGGCCACATCAGGCATGTGCTTAAGGTTGGTGCTCTTTGGTCTACTCATCATCGTTACCTGTTTCTGTTTCGCTCAAAATCCGGGCTTCTTCTTCCAGCATCACTGGAATTCCATCACGAATGGGATATGCAAGGCCACTGGACTTGCACCACAACTCATTCAGTTGCCGCTTGTACGCAAGGGGCGCCTTGCTTACAGGGCACACCAGTATTTCGAGCAATTTGGGGTCAAGCATAAGGCTGTTCCGTATGTTTTTTGCAGATTAAAGCCTATTAGTTTACCGCGTTTTGCAGATTTTAACTGACCGGACTAACTCGCCATAAAGGGGTCTTTCAGTATCAGCGTTTCACTGCGATCGGGGCCCGTGGACAATATATCTATTGGGGCACCTACTGCGCTTTCAATTCGCCTGATGTAAGCACGGGCATTCTCTGGCAGATCTGAAAGCCGTGTAACACCCACTGTGGATTCATGCCAGCCAGGCAACTCTTCATAAACCGGTACCAGTTGTGCGTAGTCTTCGCTACCCAGACTCCTGGCACCCTGCTGGCCTTCCTTGTCCTTGTATGCCACACATATTTTCAGCGTGTCCAACCCGTCCAGCACATCAAGTTTGGTCAGGCAGAGCCCGGAAATACTGTTTACCTGCACAGCTCTTCGCAACGCCACAGCATCGAACCAGCCACAACGCCTTGCCCGGCCGGTTGTTGCCCCAAATTCTGCGCCTTTTTCTCCAAGATGCCGTCCCGTCTCATCAAACAACTCTGTGGGAAAGGGACCCGAGCCAACTCTCGTGGAATATGCCTTGGTAATCCCAAGAATGTAATCCAGGTACCTGGGACCAAAACCCGAACCAATAGCGGTGCCACCGGCAGTGGTATTGGATGAAGTGACATAGGGATAGGTGCCAAGATCTACATCCAGTAATGCACCCTGTGCACCTTCAAAGAGGATATTTTTACCTGCGTCACGCAAACCGTGCAAAATGGGAATTATGTCTTCAACCATGGGTCGCACTTCCTCAGCCATGGCCTGTGCTTCATCCAGGGTCTTGTGGAAGTCGATTGCATCGGTTTTGTAATACCGGGTTAACAAAAAGTTCTGGTAGTCCATTACTTCCGCAAGCTTGGCAACAAATTCCTGCCAATGAAACAGGTCCCCCAGGCGCACCCCACGACGGGCAGCCTTGTCTTCATAGGCCGGGCCAATTCCCCGTCCTGTAGTACCTATTTTCAGGTTTCCGCGTGCCTTCTCCCGCGCCTGATCAAGCGCTATATGGTAGGGCAGGATCAGCTGACAGGCCGGGCTGATTTTTAATCTCTCTCGCACCGGGATATTCCGGGCTTCGAGTGCCCTGATCTCGCTTAACAAGGCCTGAGGCTCTATTACTACCCCGTTACCAATAAGGCACTGCACCTCATTGTGCAGTATTCCCGAAGGCAACAAATGTAATACGGTTTTCACACCATCAATTACCAGTGTGTGACCAGCGTTGTGCCCCCCCTGGAAGCGCACCACTGCCGCAACGTTTTCTGTGAGCAGATCAACAATTTTACCCTTGCCCTCGTCGCCCCACTGAGTGCCAATGACAACAACGCTCTTTCCTGTACCTGTGCTCACGAGTGTTTCTCTATAGGTTTAATATTCCAGTGTCCTTCTTCAAACACCAATTCAGTAAGGCATCCTTCAAGCGCTGCTTCGTTTTCTTCAAGCGCAAACACCACAATGCGTTTGCCGGCTCGCAAAGTCTGTACTTTCGAGAGCAGCGCGGCCAATCGTTTGCCCTTATTGGCGGTATTCCACGCAACCCATATCCTCTCTGTTGTATCTTCAACCCTACCCTTTGGCAGCGCTTTCAAATCTATGTCAAAGCCGGTCGCTGAACGGGTCTCACCGAAGGCTTTCCCTATTCCGTCATAGCGACCACCCCGCGCCAGCGGTTGACCGTGTGTTGCCGTATAGGCGGTGAAAACAACTCCGGTATGGTAGCCATAACCGGTCAGCTCGCCCAAATCAAAGCGCAGGCTAATGTCGGTATTGCTGTTTTTTACGAGCCCTGCCAGTTCCTGCAAGTCATTCAACGCAGCATCCAGCCCAGGCAGTGCAGCCGCTGTTAAGGCTGGCAAGGAAAAAACATCTTCACCGCCCATCATATCGGGTAAAGCAAGCAAACACTCCTTTACAGCAGCTTTACCTTTAAGCCCTGCGAGCAATTGCCCGATATCAGCAGTGGATTTCATCTGTATAGCAGTAAAAAGCTCTGCTTCGGTATCAGCGTCCAGTTCCAACGCATCCACTAATGCGCGGTAGATAGCAATATCACCCAACTCCACAACGAGATCCTGCACACCCATACTATTAAGCGCGTGCACCATAAGGGAGATGATCTCGGCATCTGCGGCCGCTTGCGGACTGCCGAAAATTTCTGCTCCCAGCATGATCGGGTTACGGGAAGCAGAAACACCCCGCGGGTTAGCTCGCAGCACGGTACCGGCATAACATAATCGTTGGGGCTCACGGGTATTCAGACTATGTGCATCGATACGTGCCACCTGGGAGGTCATATCCGCGCGCATGCCCAACATTCTGCCAGTGGACTGGTCAACAAACTTTATCGTCTGCAAATCCAGGTCCTGGCCCGCTCCTACCATTAGTGCGTCGAGGTATTCTACGAGGGGAGGGATAACAAAGGCGTAACCCCAGGATACAAACAGATCTATAAGTTTTCGCCGCCGTTGTTCCAGGTACAGGGCATCCGGAGGGAGCACCTCATCAACACCCTCGGGCAAACGCCAATAGTGTTTTTTCACGTTGGAATCTCTGTATCAGTTCAGTTTGTGTTATGCAGGCACCTTACTGCCAGGCAAATGTTTATCCCGGGTAGAAATGTCGAGACTTGTTAAGTCCCCTCTTTTTTAAGGTACTTAAAGAAATCACTATTAGGATCCAGCACCATCAAGTCCCCCTTATCCCGAAACACTTCCTTGTATGCATTTATCGAACGATAGAACGCGTAAAACTCCCTGTCCTGATTAAAAGCGTTAGCATAGGTAGAGGCAGATAACGCATCTCCATCACCCCGTAAAGTCTCAGCCTCACGGTAAGCCTCGGCCTTGATTACCACAGCCTGGCGGTCGGCACCTGCTCTTATTGCCAGAGCCTTTTCCTGACCGGTAGCACGATGTTGCTGTGCTTCAATCTGGCGCTCGGAATTCATTCGGCTGTACACCGCGCTGCTAACCAGATCAGGCAGGTCAATTTTCTTAACCCGCACATCTACTATTGCAACGCCGAATTCTTTACGCATGTCTACGTCCAGAGCTTCTTTCAACTGTCGCATAAGCTGGTCGCGCTCTCCGGAAATTACTTCATGCATATCACGTCGGCTGATCTGGTTTCTCAGACCTTCGTTTACTCGTTGTTGCAACAACAGCGTCACGCGACGCTCGTCCCCCGATGTCGCTGTGTAGAACGCCTCAACATCCTGGATTTTCCACTTAACAAAGGAATCAACCATGAGGGGTTTTTTCTCAACGGTAAGGTAGCGCTCAGGCTGGGAGTCCAGCGTAAGCACTCGTGCGTCAAATATTCTTGCCTGCTCCGCCCACGGAAACTTGAAATGTAAGCCAGGGGGTACGTCCGCTTCGTACACGGCGCCAAAACGCAGCTTTATGCCGCGTTCCATTTCACTCACAACGTAAATTGAATTGGACAGCAGTAGCAAAATAACACCGCCAATTATCAACATCACCAAATTTTTCGGATTCATCTGTTTCCCCTGTCTAACGACTATCACGACCGCGATTTGCGGTCACGCGAGAATTAATTTGTCTGTCCACTATGCGCTGAATGTCACTTTCACTAAGACCGCCCGCTCCACCGCTGGACTGGACAATTTTGTCAAGTGGCAGATACAACATGTTGTTGCCACCTTCAACATCCACCATTACTTTGTTGCTGTTGCTCAACACCTGCTCCAGCGCATCAATATACAAACGTGTGCGCGTTACTTCCGGAGCTAGCTTGTATTCAAACAATAGTTTTTGAAATCGCTGGGCTTCACCCTGGGCCTGTGCAACCACCTGGTCTCTGTAAGCGGTGGCTTCCTGGATTTGCTGCTGTGCAACACCACGCGCTACCGGCACAATACTTTGCAGATAGGCATCGGCTTCGTTCACCAGGGTTTCTTCATCTTCCTTGGCTTTTTGCACATCATCAAAGGCCGCCTTGACTGGTTGGGGAGGTGCGGTTTCTTCTATATTAACAGTGCTCACCAGCAGACCTGTGCCATATACATCGAGATAAGATTGCAATCTCGACTTCACATCGATGGCAAGTTGTGCACGACCCTCGGTAAGCACTTCATCCATGGTCGCGCTACCTACAGCATGGCGCAGGGCGCTTTCTGTGGCCTGCGCCAGACTCTTTTCGGGTTCGCGTACATTAACGACAAAATCGGTTGGCTTGTCGATAAGGTACTGCACTGTAATGGCCACATCTACAATATTGGCATCGCCTGACAACATCTCCGTTCTGTGTGGGTGGGTTCGCACACGGGTAACATTGATCAGAAAAACCTCGTCAATTACCGGTGCATTCCACGCAAGCCCTGGCAGTACCAATCCAGGAACCAGTTTACCCAGGCGCAGTACTACGCCGCGCTCCTGCTGGTCCACGGTATAAATTCCCAGGGCTCCATACACAAGCGCGCCAACCAGCAAAATCAGGCCAATTGCCCCACTGGACAGGCTAAGTCCCGAAGAACCACCTCCGGTTCCGCCACCGCTACCGCCGGAGCCGAACAAGCCGTTCAGCTTCTTCTGTAATTTTCGAAATGCCTCATCAAGATCTGGCGGTCCCTGGTCTCCACCTCGATTACCCCAAGGATCATTATCTTTACCGCCACCCGGTTCGTTCCACGCCATACATTACCTCTGCTCCCCACACTGAATCAGATAAAAGCAGTGTGTTCGGGAGTATAAATACCATTAAAAAAACGCTGTGCTTGCTACTGTGTTCCAGAATTTTGCAGCATAACACCAGCCTCTTGTTGCAATCGAGCATAACCTGTCTTATTCACGCGAACTGTCATCGCCAGACTACCGTCAGATTCTACCTGCTCGTTCACTACGGCTCCGATATCATACAGCCAGGAGCGCACGCGCCCCGCACCCGCTGCCAGTAACACCGGTAAATCCGTTTGCCCAACCCCCAGTCTCTGCCCGATGGCATCAATCAGTTGGCTGGATATTTCTTTCGATACCGCACTAATGCCAATGCGCACAACATCACCGTGCTCATCCAGTTCTGTGTTATATCCGGAATCTGTAAGATCCGTCTTATTATAGACTTCCAGTATCGGGCGTTGCGATGCACCGATTTCTTCCAGCACAAGCATTACCGAACTTTTTCTGTCTTCCAGGTAGTCTGTTGAACAATCCACTACATGTAACAACAGATCTGCGGAAACCACTTCCTCCAGGGTCGCCTTAAAGGCATCCACGAGACCGTGGGGTAATTCGCGTATAAACCCCACCGTATCTGCAAGCACTACTTCGCCTACGCCTGGAATATTGAGGCGCCTCAGGGTCGGATCCAGCGTGGCAAACAGCTGATCCTTGACGTACACCTCAGCACTGGTTAACTGGTTAAACAGGGTGGATTTACCCGCAT
The DNA here is from genome assembly GCA_021773565.1 of Gammaproteobacteria bacterium. GTDB lineage: Bacteria > Pseudomonadota > Gammaproteobacteria > Pseudomonadales > Azotimanducaceae > DC-out156. The sequence continues at coordinate 251,577 of JAJFJZ010000012.1, read as the reverse complement.
TGGTGTATCCCACCAGGGCAACTGTGGGAACATCTGCTTTTGAGCGTTTTTTGCGGCTTTGTTGGCGCTGTTGCTGCACGGCCTTAAGACGTTTTTTAATACTTGCCAAACGAATAGCCAGCAAGCGCTGATCCATTTCTATCTGCGTTTCACCTGCTCCGCGTAAACCAATACCACCCTTTTGCCGATCCAGATGACTCCATCCTCTCACCAGGCGTGACTGGCCATGGGTAACCTGTGCCAGTTCCACCTGTAACTTGCCTTCATGGGTGCGTGCACGCTGGGCAAAAATGTCCAGTATTAACTCGGTACGCGTAAGTACCTGGCAACTGAAATGCTGTTCAAGATTTCGTTGCTGTCCCGGGGATAATTCATGATTAAAAATAACCAGATCGGCATCGTTATCTTCAAGTGAACAGGCAATTTCCTCTACCTTGCCACTACCGACGAAAGTTTTTGATGAGGGGGCCTGGCGCGATGCAAGGATAGTATCATCCACGCAAATGCCCGCAGACTCCACGAGTTCTGCAGCCTCTCGTATCCGCTCAGCTTGAGATATCTGCTCACCGGAAGTGAATTGTACATCAACCAGAATCGCTCGGGTTCCAGCATCGGGTCTGTCAATAAACACAGTTTTTCCTGGTGGCTTTCTCTCGACGCCTGTACCAGCTACTCGCTATTGCCTTCCGCCTCTTCCAGACCAGGCAAACGCACATTTCGAGCCGGAACAACCGTTGAGATTGCGTGTTTGTAAACCATTTGGCTTACAGAGTTTTTCAGCAATATGACAAATTGGTCAAAGGATTCTACCTGGCCTTGCAGCTTGATACCGTTTACCAGATAAATGGACACTGGAATGCGCTCCTTGCGCAAAGTATTCAGGTAAGGGTCTTGTAGTGTATGCCCTTTCGACATGGTAATCCTCCTTGCTGGCCTTCTATACAGCCGTTGAACTAGTTACTATGGGGTCTGACCCTATCATTTTCAAGACCAGCTCTATGGGGCTATCTGTTTCCGGGTGGATACGAAGCTGCAAGGGCCACTTTCTGAGCCACGTGAGCTGCCGCTTGGCCAACTGACGGGTAGCTGCCTGGGCGGCAAGTATCATTTCGTTTTCGGTGCACCCACCCTCCAGGTATGCCCACATTTGCCGATAACCCACACAGCGTATGGCAGGTAGGCCGATATGCAGGTCACCCCGCTGGAACAACCGCTCTACCTCGTCCTGAAAGCCCGCGTTAAGCATTTGTACAAAGCGTTGCTCTATGCGCGTATGTAATATCTTTCTTGGTGGCTCTATCGAACATTCCAACAATCGACAGCCAAGCCGCTCACCCAGCACCTGGCTTGATCCCTGTTGCGTCCAGAACTCGGAAATACCCTTGCCGCTCACCCGATGTACCTCCAAAGCGCGCTGTACACGACGGGTATTATTAGGGTGGATTTTCCCTGCAGCACTTGCATCCACTGCCTGTAGTTCAGCATACATGGATGCCCAGCCGTTTTGCTCAGCCTGCTGTTCAATTTCATTGCGTATTTGCGCATTTCCCGTGGGCATATCCGCTAGTCCATCCCTGAAAGCCTTGAAATACAGGGCAGTACCTCCCACAAGAACAGGCAGACGGCCCGCAACGAAGGATTTCTGCACCAGCTGGTCAACATCTTCCTGGAACTTGGCGGCAGAGTACGCTTGCAGGGGATCAAGAATATTAACCAGCGCGTGGGGGTATTGTTCTAGTACAGCCGGCTCCGGTTTGGCTGTACCTATATCCATACCCTGGTAAATCAAGGCAGAATCGACACTAATGATGTCAATGGGCAAGCGATCTGCAAGCTCAATCGCCAATGCGGTTTTTCCGGAAGCGGTAGCGCCCATTATGCTCAATACGGTGTTTGGCGGAACCAACATATCAGACTTTTCCTGGTTACTGGCCCCGCAAAAACAGGCGATCCAGGTCTTTTATGCTACGGGTAACATACGTGGGTCGGCCATGGTTACATTGCCCGGCATTTTCGGTGTGTTCCATCTCTCGCAGCAGGCCATTCATTTCTTCTATAGTCAGTAAACGATTAGCCCTTACCGAGGTATGGCATGCCATGGTAGATAACAATTCATCATGGTGCTCTGCTACCAGACCACTCTGGCCATACAATTTTAAATCTGACAGTACGTCCCTTATCAGGTTTTCAACATCTGTATTCATCAGCAGTGCCGGTATTTCCCTGATCAACAATCCGGTAGGTGTGATGCGGTCTACGTTTAATCCAACAGTCTCCAGGAATTCCTGTTCCTGCTCTACCCGGTCTGCTTCCTGAGGTGTGACTTCCATTTCCAGCGGTACGAGCAAGCGTTGCCGCGTTTGGTCGGAACGTACCTTTTTCATTTTTTCGTAAGTAATACGTTCATGGGCTGCGTGCATATCCACTATCACCAGCCCTGCTTCATTCTGCGCAAGGATATAAATGCCATGCAACTGGGCAATAGCATAACCCATGGGAGGAATTGTCCCGTCCTTATCATGACGTGGGCCCTGTTGGGTAAAGATGCCGGTCGCGGCATTTCCAGCCGCAGCGCTTCCAGCCGCAGCGCTCTGGCCAAAACCCCCACGGTATTCCATTCTGCCAGCTTCAGACAAAACCAGATTATCCTGTGCGCTGATGTTGCCTAAAAGCATGTCCTGGGCCTCAGCAAGGCCCGGGGAAAGATGCGTATCAGGGCGCACCTCACGCAACACCTTGTTTAGAATGCCAAAGATAAAGTCGTGCACCGCGCGCGCTTCGCGAAATCGCACTTCGTGCTTGGTCGGGTGTACATTTACGTCCACCGAACTTGCATCCAACTCCAGGTACAACACAAAGACCGGTTGGCGACCATGAAACAGGACATCCCGGTAGGCCTGCCTTATTGCATGTGCAACCAGTTTATCCCGCACCGGGCGTCCGTTCACATAGAAGAACTGCTTGTCCGCATGACTTCTCGAAAAAGTGGGCAAGCCTACCCAGCCGTGCAATCGAATATTACCCCTCGTTTCATCCAGATACACGGAGTTGCCAACAAACTTACTGCCTAAAATTATCGAAAGGCGCCGCTGGGCTGCCTGTTCACTATCGCCTGCATCAAGCCGCTTAATTACTTTGTTGGCATGACGAAGCTCAAAACCAATATCCATATGCGCCAGGCTCAGCCTGTCGAAAACGTCTTCAACGTGGTTCAACTCGGTACGCTCTGTTTTCAGGAATTTGCGCCTGACCGGGGTGTTAAAAAAAACATCTAACACTTCTACACTTGTGCCGCGGTTATGCGAGGCGGGCTCTGCATCCTGAACCTGGCCCTCACGGACTCTGATTTTCCAGGCATGGGATTCATCGCGATATGCCGAAGTAAGGCTTAGTCGGGAAACAGACGCAATACTTGCCAAAGCCTCGCCACGAAATCCCAGTGTTACAATCCTGTCAAGATCTTCGGCATCCTCAATTTTGCTGGTTGCGTGCCGGCTCAGTGCCAGCCCGAGATCCTCCTTATGAATTCCGGTGCCATCGTCCTGAACCAGTATGCGCTTGATGCCCCCTTGTTCCAGGGTAACGGAGATGAATTTTGCCTGGGCATCCACCGCATTTTCAAGCAACTCCTTAATGATGGATGCCGGTCGTTCAACTACTTCTCCAGCGGCAATCTGGTCAGCTACAAAACTGGAAAGTGTGTGAATGCGTTGGTTCATGGACTAACCCGCAGGTATCAGGATTACCTGACCAACCAAAATTTTGTCATTTGAAAGTTTATTCACCTGGCGAATACTGCGCATGCTTACCTTATGCCGTGCGGCTATATCGGACAGGGTGTCCCCCCTTACAATGATATAACTGCTGGTCGTCTGTTTCGGCTGTGAAGCCAGCCAGGTACCCGGCGGCGGATTATCTACCAGCGGCACTTTAAGCCCTTCAAAGATCGCATGTGCCAGTTTTTTCTGATACATCGGACTCGCCAGGTTTCTGGCGTCATAGGGATTTGATATGTAGCCGGTTTCTACCAGGATAGAGGGTATGTCGGGTGATTTAAGCACCACAAATCCCGCCTGTTCCACACGCTTTTTATGCAGCCGCGTGACCTGGCCCAGCGCATTCAACACAGACTCACCGGCGAGAATACTGGCTGAACGGTTGTAATCCATGGACATTCGCAGCAGTACAGAAGTGAGTAGATCCCCCTTGTCATCCAGGTTAAGCACACCCCCGACACCGCCAATTAAATCAGAATGATTGGCCCGCTCGGCAAGCCACAATGCCGTTTCACTGGAAGCCCCTTTTTCCGATAGGGTATAAACAGATGCACCGCGCACCTTGGCATTGTGAAAGGCATCTGCATGAATTGATACAAACAGGTCCGCACGTTGCTCCCGTGCTATTCGGGGACGTTTTTCCAGTGCCACATAATAATCTCCATCGCGCACCAGCATCGCTTCAAACCCGGGTTCTGCATCCAGTAACTTTTTAAGCTCACCGGCAATTCTCGCTACTACGTGTTTTTCCTGGATACGGCCCACGCCAATTGCTCCAGGGTCCTCACCCCCATGCCCGCTATCAATGGCGATTAATATGGGACGAAGTCCGTCTGCAGGTTTGGCAATGCGAGATTCGGGCCGCTGTTGTTTTGGGAAGTCACCAAACAGGTCTATCACCAGACGGTGTCCATACGGAGCAACCGGGTTTAACAAGGTGGTGCGGGGTTCCAACTTTAGCTCTACATCCAGTACAACCCTGTATACGTTATTGGGCCGGTGCGCCGTGCGCACCCCTTTGACGACGCTGTTTGCCGTGTCTACCTTGCTGGCACGAAACTGGGATGCACCCTGTGTTTGCATAATATCCACTACCACTCGGTGAGGGTTTTCCAGGGTAAATACCTTGTACCTTACCGTTTGGGATGTATCCAGCACTACACGCACATAATCTGGCGCCTGGTGAATTCGAACACCCTGGACCTCAGCCGCATTAATTTGCTCAGGGGACACAAACACAGCTAGTAGATGCAGCAACGCCAGGCCGCAGACCCCAATCGAAACGCGATGTTTCATGCTTCCAGTTTGACTCTTATCTAGAGCTGGAGTATTCAACAGTTCTACCCGCCTGACTCTCTGTAATGTTGATAACGATATCTGCCGGAGGCAGTTTACCAGAAGCGCGCTCTGGCCACTCAATCAACTTTATCGCACTTTCTTCCAGCATTTCATCCAGGCCGATAAAATCCAGCTCATCCGGGTTTTCTATTCGATAAAAATCAAAATGATACAGATTGAATGGTTTCATGACATAGGGTTCTACCAATGTATAAGTTGGACTTTTCACCCGTCCGGTGCACCCTAGCGCACCAATCAAACCCCTGGCCAATGTGGTTTTACCCATACCAATGTCACCCACCAGAAAAATCAGTTCATCGCCCCGCAGTGTGCCTGCCAACTCTTCACCAAAGGCAAGTGTCGCCGCTTCATCCGGTAAATAACGGGATTGCGCATCACTCATGCGTTTACTAACTCACGTAAACAGGGCAACACATCGCTCGCCACCAAACCGCTTATTCCTCCTCTTGTTACCGCCAGGTCTGCAGCTGCGCTGTGCCCACACATAGCGGCACGAGCAGCGCCTGATACAGGCATGCCCATACCAAGAAACGCACCGGCCACCCCGCTTAATATATCTCCCATACCTGCTGTCGCCATACCCGCGTTCCCGTGCATACACAGCCCGGTATCCAGGCCTGAGGTGCATACCAGGCTACCTGCGCCTTTTAATATGACATCGCAGGCGTACAAACTACTCAAAGTGACTATTGCAGCAAACCTGTCCTGCTGAATATCGGAAGGCGCGCTACTTAACAATCGTGCAGCCTCTCCGGGATGAGGAGTGATGAGCCTGGTAGACACTGACCTGAATTTTTCCGCCAACACCGGATTCATGGCCAGGATATTCAAGGCATCAGCATCCAGCACCATCGGCTTGTTGTGGTCCAAAACTGATTCCAGTAAAGCCTGCCCCCATGTCCCGGTTCCCAAACCCGGACCTATTACGATAGCGGAGGCGCGCTCTATAAGCGCACTTAACTTATCACCGTGTTCTACCTGCTCCACACCAAGCACCATCAGCTCGGGTTGGCGTGCCAGTATTCCACCAACATGATTAGCGCGGGTAACAACACTAACCAGTCCAGCCCCACAACGCAGGGCAGCCTGACCCGCCAGGCACACGGCACCGCCCATGCCCTCATCCCCGCCCACTACCAGCACGTGGCCGTAGGCATTTTTGCTCGTGTTTGCCCTGGCAGCCCTTTTTGGGACATCATCCGCCAGATTTTCCCAACAGAGTGCGGCTACACCCGTTAAAACGCTCTGGTTTGCAAGCGCTTCGGAAGGCACATTTAACGCATCAAAATGCACTTCCCCGGCACACGAAGGACCCTCCGCTGTATACAGCCCGCGTTTGCGTACTATGAAGGAAATGCTGTGATTCGCCCGTATTACGCTGCCACGGGTGGTACCGGTGTCAGGGTCCAGGCCAGAAGGAAGATCAATAGAAATTACAGGTACGTGCATTGCATTGGCCACATCAATACAGGATTGAAATTCGGGGCGAACCTGGCCCCGAATCCCGGTACCAAGCAGGGCATCAACAAGAACGTCACAACCCTGCATTGCAGTCAGGCAGTCATTATCACCATCTCCAAAAGTGTGAATGTCCAGCCCGGCGACCAGCGCCCAGTCCCTGGCTAGTGCGGCATCCCCCTTTAGCGCCTGTGCATCGCCAACCTGAAGCAGGTACACCTTAAAACCCTGCTGAAGCGCTAATCCCGCAACTATGTAACCGTCACCGGCATTGTTACCATTGCCACAGACAATGCCAATCTCCCTGGCTTCGCTATAATGGTGACGCAATAGTGCGAAAGCTGCCCGTCCCGCATTCTTCATCAGTTGAATACCGGGGATTTCGAGACTGTTTATAGCAAGGGCATCGATGTCCCGGGACTGTTGCCCGGTATACAGAAAAGAGTCAGCATGCATAAGTTTACTGGCGATAATGTACAGGCCCCGAATGATGAACCTTGATGATCTCGTACGCCAGATAAAATCGTGGGCCGCAGAGCTTGGCTTTCAGGACATTGCCATTACCGATGGCAACCTGGAAGACTACTCCGCCTATCTCGAAAACTGGCTGCAAAAAGAACACCACGGACAAATGTACTACATGACGCAAAATCATGAAAAGCGCCTGCACCCGGAACAGCTACACCCGGATACCTGTCGGGTGATTAGCGCGCGTATGGATTACCTGCCAGATTCTGCCAGGCCCATGGAAATATTGCGGCAATCCGACAAGGCTTATGTAGCACGTTATGCCCTGGGCCGGGACTATCACAAACTCATGCGCAAACGCCTTGCCAGGCTGGCAGAAAAAATCAATGCAGAAATACCCCCCGAGCATGGACAGGAAGCCAATTACCGTGCATTCGCCGACAGTGCGCCAGTATTGGAAAAAGCGCTTGCCGAAAAAGCCGGGCTGGGATGGATAGGAAAAAATACCCTGCTTCTCACCCGTGAATCCGGATCGTGGTTTTTTTTAGGTGAAATCTTCACCAACCTGCCGCTGCCGCTCTCCAATTCAAAAACCAATTCAAAGTCCGGTACAAAAGAGCTTGTTGTTAATCATTGTGGTGCCTGCAAAGCCTGTATGAAAATTTGTCCGACCAATGCGCTGGTGGGACCCAACCAGCTGGACGCAAGAAAATGCATTTCGTATCTGACTATTGAAAATCCGGGGGGTATCCCCGTGCAACTTCGCAAAAAAATGGGTAATCGAATTTTTGGCTGTGACGACTGCCAGATAGTTTGCCCGTGGAATCGTTACGCTCAACACACCCGGGAAACCGACTTCCACCCGCGCCACAAGCTGGACAATGAAGACCTGCTTGCCCTGTTTTTGTGGGATGAGGAAAGTTTTCTAAAGAATACCGAGGGCAGCGCAATCCGGCGGATTAAATTCTGGCAATGGCAGCGCAATATCGCCGTGGGCCTGGGTAACGCACCCTACTCCAGCGCAGCAGTTACAGCACTTCAAACCCGCCTTCGCGTTCTGGAGGCAGAAACTGAAGAAGGTGACGATACCGGCATACTTAGCGAACATATCCGGTGGGCTATTAGTCAGTTAAGCGAAAAAAATGTGCCTGATAAACCTGCAACTCGGCAATCGATTCCCTGATATCCGCAAGCGCGAGATGTTGTCCTGTTTTAATCACCTTTGACAGGATATCCGGCCGCCATCTTCTTGCCAGCTCCTTCACGGTACTTACATCTATGATGCGATAATGCATATAGGCCTCAAGATTCGGCATATGCCGTGCAAGAAACCTTCGATCCTGCCAGATACTATTCCCGCACAAGGGTGCTGTATTCACTTCGACGTGCTGTTCCAAAAAAGCGAGCGTTAAGGCTTCAGCCTCTGTTTGTGTAACAGCAGTCTCACCCCTAACCCGCGCAAGTAATCCGGAATCGGTATGGTGCGTAACATTCCACTCATCCATGTCATTCAGCAGGTGTTCCGTCTGGCGGATTGCCAACTGTGGTCCCTCGGCAACAACATTCAGATTGCCGTCAGTCACCAGTGTCGCCATTTCAATTATTACATGCCGGTCCGGATCCAGGCCCGTCATTTCCAGGTCCATCCACACCAGCTTGTCCGAATTATTTGTCATCAGGGTGACCCCGTCCTTTTTAAACAGTATCGCTTGCATAAAGCGCTTCCACAACAGTCGCAGCGATGTATCATAATAGCCGCACCTTCCGGCTAACTGGCAGAAACCTGCTTCATGAACACTGGCAACCAAGCATCAACATCTTACTGGGCTACACTCTTTGTTGGCCTGCAAAAACTGTTGCCCCAGCACGGTATCTCACGGCTGGTGGGTCGTCTAACTGCCTCTGAGCGAACGTGGATAGCACGTCCGCTAATCCGTGCGGCCAGCTTTGTATTTAATATCGATTTACTGGATGCCGAGCGCCAGGAAATGGACGATTACCTTTCCTTTAACGACTTTTTTACCCGCGCCCTTCATACTGCAGCAAGGCCTGTACCGGAAGATTCCTCCTGGGTAATAAGCCCGGTGGACGGTGCCATAAGCCAGTTTGGCAACATTGAGCACGGTATGCTCCTGCAGGCCAAGGGCAATACCTATACGCTGGATGCCCTGTTGGGAGCAGACCCCATAGCAGCGGAATTTAACAAGGGGCAATTTGCTACCATCTATCTGGCACCTTCAGATTACCATCGTGTTCACATGCCCTTTGACGGAAAACTGTTACGCTGGATTGAAATACCGGGCGAGCTCTTTTCTGTAAATGCACTCACTGAAACTGCGCTGCCAAATCTTTTTTGTCGCAACGAACGCCTGGTTTGCCTGTTCGAAACAGGCTTCGGACCGGCCCTGGTGATACTGGTGGGCGCGCTCATTGTTGCCAGTATCGAAACCGTTTTTGACAGCTCTCCCTCGCCTTTTGTGGAGCAGAAAACACTCTCGCCAGAAAGCGATATCCACCTGCTTCGCGGGGAAGAATTGGGTCGTTTTCTAATGGGCTCTACCGTTATCGTCTGTTTTCCACCTGAAGGCGTTACCCTGGACAGGAATCTTGCAATTGGCATGCCTACTCGCCTGGGACAGGCGCTTGCCAGTATCGAAGCCTAACAATTTTCAAAAGTAAAAGGTAATACCTCGGCCAACGAGTCCGCCTTCATGGCAAGCATGGCTATTCTATCCAGCCCCATGGCTACCCCGGAGCAATCTGGTAGTCCGTGTTGCATTGCTGCAATTAGTCTGTTGTCCGGTTTCGGAACGTGCATGTTCCTGGTAACACGCTGATCAATTTCCTGTTGCATCCGGCGCTTGCATTCCCGCGCATCGAGTAACTCAAGATAACCGTTAGCAATCTCTATGTTATTTACAATCAACTCAAAGCGACGTGCAACTTCTATTCCGGCATCATTCGTCTCTACCTTTGCCAGAGCAGCATGTTGTATCGGAAAATCGATAACGAACACCCTGTCTGCCAACTCTGACTGGACCATGGCGAACATCAAATCAAACAAGCCTGCAGCATCCAGGTTCGTTGAATGCGCTTCATCCTTACAGCGGTCCCGATACGCATCCAACAAATCCGAGCGCGATGCGGTGTGTGGGTTAACATCAAAATGCGCTTCAAATATTTGTTGAATACTCCGGTAACAGTACTCGCCCGGCCCAAGCAAGATATCGGTAAGATCAGCAACTTCCTGCATCAGCGCCTTCAAATCAAAATCGGGGCGATACCACTCCAGCATGGTAAATTCATGGTTATGCAGGCGGCCAACCTCAGACTTGCGAAATGCAGGGCCTATCTGATAAATGCCTGGCGCCCCGGCTGCCAGCAGACGTTTCATGAAAAACTCGGGAGAGCTCTGCAAATACAACGATTCGCCGTTGGCGTCAGTACTAAATGATTCTATATTGGGGTCACTGACCGTGTTTCGTGACAGCACCGGTGTGGTTACTTCAAGCACCGAACGGGACTCGAAAAAGCTACGGGTATTGCGCAACAGGCCGGCCCTGAACTGCAACGCCGAGATCGAACAACCAGGTTGCCAGTTACTAATCTCGTCCACGCTTTCTCAGCCTGAATCCCTACAATTTCGCACGGCTAACATATTCTTTGGTGCGCGTATCAATACGCAGAATATCGCCCTCTACTACAAAAAGCGGCACCTTGATTATCGCACCTGTTGACAGGGTTGCAGGCTTGGTCGCTCCCTGGGCTGTATCACCCTTAAGCCCGGGATCCGAGAGAACAACTTCCAGGTTTACAAAGTTGGGCGCCGACACTGAAATAGGCACACCATCCCACAGCACAACAGTAAATACGTCCTGCTCTTTCAACCAGTCCAGCACATCTGCCACAGCAGTTTCCGATGCGGCTATTTGTTCATAACTGCCATCGGTTTTCATGAAGTGCCAGAATTCACCGTCGCAATACAGGTATTCCATTTCGGACTCAATCACATCCGCGCCATCCAGACTTTCACCGGATTTAAAAGTTCGCTCCAACACGCGGCCATTTTTGAGATTGCGCAGCTTCACCCTGTTAAAGGCCTGGCCCTTGCCAGGTTTGACGAATTCGTTTTCCAGAATGTTGCAGGGGTCACCATCCAGCATTAACTTAAGCCCTGCCTTAAACTGGTTTGTTGAGTAACGTGTCATAAAGGTCCAGTGATTATTTGCTAAAAGCTGATGATACCTGCATCGACCTTGGATACCAGCTTCAACTATACTTGCTACCCAATTTGAGTATTTGGGCGCCGTCTTCGCCGATAAGAGCTTACAGGCACAAACAGGAATGATGCAATTACCCAGACCACTAGAGAATCTGCCAGAAGCAGAGCTGGATAAATTCAGCTTCTGTGACAATACAGCCGCTGCGCTGGCAGACTGGATATCCGGCCTGCCGATGGCAAATATTAACGAGGCGGCAGATTACCTGTCTACCGCAATCTCGGAGCTGGCGCGCTTACGCGCCGATCCCGTACGTCGTATTGAATTTCTGGAATTGTTAAGGCCACCCATTTCCTATGTCTGCACGCGCTTTGACACCAGCCCTAAAGGAAATGAGCATCTTGAAATGGAGCCCGCCTATACGGCGCAGAATCTGCAGGAAGCGCTTGCCGCAACCTACAAAATCGTTATAAGGGACATCCTCAGATCTTCAGATATTGTTGAAGAAAACCTTGTTAAATTACTGGGTTTATCTATCCACAGAGTAATTTCTGACCTCTCGCGCACCGTGCTGCGCGCCTGTCAGTTTTACACAGAGGCACTACCGCAAATCTGGAGTGAATTGCACCTGCTGTATAAGTTGGCGCTACAAAAAGATTTGGCGGGCGAAGAATATACCGATGATGAAAATCATTCCGTAAGACTTACTTCCATCACTGCAAGCTACGTGCGGGTATTGCTGCTGGCATCGGCCCGGCCAAACCAGCTGCGATCTCGCCACCTGACCGCATTATTTCATGGTCTGGAGGTATGGACTTCCTACGTTGCCCTGGGAGCACCGGTAGAAGATTCACTGTTTCTGGTGGACCCGGACAGTAATTTTCCACCCAGATATAAAAACCTGATCGGCACCGTAAAACCAGCCATGTTCGACCTGAAAACCGATATTCTGGTGTTTGAGCTTGAAGCCTATCTAAATGAACTGGACACCAGGATAGAGGTGCCAGACTTTCTACAGGCAGAATTAATAGGCCATGTAATCCGCGCATGGGGCATTATGAAGAAACGTGCCTTCAAGCGTTCGCCGGCAGAAGGTGAAGTAAAGATTTGTGTGGGTCTGCGTGTCATACATTATTACATCACCGGTGGTGTCGAGTTCGGGGAACAACTTGGCTCAACAGAAGCACTACTGCGACGCGAAATTAATCCCTTTGCAGAAAACTATCCCGGGTCAGGTGACTCTGCAGCTGTTGTAGATGTCTGGGGAGGGAATGCGCTTATTCCCCAGAATCCCAACATAATGGACCCGGATCGCGTGCTGTTGGCCAAAAACACCGGGGGAAAAGACCGCAGGCGCCACGATACGGAAAAATACCCCTGTTTTGATACGCAAATTATTGATTCAAGCCCCAACGGTTACCAGTTGTGCCGCCCCGACGGCCTTCCCCCAAACCTGCAAACGGGTGAATTGCTGGCAATCCGCGATAACCTTGATGATCGCTGGTGCCTTGCCGTGGCGCGCTGGATCAGACTTGTTGATTATACTGCCTACATTGGGGTAGAACTGCTTTCGCCACGCGCTGTGCCTATGGCAATTCGGGTAGTAAAAAAGAAGGGGGGGCCTACCGACTACTCCAGAGCCCTGTTATTACCTGCTCTGGACGTGATTGGCCAACCAGCGATGCTAATTACGCCGCTGATGCCTTTTCAGGAATCCCAGAAAATTCACATCCAAAGACAAGGAATACAAACCACCGCACAATTGATGCGTCGGATACGTATTACCGAAAGTTTTAGCCAGTTCACATTCAGAATGCTGGATGGTTACTTGGAAAATGCCGAGATAAGTATGAACATTGACTCCATTGGAGACGACTAGAGCCTGATTTCTTGTGTCTCCCGTACGGACACACATATATTCAACCAGGATTAGTTGTACCCATGGCAGTTCCATCATCGATTAGACTAATTATTGCGGAATCCTCGGAAAATCGAGCACACGAGATCGACTCCATCTTAAGGGATGCGGGCCTGGCTACGCGCTTTGATTTATGCCCTGATGTTCGCTCCATAGAAGAAAACCTGGCAAAGGAAAGTTGCGACCTGCTGTTTTTCAACGCGTCCTCGGTGGAAATGGAAACGGTACTGCCTGAATTACGCAAGAAACATCCCGAGCTACCCATCATTGTAATGTCGGAAGAAACCGACAATAGCAATCACAATATGGATTTGGGTGCCACGGATGTCATTCGGTCAAAAGACAAAACCCATCTCTTGCATGTTGTGCAACGTGAGCTGCAGCACATTACCGACCGACAACATTTGTATTCAACCAGACTGGCGCTGGATGAAGCCGAAAAACGCTGTGAGCTATTACTGGCCAGCTCAAACGCAGCCATTGCCTATGTGCACGAAGGCATGCACATACACGCCAATGGTGTATATCTGAAATTATTCGGATTTAGCACGCTCAAAGATCTGGAAGGCGTACCCCTGCTGGATCTGGCAGATACAGAATCACTGGGCGGATTAAAAAAACAACTCAAGTCTTTTCGTGGATCCGATAGTTCCGGAGAATTCGACTTTACCGGCAAAGATCAAAACGGCGTAAAGATACAGGGTGCAATGACCCTCTCCAGTGCAGAGTATGAGGGAGAATCCTGCACTCAGGTAATATTCAAAACCAATCAGGCGACCAGCCCGGCAAGCACATCATTGCAAGTGCTGGACGAGCGCGTGCCTGAAGATCCGCAAACCAAAATTCAACCGGCTACAAACCTGGAAGGCAATCCAGGATTACAGGCACTGATACTTGCCACTGAAAACAAATCCAGTGGCGCTTTGATGATTATCGAACTCGATGCGTTTGCAGGGCTTCAGAACAAGCACGGTTTGGTATGTTCACAATCTATCGGTGACCAGACGTACAAGGCCTTATGTGAAGCAGGAGAAATATTCAGGCTCGGCGCCCACAGATTTGCAGTGTTTATGGAAAGCGGCACGATGGTTGAACACGAAAATCACGCAAAGGCGCTTAAAAAACGCATAGAAGATCTGACGCTCATCGTGGGAACCGAAACCATAGAGTGCACAGCAAGTATAGGCGCCGTAGAGATAGACGGCCACGAAGCACTGCCACCTATAGAAACTGCTTTTTACACCCTAAGCGAATTAAAGGCCAAATCGGGCACGAACGAAATCGTCTGGGACAATGGGGAAGATGAGGGAAATTCGCAATTGTCCCGACAAAGACGGCAAATGAAAGAACAGGGCCGGCTTATTCAAGCTATCGATACTGCCATTGCCAACAAGAGTTTTTCCCTGCTGTTCCAGCCAATCATTAGTCTGAGAGGCGATGAAGACGAACATTACGAAGTTTTCATGCGCATGCAGGGAGATACACAAGGTCAAATGGCACCCGGCGAATTTCTTGAAGCCGCAAAGGAAAATGGCAGCGCCGGAAAGATCGACCGATGGGTAATACTGCAAGCCATAAAAGTACTCACCGAACATCGCTCAAAAGGACATGCTACCCGGCTCACTATTAACCTCACTTTCAACAGTGTGCTTGATCCTGATTTTCTGGAGTGGATTGCCGTGGCCATTAAGGCTGCAAACCTGCCATCTGATGCAGTGATTTTTCAGGTTACCGAAGCTGACGCTGTGGCCTACCCCGAAGAAACTGCAGAATTTATACGCGCACTAAAGTCTGTGCATTGCAGAACTTCCTTAGGCCGTTTTGGATTGGCTGATAAACCCTTTGAGTTACTCAAAAATCTTGACGTAGATTTTGTCAAACTGGATGGTTCACTGGTTAACGCACCAGATCAGGAAATATTCACTGCCACCATTCAGGAGTTGCAAGCCTGTGGCAAACTCAGCATCGTACCCATGGTGGAAAGTGCAACGGTTCTGGCCACCCTGTGGCAGGCAGGAGCAAATTATATTCAGGGGCATTATCTGCAAGCGCCAGAATCAGAAATGTCCTACGATTTTAGTACCCAGGACTAAAAGCAACCAACAAGAACGCTGCCGTTATTCCCAACTTCGCCCCACACCTGTAAGTGCCTCAACATCTTTATCACTAAAGCCCATCAGGTACAGAACACAATCCAGCCCCAGAATATTTATCGCGTGATCTGCCTTGTCACGAACCACCGGTTTGGCATGAAAAGCTACCCCCAGGCCGGCTACACTTAACATTGGCAGGTCATTGGCGCCATCCCCAATGGCTACCGCCTGCTGAAGATCAATGCCTTCGCGCTTACAGATTTCCTCAAGCAGATCCGCTTTGCGTTGTGCGTCCACAATGTCGTTAAGTACTTCCCCGGTAAGTTTGCCATCCACAATCTCCACCGTGTTTGCGTGAATATAGTCAATCCCCAGTTCTGTTTTAAGATGCTGCGCTACATATTGAAAGCCCCCGGAGAGTATTGCGGTCTTATAACCCAGGGTTTTCAAAGTGCTAATCAGTTTTTTTGCTCCATCGGTCAGCACCACCGCGCGCGCCACCTCCTCCAGTGCCTGCTCCGGTAAACCTTTTAACAGGGCAACCCGTTGACGAAAGCTTTCTTTGAAATCCAGCTCACCGCGCATCGCTTTGTTGGTGATCGCAACCACCGCATCACCGAGTCCTGCTATTTTTGCCAGCTCATCTATCACCTCCTGGCGAATCAGGGTCGAGTCCATGTCGAAGGCTACCAAACGCCTGTTTCTACGATAAACGGAATCACGCTGTATGCTGCAATCTATGTCCATTGCACCAGCGATGCGCAAGAGTTTATCTTTCACAGTTAACTGGTCTGGCAGCTGGCCTCTCACAGACAATTCAATACTCACTCTATTGTTAAGGTTCGTACCGGCATCCAGAGAGATACGACCCGACAAGCGCCTGACCCCGTCTATAACCAGGCCGGATGATTCGATAACACTTGTGATTGCGGATAGTTGGTCTGCGGCCACCGACCTTCCCAACAGTGTTACAATGTGGCGGAGTTGACCCTGCTTATCCACCCAGTGAGAATAATCAGAATGATCCACCTGTGTATATCGCACGCTGGCATCAAAAGTACTCAGCTGGCTCGACAGGGAATGTTGCATCGCCTCTATACTTGCCAGGTTTTCGAACTGCGCAAGCACGCCGACATTAAGCGCGTCGTGAATAACAGACTGGCCAATATCCAACACCCGCACCTTGTGCTGTGCAAGTGTGGAGGTCAGCATAGTCATAACACCCCTGCGATTACGACCGGTTAAATTGATAAGTAATATCTCGCCGAAACGCATGGATATCAGACTGCCAGATGTGCGGGTCACAAAAGTACTGTCTGCCGCCTATTTCGTCAAACATTCTTCTTCAAACCCTTTTCGTTAAAGATGGCTTCATCAATTCTCCCTGCGTGTTAATGTGGCGCCTTACAATCGGAGAGCTAACAGGAGCCTGCACTTGCAAAACGAATCATATGTGGTTGGCCCAAAAGTGCCCCTTGTCCGGGAAATTACAGTGGGTGGTCTGCTTGCCAGCGCAGCGAAAGAACACCCTGAGCGCCTTGCACTAATAGAGGGTGCAAAAGCGTTCGAAAACAGGCGACAGTGGACTTATGCAGAACTGCACAGGGACGCCAGTCTGGTCGCCCATGCCCTATTGGAAAAGTTCAGTCCGGGTGAACACATCGCCGTTATGGCGCCGAATATACCGGAATGGGTTCTGCTTCAGTTCGGCTGCGCACTCTCCGGTATGGTACTGGTTACGGTAAACCCCTCGTACCAACCCGAAGAAATCGCCTACGTACTAAAGCAATCTCAATGTGCGGGTATATTTGTCCTGCCTGAGTCCCGCGGAAATCGCATGCTCGCCTCAGTACAGCAGGTGTCTGGCAAGTGCGAAGCATTACGCGAAGTAATTCGGCTTGATGAGTGGGACAAATTTGTCTCTCTGGCGGATGAGCGCAAAACCGTTCTTCCGAAAGTAAAGCCTGATGATGCCGTCATGATTCAATACACCTCCGGAATCACAGGTTTTCCAAAGGGCGCTTTGTTACACCACAGGGGCTTGGTGAACAATGGCGCCAATACCCAGGAACGGATGGGTGTAAAGGAAGGTTCGGTGTGGATAACCACGATGCCCTTATTCCATACGGGGGGTTGTGTTCTTTGTGTGCTGGGGGCGGTAGCGCTGAGAACGACACAAATCCTGGTAGAGGTATTTGATCCAGGCAGCGTGCTGGAGCTAATAGAAACTTATGGTGCCAGCTCTATGGTGGGTGTTCCCACCATGTTAATTGCCCTGCTTGAGCACCCCGATTTTCAGGAGCGTAATCTATCTTCCCTCACGCGAATTTGCTCGGGCGGCTCTACCGTACCCGCAGATCTGGTTAATCGATTCGAAGAACAACTCGGGGTAAAATTTACTATCGTATTCGGACAAACGGAAAGCTCCCCGGTTTCTTCCATGACCAGACCGGACGATACTACCGAGGACAAGGCAAACACCATTGGTGGGCCCATGCCAAATGTGGAGCTTAAGATAATAGACCCGGAGAAGGGTAATATTCTGCCGCTGGATACCATGGGGGAATATTGCGCACGCGGATACCTCATCATGCAGGGTTATTACAATATGGAAGAAGCTACTGCTGCCACAATAGACAAGGATGGATGGCTACATACCGGTGATCTTTGTTCCATGGATGAACGGGGTTACTGCAAGGTGGAAGGCCGTCTTAAGGATATGATCATTCGCGGTGGAGAAAATATTTACCCCAGAGAAATCGAAGACCTGCTATTTGAACACTCAAGTGTAGGAGAGGTGGCAGTACTGGGTTTACCCGATGAGCGACTGGGGGAGGTTGTTGCAGCTTTTATACGGCCGGCACCTGGAAAAAACATATCGCGAGAGGAACTCTTTACCTATTTAAGGGAGCACTTGTCACCTCAGAAAACACCCAGGCACTGGTTTCGTGTGGAGGAGTTTCCATTAACGGGTTCCGGAAAAATCCAGAAATTCGCCCTTCTCAAACAGTGGCAGGCCGGCGAACATTCTGAACTTGTCTAGAACATGAACATAAACATGAGACGGTTTATCACCGGAGACACATCCAGGCTATCCGCATATCTGGGATATGGATTGCTTGTGTTCACCGTTACCACTGGCTGTTTACTGGGCGCATGGTATCAGGCAGCCGGATCTCTGGAACTGGAGCGAATGGATCGTTTTGGAAAAACCATCGCCGCGCAAACAGCCGCCCTGAGCATCGAACCACTTATGTTAAACGATCGTGTCGGTCTTGCTGTTCTGGCATCCCGGTTAACCGCATTGCCTGAAATACGGGGTATAGGGATATTTTCAATCGACAATCAGGAGATGACTCGAACCGGACTCATAAACAATCGCAACACTGACTACCAATATCGCCACCCGATAGAAATGCAGGACAATGTTGCTGGCTACGTACAGGTAGAGCTGGAGCGAGATGCGTTTACTTTTGCCTTCACCAGCATACTCTGGGCACCAATGAGCATTTCGCTATTGGTAACCCTGCTCGGCGCTATTATCGGTTCGGGCCTTGTAACAATAATGCACGAACCCATACAGCCGAACACGGATACTGACTTAAATCACATCCTGTTGAATAACAGGGATGCCGACAGCGCCACCTGTGTTGTATCACTGAACCTGTTTAAACGCACCATGGCCAATCACTATCCCCAGGACGAATATCAACAAATGCTGGGCTGGATCAAACGCGCCGCCAATATTAGTTCCGCTCGAATAGAGGAGCTGGATGACGGCAGTCTGCTGCTGCTATTCTCGACGCAGTCCACAGCATTGGATGAGGATAGCAATACCGAGGGGGGCGCTGATTCATTGTGTTACCTGGCGGTGCGAACCGCCCTTCTGACCAAACAGCTGTTACTTACCCAGGCCGTTGAATCAGGATGGCACGACAACAAGATCGAGACAGAAAACATTATCGACCTGCGTTATGGCCTGCACTGGATTCCGGGAACTCTGGATAAGCAGAATCGGGATTACGTCATATTACTAAGCGCAGTTGCGGCTTCCGGAAATCTGGCAGCCAGCAACGAATTTATTCAGCAGTTGGGGGATACCCGTTACCTGTTATCAAATTCACGCAAAAATCCGGTTCTCGCTAGCCTGAGTCCCACCGAGTCTGCCGAGTTTCAGGAAATCTCCGACCTGGTTTCCGAGGAGCGGGTGGAACTGGATGGCCAGACCGACGCAATCATAGCCCAGGCCTGGGCAAAAGCCTGAACCTGACGCTTACTCTACAGCCAGGCCATCTACCTTCTGAAAGCCCCGCGGCAATTTTCTGCCTCTGCGCGCGCGTTCCCCCAAATAATGCTCCAGATCTTTCATCTTCATGCGCAAATGTCTTTGCCCGGAATACACAATAAGGGCCTGGCCCTCGCCCAATACCCTGACCGCCAGTACCATTTCTTCACGGGCTTTCCAGCTGGCCGTGGGAATGTTGATTATTTTATTGCCTTTGCCCCGGGCGAGCTCCGGCAATTCTTCCAGTAAAAACACCAGCAAGCGGCCCTGGTTGGTTACCGCCGCAACATACTGCTTGTCGGCTGCCTGGAACTCAAACGGAGCAAGTGCATCCGCCCCTTTGGGAACGCTGAGGCTGGCCTTTCCAGCCTTGTTTTTTGTGACCAGGTCGCCAAGAGTAGCGACAAAACCATAACCTGCATCTGATGCCAGCAATATCCTGTCTGAACTTTTACCCATGGCCAAACCCACAAAACGCGCGCCCTCCTTTGGCTTTAAACGACCGGTTAGAGGTTCTCCCTGCCCTCGCGCCGAAGGAAGTGAGTGTGGTGCCACGAGGTATGAGCGACCATGCGTGTCCAGAAAAATGAGCGTGTCATTCATTCGACCCCGGGTAGCGCACAAGGCTTTATCACCGGATCGATAAGCGAGTTCTACACTATCTACCTCATGACCTTTTGCAGCGCGTACCCAGCCTTTTTGGGATAACACAACAGTGATGGGGTCATTGGAAACTAGATCCTCATCACTAAATGCCCGCGCTTCCTGCACAGACTGCAGAGGACTTCTGCGCGCATCCCCGTATGTTTCGGCATCTTCAAGCAACTCCTTTTTGATCAGGGTTTTCATGCGTGCTTTGGAATTCAGGATTTTCTCAAGGTCAAGCTTTTCGCCCAACAGTTCATCGCGCTCACCAGTGAGCTTCATCTCTTCCAGCCTGGCCAATTGTCGCAAGCGGATGTCCAGGATCGAGTTTGCCTGTATTTCAGTGAGACTAAACTGCTTCATCAGCGCATTCCGCGGATGATCTTCCTCGCGTACGATACGAATAACTTCATCGATATTCAGATAGGCAACCAGCAAGCCTTCCAATATATGAATGCGCTCTGCGATTCGCGCCACGCGAAAGGTAATTCTGCGAGTGATGGTATTACGACGATAGGCCAACCATTCAACCAGCATACCTTTGAGGTCTTTAACCCTGGGCAAGCCATCCAGGCCAATAACATTCATGTTTACCCGGTAACTTCTTTCCATGTCGGTACTGGCGAACAAATGGCTCATAAGACGCTCTACGTCAATCCGGTTTGAACGCGGAACCAACACGAGACGTGTGGGGTTTTCATGGTCTGACTCATCGCGCAGGTCTACGAGCATAGGTAATTTCTTGGCCTGAATCTGCGCAGCTATCTGCTCCAGCACCTTGGAAGGAGAAGCCTGATACGGCAAGGCAGTGACAATAATTTCCCCACCCTCCATGTTATACACTGCGCGGGCCCTGATGCTGCCACGACCCTGTTCATAGACATTTTGCAAATCCAGTGGCGCAGTAATTATCATTGCATCGCTGGGAAAATCGGGCGCTTTCACGTGAGTCATCAAATCGGGAATAGTGGCTTTGGGTTGTTCCAGCAGGTGGATGCAAGCGCTCACCAGCTCATTCAGGTTGTGCGGTGGTATGTCAGTGGCCATGCCGACCGCAATACCACTACCGCCATTTAAAAGTACCGTAGGCACCCTGGCAGGTAAAAGCTCCGGCTCGCGCATTGTGCCATCAAAATTGTCCTTATAATCAACTGTGCCCAGACCCAGCTCTTTCAGCAATAGTTCTGAATATCTGGAAAGACGTGCTTCTGTATAACGCATTGCGGCAAAGGATTTAGGTTCATCCGGCGCGCCCCAGTTGCCCTGGCCATCAACGAATGGGTAGCGATAGGAAAAGGGCTGTGCCATTAATACCATGGCTTCATAACAGGCACTATCACCATGCGGGTGATACTTACCCAACACATCCCCGACGGTTCTGGCAGATTTAACGTGTTTGGATTGCGCGGTAAGTCCCAATTCGGACATGGCAAAAATAATGCGCCTCTGCACCGGTTTTAATCCATCTCCAACATGCGGCAATGCCCGGTCGTTAATTACATACATGGCATAATCCAGGTACGCTTTCTCGGTATATTCGCCCATGCTCAGCGTTTCGATATCAGTATTTTGCATATCTTTCAGGTTGTTCCTTAAAATAGTTCAGGTGGGTGTCAGACCAGTTCGGCTTCATTGCCCCTGGCTTCCAGCCACTTCTTGCGGTCGCCAGCGCGTTTTTTTGCCAGCATCATATCCATCACCGTCCGGGTCCGGTTACCCACACCCATGTTGAGTTGCACCAGCCTGCGCGTATCGGGATCCATCGTAGTTTCGCGCAACTGCAGGGGATTCATTTCTCCCAGACCCTTGAACCGTTGTACCAGCACCTTACCCTTCTTTTTTTCCGCGGTTATACGATCCAGCACACCTTCTTTTTCCGATTCATCCAGCGCATAAAATACTTCCTTGCCTACATCTACCCGATACAGAGGCGGCATTGCAATATAGACGTGTCCAGCACGCACAAGCGCTTCAAAATGTTGCAAAAATAAAGCACACAATAAGGTTGCGATGTGGGCGCCATCCGAATCTGCATCCGCCAGAATGCATACCTTGTTGTATCGCAATCCGGACAGGTCTTCTGATGCAGGATCTACACCAATAGCCACCGCGATATCATGCACTTCCTGTGAAGCAAGTATTTGGGTGGAATCAACCTCCCAGGTATTCAGGATTTTTCCACGCAACGGCATAACTGCCTGAAACTCCCGATCACGCGCCTGCTTGGCAGATCCACCCGCGGAATCACCCTCCACCAGAAAGAGTTCCGAGCGTTCTGCATCCTGCCCCGAGCAGTCAGCCAGTTTTCCTGGAAGGGCCGGGCCCGAGGTGATTTTTTTGCGGGCTACTTTTTTACTAGCGTGTATACGTCGCTGCGCATTATTTATTGCAAGTTCTGCAATCCTTAATCCTTCCTGGGGATGTTCGTTTAACCACAGGCTGAAAGCATCCTTCGCCACCCCACTAATAAAGGAGGCGGCCTGACGCGAGGACAGACGTTCCTTGGTTTGGCCACTGAATTGGGGTTCCGCCATTTTTGCGGACAAAATAAACGCACATTGGTCCCACAGATCGTCCGCAACCAGCTTCATACCCCGAGGCAAAAGATCACGAAACTCGCAGAATTCCTTGATGGCATCACTCAGCCCGGAGCGCAGGCCATTGGTATGTGTACCACCCTGCAGAGTGGGTATCAGGTTTACGTAACTTTCAGTAATAAAATCGCGGCCATCCGCTACCCATTGCAATGCCCACTCTACTACTTCCTGATTGCCTTCGGCTTCATGGTAAAACGGTGCCGCCGGAAAACACTCAAGCCCCTCCAGCGAACTAGCCAGATATCCGGATAAGCCATCTTCAAAAAGCCATTCCTCTGTATCCGAGCCTTCCATCACCAGACGCATTTTCAGCCCGGAGCACAATACCGCTTTGGCCTTTAACAGGTGTTTGAGTTTTGGCAGGGATAATTTTGCCGAATCAAAGTATTTGGCGTTCGGCATAAAATGGATTCGGGTTCCGGTATTACGCTGGCCAACGGTTCCCACCACCTTCAACTTGCTGCTGGTTTCACCGTTAGCAAATGATTGTTGATGTACTTTACCACCGCGTCGAATCTCCACGACAAGGGTTTTTGACAAAGCGTTGACTACCGAGACGCCAACACCATGCAGGCCTCCGGCAAAGCGGTAATTTTCACCGTCGAATTTTCCTCCCGCATGTAGACGCGTGAGGATGAGTTCCACGCCCGTGACCTTGTGTTCGGGGTGAACATCAACCGGCATACCACGCCCGTCATCGATTACTTCAACCGAGCCGTCCTTGAACAGGGTGATAGTAATTTCAGAGGCATGCCCGGCAAGTGCTTCATCAACGCTATTATCAACCACCTCCTGAACCAGGTGATTGGGCCGGGTTGTATCGGTATACATGCCCGGCCGACGACGTACAGGGTCGAGCCCTGAAAGAACCTGAATGGATTCAGAAGAATAATTACTGCTTGCCATATTTCTCCGGCTATAAGGAGCTTACAAATTGTTGTGGGGAATAACTGTCAATATTCCAATTGTGACAAATCCAGTGACAATTCATAGTCCAGCAGGCGAAATACTTTGGATTCAACGCGGCCATCTGCCCGTAAGCGAATCACCCTGTACCCGGGCATCTCTGCACTCACAGTAAATTCTTCTTCATGACGGGCAAACTGGAAGCAGGTAGAGGGTGAAGACATTACATCCAGACCGCGGGAAAATTCTACCTCCTGATGCACATGTCCAAATAGATAGGCACGCACCCGGCTATCACCCTGGAGCGTCTCCAACAGTAACGCACCATTGTCAATCCGGTGGCGATCGAGCCACAGGCAACTCACATCAAGCGGTGAGTGGTGGCCAAAAACCAATATATAAGCCGCGTTTTCCGAATCAAGCTGTACTTTTAGATCCGATAGTTGGGCTTCGCTGAACATCCCGGAAGTTTCATTATCAATATGTGTATCAATGCCCAACAAGGCCCAGTTTCCGACAGTGGCTCTCCTGTGTACAAGACCTGCCCGAATCATCGGCTGGTCCAGATCATGGTTGCCCGGAATACACAACAAGGGACAATCGAAAGCATCGTCTACAAGCTGCTTAAAACGCTGGTAGACCTCAAAGGCAGGATATTGGGCAATATCACCGCTCGCAACTACCACATCCGGATTAACGCTGGCCGCATGGGCAAGTACCGCTTTGAGACTATTATCAGTATTTACACCCAGTAATTCTGAGTCAGCGGTACGCTGCAGATGCGTATCCGTAATCTGCAATATAACCACGTCATTCAAACTGCTAACGATTGACCCATTCTCTCAGATAGGCTTTGGTATCGTCTTCGTCCGCAAGACCCTGCTCGGAACAAAAAGCCAGGTATTCTCCAAGAAACCGGTTTACCTGAACCTTTTCGTCCTGTTGTCGCATTTTTTGATTGGGGTAGGCATACACGGGTCGAAAGCGATCCTGGTGCTGAATTTCTACAACTTCTACACTTTTTGTGTCCATATACATACGCACTGTAATTGAAGGCGAGGGCAAGGTGAAATCAAGCCCTTCGTCCAGAGCCATTTGACTAATCTGTATTATCGTTGTGTAGGGGCATCTTTCCAATACCCTGAAAGTAAGTTTCGCCGTGTGTCTGGACGTTACAAGCTGACATTCGTGTACATCACAAATGGACATATTGGGAAACAGACGGTACAGGCGAAAGTAATTTGCATCGCATTCAGCGAGATGCGTTGATAAATCTATATTGTAAGGTTTCCTGTCCATTACTCGTCATTATAACCACTTCGCCAAATATGGTTAGCTATGCAAATCACACAGAATTTGATAGGCCCTGTTGGGGTCGGCCCAACTGGGGTCAGAGTAAAGTGCCGGAGTAAGTTTACTCTGACACTTTACTCTGACCCCAGTATTTACTCTGGCACTTTACTCTGACCCCACTATTTTTTCTGGTAAACTCTCGCTGCAAACTATTATCAATGAGATTCTGTAATGAAGTTCAAAGTCCTGACCCCAGCTATTTTCTTCTTATGCCTGATGTGTACCCATACCGCTAGTGCAACAAACCTGATGGATGTTTACCTGGCCGCAAAAGCGAGCGATCCTGTGCTTGCCGGTGCGCAGGCCACGCATCAGGTTCGCCAACAAGCCATGCCACAAGCCCGGGCAGCCCTTTTGCCAAATATAGCGCTCACGGGTTCCAAGTCCGACGTAGACCGTGAATTTCCAGGGGCTGTTTTGTCGACAGACCCGACAAACCCCCTGTTTGGCATAGCCGTACCAGACCAGAAATTTAGTGACACCGTATGGCAGGCTCAGGCAACCCAACCCTTGCTTGATCTGGAAAGCTGGTACACGTACAAAAGCGCCAAAGCAACTGTCAGACAGGCGGACGCAGATTATATAGCTGCAGAACAAAACCTGATCCTGCGCGTAGTTGAAGCTTATCTGAATGTACTTCGCGCCCAGGATCTTCTGGACTCGGCTACCGCCGAAGAGGCCGCAGTAAAACGACAATTGGAACAGGTACAACAACGATTCGATGTTGGTCTGGTCGCGATAACCGACGTGCTGGAATCCACCGCAGCATACGACAACGCAACTGTCCGGCGCATTCAGGCCGACGGCGATCACGATATATTTTTTGAAACCCTGCGAACACTTTCTGGCGTTGCTTACCCGTCGCTGGACCGGCTTTCTGAAAACTTGCCGATTACCAATCCTATGCCAGGCCACGAATCCGCCTGGACTGAAAAAGCCATGCAAACCAACCTGAGTATTCAGGCCGCTGAACACCAACTGGTTGCCAGCAAACAATCTCTCAAAGCGCGCAGATCCAGCCATCTGCCAACTGTGCGGGGGCTTATTTCGCACTCTGAATTCGAAACGGGTGGATCCAACTTTTTGGGCAGCCGAACCAACACCACCACGTACGCCTTACAAGCGCAGGTACCCATTTTTCAGGGTGGCTTTATCCACTCCAGAGCCAGGGAAGCCAAATATCAGATGCAAGCAGCAGAACAGCAATTACTGGAACGAAAACTGAATGTTACGCGGGATACACGCAATCTGTTCAGAGCGGTGTCTACGGATGTATTACGGGTGAATGCCCGACAACGCGGGATTAAATCCAGTGAAAGCGCGCTGGAGGCAACCGAAACCGGATACGAAGTGGGCACGCGAAATATAGTAGACGTGCTTCAGGCGCAACAGCGCTTGTACTTGTCTCAATTTGACTATGCGGATTCGCGTTATAACTATGTTCTGGACCTGCTGAGACTCAAACAGGCTACCGGCGCATTGGTCGAATCTGATCTGGAAGAACTCAATAATTTTACCACGCCGACAAACCCGGTTAAAAATAAAACCACAAATTAGGAAAGCGTTGTCTAATTGTTATTGTGTTGCAAGGCACTCTTTATCAACGGTATTACATGCGTCAACAACCTGTCTGCTGCACCTGAGTTATTTACAACAAGCATTCTGGCGCGCTCACCCATGTCACGACAACGGGTTTCTGATTCAATCAGGGTCGATACTTCCTGCGCCAACTCCTCACCCGAGGCGATGTTTATTATTGCCTGCATGGAATCAAACAAGGCAAAAATTTCTTCAAAATTGAATCGGGAAGGTCCAGCTATTAGTGCCTTGGCCATACTGGCAGGTTCGATAATATTGTGCCCTCCTGTATTTGTCAGCGTGCCGCCCATATAAACCACGTCAGCAAGCGCATAAAGATACATAAGCCGTCCCATCTCATCACCCACCAGAACCTGTATCTCACCAGGCATCTCGGGCGTCCGTGAAATCTGTGCGGTGATAAACCCCGACCGCGTCGCTGCTTCTACCACAGGTGTAAATCGTTCAGGATGTCGAGGCACTATCAATAGCAGCAGCTCGGGATGCGTTTCCAGGAGCGCTCTATGTGCATCCAGCACAATCTGCTCTTCACCTGGATGCGTACTGGCAGCAAGCCATATTTTTCGCCCCTCAATACCCCAGTTGGATAAAAGTGCGCTGGTTTCAAAGACAAGATTTTCTGGAAGGCTAACGTCAAATTTTACGCTCCCCGTAATCGCATGGTTTTTTACCCCCAGCTGGACAAGTCGGCTGGCATGGTCTGGATACTGGCATCCCGTCCAGGTAAGGGAAGCAAACATGGGGCGGGACAATCCACTGATGCGTCGATACCCTCTAAAGGAGCGTTCTGACATGCGCGCATTGATCAGCAAGACGGGTATTGCTTCCTCATTCAGCCGCGCCATCAGGTTTGGCCACAATTCTGTTTCCATCAAAATCAGTACACGGGGTTTAACAAGCTTCACAAAACTGGTTACCGCCCAGGGAAAATCATATGGCGCATACACATGCTCAACCAGATCATCCAGTAAACGTTGTACCTGCTCAGAACCGGTAACGGTCATGGTGGAGACCAGAATCTTTTCGTCAGGAAACGCTGCCGCCAAACGTCGAATAACAGGTGCCGCCGCTATAACCTCACCAGCCGAGACGGTATGAAACCAGATGCCCCTGTTGGCTACAGAGCCTGTCACCCTGCCAAAACGTTCAGCTATCCTGTTGGCATAAGCAGGAGTATGTCTGGCTCTAACAATTAATCGCAGCCAGATAAAGGGCAAGGCAAGATGTAAAAGAAGGTTATATGTGAAACGCCACATTTTGAAGGACCCGGTTTAGCGTTTTGCCTGCTCAAGTATACGGCTCGTAGAAACACCTTCTACGAGACCCAGCACTTTTACCTCTCCACCATAGGCCTGCACAATGTCAGCACCTACAACACCGGATATCCCATAATCGCCCCCTTTCACCAACAGGTCGGGCTGTAAGTCCCGCAGCAGGTTTTCCGGTGTGGCTTCAGAAAACGCGACCACCCAGTCGACCGCAGAGAGGCCGGACAAAACATGCATGCGGGCTTCGAGATTATTTACCGGTCTTCCTGCACCCTTGAGTTCGCGCACCGATGCATCGGAGTTAATCGCGACAACCAGACGATCACCCAGCGCGCGCGCTTCTTCTAGATAGGAGATATGCCCGGCATGCAGAATGTCGAAGCAACCGTTGGTGAAAACAATTTTTTCCCCAAGTGATTTTGCACCTGCAACTTGCTCCCTAAGGGCATCCAGACCCAGTACGCCCCGGTCGACATGTAAACCCCGGGAAATTTCGCGCTGGATTTCAGCTGCCGTAGCAGACGCGGTACCAAGTTTGGATACCACGATGGATGCTGCCAAATTGGCAACCAGGGCGCTCGCTTCAAAACCTTCCCCCAGCGCTATCATCGTGCCCAGTACCGCAGCAACGGTATCACCCGCTCCCGTCACATCGTGCACATCTACTGCACGAGAAGGCAGGTTGGCATGTGTACCATCTGCTTCTACCAGTAACATGCCTTCAGCGCCCCGCGTGACCAACAGAGCCTGCAGGCCACAATCCTCTACCAGCTTGTAAGCTGCTTGCTGCATGGCATTATGATCCGGCAGTGTGCCGCTGTATGCTTCGAATTCTGACATATTGGGTTTGATCAGTGTGGCTCCGGTATACGCACTCAGGGCTTTATGCTTTGGATCTACCACCACGGGCGTGGAGCGGGCCACGGCCGCCTGTATCAGATTGGCCGGATTACAGATAACGCCCTTATCGTAGTCCTGCAATATCACACAGTCGTGATCAGCAACATGTTCGGCAACCAGACCCTCTACTACCGCGCTGCATGATCGCGGTAATCGGTCTTCAAAATCCATGCGCAAAAGCTGTTGATGTTGACTCAACACGCGTAATTTCACAGGCGTGCGCCAATTTTCCTGTTCTACAAAATGACAAACAACGCCTGCCGCTTCCAATCTACCGCGCAGTGTCCGCCCGTCTTCATCTTTGCCTACCACGCCAATCAATGTGCAGGATGCACCGAGCGCTGCAACATTCAGCGCAACGTTTGCAGCTCCACCAGGGCGCTCTTCCGTACTGGCGATATCTACTACAGGAACGGGCGCTTCCGGGGAGATTCGAGCACACTGGCCCTGCCAGTATCGATCCAGCATCAGATCTCCAACTACCAGTACACGCGCCTGATTGAACGGGGGCAAGCTAATCTTCATATTTCGATGTTAACACACACATATGCTCAACTTGCTACAATCACACAGATACGAATCGTTTAGCGTCAATATGATCTACAAGCAATTACATCCGGTATTCTGGCCAGGATGGCTAATCATTGCCCTGGCCTGGTGTGTTACCCGCCTGCCGCTTAAAATCCAGTTCTGGCTCGGGCGAGTACTGGGGACGCTTGCGTATCGTTTTGGAGGAAGCAGGCTATCGATTACCCGCACTAACATCGGCCTGTGTTTTCCTGAGCTGTCCGCCGCGGAACAGGACCAGCTGGTGAGAGAGATTTTTATCTCCACTGGAATTGGTACCCTCGAAACAGCTCTGGCCTGGTTACGTCCGGTGAATGCATATAGCCATCGTATGGAAATTACCGGCCTTGAACTACTGGAAAGCGCGCAACGGGCCGGAAATGGTGTGTTACTGGTTGGGGCGCATTTTGCCACACTGGACATAGCTGGTGCACTGCTGGCGTCGGTTTGCGAACTGGACGCAATGTACCGAAAAAACAAAAACCCGCAAATAGAACTGATCATGTCCAGGGGCCGCAAGCGTAGTTACCAACAGGTAATCGAACGAAAAGATACCCGTCAGATACTTCGTCGTCTGAAGCAGGGTGCAACAATCTGGTATGGAGCCGACCAGGATTATGGAAGAAAACACTCGGTGTTTGTGCCGTTTTTTGGTGTCGAAGCCGCAAGTATTACAGCTACCACCCGGCTCGCCAATTTCAATGATTCCGCGGTACTGTTTTTCAGTCATTATCGAAACCCCGGGAACCAGACATGGGTTCTGAATATTTCCAAAGTAGAAGGCTATCCGGGTGAAAACACAACTGAGGATGCCAGAAAGATAAACTCCATCATCGAACGGGAAATCCGCAAACACCCTGAGCAGTATCTATGGCTACATCGTCGTTTCAAAACTCGCCCCGAAGGCGAGTCAGGCCTGTATGGCGCCGCTGCGCGACCTTCGCGTACGCGCTAGTGCTTCGCAGCGCCGCCCTGATGGGATAAAATCATGCCAATCACTTTCGCCGGAACCAACAGGTAGTTTCATGGCAAACCCATCTTCAAACCTTATCGAACAGTACAAAACCATCCACGCACAGAGCCAGTACGGCCGCTCTGCCAAGACCCACCGGGCCGCCATTCAAGCCTGTATAGTTGAGTTACAGCCACAGAGCATTGTGGAGTATGGATGTGGTCGCAGCAGATTATGTGACGATCTGCACTACGACCCCGCCAGCTTTACCCGGTTTGACCCCGCGATACCCGGAATAGACGTACTAAAAGCCAGCGAAGCTGATTTCGTAATTAATACGGATGTCCTGGAACACATTCCCAGAACAGAAGTAGATGGGCTGTTGGCCAAAATTGCCGCGTTGGGAGATAAAGTGTTTTTTAATATTTGCACGCGCCTTGCTTCAGAGGTCCTGCCCAACGGCGAGAATGCACATTGCACGGTACTACCTGCCGAGGAATGGCTGGAAATCATACTTAAGCATTTTCCCCAGGCAGAACTCGTGCATGTAAACCCAAAGGAGAGCTGCCTTATTCTTACCTGGGATTCACGCGTAGCCAGCATAATTTACGATCTGGAAGAATTGAAAATGCAGGCCCGGCATTACAAAATGAAAAGCCGTTCAACCCTCAGAAAGCTGGAAAAACAGATACGAATTTTAAGGGATAAACTACTCAACCCCGCCAAACATCACCGACCCTGAGCATAAGCGGCTGTCACTAAAACTGGAAAAATTGCGCTACCGTCTTCGCCGACTGAAGTTGGGCCGTGCTTACCGACATATGGCAGAGTTACACCCGCACTTCTCCCTGCGGCACAATTCCACAGGTGATCCCGGCGCGGTAATGTGGAAGGACAAGCTTGTTACTACGGCAATACCTTTAACTAATCTGGCAGGCAAACACGAGGGAAAGGCGGCATTTGTTGTTGCATCCGGCCCCTCGGTAAACAAGCTGGATATCTCTCCTCTTAAGCAACACCTTACATTTTGCGTTAATGGCTCCTTTCTCAAGTTCAGCTCTGGCGATTTCAACCCGGATTATGCGGTGATTTGCGATGCCGGCTTTGTTAGTGAGCGCTGGGGCATCGTTCAGGAAACTATTGCTAGTGATACACACTGCCTGTTCACACCTGCCGTCCTCAGCAGAATATGCCAGTTGGGTGCAAACGTACTGGAAGGCAGAAAGGTCAGTGTGATACAAACCCATTTCAGACACTATGGCCAAAAGGCCATGGAACCGGCTGATATATCCCGGCTTGCAGAAAAAGATGAGGAACTGATAAGCCAGGACGGCCGTATCGGGTTCTCGCTCAACCCCGTAAAAGGATTGTTTAGCGCTCACACTGTTACACACCTTCCATTGCAGCTGTGCTGGTATATGGGGGTTCGAAATGTCTTTATTCTGGGAATGGATTTAAGCGAAGGTAACATTCCCGCGCGTTTTTATGAGCAGGGCAGTTCCGCAACATCGACCCATCTTGACCGTGACTACCTGAGACATATAGAACCGGCATTTAATATTGCCGGGGCAATGTCAGCCAGCCATCTCTTTCGGGTTTACAACCTATCCGAAAACAGCCGCCTGCCTGACACAATACTCCCAAAAATTTCGTTTAGGAACGCATTGGATCTTGCCAGCGCAATACACTAGCCAACACGGTTTTCGCTAGTCTGGTTCTCGGCTGGAGGATCGAATAGTACAAAGGACAGTGGTATCCATAATATCAGCCATATCCACCCGGGACGGTCGATCGGAAAGCGGCCATTTACCGAACATACAATAAGCACAAACATAAAAATCCAGAAAGTAACATCATACTTCCAGGCATCATTACCGCTAAATTTTCTGGCAAGTGTCAGAGCCAGGAGTACAAGCAGCGCGACAACTCCCAACAATCCGGCAAAGCGGTATACAGACAGGTACAGACTATGCGCATGTCCTACCGAGACTGAATCTCCGCGGATAGGAATATCTGCCTCACTATAATAGCCCTGACCGAAAAGCCAGTGCGGGGCAGTTTCCTCAATTACATAAGTCCAGATATCAGGCCGAAAGGAAAGTCCACGCTCAAACAACACCGCAAAATATTCGGGCATAAATAGCGCGACCACTAACAAAACCACACCCACCAGCAGCACCACAAAAATTCTGTATTGCAAACGCTGTGCTGCCTGTTTGCGTACATATAACATGGCCACAATAATCAACATTGCCGAGAGTGCCGAACTTCTACTTCCGGTCAAATACAGGGCAACCAGCAAACATGCAAGCAATACTACACAGCCCAGCTTTTGTTTGGTTTGCATCATTTGTGAATGTGTTGGGCCAGGACTTAAATAGTGCACCACCGCTACAATTGCCAAGGCGTAGGCGTTACCTGCCACCAGTTCATTCCAGACAGCGCCAGCACCCTGCATGCGGCCCAGAGAAGTGAGTAAGTCCTCCAGATGAATCAGGCTATATAGTGCATGGAGCGCAGTAACACCTACCAGGAGTTTGACAGCAATGGGTAAAAGCCATGAATACCTTTCTATCAGGTACTGGCTAAGACTCAGATAACACAGAACAAACAACAAATAGCGAAACCCGCGAAAGACCTCACTGGCGACTACATTTTCAGCCCACAGGCTGCTAGCCCACAGGTAAATACAAAATACCAGCCAATACAGGTTAAGTGGTGCCTGTGCTTTCCAACTCGCTTTTATTCTGGGCAGAAGCAATAGCCAGGGCAAGGCACAGGCAAAGTAGAAAACCATGCCCACCTTGCCAAAACTATCAAGCAGGTAGGGAGAAACCAGAAACAGCAACCAGCCGGCCAGTGCGTAGCTATGCAAAACACCGTTAAGTTCAATAAAGTGTCGGGCTCTATACCCGATGGATTCAGGATGGTTCATCAGCGTCGACAAGGGGTTTGGTTACCAGCCAGTCTTCCAGCACAAGAAACTCAAGATCTGAACCAAAAAACATATTCAGGGCATCTTCAGGCGTACAAACAACTGCTTCGCCACGCCTGTTGAGGGACGTATTCAACACCACTGCGTTTCCGGTTAAGGCATCCATCTCGCCCAGCAAGGCGTAGTACCTGGGATTGCTGGCCTGCTCCACAATCTGCACGCGCGATGTACCATCCTCATGCACTACCTCGGGTATACGGGCTTTCCAGTCTTCGGCTACGTTAAAGGTAATCGTCATGAATGGCGCTGGATGATCCGTTTGAATAATTTCGGCTGCTATTGTGTCCTGAATGCTTGGGCAGAATGGACGCCAACGTTCGCGAAATTTTATTTGTTCATTAATCCGATCAGCCACTCCGCTGATACTGGGACAACCAAGTATACTTCTGGCGCCGAGCGCTCTGGGACCAAATTCCATACGTCCCTGAAACCACGCCACCGGATTACCCGCAGCGAGAAGCCTGGCGGTTTCAAGCGGTACGTCCTGCATTTTTTCCCAGTGCACGGGCTCACTTCGCGCTTTCAATGCCTCCTCACACATTTTGTTATCAAACGACGGACCCAGATAGGCATGTTGCATGGGCTTAACATTATCCCCGCGTGCATTTGCAACATAGGTAGCGGCCCCAAGAGATGTACCAGAGTCTCCGGAGGCGGGTTGCACAAACAGTTCTTTCACGTTGGTTCTGGCCAGAATGCGCTGGTTCAACTTGACATTCAGTGCTCCTCCTCCCGCAAACGCTAACAGACCCGTGTCGTCCAGAATTTCCCCAAGGTGTGCATCCATGAGCTTTAAGCATACTTCTTCAAACAGGGCCTGCATGCATGCTGCGTAGTGAATGTAGGGTTCATCAGCAAAATCACCAGACCTTCTGGGACCTAACCATTCTATAAGCTTGCGACTGAAATAAAATCCACGTCCGGACTCCTTGTAACGACGTAATCCCACTGTGTTAGCCAGGCGAGTATCCACACTGAAACTTTTACCTGATTGTCGCATTTGGATAAGGCGGGAAAAGTCGTACCGCGAGGCATCTCCATAGGGCGCCATGCCCATTACCTTATATTCGCCATCAAGCATTTCAAAACCAAGAAATTCCGTAATCGCACCGTAAATGCCACTCAGCGAATCCGGATCATAAAATTCCTTAATCCGGTGGATAGTCCCGTTTTCACCATAACCAAAAAAAGTACTGGCATATTCTCCCTTTCCATCCACTCCCATAATCGCAGTTTTAGCCTTAAACCCGCTCAGGTGGTAAGCGCTGCTGGCATGCGCCAGATGGTGTTCAACCGGTACAAATTCCGTACGCTGCCAATTTATTCCTATCTCAGCACCGGCTGCCAGCACGCGTTTTCTATTCCGACGAAAGCGGCGATTGCCATTAAACAGGGCATCCAGTGCCCTGTCGGGTGCATACCAGTATCGTCGGGCGTAGTGCCATCGTGCCCGCGAAAACAGACTGATAGGCGCATACGGGAATGCAACAACATCTACCTCACGGGCGTGTATACCCGCTTCCTTCAGGCAATAGCGGGCAGACTCGACCGGCATCCGGTTTTTGGCATGTTTATCACGTACAAAACGTTCTTCTTCTGCAGCGGCGACGGTCTCGCCGTCAACAAGCAGGGCCGCAGAGGCATCGTGGTTTAAGGCACCGGAAAGGCCAAGAATTATCATGCTGCGTACTATACCGAGCAGTCAGGCCGAGTAACAGAAAGCGCCTCAATGGAAAGCTGATCGGTGAGTTCCGAATCCGCATCAAAATTTTTCAAAAAGCGCAGAACGTCTTTTTCAAAAGCGTCAATAAAGCGCCGGTCGCTGGTCATGCCGGCTCCCGGAACGAATCGTTTCAGTACGTCAAGATCAATTACCGCCAGCCGTAGCTCTGTAGAAACGGTGTCGGGTTTGAGCATGATGAAATTACTCGCTTTGGTATCTCCATGTACCAGCCCGGCATCCAGGAGTTTTTGAAAAGTGCTATAGATCGAGGATTTGATTTCCCTCGAGAGCGGTTGTTGTTGTTCTGACAATAGTTCACCGTCCAGGTCGTCCATTATGAGATACGCCTTGCGCCTGAAAGGACCCAGGCGTACTTCGTACAGAGCCCTGATCCGAGCGGATGGTATCCTGTAAAATCCGAGAATCCGGCTGTTTAGCCAGCTTACCCGCGCCCGTGTAGTACGCAGGGCACGATTCAAAGCATGCCCCACAGACTTTATGTTGTAGCGCTTTATTACGTAGGATCGGTCGTCAATTCTCACTCGTGAAACGGTGCAGGTATTGCCACTTTTTAGTCGCTCACCACGCTCTACCCAGCCGTCAAGGTCGGTCAGTAAACTTTGCATTCGCGTATCAAAACTTTGTCTTTCACAGATAAAAAAGTGCCTGAACCCGGAAGTGCAATAGTAGTCAGTGCAATTACGCTGTGCTTTCCCAAGTAACCCATCGAGGCGTTTTTGGCGTTTTTGGCGCACTCTTTTATGCAAAACCTCTTCATCGATTGATAGGTCAGTACCACATTCTGCCAGATAGGCAGACAAACACTTTTTACCCAGACTAGCATCGGCAAAATTAACCTGTGCCACAAGTGCTGCCAAATTGTCAGTAACCGTCCTGTAGGACAGCGCTGCATGCTTTGCAATTGCGTCACCATCAATCAAAAAGATTCCCCTGGCGGCAAACAAAAAATTATTCAAATGCATATCCTTCTGCGTTACCCCCGCTTTGTGCATCTGTGCGAGCACGGGAGATAATTTCACTACCTTGTGCGCAGGTGTAGACTGCTGCTCGATGGGGTCGGGCGGCAGGTATTCCAGAATCAGGAAACTCAGCCCATTCGAAGGGTCGCTCTCATGACCCAATAACCGGGGTGTAGGCAATTTGGTTTCAGACAAAACCCTTAATCCTGACAGTTCCCGTTTCCAGTAACGTTCATAACCTTTGCCAATATAGAGCTTTACTACTACAGTCTGGCCATTCATAAGCGCCCGGAGTGTAAGTCGTCGCCCAGGCAACAAACGGTATATTTCCAGACAGCCCAGAATTTGAGGTTTGCCATCCAACTGCAGGCATAGATCAAAAGGCAGGATGTCATCCATCCCGTGAACACCCTGGGAAGCACGAATGAGATCGTCTGCCTGCTGGTAGATCACGGCAGGGTTTCTTTATACAAATTCTGTGCGCGTAACTCTACATCCCGCCAGAAACCAGAATGGTGCTCAGGCAGGCTTTCACGCAGGGGAATACCGGAGTAAACCTTAATAAACCGCAGCCAGTCCCTTCGTTGAAAACCAAGGTCCATACAGGAAAACAACAGCGATCCCAAATCCTTAACCAACCACCTTCTGGGGACTCGTTTGCGCTTTTGTGCACGATGCAGGTCGATCATGGTGAGTTCGTGTTTATCCTGCTGCAAACGGTTAGCATCCAGCAAAAAATGGCAGATATACAAATCCCTGTGATTAAGCCCAAGATCATGCAATTGACGGGTCATTTTCGCGACCTGATCGATCAGTCTATTTTTGATCTCTGCAGAAGGTTTATTGGTACCCCAGTCCGCACAGTAATCTTCCAGGCTTATCGAAGGTTCTACCGCATCGGTAAGTATGAAAGACTCTCTGGAAGCCGGACTTATGCCTTTTATTCCAAATGCAGCCACCTCCGGTACTCTGACCCCTGCCTTCTTTAACAACTGACTGGCCCGATACTCGTTTGTAGCGCCCAACACCGGCAATCGCAGGGTAATCACATTTTTAAGAATTTCACTCCAACCAACGGCGCCATGAATTTTTGCGAAGTAGGTTCGTTTGTTTATCTCCACACGCAAAGTGCGCCTGTTTTTTACTGCGCGGTAGACTTCACCCTGTAGCTTACGCACACTTTCGAAGACATCCTCTGTACGCCATTCGGCTTTCAGGTCTTCTCGCAGATACAATTGACTCACCGCGTTTCTTCCCTGTTGGCAGAAGCCAACTCTTCAGCAAAAGACTCCAGGTAATTAACCGCTCTGGGAATCATTTCGTAAATGTCTTCTCGTTGCGAAAATTTTCGCCCATTCTCCATCCACGCAGACCTTTCCTCCGATGTCAGGATTTTCAGCAGTTTGGCATTAAAATCCTCCTGGTCGAAGGGATCTGCTGCGACAAGGCCTGCCCCTGCCTCCCGCACATAACTGGCATAACCACAATTTGCACTAACAAGCGCAGGAAGCTGCGCGACCATTGCCTCTACGATGACGCCCCCGGTATTTTCATCATAAGCCGGCAAAACAAAACAATCAGCAGAGAACAAAAATCGGGGAGCATCATTTCGTCCACCCAACAGACGTACCTGTCTATCAAGTTTTAAACGTCTGGCCATACGCTCAAACTTATCCCCCTTATCGGCGCCCAACACAAGTAAAAGCGTATTATCGCGTACTTTTTCAGGCAGGGCGTGTAAGCCTTTTATCGCACGATCGAGCCCTTTTTTGACAAAACCGGAGCCTATAAAAAGCATAAGAAATTTTTGCGCATCAATACCCAGCTCCCGACGCAGCTCATCGCGAATTTCCTCCCGGTTAACAGGAGCGACTCGATCCCTCTTAATGCCAGGAGGCAGCGGATAAAAACGCGAATCCGGCGTGTAATGATACTGCTGGTACAAGGCCTTCTGCATTTGCGAAATGCTCAAAATGCGTGTCCGGACGTGCGTCGAAAATACCGCCTTTTCAAATTTCGAAAATAGCCTGTAACGGGGTGTGAGCCGGTACAACCAGGGACGTTGCGTTCGGGTTTTGTCCTCAAAGCAGGAGTCTCCTGCAAAATAGGCATCAAGCCCGGGCATCTTGTTCATACCCATATGCAACTCCACCGGCCGTTTATGCAGGTCGCGCGCAACCCAATCAGCAAATTGCGAATATCTGGCATGGTTACTGATCGCCCTTACGGGGACCACTATAATTTCATAAGCCTCTATGGGCGGTGCTTCCCATTCCAGACAGTAAACCCTTACCGTATGTCCGCGTTCTACACACAATTGCGCCATACGTTCAAAATCCCGTTGAATTCCACCAAAGGGAAAATACTTGAAGATGGAAAATGCAATCAACATTCCTCAGGCACACCTTCCAGGCAACGTTGAACTTCATGCCATACTACTTCGGGCGTGAGCATTGAAAAACAGGCGGGAATAACTGCCTGCCCATTTCGATGCACTTCTCCTGCATACGCACATTTTCTTTGCATACACGGTGCACAGGCGAAATCAGCCTGTAAGTTTTTGACTCTCGTTCCACGAATACCTGTCAATACTGAATTAGTAGGGCCATACAGGCCAACCACAGGCACCCCCAATGCACCAGCAAGGTGACCCAGGCCGGTATCAACACTCACAACAAAACTTGCCCGGGCACATATTTGCACCAGCCTTGCCAGCGGTACCCTGTCCAGTATCTGGCAATCACCAGTATCGGAAGTGATACGCTCCGCCCGTGACAGCTCTTCAGGGTTGCCTGCAGGAATTTTCACCGTATATCCAGCCTGGATGCTTGTACTTGCAAGCTCCTGCCAGAAAGTTACGGGCCATCGTTTATTTTGCCAGGTGGTGCCATGTAGAAAAACCGCATAGGGTTTGCCTGTATCAACATTGACAGTACTTTCTGCACTCGTTGCACACAACACGCTTTCTGCACTAACCGCGGGGATTGCATGAGTCCCGGGCAGCGGCTCAGGTAATGGGTAGTGGAGCGCGCTGGCAAATAATCGCCTGGTTCGGTCTATGGCGTGCTCTGCCCGCGATACTGTGTGCACATGTGTATAGAACAGTGCCGCAAGCCCTTCTCTAGCCGAGTTGGAATCCAGGCCGTTACGGATTGCACACCCCGATAGCCTGGAAATAAACCCGCTCTTTATGAGCCCCTGGGCGTCAAGTACCTGGTCAAACCGCATAGCACGCAAGGCTCTAATCTGGGAAAAAAACGCAGCCCTGTTCGACAGCGGTTTTGCCAGAAAGCGCCTGAAACAAATCGGTAGTACTGTTTTAACGCCTGCATGCGTATGTGCTATATCTACAAAATCCTCTTCCACCAACCAGGTAATTTCCAGGTCTTCAATAGCCCGAAGGGCATCGTCTATGGCAGGGAAGGTATGTACCAGATCACCCATGGACGACATTTTTACCAATAATAATCGCATACTATGCTTTGTTCTCTGCCAACAGACTGTTTACGGCGTCAAACGCCTGTAGCGGAACCAGCGATCTTAAACATTCCAGATGTCCCAGCGGACAAACGCGCGCAAAACACGGTCGACAGGAGATGTCGGACTGCAGCACACGAACATTCTCACTGAGTGGTGGGGTAAACGCAGGCGTAGTCGAGCCATATATACTCACAACCGGAGTGCCTACTGCGCAGGCCACATGCATTAATCCCGAATCATTACTTACTGCGACGGCGGCTGCAGCAATCAGATCCACGACGTCCAGCAAACCCGTCTCCCCGCACAGGTTAATGATTTTATTGGGCTTTTCAGGCAATGCAGCATCCGTTCCACGTTCTATCTCCCTTGAAATTTCCACATCACTCCCTGAGCCCAACAACCACACACTATAACCCGCCTTCAGACAGGCGCTTGCGAGCATGGAAAAGTATTCTGCAGGCCATTGTTTGGATGGCCCATATGCTGCACCCGGGCAAAAGGCTATAACAGGATGTTCAAGAGCAAGAGAAAATCGCGTACGCAAGCGGTCAAGATTACTTGCGCTAATCGTCAAACGTGGCTGCTTATGGCTTTGCACCAAACCTTGTGTTGCAGGAAACGCCAATGCACAAAACCTGTTAACCATTAGCGGTATAGCAGCTTTGTCCAGTATCCTGAGATCATTGATCAGGCCGTAGCGAAATTCGCCTTTCCAGCCAGTACGATTTTTTATACCGGCACGCCATGGCACAAGTGCCGATTTGAAGGAATTGGGCAGTATTATTGCCTGTTCAAATTGTTGTTTTTTCAGTTCCCTGGCCAGGGCAAACCGTGCTGGCAGGTTTAACTCACCGTGGGCAAACGGGCTCGTCACAGAGGTAAACACACCTGGCATACGTTCTGCCAGGGCTTGTGTTGCCGAAGGTGCCAAAAGATGGATTTCACTCCCGGGAGATTGTTCAATAAGATGTTGCACCAATGCCTGGGACATCACCATGTCGCCAAGCCAGGACGGTGCAACCAGCAAAATCTTTTTGTTGGTTGTCATCTAGCCGAGACTACTGCTGATAATTTGTACAAACCGCATCATCATTCTAGTGTCCCGGGATTTTGTCGTTGTTCAACAATACCCGGGACCATATTTCACTAACCCAGTCATGATACCGCTCAATAGCCTGCAAAGCGCGGCCCTGGTCGGGAAGGTCGAGTGCGGTAAGGTGTTGTTCGGCGCGCAAGCCCAGGTAGGCCTGGGTCAGGCGTTCCACATCCTGTCCATCCAACAAACCCACCCTCCCCAATGCTTCTAGAATGCGTACCTTATCGGTATAAAAACAAATTTCCGGGTATTCGCTGGCCCACGCCAACACCAGGAATTGCACGATAAACTCGATATCCACAATACCCCCACGGGCTTGTTTCACGGCCTTGCCTTTGCCTGCAGATTTATGCATACGTTCGCGCATATCAACTACCTGCTTGCGTAATGCAATGCGGTCTCTTGCCCGTGTCAGAAGCTTGATTCTAAGCGCTTCAAATTTGCGACCCAAGGCCGCATCACCCGCAACAAAACGCGCCCGCACCAGTGCCTGATGCTCCCAGGTCCAGGCGCTTGTCTGCTGATACCGCTCAAATGCCTCTATTGACGAAACCATAGTGCCGTCGCGTCCCGATGGTCGCAGTCGTGTATCAATTTCAAACAGGCCACCCGAGCGCGTTCGAATGGTAAGAATATGTATCAGGCGTCGAGCAAGGCGATACAGAAACTGCGCTCTGGACGGTGCCATATCATGCAAAAAAACCAGATCAAGATCAGAAGCCGGGCCCAGCTCAATACCCCCGAGTTTTCCATAACCGACAATTATAAATGCCTCACCATTGGCTGCAGCACTGGTCTCGTCAGATGCGGTGACTTTGTCCTCGAATTGGGCTGTGGCCTCCCGAAAAGCGAACTCAAATGTTCTTTGCAAAATAGCTTCGGCACTAAAGCTTAGGTAGTCACTCACCCGCATGAGTGGGAGACTACCGTTTAGTTCTCCGGCTGCTACCGCAAAGGTGATGGATTCCTTAAAGTTTCGAATAACTTCAATGAAGTTTTCCAGGTCCGGTTCCGACCTCCCCAGGGATTCATCCAGCATTTCCAACAAACTTGCCTTATCCGCTTTCGAATCAAGCGTTCTAGGGTCAATAATTTCATCTATCAGCCAGGGATTACGAGCCAGTTCAGAGGCAATATAGCCACTGTTAGCGACCAGTTGCAGCAAACCTTTCAACACCGCCGGGTTTTCCTGCAACATCACCAGATAAGAAGACCTGCGTAAAACAGACTCAAGAATTTTCACACAACGCTCAAGTGTGCGAAGCGGGTGCGGCAACTCCACCAAAAAATCCAGTAAAAGCGGCATAAGCATATCCAGGCGTTTCCTTCCCCTGCCGCCTACCCGGGGCTGATCACGCGCTTTTCTCAACTGCGCCAGGGCCGCATGTAATCGTGCCCTGGCTGTTTTTAGCCGCTTTGAATACGCATCCTCAGTTTGCTCGCCGGAGTAAATGCCCAGATTCTCAATATACGCAACAAGAGAATCCAGATCACCTGTGTGCCACAAGGTTACCCAGTTGCTGGATGGTACTTGCTCCGATTCGGATTCGTTAAGAATCTCGCCCTTGACAAAATTTTTGTGCTGATCCTCCTGTTTCAGATATTGCGCATAGGAACTAAAACCCAGGGCCAGCGCAATACGAGCCTGGTCTTCAGAATCCTCCGGTAATAATTGTGTTTGCTGATCCCGAATGGCCTGGAGCGCGTGTTCGCTATTACGGAAGAACACATAGGCAAGTTGCAATTTTTCTGCAATCTGCCTATCCAGCAAATCCAGAATCACCAGAGCTTGCAACGCAGCCATAAATCCGGTGATTTGCAACTCCGGGTACCTGCCTCCCCAGATGAGTTGCTGCAATTGCACGATAAATTCAACATCCCTGATGCCTCCCGGTCCAAGCTTCAGGTTTCGCTCCATTTCCTGGTTACTTTTGTGTCCCCGACCAATCCCGTCCATGCGGGCTTTCATCAGGCGCAAACTTTCAATCGAGCCAAAATCCAGATACCGGCGATAGACGAAGGGCCTGAGTACCTGAATTATTTCCTCTCCTGCCGGTATATCTCCCGCGCATGCCCGGGCTTTTAGCCAGGCATATCGCTCCCACTCCCGCCCCTGCTGAGCGTAATAAATTTCCATGGCATTAAAATTTGCCACCAATGCACCACTTTCGCCGTATGGTCTCAATCGCATGTCTACCCGAAATACAAATCCATCCACTGAGGTCTGATCAAGTACCTTGATGAGATTTTGAGCGAGCTCGAGAAAGAATCGCTGGTTTGGCATACCAGTACCCTCGCATTCCCCAGCTTCGGGATATGCAAATACCAAATCCACATCAGAAGACAGGTTGAGTTCAAATCCGCCCAGTTTTCCAAGCGCCAGGACCACCATTTTTTGGTGTTTACCCGAAACACCTCCAACCGGCGATCCTTTTTGCAGACAAGCCTCCTCGTAAAGAATGTGAAGCGCAAAACCAATGAGATTATCCGCCAGGCTTGACATAAAATCGGTAGTTTCATGCAAATCAGCCAGGCGGTTCAAGTCTCGCCAGATGATAAAAACCATGCA
The DNA here is from genome assembly GCA_021773565.1 of Gammaproteobacteria bacterium. Taxonomy (GTDB): domain Bacteria; phylum Pseudomonadota; class Gammaproteobacteria; order Pseudomonadales; family Azotimanducaceae; genus DC-out156. The sequence continues at coordinate 208,370 of JAJFJZ010000012.1, read as the reverse complement.
GCGGTTTCTTACCTGAATAAGCTTTTGCCTGAGCCCCTGAGAACATTCATCGGTGTTGCTACTCTCTGATAACAATTCTGCAAGGTAAGACTTTAGCTGTTTCTTATCATCCCCCTGGTTCTGCAATAGAAACTCAAGAAACCAGTCGCACTCTGCGAGCACTGTTTCCCCAACAAATTCACTTAGCGCGAAGACCCGGAGCAATTGTGATTTAATCAGCGGGTGGCTATCAAGGTGACCATCGAGCATGGCCTTTGTCTTGCTGTTGTAGCTGGCCAGCAGTTGCTCAAACACCAAAACCGCGCTGTCTTGCAATTGCTTCGGCAGAGGTAGTAAATCCGGGTTCAACTGATTGGACACTAGCTTTTTTGCCCCCGGCTTTCTGGTGAGGGGTAGATGAGGATTGTCGCTATCAATTATCCACAGAAGGGGCTACGCGCAAAACTTCAGATATGGTGGTTACCCCCGCTCCCACTCGTTGTGCCCCGGATAACCTGAGCGTGCGCATACCATTGCGCATGGCATGTTTTCGTACCGCATCTATATCCGTCTCGCTGGTAATCAAAGACTTGATATCGTCGTCCAGCGGGAGTATTTCATATATACCCATGCGACCCTGAAAGCCTGTATTTCTGCATTCCAGACAGCCAACGGGCTCAAATACCTGGGTCGGGGGTTTAGCCTTGAAGGGTTTCATGAGCAGATTCCAGGCTTCCACATCCACATCTTTCGCGCTTTTACAGGAGGTACAAAGGGTGCGCACAAGTCGTTGTGCTGCGACACCAAGCACAGTGGCCTTGATCATGTGTGCTGCCACGCCCAGATCCAGCAACCGGCTGATTGCTGTAGGTGCATCGTTAGTATGCAATGTAGATATTACCAAATGCCCGGTTAGCGCCGCCTGAATAGCCATTTCCGCAGTCTCAAGATCGCGAATTTCACCTATCATAATAATGTCCGGGTCCTGCCGCATAAGCGCACGGATACCGGAGGCAAAACCCACGTCAATTTTGTGCTGCACCTGCATCTGGTTAAACCTTGGCTCAACCATTTCTATGGGATCTTCTATAGTACAAACGTTAACGTCGTCCGTTGCCAGCTGCTTAAGCGTTGAGTACAAGGTAGTGGTCTTACCCGAACCTGTGGGCCCGGTGACCAGAACAATTCCATGCGCTTCCCCGGACATACTCTTCCAGCGCCGGTAATCATCCCCCGTGAGACCAAGTTCTGCAAAGCTGCGCAAAAGTACATCCGGGTCAAAAATGCGGAGTACCATTTTCTCGCCAAACGCAGTCGGCAAGGTGGATATTCGCAATTCAACTTCATCCCCGCCGGGGCTCTTGGTTTTTACCCGGCCATCCTGGGGGCGGCGCTTTTCCGCGACATCCATACGCGCCAGTATTTTCAGCCGGCTGACAACAGCAGCATTCACAACACCCGGTAATTCGTATACATGGTGCAGGATGCCATCAATGCGAAAGCGCACCATGCCCTTGTCCCGACGAGGCTCTATGTGAATGTCACTGGCACGCTGATCGAATGCAAACTGCAAAAGCCAGTCTACAACGCTCACGATATGCGCATCATTAGCATCAGAATCTTTAAGTTCACCCAGCTCAAGCAATTGCTCAAAGTTGGCTATAACCGCGGATTCAAGACCTTCTTCCCCCGCCTTGGATACAGATCTGGCTATGCTGTAGAACTCCAGCATGTAACGGGACAGCTCTGCCGGGTTGGCCACTACGCGCCGGATTCTTCTCCCACGCAGGGTTTGGGTAAGCATGTTTTCCCACTGAAACATGAAGGGCTGAGCGCTGGCTATAACTACTTCCTCATCGCTCACCTTCACCGCCAGGATGTTATGCCGTTGGGCAAAGGCATAGGACATTACTTCGGTAATCTTGTTGACGTTAATTTCCAGCGGGTTGATGCGCCAGTAATCCTGCCTGGAAATATCGCACAGCCATTGCGTGAGGGTTTCAAGGTCCAATGCCTGGCCTTCAAGTTTGCGATTAACTACATCGCGTTCTGCAATAATCTCGAATGGATGTTGATGCACCTGCCGGGTAGATTGTGGCGTAATCAGAATATCTTCAGCATCGCGCTGGCCGACCAGGCCCTGCTCCACAAGGTCGCCAAGAATGCCGCGCAGGTCGATCAGACGCTCTTCACTCGGGCTTTGAAAGGGTTTGGGGTCGGCCATGCCAGAATCCATCGTGATACAAAATGTGAAACGCAAACAAGTGCTATCTACGGGCAGTAAAAGCCATGCAGGTCATCATTTCAACCGTGAATATTAGAACATCATCACGAAAGCGTGCAGAATGCGTCCTCGCTGAATAATTAGTGCTCCGCAGATTACGGGGATCGGCATTTAAAGAATTGAGAGACCTGACTGGGGAATCGCCTGAAACTCATATAACATGTTGAATATTATGCATATTACAAAACTAACTGGTCGCACAAATGCGATAGCGGGCTAATACGTGAGCCAGGAAAACAAAAATATCAGTTCTGCGCAATTTGCCCGGTGGTTCAGGGATTCAACGCCTTACATCAGTGCCCACAGGGGCAGTACATTTGTGGTCATGCTGGGTGGTGATGCACTTGCACACAATAACTACATTAATATCTTGCACGATCTGGCGCTGCTTACCGTGCTTGGGGTGCGCCTGGTACTGGTACATGGTGCCAGACCACAACTTGATGCAGCGCTGGCAAAGGCTGGTCTGGAGAGTGAATATCATGACTATTTGCGCATTACAGATGCCGCAACGCTGAAGATAGCCAAAGCGGTTACAGCAGATCTGCGCAGCAAAATAGAAGCCTCTTTTTCCATGGGTTTACCCACTACACCTTTGCACAACACAGATATTTCTGTTTACAGCGGCAATTTCGTTAACGCACAGCCTATTGGGGTTGTAGACGGGGTCGATCACCATTTTAGCGGACTGGTACGCAATGTGCGTTGCAAAGCCATCGAGCAGGCCCTGGGAGTAAATTCGCTGGTACTTATCTCTCCCCTGGCGTATTCACCCGCGGGGGAAACCTACAATCTGTGTGCTGAAGATCTGGCGATGAAACTTGCGGTAGATTTGAAAGCTGAAAAGCTGATTGTTTTTTCAGAGGCTGTCTTTCCCGGCAACAGCCTGCGTAATAATCAATCGGTATTCACGCCTGCCGAGGCCCAACAGCTTTTTGATTCTGAAGTAATCAACCTGCAGAATCCCTTGCACTACCGCCTTAATACTCTTATTGATGCCAGCAGGGCTGGAGTTCCCAGCAGCCAACTGGTGAGCTTCACAGAAGATGGCGCGCTATTGCAAGAGCTCTATACTGCCACCGGACACGGTACCCAGATACGTTCAGGAATCATCGAAGATGTCCGCGAAGCCAGACACGGTGACATCTCGGGCATTATCGAGCTTATCCAGCCACTGGAAGAAACCGGTGTATTGCTAAGACGTTCACGCGACAAACTGGAGCAGGAAATTGATCATTTTCTGGTCGCAGAAGTTGACGGGGTACTGGCAGGTTGTTGCGCTTTGTATCCAACTTCCGATCAACAGTCAGCGGAACTTGCATGCCTCGTATCACATCCTGCATATCGCCATACCAGCCTGGGGGATGGCTTGGGAACCGAGCTACTAGCTGCAATTTGCGCCAGAGCAGCATCGCAGGGGATCAGGCACCTGTTTGCCCTGACAACGCGCACCCGGGACTGGTTTATAGAAAACGGCTTTGTGGAAGTAGGCATCAGCGATCTTCCACAAAGCAAACAGGCCATGTATAACTTTCAGCGCAACTCAAAAGTATTGTTGCTTGATCTGGAGAAACACTGATTATGTCCGAGGACCAAAAACGCCGTTATTCGTCCATTGTTATGGATGGTCCGGAACAGGCACCCAGCCGTGCAATGTTGCGCGCAGTTGGATTCACCGACGAGGACTTTAAAAAGCCGCAAGTTGGAATAGCCTCTACCGGTAATCAGCTTACTCCCTGCAATATGCATATCAATGAACTGGCTGAATATTCCTCGATGGGTGCTGACGAAAACGGTGGCAAAAGCATTGTGTTTCATACCATTACCGTTTCCGACGGGATTTCCATGGGCACGCCGGGTATGCGTTACTCTCTGGTATCGCGCGAAGTAATTGCTGACTCCATAGAAACAGTGGTGGGTGCACAGGGTTATGACGGATTTGTAGCTATTGGTGGCTGTGATAAAAACATGCCAGCGTGCGCCATCGCTATCGCGCGGCTCAATCGCCCCGCTGTATTTGTCTACGGCGGGACAATTCGTCCGGGATTAGAAAAACGCGATGTGGTTTCTGTTTTTGAAGCTGTGGGTGCGCACGCTGCGGGTAAAATTTCTGATATTGAGCTAAAAGAGGTAGAAGAAACTGCCATTCCCGGGCCCGGATCATGTGCCGGTATGTACACTGCAAATACCATGGCATCAGCAATTGAGGCCCTGGGCCTGTCCCTGCCCAACAGTTCTGCTCAGGATGCGATATCGGAACACAAAAAAACCGACAGCTATATGGCGGGTGCGGCGGTGATGAACTTGCTGGAGTTGGGTATTCGTCCATCGGATATTCTCAGCCTTGAAGCATTCGAAAACGCAATTACCGTAGCAATAGCACTCGAAGGCTCAACCAACGCGGTATTACACCTGTTGGCAATCGCACACGCTGCAGGAGTATCACTTGGCATAGATGACTTTACGCGGATAGGTAAGCGCGTACCTGTGCTTGCCGATATGCGACCTGCCGGACAATATTCCATGTCCGAGCTTATCGAAATAGGCGGCATACTACCGCTGATGAAAATGTTGCTTGATCGTGGCCTGCTGCACGGCGATTGTCTCACCGTAACCGGCAAAACTCTTGCTGAAAATCTTGAAGATGTTCAGCCCTATCCCGAACACCAGCAGATTATACGTCAGTTTGACAACCCCATTAAGAATGACAGCCACCTGGTAATCCTGTACGGAAACGTAGCTCCCGAAGGTGCCGTAGCAAAAATTACCGGTCACGAAGGCCTGACTTTTTCGGGCACTGCCAGAGTATTTCATGGTGAGGAAGCAGCCATGGCAGCAATCCTGGATGGCACTGTGGTGAAGGGCGATGTAGTGGTAGTACGGTATGAAGGTCCCAGAGGCGGTCCGGGCATGAGAGAGATGTTAAGTCCTACCAGTGCCATCAACGGGCGGGGGCTTTCCTCAGACGTTGCATTAATTACCGACGGTCGTTTTTCGGGTGGATCACACGGGTTTGTGGTGGGCCACATTACCCCGGAAGCCTATCTGGGTGGCCCTATTGCGCTCATTGAAGATGGTGACCGGATAACGATAGATGCAGAAGCAAGCGAGATTACCCTTGCGGTCGACGCAGTGATAATGGCACAACGCAAAGCCGCGTGGCAGGCCCCCGAACCCTATACCCGAAGAGGCATACTGGCAAAATACGCCAACCATGTAAGCACTGCCAGCGAAGGCGCGGTTACTGACGCATTCGCCTAGTCGCGACTGCTCTGCCACACCCTGTTGAGCAGTGGGTTAATTATCGCGTGGAGGAGGATTAAACCCACGGTAATGCCTGCTACATCAACGGCAATGTCTGCCAGTTCAAAGGTGCGGGCAGGTAGAAAATACTGCACACATTCGACAAATACGGCATATGCCAACATCCACGCCGCAGGCTGGTGATATGCCTCGCGCCTGAAGTGCGAGAAGCCCAGACTTGCCGTTAGAAACGTAAAGGTGAAAGCATGCAACACCACATCGGAGAAGCTGGTAGTAAGGGTATGTTGCCGGGAGGTGAAGGCAAAATACATGGAAACCAGCAGCGGTACCCAGAAGATAACACCTGGTAACAAATAGGCATGTAACCACACATGGCGCGGTTTATTATCGAGCGCTGTGCTCATGCACGTAATCCACCAGAAACTTGACATTATCAACGGGTGTTTCCGGGATGATGCCATGTCCCAGATTAAAGATATGCCCGGGTTTTCCCTCCACTTCATCCAGAATCCGTTGCGCCTCTACGGCAATACTCTTTTGATCTGTACATAATATAATGGGGTCAAAATTTCCTTCGATCGACTTGCATGCCAATCTGTCCCAGGTTGTTTTTAGGGGTGTCTTCCAGTCAAGCGCCAGGCTATCGGGACCTGTTTCGTACATCATGTCCAGCAAGTGCATATTGTCGACACCAAAATAGGTGATGGGTACCTCACCGGTAATGGCATTCATCAATTTTTTAGTATGTGGGGCAACAAACTGGCGGTAGTCGGAAATACTCAGGCAGCCGACCCAGGAATCAAAGATTTTGAGTGCATCTACGCCACTACGTATCTGCAATTTTACATAGTCCGTAATCACTGCCACCAACTTGTTCATGAGCACATCCCAAAGAGCCGGACTTGTGTGCATCATTTTTTTTACATTCGTGTAATTTCGCGACCCCTTGCCTTCAATAGCATAGGATGCAAGTGTAAAAGGGGCTCCGGCAAAACCCAGCAGCGCAATGTCATTTGGCAGTTCTTCAAGAATACGCGCAATAATTTCCTGTACATACCCCGCACCCTCTTCCGCCGGAACGACACGCAAGGCATCTATCTGTGAAGCGCTGCGTAATGGATTGTGAAACACCGGGCCAACTCCGGGCTTATATTCAAGCTCCATACCCATAGGTTCAAGAATGGGTAACAGGTCTGCAAACATAATTGCCGCATCCGTCCCCAGTATACGCTGTGCATCCAGAGTAACTCTGGATGCAAGTTCCGGGTGTTTAAAAAACTCCACACCCGGAGTATTTGCCTTAACCTTGTGATATTCGGGCATATATCTGCCCGCCTGCCTGTTCAGCCAGATAGGTGTATAGGGCGTGGCGAGACCGTTACAGGCCTTGCTAAAAACACTTTCGCGTCTGGATGTCATCGTCTACTCAGTTTAGGGGACCACTTAACCCGTTTGGCTAATCGCCCCATCGCGTTTAGCGCGCGCAAGGTTTTCAGCCGAGTCCAGCGGGGTAATTTTGAAATTGGTAAACCCGTAAACAATAGTAACAATCGGGTTGACCAGGTTAAAAAAACAATAAGGTAAATACATTAGTGTAGGTACCCCAAGCGTTGCTGCCATGTATGCTCCACAGGTATTCCAGGGTACCAGCGGCGAGGTAATTGTGCCGGTGTCTTCCAGCACCCTGGAAAGATTTTTAGCATCAAGACCACGCCTTTCGAACTCTGCCTTGAACATGCGTCCAGGCAGCACAATAGAAATGTATTGGTCACCCGCTAGAATATTCATGCCCAGACAGGTGGTAGCAGTGCTCGCGATCAGCGCACCCGCAGAATTGCCAACCGAGAGCAACCAATCCGCCAATCGTTTGAGGATACCCGCCCGTTCCATGGCAGATCCAAAGGCCATGGCAACAGTGATCAACCATACTGTGTGCAACATGGAACTCATGCCGCCCCGGGAAAGCAAATTGTCCAGCGTAGCGCTACCAGTGGCAGCTACATAACCATCAAACCAGGCAATCCACACACCTTTTAACATAAGCTCAAGGTTGCCCAGTCCTGCCGCGTCACCACCGGCAAGTGCGCGCACAACAACCGGCTGATAAATCACCGCAAGCACACTGCCCAGTATCGCGCCGCTTAGAATCGCTGCTACTGCGGGAACCTTTTTGACCGACAAATAAACTACGAGCACCACAGGCAATAACAGCACCAGATTTATGTCAAATGCCTGATCCAGTACCACCATATTTTCCGCAAGGCTGGCCTCACCGGGTGCTGCCGGAGAGAGCCAGCTAATAAACGCAAAAATAGTCACTGCAATAGTAATGCTGGGCGCCGTAGTCCAGACCATATGCCGGATGTGCGTAAACAGCTCAACTCCGGTCACTGCAGGTGCAAGATTGGTACTATCAGAAAGTGGGGACATTTTGTCACCAAAGTACGCACCGGAAATAATCGCCCCCGCAGTAATTTCTACGGACAATCCCAAAGTTGCTGCAACAGCAATCAGGCCAATCCCGAGTGTACCGGCCACGGTCCACGAACTGCCAATACTTACAGCCGTTATAGCACAAATTACACAGGTTGCAGGGTAAAAAACCGCAGGGTCAAGCAACATAAGTCCGTAATAGATCATGGTAGGAACGGTGCCGGATAACATCCAGGTGCCAATCAGGCTTCCAACACTAAACAGTATCAATATCGCTGGCAGCGCTACCGCTATACCCTTGGTTATGCTTTCTTCGATGATTTTCCAGCTATAACCGTTTTTAATTCCGATAAATACGGCGGTGATGGCGCCAATCACAAGTGCAATCTGACTAGCCCCTGACGATGAGTCGCTACCAAACAAATATACGGACAAAGCCAGCAAGGAGGTGGTACTAGCCAGCGCAAAAACAACATCGGCTACACTTGGATCGCGCCCCGGAGAGTCACTATTGGTCATGAATTGTTCCTTGCCGTGATTAATTAGCCAGGTGGCTGGTACTGCAAAGTAGCCATGGCTTCAAAAAACCGGGCAAACTCACTGGTACTCATATTACGAGACGCGGCCAGCTGGCCAGCCTTCGTTGCATACAGATTGTGTTCCTGTGCATCCACTACCACGATAGAAGGAATGCCTCCGGCAATAGGGTTATCAAATCGCCGCACGACCTCGATATTTTTGTCCCAGTTACCAACGTCAACTTTTACAAGCACATAGCGTTCATCAATGGTTGCTGCAAGCTCGGGTTGGCGAATCGCTGTGTCAAAGGCACGACAATCCGGGCACCAGTTTGCACCAAAGGTAATCAGCATGAGCTTGTTTTCGGCCTGAGCACGCATCAGTGCAGCAGCTATATCTGCATTCGCATCTGCAGACTCGTCGTACGGTTTTGCAGGTTCCGCAAATGTCTGCTGCAAAACGAACAGGCTGCACACGGCAAAAATTCTGACTAATGATTTACACGTAGATCGCATTTACCCATACCTTGTAAGAAAGTGTCTTCGTTTCTTTTTACTTTAAATCGCACTTTATCCCGCACTTTACCCTCGCTTCCTACTCAAGCAATAAGTGTGTACAGCCGCCGTTCACAGGTCAATACGCAGGTAAAAATTGAAAGCAGAGCTAATTCAGTGCTTAATATTACACAGTTTCCGAACTGTTCGGACAATAGCGAAGCGCATAATGATCAGAGAGTTTAGTCGAAGGCAATTTCTCAACGCCATAGGGTCCGCTGGTGGCTCCGCGGCAGTATACCAGTCTGCGCTGGCACTGGGACTCTTATCTACCAGCCACAATGTCCGTGCTTCGTTGAAGCCCGTACCTGAAGCAAGCAAAAAGGTCATATTGCTGGGTGCTGGACTCGCCAGCCTTACCAGCGCGTATGAGCTGGAACGGGCGGGGTATGAGTGCACAATTCTGGAGGCATCCCACCGAATTGGCGGCCGCAGCCTGACCATTCGCGGCGGTGATACGGTTGATGAGCTGGGTTATCCGCAAAAATGTGATTTCGATAAAAACAAAGACCTGTTCTTTAATGCTGGCCCCTCGCGTATTCCCATTCACCATCACCACCTGATGCATTATCTGCGCACCTTTCAGATTCCTTTGGAGGTGTTTACCAACAACAACAGAAATGCCTGGGTACATGATACCAAAGCCTTTGGCGGGAAACGGATGCGGATTAAACAATATACCGCAGACGCACGCGGTTTTATGGCTGAACTTTCGTCCAAATCCCTCAACCGCAATGATTTCGATCGACCCTTTACCGACAACGATTTTGAACGCTTTCAGGCATTTTTAAAGTCCTACGGTGATCTCGATGAAAATGCGCTGTACAAGGGCTCGTCACGAGCCGGCTACCAATCTGGTGGCATGATTACACCGGCAATAAAGAAAACACCAATAGATTTTCGGGAAATTCTCAACAGCTCTTTCTGGGAGCACCGGATGCATTGGGCTCAATCCGAGGACCAATCTGCGCCCATGCTCACCGCCACGGGCGGCATGGATACCATCATCGATGGCTTTGTCGACAATATTGACAGCAAGATATTGCTTAATGCCCAGGTACAAAACGTTCAATTACACGAACACTCTGTATCCGTGTCCTACCGTCACGAGGGCCAACTGAAGCAAGTTAGCGGCGACTACTGTTTTAACAGTATTCCCAAACATATCATGAGCGGCATACCGAATAACTTTCCCAGGGACTACCAGACCGCTCTGTCCTCCATCCCGCGCGGCTTGTTATTCAAGATGGGCATCCAGATGAATAAGCGCTTCTGGGAAGATGAGGACATTTATGGGGGTTTCTCCTGGAGTGATCAGGATATAGAACAACTGTGGTATCCCCCACATGGACTGTTTAGCAAAAAAGGCATTATGATCGTGTACATGTTCAATGATGAGGCAACATATAGATTTGGCCTTTTGAACCCACAACAGCGCCTGGAAAAAGCACTGCACGAAGCGGAAGCGATCCACCCTGATATTCGCAAATACGTTGATTCTGCTGTGAGTGTACCCTGGCATCGAATGAATCACACAATGGGTTGCACCGCAAAGTGGACGCCGGAATTGCGTGACCAATGGTTTAAGCGGCTGCAGGAACCTGTTGGCAGACACTATATGATTGGCGACCAGATAAGCTATCACCCGGGCTGGCAGGAAGGTGCTTTTGGCTCCGCGCATTTTGCCCTGAGTCATCTGAATGCTCGCCAGCACAACGAAATAACCACACACGTGAACGCAATCAATCACGGGCAAGGCGCCTAGATGATTCGTCTAATCCGTTTTTCCCGTATGCTGGTGTTATCCTTTCTTGTTACGCAACAGACTGTGTATGCGGATGATCATCCGATACCGGATGAGTACGTCTATTGCACGGTTTGCCATGGAATCCTGTTTGGTGGAAATGTGGCTACTGCTGCGCCTAAACTTACCGGCCTGTCTGCCTGGTATATCGAATCGCAGTTAAGAGCATTCAGGGATGGTTTAAGAGGCACACATATAGAAGACCTGGCAGGGCTGGAAATGCGCCCCATGGCAGAAATGTTGTCTGAAGAAAGACTGTCACAGGTAAGCAGGCTTGTAGCTACCCTGCCGAATCAAAATCAACTTGATAATCCGGGCAAACGAACAGAACGCGGCAAACAGCTATATTCTGGTTGTGGCGCATGCCATGGTGCTGATGGTCGAGGCAATCAACAATTTGCTGCACCAAATCTTGTCACACAGGATTCCTGGTACCTCATCAAGCAGCTTAACAATTATCGTAACAATATTCGCGGCACCCAGGACAGGGACATACCAGGCAGACAAATGCGCTCGGCAGTTTCAGGTCTGGAAAGCGAACAGGACCTTATTGACGTAGTGTCATTTATCCAATCCATGCAATAAACATTATCGGGAGCAATTCTATGATCACAACTCGCAACTCGCACACCGCCCCTATCTGGCTCCACCTGTTTCTGGCGACTGCCAGCCTGTATTTTGCAGCAGCCAGCAGTGCCGGCGAGATCACGCGTTACCCACTGCCTAACAAGTCTACTTTTCCTATTGCACAGGCGGTAGAAGTTAGCGCAGGTACTACCATTATTTATCACAGCGGAACGGTTCCGGGGCCAGCTAAACCGGATGCGGAGAGATACAGTAACGAGTTCTGGGGAAATACCGAAGCGCAGGCATTAAGCTGCTTTTCGAGGATGCAGGCCTCGTTCGACAAACTGGGTGTAAGTTATAAGGACGTAATCAAAATGACTGTTTTTCTGGTCGGTGTTCCGGAACAACAGGGTCGTATGGACTTTAGTGGTTTTATGAATGCCTACACAAAATATTTTGGAACCAGCGAACAACCCAATTTGCCAGCACGCTCTGCGGTACAGGTGGCGGGCCTTGCTGCGCCCGGAATGCTTGTCGAAATTGAAGTCATTCTGGCACGACCTGACAAGTAAATTTCATCGAAGCTAAGGATCACCTGCCATCAGGTGATCCACTTCAGCCTCGTAATTCACTCCGGAGAGGCCAAAGCCAAATATCCTCAGAAAATCGGAGCGATAGCCATCGAGATCGGCCAGTTGTTCCAGGTTTTCGGTACTAACAATTTCCCATCGTCGGTTTATCTCATTCTGGATATTATCCTCAACCTCGAGGTCATCCATACGAAGCCGGCCGGCGGCATCAAGACGCTGGATATCTGAATACAGTTGTGTATGGAACATTCTGTTAATGTGCTCTATGCAGTTTTCGTGAACATCCGCATCTTTCATTACCCGAAACAGCAGAGAGTTATACAACGGAACGACAGGAATAGCTGAGCTGGCCTGCGTAACTACAGCTTTTAACACCGCAACCAGACTGCTGCCCTGGATCGGCTCCAGTAATTTGCCAATGTTACCCGCAGCCCTGTCCAGGTCTTCTTTGGCTTTCCCAAGTGTTGCATGCCAATAAATGGGCCAGGTTAACTCTGTACCAATGTAGGTAAAAGACACCGTTTTAAAACCCTGGGCGAGTACCCCCGCATCGGAAAGCGCCTCAATCCAGAACTCCCAGTCTTCTCCACCCATCACAGCAACTGTATTGGCTGTTTCTTCCTCACTGGCAGATTCCAGAACCACTTTGTGTACCTCCCCCCGCTCCACATGCAGAGTTTGTACCTCAATATCTTCACCCAAAGGTTTTATCACAGAGCGATGCAGCTTTCCGGTTCTTGGATGTTGTCTTACGGGGGACGCAAGACTGTAGATCAATAAGTCTATCTGCCCCAGGTCCGCCTTTATCGTTTCAATTACCTGCGCCTTGATTTCATCCGAAAAGGCATCACCATCAATGTTTTTTGCATAAAGGCCGTCTGCCCGGGCACGACGTTCAAAAGCCTTGTTATTATACCATCCAGCAGTAGCGGTACGGCTTTCAGTTGGGGGCCTTTCAAGTGACACGCCAAGCGTACTTGCTTCAAAACCGTACGCGCCCACGATACGTGAAGCCAACCCGTAACCTCCGGATGCTCCCAGTACCAGCACCTTTTTGGGTCCGTTAGTATCAGAAGCATTCCTTTTTACAAACTCTATTTGCTCATCCACGCCAGCGGCACATCCCACCGGATGTGCGGTGGTGCAGATAAATCCTCTAATGCGTGGCTTGATAAGCATAACTACCCTTACAAAAATTAGTATTTATCCAGGCAGGCTCCGACTAAGGCTCCCTGAGTCAAGCGCCAATCATACCGATATCTACAGCATGCTGCATGGTACGTCTGACATCCATAATATAGGGACCACTGCGGGTTATTGTCATACGTGCGGGAACGCCTGTCGAAAGGGTATAATCTCTATCACCATCAAGTGCCAGCACACCGGGCGCCTCAAATATTACTTCCTGGTCAAATTCGACCACCTGTGTTGCAGACACGGAAACTTCACCGAACAAACCGGGTGAGACAGGTGCCATAAATTTTCGCCCTGCTCCCAACTCGACCAAAAGTCCGGAGTTGTCATTCGCCTCGACCCTTTTGTTGTACCCGCCAATAGGGGACATACCCACCGCGTCAGGTTCCGCCCGCGTTAACAACATGCGAGACAAACACTTTGGTTCAAATGGTAACAAGTTGCCGACTGTATCGTTTATCAGCAATACCGCGTCAATAAGGGCCAGGTCGCTAACAGGTCCGATCTGTATGTCTATAACTTTGCACCGTTGACCCAAAGTTTCCAGCTTTATGCCCCGGTCTGTTTTCCCAAGTTGTGCTGCAATAGCTGCTACCATTCCTGCTGTAGTTGGTTCAAGCATCACCGGAAACACATTGTTGGTACCTGTAGACAGGGGTACCAGCGTTATCTCCCGGCATTGCCTGATTATCGCTCGATTGGTTCCGTCACCTCCTATTGAGACGATACTGGTGCAACCGGCATCCACAAAATTTTCTATTATCCTTTCGGTGTCAACGGCAGAGTGGGTGATCGGTATTTGCACGGTACGCAGCCGGGCTTTCAGGGAGATATGTTCCAGTGCGCGATTGGAGATGTTGAAGGGTTCCTGTGCAATATAAATCTCGTCTACACCAACAGCGTCCGCACCCACCGCAATACGCGCAACCATGTCGCGCTTTAATTCATGGGTCATGTTGGATGCCCGCCCGGCCAGCCGTCTGACGTCACGTCCGGACATGGGGTTTACACAAATACCGATTTTAGTCATCCGAATTGGTGAACAGATGTTTTTCCAGAAACAACATCATTGCAGCATTACTATAGTCGCGGTTTACCTTTTTCCGGAACCCATGCCCTTCATCCTTTGCAAGAATATACCAGGTGGCAATTCCCGCATCATTCAGGGCTTTGACAATCTGCGCACTTTCCCCTGCAGGTACTCTGGGATCGTTTAATCCTTGTGTAATCAGCATGGGTTTTCGTATTTTTTCAACATGGTTAAGTGGTGAAACAGATTGCAGGAACGTCCGCATTTCCGGAATCCGCTCGTCTCCGTATTCAGCCCTGCGCAGATCCCGTCGGTAAGACCGGGTATTCTCCAGAAAACTCACAAAATTGCTTATTCCAACGGAGTCATATCCCGCACGCAGCCGATCCGAATAGAAAACCATCGACGCCAGCACCATATACCCTCCATACGAGCCCCCTACAACCGCAACCCTTTCAGAATCCAGCTGGGCTTGTGTCTCTATCCAGTCCAGCAAGGCACCTATGTCCCGGACCGAATCTTCCCGCCGATAACCATTATCCAGATCCATGTAGGACTTTCCGTAACCCCGCGAACCACGCACGTTTGGAGCAATTACTGTCACACCCAACTCGTTAACCAGATACTGGTTAATATAGGAAAACCACGGCCTGTACTGGCCTTCTGGCCCACCATGGATGCGAATTACCACCGGCGTACTTCCTGAACCCGTCGGCAACGTGGGCGAATAGACCAGTGCAGGTATGCGGCGCACTTTTCCACTCGTGTCCGTATCAAAAGTGGGATAACTGATCAGGCGTGGTGCAACCAGCCTGCGACTGTCCAGCCCGCCCATTTCACTCAGCGTCCAGCGCACCAGATTTCGCGAGATTAGATTAATGCTGTACACATCTGCAGGGCTTGTTGGGCTTGTGAGGGTAAAGCCCAGTTGATTGCCGTCGCCGCGAAATTCCAGGCCGCTTATTACCCCGCTGGGCACTTCGGGCAGAGCAACAAATTTTTCACCAGGTATGCCAATAACATTCAGCTGACTTATGCCATTTTCATTATGACTATAGGCAAGCCATCGCCCGTCATCAGACAGAGCAAAGCCTTCTACATCCCACTGATAGTCTTCACCAATTACACGCAGTTTTCCGCTGTCCATGTTCAGGCTGTGCAGGCGCACGTATTCGGAGCCCAGACTAGCGGTAAAATAGACAGTAACTCCATCATTACTGAATGCTGCCTGCTTTATGTTCATCTCAATCGAGTGATCCAGTACCGCTACACGCTCTCCGGTGTCCAGATCCAGCAAATGCAAATAAGCTTCCCGATTGGAAAGGTATTCGATAACCAGCAGCTGATGCCCATCCGGAGAAAAGCTTTCCGGTTGCCACCAGGCTGCGTTGTCAGAAACCAATACCGCTTTGGTTTCATTCATCGCATGTTGTCGCAGGTAAATATCCTTGTCCTGACCGTTACGCTGCATGGATGTATAGGCCAGCTGGTCGCCCTGTCTTGACCAGAGCGCACTGCCATACTTTGAGAAGCCATCGGTGAGCAATGTGCTACTTCCTGATTGCATATCAAAGTAAAAGTACTGGTAATATTCAGAGCCGCCTACATCCCGGTAATAGAGAAAGTTGTTGTTGTCGTTATACGGTTGAACAAGTGCGGTGCTTGTAGGTTCGCTGAAAAATGTTAGCTGTTCCCGCATCGCCAGGGGTTGTTGAACCTGGTGCAGGGTATGCACTTCACCAAATCGCGTGCTGATAAGAATGCGCTCGCCCTGCCAACCCTGAAAAGTGGCAGCACGGGTATTTTGATACTTCAACAACTTTCCATTAATCCTTTCGGGAATCGGGGGCACACCCTGAACCAGCAGATTGCCTATCTCATATGGGCTATTTCGGTTTGCACACGCTGCCAGGCTTAATGTTATCGTTAGTAATAACAATTGCGTTAGTGCTTTATGTCGCTTGCTATCACATTCATCAGGTGGTGACATGTTTGTGCCCTCCTGTAATTCGCTCCAGAATACGAATGGTGAAATCATAGTCATTTTTGGCATCGCGCGAATAGAATTGACGGGAGGTCTCGCTAAAGTCGCTTATATCAAACTCCGGGAAAAAAATATCCCCTTTCAATTCGACATCAATCTGCGTCATATAAAGTCGATCGGCCAAAGGTAATGCAAGGGCATAAATTTCCGCTCCACCAATTATCATAATCTCGTCAGGACTTGTGGTATGCGCAAGCTCAATCGCCTTATCCATCGTATCTACTACCAGAGCATCGGTACGCGCATAATCGGGGTTTCTGGAAATTACAATATTCAATCGTCCAGGCAAGGCCCTGTCCATTGAATCGAACTGTTTTCGCCCCATTATGCAGGGTTTGCCACGGGTGGAGTCGACAAAAAATTGCATGTCGGTTTTCAGTGACCAGGGAAGCTGATTATTGCGGCCGATAACGCGATTATTTGTCATGGCCCAGATAAGGGCTACGATTGTATTCTTGCTGCCTGTGCTCATAAGGGCTCAAACAGCAATCGGTGCTGCAATCGCCGGGTCGCAATGATAATTATCGAGCGTGAAATCAGCATAGGTAAAATTTTCCAGACAGGTAATTTCAGGATTCAGCGCCATGACAGGTAATGGTTTTGGAGTACGCGACAGCTGAATATCTGCCTGTTCAAAATGATTGTTATACAAATGTGCATCCCCAAGCGTGTGAATAAACTCTCCCACCTTAAGCCCGGTAATTTGCGCAATCATCATGGTTAACAATGCATACGATGCAATGTTGAAAGGCACACCCAGAAAGATATCGCCACTTCTCTGGTATAACTGACAGGATAACTTCCCCTCAGCCACATAAAACTGAAAAAGTGTGTGACAGGGTGGCAGGGCCATGGACTGCACCTGGGCAACATTCCAGGCACTCACAATCAGGCGTCGGGAGTCAGGGGATTGCTGAATGTCTCTTACGACGTTCGATATCTGGTCTATCGTATGCCCATCGGGTGTCGGCCAGGAACGCCACTGGGAACCGTACACAGGCCCAAGATCGCCATTTTCATCAGCCCATTCATCCCAGATATTAACGTTGTGCTTTTTAAGATAGGAGATATTGGTGCTCCCCATCAAAAACCAAAGCAACTCATGAATAATAAGTCGCAGGAAAACTTTTTTGGTAGTAAGGAGCGGAAAGCCGTCTTCCAGATCAAAGCGCATCTGGTAACCGAACAGGCTTCTGGTTCCGGTACCGGTTCGATCAGTTTTAACATTGCCGTGATGCCTTACCTGATGTAACAAATCCAGATATTGCTTCATGGTTGTTTACTCCGGTCCAGTTGCAGGGTAGCCCCATAATAAATAAAAATCAGGCCGAAGAGCACCATTGGTAACGAAAGTAGTTGCCCCATGCTCATCCAGTCCAGGGCAACAAAGCCAATATGTGCATCCGGGCTACGGAAAAACTCGGTAGTAAACCTGGCACAACCATACCCGATCAAAAATACCCCTGTAACCGCCCCGGGTTTTCTGGCGCTGGCTGCAAACCACCAAACCAGTATAAACAACAAAAACCCCTCGCTAAAGGCCTGGTAGAGGGAAGATACATGTCGGGTATAACTTTCGTAGCTCCCTGTGCACAAGGGATTAAGCGTCTGCACCGCATAGCAGGGGAACTGCAATCCAAATTCTGATTCGCTAATACGCCCTGGCAGCTCTGTGTTGATGAAATTTCCCAACCTGCCAAATCCCAGGCCGAGGGGAATCAGGGGAACTACAAAATCGCACACCGCAATGAAATGTCGTTGTACCTTTTTAGAGAACAACAACAGGGCCAGCACGCCTCCGAGCAAACCGCCGTGAAAGGACATGCCTCCATCCCATACTCTGAACAACCACACAGGATCTTGCAAAAACCGGTCTATTCCGTACACAAAGACGTATCCAACGCGCCCACCCAATACCGCGCCAACAGCCCCATAAAATATCACGTCCGATATTTCTTCCACTGACCAGGGCCGGTCATAGAAAACAGCTATCTTTCTCCGGCGCCAGTTACCAAGCCACCAGGCCGCAGAAAAGGCGAGCAGGTACATCAACCCGTACCAACGAATTGAAAGCGGGCCAATCGAAAATATTACTTCATCTATTACCGGATACAGCATGGCTCGCTCCAGATATTTTGTTTACACTGGCCCGCTTTTGAACCATCGCGTTGAACTAAACTGATCCCATGTGCCTGATTCTGTTTGCCTACAAAATGCAAAAGTCCACTCCCCTGGTTGTTGCTGCCAATCGGGACGAATTCTACACGCGTCCTACCCGCACCGCTCACTATTGGGAAAATTTTCCCGAACTTCTGGCGGGCAAGGATCTTGAAGCAGGAGGCACATGGCTGGGTGTAACAAAAACCGGACGATTTGCCGCAGTAACCAACCGGGCAGGGGAGGCCAAGGCAGCGCCCGTATCAAGAGGCGGGCTGGCGTTGGACTTCCTTAAAACTACACAATCGGCGGGTGAATACGCCGCTTCTTTACACAAGCATCAATACCAGGGTTTTAACCTGGTTTTGTTTGATGGACATATCCTTGTTTATGTTTCAAACGGTGACGCGGGAGACTTGCGGGAGCTTTCCGCCGGCTACTATGGGCTAAGCAATGCCAGCCTGGACAGTGACTGGCCCAAAGTGCACCAGGGCAAGGAAGATCTTGAGCGCCTTGTCTCAACACATCAACTGGAAGCTCCGGTGCCGTTAAAGCAGCGTCATTCACATCTGGTAAAACTTCTACAGGCAGAGTTACCCGCGCCACAAACCAGTCTGGAGGATGCCAGTATCTACCGTGCTGCCAGCAGTTTTATACGGGGAGAAGAATATGGTACCCGCGCAAGTACCGGGGTGCTCATTGGACAACAATCCATCAGCTTTTATGAGCAGAACTACAAGGCAGGAGGACTGCACGCAGATTCTCAACTATTTGAATTTCACTAGCCCTGGCCACCTCAAAAATTTTCTACCCGACTGGCACCATGGCATCAGATATCCAGTTCCCATGAAAGCCATAGGGAACACGTGTCGGTAAATGTATCTGTGCCAATGCGGGTCGGGATAGATCCATAGCATCCAGTATGATTAAATCGCTCTTGTCCTTGTTGGCATCATAAACATAGGTCATCAGATAGCCATCGTCTTCTTCACTTGCTCCTTCTCTGGGAACAAAAACCGGTTCCGCACCACTACGTCCCGGCCCAAAATCGAATTGCCAGGCAGTACCGGTATTCATGTTGTGCTTATAGATACCGGGGAAGCTGCCGGTTTCTGAAACGGCAACTGTATACCCAAATTTATAGCCTTTGCTGTTCAGGTCTGGGTGGCACCGGGGAAACTCCTGCGCACGCTCATCAACCACCTGCTCACTCACTTTCCGGGTCCCTGGATTCACCGTCCAGCGTTCTAATCGCGGTCGGCTGTCTCCAAAAGGACCCTGGGTATCTGTATCAAACATTTTGTCATAACGCACAATATCGACAACGACATTGCCGCTGGCATCTTCAAATGCATTCATTGGATGATAAGAATAATTTTGCGTAAGCGAACTCCAGATTATATCTGAGGCCTGTCCTTGTCTGGGAAGTAAGCCTACTCGTGCCTCATAATCATTGTCCCAGCGAAAAGGGAAGTCTGACCCTGTACCCAAGGCAAGAAAACTCAGGGTTACCGGCAGGTCATAAATCACAACATAATTTTCAGTCAGGCTCATATTGTGGATCATGGGCATACCCGGCAGAGGAATTTCCATTTCGCTCTCCAGTTCGCCCGTTTCATCAATTACGACATAACGAACATGGTCTCTCAATTTGGCCCAGTCGTAACACATAACGTGCAGTTTTCCGGTATCCGGGTCCAGATTTGGATGGGCAGAGAAGCCACCACCCAGGCTTGTATTAACCCCTATTGGCGCAATGTCATACGACAAATTGACCGGCGGCCCACCAGACTCCACAATGGCAATGGTGCGACCCGCGTGCCCAAATACGCTGGTATTGGGGCTTATTCCGGCATCACTTCCTACGTAACGATTTCTGTACCACTCTGCCTTTCCGTTGATAATCCGTAATCCGTGGACCATGCCTCGACCGGTAAACCAGTGATAAGCCCCACGACTTACATCTGCAGGCGGGTTAGGCCCATTTCGCAAGAATCTGCCGACCAGCTCGTCTGGAATTTTTCCAGTCACTTCAAGGTCCATTGCAGTTGATTCTACGGATACCGGCCCGTAGTTACCGTCAAGATACATGTTGCCACTATCTGAACAACCACCAAGGCCCGCCGTGAGACCTAAAGATGCTAATGGCAGACCCAGGCCAGCTTGTAGAAAATTGCGTCGAATCATGATGTGTCTCCCTTCTTTAACAACGTTTTTACACCAATCCTGGTCATTTGCCCACATAAATCAGCACCCGGGTTTTAGGGCTTGTTCCTCGCCTCAGGCTTGGATAATCTCACTTGGTGCCACTAACCGAAAACGGGGTTATCCATGAAAACAGTAGTTATCGTAGGCACGTATAAAGGGGTTCTGGTTTTACGATCAAAAGCCAAAGCCCAGGAGTGGGACGCAGGCGAGTTTCTCTTCAAAGGCTGGAGTGTTACCTGTTCGGCACGAGATACTGGTGGTCGTTATTATTTGGGCGTGACCCATGAAGTATATGGCACAACAATAGTTCTCAGCGACGATCTGGAAAATTGGCGACAAATCGAACAGGGCCCAGCCTACGATGGCAAGAGTGAAGGTAACGCAGACCACATGCTAGTTGCACGACAGGCCTCAAATGTACGCCAGGTCGACCAGATCTGGAAATTACTATGCGTGGGAAAGCGCATCTATGCAGGAGTTTCTGAAGCCGGGCTGTTCTACAGCGATGACCGGGGTGAATCCTGGCACGGCGTAGACGGCCTGAACTCTTATCAGGGACGGGATACCTGGGAAGCAGGATTTGGTGGATTGTGTGTACATTCACTGCTCTTTGACGCAAACAATCCAGCTCGTATGTGGTGCGGGATTTCTGCTGCAGGAGTATTTCGCACAGATGACGGCGGCGATACCTGGCAGAAGAAGAATGATGGAGTGTATAGCCCTTCTCCAGGATTTTGTGTACACAGCCTCGCCCATGATCCCGCAAACGCAGACCTGATTTATCGACAAGACCATAATGGCATGTATTTGAGCCGCAACGGTGGTGATCAGTGGACATACATCCAGGATGGCCTGCCTATAGGCAGTGCACAGGATCAAGCCTGTGTGTTTGGTTTCACTTGTGAAATGGATCAAAAATCAAATTCGGTATTTGTCTTGCCACTGGAGGGTGACAGTTACCGATTTCCCCATGAAGGGAAACTTAAAGTATTCAGAACCCGGGATGAAGGACAAACCTGGGAGGCATTGAGTACAGGATTGCCCCAACAACATGCATTCGTAAATGTGCTACGCGGAGCCATGTCGGTGGATGGACACCATCCATGCGGTGTTTATTTCGGTACTACGTCCGGGACAGTCTACGCCAGCGCCGATTGTGGTGATAGCTGGAATTCACTCGTGCGTGAACTACCACGTATACAGTCTGTAGAAGCCTACTCGGTTTAGTTGTTTTGGCACTTGTAAAAATCACCATCCCCAGTCTGTTAGCCCGCATGGTCGGAGTGAAACGATGTTATGAGGTGCAAGGTGATTCGATCCTGGAAGCTCTAAATGCCGTAGCTGGCCTATGCCCCGGTTTGGGAGTGCACCTGTTTGATGAGTCCGGAGCACTGAGGCGTCTACTCTTATGCGCAAAAAATGGTGAGATTGTGAACCCCAATGAAATATCTGACACGGCATTGGTAGACGCGGACGAAATATTGCTGTTCGCATCAATTGCAGGCGGTTAAGTACTCGTATGGCGAGCCACAACACGCTCAAGCCCAGCCTCCAGCAACTCGTTTTGCATATAACTCACGATGCTTTCCGTATCGTGCATGCGCAGCACTTTTGACAACATCAGCCTGGCCCGGCGCAGAGAGACTTGCCGTAGCACCCATTTTACCCGGGGCAGGCTGGTAGCATTCATTGACAAAACGTCGTAGCCCATACCTACCAGCAAAATAGCACCGATTGCGGTACCTGCCAGTTCCCCACATATTCCTACGCCCTTGCCTTCCACGTGCGCCGCTTTGGATACTTCGCGTAGCGCACAAATTACTGCCGGATGTAAATCCTGGTACAGATCTGCGACACGCGGATTATTGCGATCAACAGCAAGCATATATTGCGTAAGATCATTGGAGCCCACCGCCAGAAAATCGGTAATTTTTGCCAGTTGTCGAGCCTGGTAAACTGCAGCTGGCACCTCGATCATCACGCCGACCAACGGAGCGGCGACATCAAAACCTTCCTCTTTTACCTCCCGGTAGGCTCTCTCAACCAGTTCCTTACCCTCTTCAACTTCAGATATTTTGGAGACCATGGGCAGCATAATACGCAAATCACCCTTTAGTCCTGCGTTGGCTTTTATCATCGCACGGGCCTGCACAATAAATATCTCGGGATGATCCAGCGTCACACGAATTCCGCGCCATCCAAGAAAAGGATTATCTTCTACAATGGGAAAATAACTGAGTGTCTTGTCACCCCCAATATCCAGCGTTCGCATGGTGACGGGGCGGGGACTAAAAGCACGAATGTGCTCATGATAAATACGCCGCTGTTCTTCTTCTGTGGGGAAGCGTTCTGAGGTCATAAAGGGGACCTCCGTTCTGAACAGGCCAATACCCTCGGCACCCCTGTCCAGTGAACGCACCAGATCCCCGCTGAAACCTACATTTGCCCACAATCGAATTCGGTAACCATCCGACGTTACTGCCGGTAGATCCTTGAGTGCCTCCAACTCGAATGAAAAACCTTCCTCATTTTGACGGAGTTTTTGAAAGTGTTTCTTTCTGCCTTCGGAGGGGTTTGCGTACACATGGCCATAATGCCCATCCACAATTATGATGTGGTTTTCGACCGAATAGAGCGGGATATCTATCGCCCCCATCACGGTGGGAACATCCATGGCACGTGCCAAAATTGCCACATGGGAGTTACCTGAGCCCCGCAGGGAAACTATACCTTTTAGCAGGCCTTGTGGAACATCCGCCATCATGGACGGCGTAATTTCCTCACCAACCAGAATAGTGTCGTTCGGGTAATAGGTTTTATGTCTTCGCAAATCCTGCAAATACGCCAAAATCCGCTGCCCCAACTCCCGAACATCGGCTGCGCGTTCACGCAGGTAGGAGTCTTTCATCTTCTCAAATTTACCAATGTGCTCCTGAATTACTTCCCGCACCGCACCCTGTGCCCACTGGCTCTTTCGAATTACAACTCGAATCTCATCACCCAGCGCATTATCGTCCAGCATATGCAGGTATGCATCGAACAACGCCACTTCTTCTTTGGGCAGGCTGGCTGACAGCTGGGTACTCACCCGCTTTATATCCCTTCGAACAGATTCCAGCGCCTTATCAAATAGCAGAAGTTCCTGGGTTATATCTTCGGTCTTTTTGTCCGGCACGCGATCCAGGTTTGCAGCCGGGTGAATGACTACCGCGGTGCCGATAACGAATCCGGGAGCGCCCGGTATGCCCACAAATTCCGCATCGAGATGATCATATTCCACCTCACCCAGATGTGATGTTTCTCCAGTTGCCTCCGCATTGGCAATCAATCCGGCCAATTGGGCCGAGAGAGTAACCATAAAGGCTTCTTCGTTTTCATCAAAACGTCGTGATTGTGTCTGCTGTACAACCAATACTCCCAGGAGGCGTCGGTGGTGAATAACAGGCACGCCCAGGAAGGCATGGAACGGCTCTTCACCTATCTCGGGAATGAAATGAAAGCTTTCATGCAGGGTCGCATCTTCCAGGTTCACTGGTTCTGATTTAAGCCCTACCTGGCCTACCAGGCCCTCATTGTGTGCCAGGGTTACCTTGCCAAGCGCTTCCTTATTCAGGCCTTCGGTTGCCGCAAATACAAAACGTCTGGTGTCACGGTCCACGAGAAAGACCGAACATACATCCGTATTTAGTGTTTGTTTTACACTTACCACCAGGGTGTCCAGCGCGTCCTTGAACGAGCGGGCAGTATCGACCTCCTGAACAATGTGTCGTAGTGACTCAAGCATCTTTGCAGTTACCGCTTTGCAAAGACTTGTCGTGCGCAGCGATGGGCAAGTCCGTTGTACCGGAGCAGGCCTGTGGAACCAGCTGTGGTGCCAGCTCCAGCAGTGCGCGGCGATATACATCCTTTTTAAAATCAATGACCTGGCCCAAGGGGTACCAATAGGATACCCATCGCCATTCATCGAACTCGGGTTTATCTCCGCTCTCTACCCGAATGGCTTCATCTGCAGCCGTGATTCGCAAGAGATACCATTTTTGTTTTTGTCCGATGAATTGCGCTTCTGAATCACGTCGGCGGTACTGATCGGGCAGACGGTACTTCAGCCAGCGACGCGTACAGGCAACTACCTTCACGTCTTGTGGTTTTAGGCCTATTTCCTCCTCCAGTTCACGGTACAGCGCCTGCTCAGGAGTTTCACCCTTGTCTATGCCTCCCTGGGGAAACTGCCAGGCCTGTTGACCCACACGTCGAGCCCACAGAACCTGACCCTGTGCATTGCTAAGTACAATGCCCACGTTTGGTCTGAATCCATCTGCATCAATCACGCACAATACCCCCATTCAATAACGGATTGTTTCACATGGGAAGCCATTCATAAAGCGAGGCCTATTCAGGGTATAATTGTTATTCAGAAACCCATCCTGCTCTGAATAAGGAAACACAGGCGATATGTCGCTTACGTCTAAAGAAACTGATAGCAATCTTTTGTTCCTGGAAACCAGTCCTTATCTACTGCAACACGCTGATAACCCTGTGCACTGGCAGCCATGGTCAGACACCAGCCTGCAAAAAGCACGGGACACCAACAAACCTATCCTCTTGTCTATCGGTTATTCGGCCTGTCACTGGTGTCACGTAATGGCACACGAATCCTTTGAGAACCCGGAATGTGCTGAGGTAATGAATCAGAACTTTCTAAACATAAAGGTTGATCGAGAGGAGCGTCCCGACCTGGACAAGGTTTACCAACTGGCCCACCAATTGATGACTCAACAATCCGGAGGTTGGCCACTAACCGTCTTTCTGGATCCACATTCGCTAGCGCCGTTTTTTTCCGGCACCTATTTCCCCCCGGCACCCCGCTATCAACTACCCGGATTCACAGACTTGCTGGTCAGGATAGCAACGGCATTTGAGGACCAGACAGAGACACTTGGCAAACAGGGTAAAGAGCTTACCGCGGTGCTCAAGCGGATAAACCAGTTGGATCAACTCGAGGCCAAGCACCCGGACGGGGAAATTATTTCCCTTACCAGCCAGGCACTCGAAGCCCAGTACGACCAAAAATCCGGAGGCTTTGGCGGCGCGCCGAAATTCCCAATGCCCTCACGAATTCGCTATCTCATGGAGCAGTTCAGATATACAAAATTGCGTGGTGATAAAGGCCCCAAAATCCTGGACAAGGTAATGCAAACCCTAACCAGAATAGCAAGGGGTGGAATCTACGATCAGCTGGCAGGAGGTTTTTATCGGTACACCGTAGACGGGGAGTGGACCATACCGCATTTCGAAAAGATGTTATACGACAACGGTGAACTGTTAATGCTGTTCTCTGACGCGCTGCAATTTGGTCCGGATGCTCTATTCAGCGATGTCGTTCGTGACACTGCCGATTGGATGATAAGAGACATGCAATCCCCGGAAGGGGCCTACTATTCAGCTATGGACGCCGATTCTGAAGGACAGGAAGGCGTTTACTACATCTGGCTCCGACACAAGGTAAAGGCACTGCTCAATGCGGATGAGTATGCCCTGATAGAGACACTTTATGGCCTGGACAAACCGGCCAATTTTGAACACCAATGGGTATTAAAACGCAGCGATGCGTGGCGCTCGGTAATTGATCGACTGGGTATGGATGCTGAAGAAGCCGTGCAAATTTTTCGAAGCGCCAAAATCAAGTTGCTGGCAGAGCGAATGCACAGAGTTCCACCGGCAACCGACATAAAAATTCTTGCTTCCTGGAACGGATTGGCAATCAAAGGTATGTTACAGGCGCACCAGCAACTGGGAGAGGAAAGCTGGTTGCAATCAGCGCTCGCAGCACTTGATTTTGCACAACGGGAACTCTGGGACAAGCGCGAACAACGTTTGTACTCAACCTGGGCGCAGGGTAAAACAAAACACCTGGCCTATCTCGACGATTACGCAAATCTGATGGATGCCTGCCTTACTGCGATGGCTACACGCTGGCGGGACAATGATGTGGATTTTGTGCGAAGGCTTGCCGAAAAGGCAATCAGCCTGTTTTTCGACAAAGATAATGGTGGTTTTTTCTTTACAGCACACGATCACGAATCCTTGATTTACCGGCCCAAACCCACAAGTGATGAGGCTGTTTCGCCCGGTAATGCCACCATGGTTCAGGTGTTGATTACTCTCGGGCACCTGTTTGTAAAGCCGCGGTACCTGGAACTTGCAGAGCAAACCCTAAACTGGGCCAAACCTGCGATCGAGCAGTCCCCTGCAGGACATGTATCGTTCGTTTCGGCATTGCAGAACTGGATAAGCCCGCCAGAACTGATTCTTATTCGTGGCCCCTCTGCAGACAGCGAACGCTGGCTGGGTGTATGCCGCTCTGTATATGCTCCCGATAGAAAGGCATTTTTTATCCCGTATGAAGACAACAACAAACATATTCCTGGCCAGTTGCCCAAGCTGGTAAGTATGGAACAGCAATCACGCTCCACCGCGTATATTTGTCAGGGATTAAGTTGTTCACTGCCGATAACCAGTATTGATGCACTTGCAAGTGCTCTGGCCAATTAGTCCGGGCAATACCCCCGGAATAACTCTGTAGCTATTCTCCATCTCGCTATGTAAGCTGAAAACAAAAAAAGAGGCATACATGTCTGACCCGCAACACACTACACAGTCCGCGGCTGCACCCGAACAACCAAACGAAAATGACTACTCCACTGCCAGCGCTCGCAATTATGCTTTGGTACTGCTAACCATTGTCTACAGTTTCAACTTTATTGACCGGCAATTGCTGGCCATTTTGCAGGAATCAATAAAACTTGAGCTGAATTTGTCCGATAGCCAGTTGGGATTGTTAACCGGGTTTGCCTTTGCAGTATTTTATGTAACAGCCGGGATACCCATAGCACGTTGGGCAGATAGAGCCAATCGACGCAATATTGTCGCGTTTTCGGTCGGTCTATGGAGTCTCATGACCGCACTGAGCGGGGCCGTACAGAACTACACTCAGCTGCTCATTGCGAGAATTGGCGTGGGTGTTGGCGAAGCTGGTGGTAGCCCTCCCTCCCATTCTATCATTTCAGATATTTTTCCAGCAACACAACGCGCCAGCGCAATTTCCTTTTACTCCATGGGGGTAAACTTTGGCATTCTATTCGGATTTCTCTTTGGTGGTTGGCTGGACCAGTACTTTGGGTGGCGTGTTGCTTTCGTAGTTGTTGGCGTGCCCGGAATATTTTTAGCGCTAATCGTGCGTTTTACCCTAAAAGAGCCGATGCGAGGCCTTGCCGAAAAAAGGCAGGTTTCAGATGAAAGTATTCCCTTTATGCAAGTTGTGTCTCTGTTATGGAGCCGCGTATCGTTTCGGCATATAGCTTTTGCAGCAGCACTCAACGCGTTCGCCGGTTATAGCACCAGCAGTTGGACAGCGTCATTTATGATTCGAAGCCACTCAATGAGCACCGGTGAGCTAGGCACCTACCTGGCGCTTATTCTGGGGCTTGCAGGCGCAATCGGCGTGTTTGGCGGAGGTTTGCTCGCTGACAGATTAGCCCACCAGGATAAACGCTGGTATATGTGGCTACCTGCACTCACCGGACTGGTCTGTGTGCCATTTATGGTTGCTGTTTATCTTGTCGACAACCCATACACAGCGCTTATGCTGTCCATCATACCCGGCATACTTTTCAACGTTTATCTTGGCAATGCCATCGCCACGACGCATGGACTGGTGGGTCTACGGATGCGTGCCACGGCATCAGCGATCCTGTTTTTAATTCTCAATATTATCGGCCTCGGACTCGGGCCATGGACCATTGGTATTTTGAGTGACTACTTCAGCACCAGCCTGGGAACAGAGTCTCTGCGCCAGGCAATGTTGTATGTGCTTCCACCCGTTATGTTCTGGTCAACGTGCCATTTTTATATGGCCGCCAGAACATTGAGAAGAGACCTCGAAGCAGCACCTGACTAAATTGCCTTCCAGGTCAGATCCAGCTCTCTGGCAGCCTTGACATCATCCAGCCTTCTAACGGGCAAAGTGTGGGGAGCTGTTTTTACCAACTCGGGGTCTGTTTCGGCTTCTTTTTGAATAGCGATTAGGGCATCTACAAAATAATCGATCTCTTCCCTGCTTTCCGTTTCGGTGGGCTCTATCAGAAAACACTCCGGTATTAGCAGGGGAAAATATGTTGTAGGTGCATGCACTCCGTAATCCAGTAAACGTTTGGCAAAATCCATCGCATTTACTCCTAGCTCCCGAGCCTGTTTGGAAAGCGATAGGACAAATTCGTGACTGGCTCTGCGGTTTTTAAAACTCAATTCAAAGCCGGCCTTCTGCAGCCGGCTTGCCATGTAATTTGCATTCAGTGTGGCGAATTCGCCAACACGGTGTACACCATCGCGCCCCAACATCAGCGCATAGGCCAGAGCGCGTAATAATATTCCCGCATTCCCCATGAATGCCGATAAACGACCTATAGACAATGGGATATCTTCCCGCCCTAACCAGCGATAGTGTATTTCCTCAATACCATCACCCACCCTGCCTACAATCGGCGTGGGTAAAAACGGCAGCAGCTTCTCTCCAACGCCAACCGGTCCAGCGCCCGGACCCCCGCCGCCATGCGGTGTTGCAAAGGTTTTGTGCAAATTCATATGGAGCACATCAAAGCCCATATCCCCGGGCTTAACTTTTCCAAGGATGGCATTCAGGTTTGCGCCATCGTAGTACAGCAATCCACCGGCTTCATGTACACAGGCAGCGATCTGCTTGATCTCTTTCTCAAAGACACCACAGGTGGAGGGATTGGTCATCATCAACCCCGCTGTCTGGGGTCCCACAGCTGCTTTAAGTGCAACAAGGTCTATGTCTCCCTGTGCATCCAGAGGAACCTCCCTGACTGTGTACCCACACATAACAGCGGTTGCCGGATTCGTACCGTGAGCGGCACTGGGCACCAGTATTTCGGTACGCGGATCCGAACGGCTTTCGTGATACGCCCTGATCATTGCGACCCCCGCAAATTCCCCCTGTGCACCCGCCATGGGCGACAGGGAAACACCTTTCATCCCGGTAATGTCCTTTAATATTTCCTGAAGGTCGTAAAAACAAGTCAATAGGCCCTGGTTTACCTCACCCGGTAACATAGGGTGCCTGTCCCTGAAGCCGGGAAGCAACGCCGCATGTTGCGCGCCGCGCGGATTGTATTTCATGGTGCAGGATCCAAGGGGATAAAACTGTTTATCGATAGAGAAGTTTTTGACCGACAAACCCGTATAGTGCCGAACTACCTGTAACTCGGATACTTCAGGTAAACCCGGTAATGTTTTACGAAGTAAACCTTCTGGCAGGTCTTTCCAGACAGAGTTTTCCCCATCCGGTAAATAGACGTCCGGATCAAGCATAGTGGTTTGTGCCCGCGCCTGTCTGCCAGGAGCGCTGAGTTCAAAAATTACCCTGGCAACGCCCCGTTTGAGCTCAGTACCCGGTTCAGAACTCAGTTCAATACTCATTTCAGCGCCTCTTCAAGTGCTGCGGCATAGACCTGAATATCTGCCGAAGTGCGTTTTTCGGTAGCACATAAAAGCAGGCAATCTGACATTTCCGGGTAGTGCTCGCCAAGAGGCACCCCACCGAGAATACCGCGCTGAATTAATTGCCTTGCAATCTCCCCGGCATCACGCCCTTCAAAACAAATGATGCTTTCATGAAAAAACTCACCCGAAAACTTCTGGCTCACGCCCTCCAGATCAGTCAGCACCTTAACAAGTGCGAGGGTATTCTGGTGACAACTGGCGGCAACCTGTGCCAGGCCATTACTTCCAAGCAGACTCATGTGAATAGTGGCAGCAGTAACCAGCAAACCCTGGTTAGTACAGATATTGGAAGTGGCTTTAGCGCGACGTATGTGTTGCTCTCGCGCTTGCAGAGTCAAAACAAAACCCGGCTTGCCATCCAGATCAACCGTGCGCCCAACGATACGCCCCGGCATCTGGCGCACCAGGGCTTGTCGACAGCACATAAAGCCAAACGAAGGCCCGCCGGAAGCCATAGGAATGCCGAAAGGCTGCCCATCTCCACAAACTATATCAGCACCCATATTGCCCCATTGGTCAGGAGACTTCAGGATGACCAGGCTTAAGGGATTCACCACGGCAATTACCAGTATCTCCCACTCTTTTGCCCAGTCACACAATCGGTCTACGTCTTCCAACTGACCAAAAAAATTGGGTTGTTGGATAACTATTGCCGCGGGAACATCCTCAACACCCGTAAACAGATCATCAGCACACAGCCCTTCCACATCCACCCGTCCATCGGCAGCAATGGGTATCTCGTCTAACTGGATGTCCTGATTGCGTACGATGCTCTGCGCAACTTCACGATACAAGGGATGCACCGTTTTACAAACCAGCACCCTGCGAGATTTGTTTTTTTTGTTTGCGCGTATTGCCATCAATATGGACTCGGCCATTCCGCTCGCACCGTCGTAAACCGACGCGTTGGATACATCCATGCCGGTCAATCTGGCCATCATGGTCTGGTACTCGTAAATGAGCTGTAAAGTTCCCTGGCTGGCCTCAGCCTGGTAGGGGGTATAGGCAGTTAGAAATTCTCCCCGCTGGGTAACATCCCAGACAGCGGAGGGAATATGGTGGTCATATGCACCGGCACCTGCGAAACACAAACACGGGGGATCCATCTCTGCGCGCTGACGAAACAATGCGAGCAAATCCATTTCGTTGATAGCCTGAGGTACATGTCGCAACGACCCGTTTCGAATATCTGCAGGGATTTCGTCAAACAGGGTGTCCAACTCGGCCACGCCGATTTCAGCCAACATGGCGTTAACATCCAGTTGGGTATGGGGAATAAAGGGCATTATTTATTCGCGCTAGGGCGCCTCGTTCTCACACAGTTCCAGATAGCTTTCCGCGTCCATCAGTTCGCTCAGGTCTTCCACATCATGTGGATCCAGACGGTAGAACCACCCGTCTCCAAAGGCATCCTGGTTCACACGTTCCGGCTCATCCTCAAGCACGGAATTAACTTCCACCACGGTTCCGCCGATGGGAGCGTAAGTGTCAGCAGCAGCCTTAACTGACTCAACGACACCCGCCTCTTCGCCAGATTCAATTTGCACGCCCATTTCGGGAAGCTCCACAAACACAATATCGCCAAGCGCTTCCTGGGCGAATTCAGTGATTCCTACTGTAACCATGCCATTTTCTTCCAACCGGGCCCATTCGTGGCTGCTGGAATATTTCAGTTCTGCAGGTGCGTCACTCATTATCTGTCCCCCATCACCTAATAGATGTTTTTTTGTTTTTTTATTTATAGACCCTTTGGCCATTGCGCACAAAGGGCGGCCGAACCAACTTAACAGCCAGTTGTTTACCCCGTATTTCTACGTGGCAATCTGGTTCTATATTTTTGGGCACTCTCGCCAGACCAATACTGTAACCCAAAGTAGGAGAATATATTCCGCTGGTGACAATTCCATCTCCGGCTTTGCTAATAATTTTTTGCCCGTGCCGTAGCACCCCGCGACTTTGCAAAACTATTCCACACAGTTTTAAAGCGCTCCCCGCTTTGCGAATCTGTTCCAGTGGCTCTCTTCCAATAAAAGAGCGGTTTTCGGGCTTCCATGCAATCGTCCAGCCCAATGCCGATTCCAGAGCATGGGTTGTTTCATCCATATCCTGCCCGGACAAACTCATGCCCGCTTCCAGTCTTAGCGTATCTCTTGCAGCTAAACCTACAGCAGATACCCCCGCCTGCATCAGATTTTGCCACAGCCCGGGAGCTGCCTGTTCCGGCAAAATTATTTCCAGCCCTGACTCCCCGGTATACCCGGTTCTGGCAAACATCCACGATTCAGCATTTTCCAAAAATGTGAAGGGTGGCATTTTCGCGCCGTCAAAACCTGTTGCTTTTTCCACCAGTGCTATGCCCTGAGGGCCCTGGACAGCAATTATGGCCATCCCCGATCGCAGCTTCCAGTTTATCTCAAACCCACGCTGGTTTTGTTCAAACCATGCCAGTACTTTCTCGCGCGTACCAGCGTTAACTATCAAACGAAAATCGTCCTTGCGTTTGTATACGATCAGGTCGTCTATGATGCCCGCCTGAGAGTTCAGTATGAGCCCATACTGCGCTTGACCACACTCAATGCGCCCAACATCATTTGCCAACATGTACTGCAACCAGGGCAGCGCCTCCCCCCCCCTCACATCGATAATTGTCATATGAGAGACATCAAAGGCACCCGCTGCGTTTCTCACTGCATGGTGTTCTTCAATTTGGGACCCGTAATGCAGTGGCATATCCCAACCGGCAAAATTTACCATTTTAACACCCAGGCGCACATGCTCGTCATGTAATGCGGTGTGCTTGGACATTACCGGTACCTCAAACGTAGTAGTTTTGTTCTTTGAGTGTGTCATATAAAGACGCGCACTTTAACCAATAGCCTCTCCGGGTGAAAGCATCAGCTGGATGTCTATCTAACGCTCGACAGACGGGGCGCGAATACGGGCACTGGATGATTACCTGCAGATACCGTCATGTTATGCTAATTGCTTACCCCTGGAGCGCATCATTAAGGGCACAGCTATGAAATTTGTCGTTGGTATCGTGGCAGTAATTGCCATTCTTGTTTATACGTTCTTTGGCGAGATCCGGTTCGCGTTGCTGAAAATGGCCATACAACCCGACCAGAGTTTTGCACAATCCGTAGCACCTCCAGCCCCCGACTACTCCAACCCGGCACACTGGGCAGCACTACCCGAACGGAGCGATCTGGCTGATGTCTTACCGCAAGGTAGTTTTGAAGACGTCCAGTCGGCATCCGGTATCGATGTGTTTTTCATCCACCCTACAACCTATTTAACATCGGACAGCTGGAACCAGCCACTGGATAACCAGAAGGTCAACGATTTTACGGACGAGACTACGATACAGGGCCAGGCCAGTGCCTTTAATGGCTGTTGCAAGGTATATGCACCCCGGTACCGTCAGGCAACTATCTATTCTTTTATGGATGAAAATGGCGATGGGGATCAGGCTTTGGATCTGGCATATCAGGATGTTAAAAGCGCATTCAAAAACTTTATTGAAACCCGGAATAATGGCAGGCCCTTCATCCTCGCAGCTCATAGCCAGGGATCGAAGCACGCCGATCGATTATTAGAAGAAGTGGTGGTGGGAAGCGATCTGCAAAGCCGTCTGATCGCAGCCTATCCGATTGGATTCGATATCGATGAGAGCAATGGCTTACCTGTGTGCACCTCACCATCGCAGACGGGTTGCCAGGTATCATGGAATACTGTGGGCCCCGAACCGGCTACTATTCTCGCCTCCTCAACCAGCATCTGCGTAAACCCGTTGAGCTGGCAGGCAAACAATGAACAGATGGACAGCAGTGCCAATGCTGGCGGTGTTGACTTTGGCACCCAGGGAGCAGGAAAAGTAGAAGCACACGCCGCAAACGCCGTTTGCGCTGAAAATGGACTAACCGTAACGGAAATTAATTCCGCGGCTTTTTCCAGTCGACCAATGGGATTTGATAATCTTCACGTCTACGACTATGCGCTTTTCTATCTGAATATCAGGCAAAACGCCAAGTTGCGAGTAGCCACTTTTTTGTCCAGTTACCAGCCTTAGGGAATCAACTTGCTGGTTCGCCAGTGCCTCATATAAGCTGATTTGATTTTACCAAAGCCACACTAGGAAGGGCGTCGGAAGAATGACCAGCCAACATATGATTTTCTTCGGCTTGACCGGCCTGATTGCACTACTAACCTACCTGAAGTGTCGAGCGGCTCCCCGCAGCAACGATCTTTCGACAGAAGCAGCAAACAAGGAAGTGTTTCTTGCCGGCGGAAGTCTGTCCTGGTTTTTTGTCGCAGGTTCCATCACGCTGACCAACCTGAGCACAGACCAACTCGTCGGCATGAACGGCAACCAGATGGCGCTGTTGGCCTGGTGGGAATTGGCCGCTGTGGCAGGTTTGATCATTCTTGCTAAGGTATTTTTACCGATTTACTACAAATACAACTGTACAACGACTACGGAACTTCTCGAAAAACGCTACAACAACCACCACATCCGTGCGCTCATTGCGGTTTTGTTTTTGCTCGGCAATATTTGTATTTTTATCCCTTCGATGCTCTATACCGGCTCGCTGTTTATGCAGAGCATGTTTTCGGTAGACGCGCCTATCATTTTTATCGCTATCGCATTCGCCGTCGTTGGTTCTGCTTACGCAGTGTTTGGTGGTTTGCGTGCGGTCGCTGTCTCAGATGCCTATAGCGGTGTTCTGCTGCTCAGTCTCGGCGTGCTAGTGGTAATTCTTGCCCTGAAAGCAATTGATTTTGACTTTACTGGCATCCCCGCTGAGCGACTGACTATGATCGGTGGAAACGATTCTCCCATTCCCTGGCATACACTTTTTACGGGCATGATCTTCATACAGGTATTTTACTGGAGCACCAACCAGACCATCACACAGCGTGCAATGGCATCGCCAAGTGTTGAGGAAGGACAAAAAGGCGTATTGGTCGCCGCTGGAATTCGGCTCCTTATCGTTCCTCCAATGATCGTTCTGCCGGGCATCGTATCTTACAAACTGTACGGGGACATCGGCGACGCTGCCTATGGACGTATCGTTGCTGATGTACTGCCAGACTACCTCTCAGGCGCGTTTGCTGCCGCAATTGCAGCAGCAACATTAACCAGTGTGAACAGCGTATTAAATTCCTCGACCACGCTTTACATCTGCGATATACACGAGAAGTATTTCGGAGACTCACCAAACGTACCGCGCCTGAACGGTATTATCACAGTCGGTATTATTCTGGTGGGCATTGGGCTTGTACCGGTGTATGCCACGGCAGAAAGTATTATCAATTTAATCCAGCAACTCTACGGCTTGCTGAGCATGCCCATATTGTCGGCGTTCATCGTGGGTTTGATGTTTAACAAAGTAGATGCACGGGCAGCAATATTTGCCGTTGTGTTTGGCGTCGGCCTATACGGATTCTTTTCCTTTGTGTGGGAGCCGTTTCATTACATCCACCTGATGTTTGTAACGCTCATCGCCTGCGTGATCACTGCAGTGAGTGTCAGTAAGCTTGTATTTGGAACATCACCAGAGTTGCGGTTTACTATCGGAAGATAAAAGTGCACGGTATTCAGGTCGCCATGTTCTCGTTCTCTTAAAAGAAAATGAAAGGAAAGTAATTTGAATACCGATGCTGTATCTCTCGCTGGTACTCCCGCTGCGTCTCCACTGGGCTACTTCAGCTGGACTTTCGGCCAGGCCGCACGTGACCCTTACTACATCATGGTAATCATTTACATTTTCTACCCCTACTTTAGCAATACGGTGGTGGGCGATCCGGTAAAGGGCCAGGCCCTTATAGGTTACATTACCGCAGGTGCCGGTTTACTTCTCGCCGTCACGGCGCCCTTTTTGGGTGCGATCGCAGACAAGGACGGCAGGCGTAAACCCTGGATAATTGGCACAGTTGTCGCGATGAGTTTTGGGGCATTTTGCCTTTGGTATATTCAGCCCAACGGCCAGGGCATGAGTCTTGGGCTATCACTGCTTGTCCTGTTCGTTATAAAGGTCTGCTTCACCGTCTCGGAAGTATTTCACAACGCCATGTTGCCATCGGTGGCACCGGTAAATCGCATTGGCCTGATATCCGGCCTGGCTTTCTCGTTAGGCAACGTAGGTGGACTGATGATGATGTTGTTTGTGCTATTGGCATTTTCATTGCCTGGTACCCAACCATGGGCGTTTTTGCCAGAAGCACCGCTGTTTGGCATTGATCAGTCTACCCATGAGCACAATCGTATCGTGGGCCCGATTGCGGGATTATGGATGCTCCTGTTTACCTTGCCCTTGTTACTATTTACCCCGGATGGCAAAGCCTCACCGCTACCTATGTGGCAGCTTGCAAAAGAGGGTGTGCGTGACGTTCTTCAAACGCTTAAACATGTAAAACATTATTCGAATATCGCGCGTTATCTGCTGGCACGCATGTTCTTTATTGACGGTATGGTGGGTGTGTTAACTTTTGGCGGTGTCTATGCATCCGGTACATTTGGTTGGGATACGACAACGCTACTTATATACGGATTGTGTACCAGCGCTTCGGCCATGTTTGGCGCATACGTTGGGGGGCGCCTCGACGACCGCGTTGGTTCAATTCGTGCGCTTCGAATCGCGATCAGCACAGCTGCGTTAGTACTGCTTACTCTGGTGTCAGTGCAACCCGACACTATTTTCTACTTTTTGAAGGTCGGCTCCGAGCCCGTTTGGAATTCTCCCTACTTTGCCACCCTTCCCGAACTATTCTACTTCGGTACCAACCAGATCTTCGCCATGTTTTTTGTCACGGGGCTTTCCACATCCAGGACACTTATGGCACGAATTGTACCGCCCGAAATGGCAACGCAGTTTTTTGGTTTATTTGCACTGTCCGCCACAGCAACTGCATTTCTGGCTCCCTTATTGGTTACGACCGCTACCGATATCTTTGAGTCGCAAAGGATTGGCTTTGCATCCCTGGCTATTCTAATGATCATCGGAGCAATCATGCTTTTAAAGGTTAAAGAGGAACAAGCCACCGTAGCCGGTTGACTTCAGGTAAGGTATGTTAGTTCAGCAGAATTTGGCGGATTTCCAGCCACCCGCCTTTCATTTGCCACGCGCTTACCAGGCGTAGGCTTCCGGCGCAGCTCCACAGGGTGGAAAAATCGTATCCAGTTTCTGCAAGGCTTCACAGTCGAGCTGGATCTCTGGCACGTCGAGGACAGAAGAAAACTGTGCGGTTGAGCCTGGGCCGACAATGGTCGAGACCACGCCAGTTTGATGTAACAGCCAGGCCAAAGCTACACTACCGGGTGATTCACCCCGCTCCTGACAAAAAGCCTCGTACTGTGATAACTGATCTTTGCGTACAACTCTTGCCTGTTGCATATCCGATGACAGTCGGCGTCCTGTAGTTGAATTCGATTCCCCGGCCAACAAGCCACCCGACAACGGGCTCCACACAATAATTCCAAGGCCATACTCTATACATGCCGGTATCACTTCCAGCTCAGCACGTCGTTCCACAAGATTGTAAAGACTCTGCTCGGATACCAGCCCGAGCTGATGTCGTGCAAGTGCTTTTTCACTGGCCTGAGCAATGGACCACCCGGGAAAGTTACTGGTCCCGACATAGGTAATTTTACCTTGTGCAATCAGCCGCTCCATGGCCTGCCAGATTTCTTCGACAGGGGCACTGCGATCTATGTGATGCATTTGATAAAGGTCGATATGGTCAATAC
The DNA here is from genome assembly GCA_021773565.1 of Gammaproteobacteria bacterium. Classification (GTDB taxonomy): domain Bacteria; phylum Pseudomonadota; class Gammaproteobacteria; order Pseudomonadales; family Azotimanducaceae; genus DC-out156. The sequence goes on along the minus strand of JAJFJZ010000012.1, from coordinate 170,414 downwards.
CCAGGCGTCGCAGGCTTGCCTCACATGCACTTTGGATATGGCGCGCTGAAAGTCCGCGATCGTTAATATCATCTGACATGGGTTCGTGCACCTTGGTGGCAAGCACGACCTTGTCCCGGCGGGACGCATCCTGCGCAAACCATTTCCCAAGGATAGTTTCAGTTGTCCCAACCCCCAGAGCACCACCATACTGATTGGCGGTGTCGATAAAATTGACTCCTGATTCCAGAGCTTCGTTCAAAATCTGGAACGATTCCTGCTCAGGCGTACGGGGTCCGAAATTCATGGTGCCAAGACAAAGCTCACTCACCTGCAAGGCAGAACGACCCAGTCGCCGGTATTTCATTATCTTTTCTCCAATCTGCTTAGGGTGCCCTGAGTGTTGCACCAAACTCTACTTCCTGACTCGAATCGGCAACACAATATCTGGCGAGTTCCTGTGCACGCTGAGACAAATGCTTGAAGTCCCCATAGCTAATACCAGGAACGATAGGTTCACGAAACCAGGGAGCGTAAAATTCCAGATTGGGAATTGACCGAACATGATCCGAAATATTGGGTGTACCTCCGTGCCACGTACGCACATCGCGAATCATAATACCCCCGGCCGGCACTGGACACACAGTAGACAACCGCATCCACTCCGGCTCATCAACCAGGCCAGGAATGGTTACTCTTGACTTCTGTGTACCTGGAATCTGCCGTGTGGGTCCATTGAGTTGGGTGACATCCTGCGGCAGGAAATTCACACATATATACGGACAGGGCAAATCCCGAACACGAACATGGCCTTGCGGATCATGAAAAGCACTAAAGGGCGAGGCCTTGTCATCCACCCAGTCTCCAATGTCTGAATGTAATGGTTGGTAATCAACCGCACCTGGCAAACAAAAATCGCCACTGGCCGCGCGCAAACTGAAATGAGGAGAATCAAAAAGTATAGCGACCAATTGCTGGACAGTTTGCAGTTCAAGCAGCATCTGCCATTCAGGTCGATGAAGCTGGCTGCGGGTCAGGCTTGAGCCTCCAAATGAGTATCGATGAGAACCACGGTTACCGGTGCGGCGATCATCCAGTGCAACAATTTCACGTACCACCTCATCACATCCGTTGGCAAGAAAATCGATCTGCTCACTATTTAGAATACCTCCGATAATCACGAAGCCATCTCTACGAAAGAGCTTTACTATTCGCGCAGTTTCACCCGGCTCCAATATTTCGAGTCCATTAATGCCGTTGTTCATCTCCAGATATTTGCGTTGTGCCATCACCTGAGGATCATCACGATCGCAGGCATACCATCCGATCCCGGAATTTTGCTCTGTCATCAATATTTCTCGTTACTTAACAGTATCTATAGTAACAGTATGCACACACGGGAGGTCAATTCTTTTCGTGCTGAACGCTGCTGCCACGACTACAATTGTAAATTATGCGTAAATCACCATTCCAGCTGGAAGAACATCCGCACAGAAGGTACAACCCACTAACCGGTGAGTGGGTTCTGGTTTCTCCCCATCGTGACAAACGACCATGGCAAGGTCAGGGCGAACACCCACATGAAGATTCATCTCTTACGTACCATCCAGACTGTCCCTTGTGCCCTGGCAATCAACGGATTGGCGGAGATAGAAATCCTCCCTATCAGGATACCTTTGTTTTCAGAAACGATTTTGCGGCGCTGACACCCGACAGCCCCGATGCGCCACCAACGCATCATCGACTGTTCGAAACCCAAACCGCTCGGGGAGAGACCTATGTGATTTGTTATTCTCATGACCACGCTAGAACGCTTGCAGAGCTTTCCGTGGAAGGCATCCGAAACGTACTGGATACCTGCGCGCACCTGCTTGAAGAGCTGGCTGCTGATTATCCATGGGTGCAGGTTTTTGAGAACAAGGGTGAGACCATGGGATGCTCGCAACCCCACCCTCATGGCCAGGTCTGGGCAAATAGTTTTATTCCCGACAAAGTCGCGCGAAAAGATGAAATATTGCGAGACTATCACAATGAACACGGTTCAAACCTGCTACTGGATTACGCCAGTGCAGAACAGGACGCCGGTGAACGCATGGTTCTGGAAACCGCAGACTGGCTCGTCGTGGTTCCGTTTTGGGCTGCCTGGCCATTTGAAACCCTTGTCTTACCGAAACGTAAACTATTTCGTAGTCTGCAGGCCATGAGCGACGAGCAAAGGAATGATCTTGCGCTTGCCATGCAAAGTCTCACCTGCCGCTACGACAATTTGTTTGAATGTTCTTTTCCCTACTCCATGGGCTGGCACTGTGCACCGTTTAGCCATACACCAGCTGATACCGGGCACTGGCAGTTGCACGCCATATTTTATCCTCCTTTGTTGCGCTCAGCGAGCGTGAAAAAATTTATGGTGGGCTATGAGATGCTGGCTGAGGCGCAACGCGACATCACACCTGAACAGGCCGCAAAAAGACTCCGCGAAGTCAGCGATCAACACTACAAGGCAAATTCGTGAACAAGCTGGTAGAACTGGCAAGCAAGCAGTTTCAGTCCGCGTTTGGCTATCAGGCAAGCAATATCGTCCAGGCGCCCGCCCGGGTTAACCTGATTGGTGAACATACGGACTACAATGATGGTTTCGTACTACCTTGCGCAATCAATTTCAGCACGGTGGTGGCAGCATCAAAACGATCGGACGGCGTCATTAGAACGCTTGCGGTAAATTTTGAGGGGGAAATTGATGAGTTTTCGCTGGACGCATCGTTCTCCTTCCAAAGCTTAAGAATGTGGCCAAACTATATTCGTGGCGTGGTCGCTGCTATTCAACAAAGCGAGGGTCAACAAGGGGATAAGTTGCTGGGCGGGGCTGACCTGGTTGTCGCAGGCAATATTCCGCAGGGGGCAGGATTGAGTTCCTCTGCGTCGTTGGAGGTTGCCATTTGTTTGTCGCTGAAGAACCTGTACGGCTTGTCCATTAACGAAACTGAAATCGCACAGATCAGCCAGAAAGCAGAAAACGAGTTCGTTGGCTGCAACTGCGGAATCATGGACCAGCTAATTGCCGTGCTGGGTAAGCGCAACAATGCCATGTTAATCGATTGCCGCACGCTGCAGGCAACTCCCGTGGCTATACCTGCTGGTACTCGCATCGTGATTATCAACTCCAACAAAAAGCGGGGCCTGGTAGACAGCGCTTACAATGAACGTCGCACCCAGTGTGAAGCGGCAGCACAATACTTTGGCGTCAATGCGCTTCGTGATGTGTCGTTGGATGAGTTGACCATCGCCTCTACCCAACTGGATCCGTTGGTATTTCGCCGGGCCCGGCATGTCATCACAGAAAACCAACGTACCTTGCAGGCCGCTGAAGCACTACGTGCCGGAGACATATCGAAGATGGCAGTCCTGATGGCTGCATCTCATGAATCCATGCGCCGCGATTTCGAAATTACCGTACCCGAAATAGACTATCTGGTAGACATCATCCAGGACACATTGGGAGAAGTCGGGGGAGTACGCATGACCGGGGGAGGGTTCGGCGGCTGCGTCGTTGCCCTTGCCCCAAAAGAGAGCGTAAATGAGATCATTTCCTGTGTAGAATCCTCCTATGCCCGGGTCACAGGACTAAAAGAATCAATCCTTGTCTGCAACGCCAGTGACGGTGCTTCTGCCATAAGCAATGATTGAGGGAGGAACGCTGGCAAATCCTCGGGAATATTCCAATCGTCTCGTGACAACCGTTACATCCGTCAATGACCCGGATGGCCAAGCTCCAAAAGTCATCACGCTGCAAAATCACAATGGCTTACGCGCACTGTTCATGGATATCGGCGCGACCTGGCTTAGCTGTCAGGTTCCGTTAGCTGATGGGTTCAGGGAAGTGGTGTTAGGCAGTGCAACGTTAAACGAATACCGAGCTTCTTCTTGCTACCTTGGTGCAACCATCGGTCGGTACGCTAATCGAATAAATGCCGGTCGTTTTAGGCTCGACGAGCGTACGGTTCAGCTGGCGGTCAACGAAAAAGGTAATACCCTGCATGGAGGTCCATCGGGTTTCGATCGCAGGCGCTGGCGTGTTATCGAGCAGGACGCACAAAGTGTACTTTTCGAACTCAACTCACCCAGCGGAGATCAGGGTTTTCCTGGTAATGTCAGGGCGACTGTTCGCTATAATATTACTGATGACAATGCAGTCCAGATTGAATTCAACGCAAGCAGTGATGCAAGCACTCCTTTAAACCTGACAAATCACACCTATTTTAATCTCGAAAATGCTGCTTCCGGTATTGATGTCAGGTCTCATCGCCTAAGACTTGAATCAGACTATTATTTACCTGTAAACCAGGCCGGTATCCCGGTGCAGGGATTATGTGACGTTGACAGTTCGGCATTCGATTTTCGACAAATGCGCACTATCGGCAGCACTCCGGGTACCGGTTATGACCACGCCTTTCTCCTGCGCTCGCCAAAAAGCACGCCAGGAAGCACGCCAACGCCATCGTTGGATGAACCCGTCGCCATTTTGCGCGCACCCGACGAAAGCCTGGACCTATTGGTGTTTACAAACAAACCGGCATTGCAAGTCTACACAGGTAGCGGCCTGGACGGGACTCCCACACGAAACAGTACTTGTTATGCAGCGTACGCCGGTATTGCCCTGGAGACCCAATTTCTACCGGACACCCCAAATCACCCGGAATGGCCGCAACCCGGTTGTTTTTACGGGGAGGGGGATGTCTACCAGTTCACCACACGCTACAAATTCGCAACGCGAAATTAGTTGTCAGCCACGATAGAAAACTGCCACTTATAGCGCTTTTTATCGAGCAAGTATTTCCGGGCAACACTGGGTGTCCAGGAATCGTCCCCCCCCACCCCCATGTGGAAACCATCAATGTGCACATGCAAGCGATTCTGCGAGACTAACTCATTTGTATGCTGCGCCTGCATAAGCGCTTGCAAGCTGTACTGGCTCACGCCAAAGGCAAAAGCACCGTCTATTCGAACGTGATCCAGAGTCACGGAAGTGACATCGCAACGAAGACCGTTTTCCGACGGAAAGATGTATGGTGTATACATGTCCGTCACCGGTAGCTGCCATACCCCGATATCCGCGCTGCTTTTTCTGTCAGGGTAGTTTTCGTGTGGTCCCCGACCGAACCACTCGACCTGATCAGGGACATGTAACAATTGCAGGAGCACACCGATCCTGGGTAACGGAGGCGTGTCATCGCTGACGAGCACTTCCACATCTATGTCCACAGAACCATCATCAAAAAAACGATATTGCCAATTGGAAGTTAATACAGCCAGATTGTTGTGCAGATAACAGTGCTGCGCAGTCAGGCACTCAGCCTCCGAATCAAGCTGAATGTCGATACATTGGTGGCTAAGGTCAAACAGCCCCGCTTGACGCCAGACGGTGAGCCATGCATCGGGCGACGGGTGATCTACCTCACTGCTGCAAATGTCATTGTCGATGGGCGCACGTACAAAACAATCCTTCAGGGGTGCAGCGAGCATTTCGCTGCCTGACTGCACCCAGCTCTCCAGTTGCCCGGTGACAGCACTGATCTGCCAGGTTTGCTCCTTACCCTTTATGAGGTAACCGTCATCAACACACTGAATCCTTAATGCGGGGGCGTGATCTCTTGCAGCCGGTGCAAAGTCGTCCGTGAGAGAAAACTGATGCCGTGCAACTTCGAAGCCCGCTTCCGCAAAGCCAGACGCTGCAGGCATGACTATCCAGACATTCAGGTATCTGGCCAACGAAGTTTCTATGGGCAGTATGTCGAGCTCGATAACCTGTCGCCCATCCGGTGCAATGTCGAGCGTCTGCTGAGCGCTTGCGATTACAGCCTCTGCACTCACCGCCTCCCAATACAAAATTTCGTTGTCAGTGTGCCTGAACAGGTATTCACTGCTTACAACCAGCATGCATGCGTCTGAACGCAGCTCGAAAACGAATGGTTGTTGCGCACGCTTTGCTTCAAACAAGCTCGGGTGTGGAGTGCGATCGGGAAAGACCAGACCGTTAATACAAAACTGGCGGTCGTTGATTTCATCACCAAAATCGCCGCCGTAAGCGTAAAAAGATGTCCCGGAAGCATCCACCTCTTCAAAACCCTGGTCCACCCAATCCCAGATAAAACCACCCTGAAGGCGTGGGTGTTCTCTAAACACATCCCAATAAGCAGTGAAATTTCCAAGACTGTTGCCCATCGCATGCGCGTACTCACAAAGGATGATAGGGCGGTCTTCGCCTTTAATCTCCAACCAGCTCGTTAAGGCGTACTTGGGTCGTCGAAAAGGCGAGGGTGTATCCTCCTCTACGCGCGCATACATTGGACAAATGATATCTGTCACGTCGGTATTTGCGCCACCGCCTTCATACTGGACGGGTCTGGACGTATCCGCCTTTTTTGTCCAGGCGTACATCGCGCGATGATTAGTGCCATACCCGGACTCATTGCCAAGTGACCAGACAATAATGCAAGGGTGATTAAAATCACGAAAAACCATGCGCGACATTCGCTCAAGATATGCGTGCAACCACCCGGGGTCGTTTGATAAGCGGCTCATGGGAAACAGGCCGTGTGTTTCTATATTTGCTTCGTCAACGACATACATGCCCAGGCGATCGCATACATCATAGAACGCAGTCTGGTGTGGATAGTGCGAGCAACGAATAGCATTGAAGTTATTCTGCTTCATCAATCGAACATCGTTTATGAGTTCATCAAGCGTTTCGGTGTGCCCCCTTTCGGGATGATGTTCGTGTTTGTTGACACCTCGAATAATCAAAGGCTGTCCGTTTACACATAGTTGGCCATCAAAAATCTTTATATTTCGAAAACCAATTGTCGCCGCCTCTACCTCAAGGAGATTTTCTTCGTCATCAATTAATGCAGCTGTCAACCGGTACAAATCTGGTACTTCTGCACTCCAGGGCCGAATTAGCGGCAACTGAATCACCTCATGCAGCCGATCTGCGTAGCAGCCTTTTTCATCCACCAAGTCTGTACCAGGACTAAACACCTGCTCAAAAATACGTTTATTCTCAGGGTCATAGACGCGAACCTGCACGCGACATTGCTCTGCTTGTTCACACTGCAATTGCATCTCTAACAAACCAACTATGTTTTGGTCGTCCAGACCAGCAGTAATCTGCATGTCTACAATTCTGGCCTGGGGTTTCGTCATCAAGTGAACCGATCTGAAAATACCACTCAGGTTCCACATGTCCTGATCTTCAAGGTAGCTGCCATCACAGTATCGCAACACCATGACAGCAAGCTGATTCTTTCCGGACCTGAGATATGACGAAAGATCAAACTCGGCTGCTAAGCGACTATCTTGTGAATACCCCACAAACTGCTGATTGCACCAAAGGTAAAACGCGCTATCGACACCCGCGAAGTGTATCCGAACCTGTTCTTCGGCCCACGTTGCAGGCAGCTGGAAATTGCGTGAATAACATCCGGTTGGGTTGGCGTCCGGTACTACCGGTGGGATCACCTCAAAGGGATACTTAACATTTGTATACGCGGGGCGGTCAAAGTCCTGTCGTTGCCAACAGCCGGGCACGAGAATTTGCGCGCAGTTTGGCACGGGATTCGGCCAGGTCTCAGGTACATCAAGTGGCGAGTCGAACAAACTGAATTGCCATGTACCATCCAGAGACAGGAGTGATGGGCTGAGCGAACCAAGTCTCGCCTCATCTTCTGAGCGCCAGCTACATAATGGCGTGTGAGCGGGCATCCGGTTGAAAGAGGTGATCTCGTTCGTCTGCCAGAACTGAATGGATCGAAAATCAAAAGCGCTCAAACTTGCGCGTCCTGACGCGCTATGCGTTCCATCCCGGCAACCACGAAGGTCAGAGCGTGGTCTACAGCCTTCTTTTGGTTGCTCCTGCCAAATGACGCGTATTTTGCCGCTGCAATTGAGGCGCCTGAAGACATCGCAACAACCAGTTCGGCCTGGGTTTTGGTCAGCTTATAGCTTTCTGCCGTGGTGCGCACAAAGTAGCTGGCCACCTTCTGAACCTGTGCAACACTGTCTTCTCTGATGGCATCAGCAATTTCTGGCTGACTATCCAGAATGGGGATGATATTTCCCGGGGCATAATAGTCAAAATTGCTGACGATAAATATTCGAACTATTTGCTCGAAGCCATCAGCCCTGTCGACCTGTTCTGTATAGTCCCTGGTATATGCTTCATATTCCTGCGTTAACAAAGCCCGTAGAGTTTCCAGGCGGCTTGGAAAGTAATTATAAACCAGAGGGCTGGAAACGGCTGCATTTCGCGCAAGCGCTTCCATACTGAATTCCTGTAGCCCGCGCTCAAGAATCATATTTTTGGCTACATTCAACAGTTGTATTTTCCTGGCTTCGGGAGACAGGCGCGTACGTCTTTTTATCGGGTTAAGCACATCGGCAATTGTACACCTATTTGTGACTCCCTTAAATAAAAGCACACATGGGGCTCTGTTCATGACCTATGCCAGGGCTTGCTGCATTGTTGACGTCGAAGGCCTTTTACTTCAACAGTGAGCCTAATATGCCACGAACCAGTTTAGTTCCAATGGAACGGCCAATCGAGCGCATGGTACTTTTCAGAAAAGCTTCTCCAATGCCCTGCCGGTTGCTTCGCCTGGGTTGCCGGGACCGCTCCTGCTTTTCAGCCTTTTGTTGTACTTTTTCCTGGGCTTTTCTGCTTTGTTCGGCTTTTTCAGATGCTGCTGCTTTTTCTGCTCGCGCACTCAATTTTTCGTAGGCAGATTCCCGATCAATGGTTGTTTTGTACTTACCCTTTAGTGGCGAGCGTTTTAGCACAACTTCACGTTCTTCAATGGTTAAGGGACCAATTCGTGACTCGGGAGGAGCAATAACTGCTTTTTGCACTGAACAAGGCGCACCGTCTTCATTTAGTGGGGAGACGGCCGCTTCACCAGTACCCAATTCAATTAGCATTTTACTTATGTTCAATGCTTCGTCGTTACGAAATCCCTCGGCAACAGCGCGTAGTGTTTTTCGGTCTTTGGGCGTAAAGGCACGCACTGCATGTGCAATCTTCAGCCCCAGTTGGCCCAGGACACTTTCCGGAAGATCGCTGGTGTTTTGCGTTACAAAGTATACGCCCACCGCTTTTGAACGTACCAGACGAACCACTTGTTCTATTTTGTCGACCAGGCTTTCTGGCATTCCTTTAAAGAGCAGGTGCGCTTCGTCAAAAAACAATACGAGTTTTGGTTTATCAAGGTCCCCTGCCTCAGGCAGCTCTTCAAACAGTTCTGATAATAGCCATAACAAAAACGCCGCGTAGAGCTTTGGTGACTCCCGCAAAAGTTTCTCCGAATGCAATAAGCTGATTACTCCATTGCCTGAAAAATCATTAATCATCAAGTCTTCAATTTGTAGCGCTGGTTCACCAAAAAACTGGTTTGCACCCTGCTCCTGCAAGACCAGTAACCTACGTTGAATTGCGCCAAGTGAAGCGGGAGAAATATTGCCGTAGTCAGCCCTGAGCTCTTTCGCATGATCACCCATCCAGCTCAGCGTCGCCCGTAAGTCCTTCAGATCCAGTAACAACATGCCCTGGTCATCAGCGATGGCAAAGCAGGCATAGAGTATTCCGGATTGGGTTTCGTTAAGCTCCAGCAGCGCGGCAAGAATAAGCGGCCCCATTTCAGAAATAGTGGTACGAACCGGATGCCCATGTTCTGCAAACACATCCCACAATAAGGTAGGATATGCCCTTTGTTGGTAGGCTCCCAATGCCAGCAGCTTGACCCTTCTGTCTACCTCTTTATGCGGCTTGCCAGCAGTAGCAATTCCTGACAGATCTCCTTTCACATCGGCTGCAAAAACCGGAACACCGGCACGAGAAAAGCCCTCGGCAAGCACCTGCAGCGTCACCGTTTTACCCGTGCCCGTTGCACCGGTAATTATCCCATGACGATTACTTTGGCTGGCAAGTTGAGTAACCTGTATGCCATCACGCCCACCAATCTGAATATCATTGCTCAAAAAAACCCCCTAATTTTCTGTGGACCAGTACAACTTTCCCCGTGTTGAGATTAGCTTACAGAATTGCTAGTTAAAAGCTCCCAAACCCAGAGCTTCTTTCATCACCTGCCTTTTTATTGTCGGGCTTGCGTTCAGGGTTTGAACGCCCATGTTACGAAGCCATTGCAACAGCGGATTGTCCTGGGCATACACATCCTGAAACCCTGTCATCGCGGTTTGAAGAAATTGTGCCCGCAAGCGGCGACGACGTGCATAGCCCGGCCAAATACCGGATTGTCCCAGATCGGTTCTTGCTGAATCTGCTACTTCCAATAGTTCGCGCACATCTTCAAAACCAAGATTAACCCCCTGGCCTGCCAGGGGATGTATGACGTGTGCAGAGTCCCCTATAAACACTACCCTGTCACAAGGGTGAAAACTGGCGCGCAGGCTCTGATTCAACGGAAAACAATAACGGCGGTCTACCATCAGAATCTCACCAGGAACATTCTCCACAGCCTGCTGTAATTCCTTACAAAAATCTGCGTCCGCCAGCGCCATTCGGCGCTCAGCCTGCTCTGGAGGTTGCGACCACACCAGGGAAAAGTGGTGCTGATCTCCTGCTATGGGCAACAGGGCTACAGGACCGTCCAGCAAAAATCTTTGAAATGCTGTACGACAATGCACTTCGCTGACTTTTACAATGCTTGCTATTGCACTGTGACCGGTGCCTGATCCATCGGTTTCCAGACCCAATAATTCGCCGACACCCGATTGCGCACCATCCGCAGCTATCAACAAACGACCCCTTAACTTAACCCCATCTGAACCAGTACCCACCCCGAGCCCAACTTCAGACTCGCCCGAATGAACAGAAGTAACTCTGCTCCCTGCATAAAGTTGTACATTTGGTTCAGCTTCCAGCGCGTTCCATAATTGCCGACCGGCCGGGCTAAGCTCAATAATCCACCCAAGTGCATCAATCCCCACCTCGCTGGCAGTGAATTCAATTTTTGCAGTGCCCTGATCTTCCCAGACCACAATCCGTTCGAACGCCTGTGAGACGAAATCCTGCCATAGACCCAAAGTTTCCAACAACTCTTGTGAGTGTGGAGAAATTGCAACTGTCCTGGGGTCGTGCCCGGAAGCACCGGCGTTGATGCGGGGTAAACTCTGCTCAATCAATCCCACATGATAACCGGCACGCGCAAGTCCCAGTGCCGTTGTACCACCCACCAATCCGGCCCCGACTACCAGCGCATCCTGCATACCATCGGGCTTCATCAGATTTGTTCTTCGCTCATCAATTGCTCAATTTCAGGTACGGATTTCACTATATCCCGGGTAAGCACCTCATGCCCGTCTCGAGTGACGAGCACATCGTCTTCAATCCGGATGCCCATGCCACGCCAGGGCAATTCATACAACTCACTGTCCGGAATATACAGGCCAGGTTCCACCGTCAGCACCATACCCGCTTCCAGCTGGCGCCAAACATCCCCAACCCGATAATCCCCAACATCATGCACATCCAGGCCCATCCAGTGGGAAGTTTTGTGCACACAAAAAACCTTGTACGCCTCACTGTCTATTAGCGCATCAACTTCACCCTTCAGCAGCCCTATCTTAACCAGGCCTTCCACCATAATCCTGATAGCCACAACATGTGGTTTGTTAAAGGAATTACCTGGTTGCACTGCCTCAATAGCCGCAAGCTGGGCCCTGAGCACAATGTTGTAAAGTTGTTTCTGCGCCGGGCTGAAGCGACCATTCACAGGAAAAGTCCGCGTTACGTCTGATGCATAGTGTTCAAGCTCGCATCCCGCATCTATCAGGACAAGATCGCCTGAATTAAGTGTGTCGCTGTTGCGCGTGTAATGCATCACGCATGCATTTGCACCCCCGCCGACAATACAGGGATATGCCGGAAATCGGGCACCCTTTTTCATGAACTCATAAATTAGTTCGGCCTCCAGCGCACCCTCCGTAAGCCCCGGCTTACATGCACGCATGGCCCGGGCATGCGCCGTGCAGGTTATCGCAGCCGCCTTACGCATTATTTGTATTTCTAAAGTAGATTTATACAGGCGCAGGTCATGCAGGAGATGAGACAAGGCTACAATTTCCCCGGGCGCGATAATGCCTCTGGCGGAACGGGCCTGTAAATCCTTAATCCAGGCCAACAGGTCTTTATCAAAATCCGGGTGTTCGCCTAAAGTAGTGTGTATGCGTGCCTGACCTTCAAGCAGACCCGGCAAAATATCCGCCAGATCTCCAATAGGAAAAGCATCGTCCACACCCAGCATCTGCGCTGCGCGCTCCGGACCCATTCTTTCACCTGTCCATTGCTCCAGATCAAGCAGGCGTTCTTCACAAAAGAGTATGCTTTCGCCCATTTTACGCCCGGGAATCAATACCAAAAGCGCATTGGCTTCCACAAAACCGGTGAGATAATAAAAATCGCTATTCTGTCGAAACGGGTACTCGGTATCCCTGTTACGAAGAGTCTCCCTTGCAGAAGGAATAACCGCGATACTGCCCTCACCCATATGTTCCATCAGGGTAAGGCGACGCTTAACATACTCACTCATATACGTTCCATTTTTTGGTTTTCAGGCCCAGCTTCTCGTCAATGCTACGTTGACCGCCATTTTGCAGCACATTATAGTTGTTCATTAAACAGATGGTATGGAAGCTTGTATGTCTTCGGACCTGGACGCACTGGAAAATAAAATCGAATCGTTGATTGGTTATTGCGAACAACTGACACGAGAAAACAAGGCATTACGCAATCAACAGGGTTCCTGGACAACAGAACGCGCCAAACTCATCGAAAAAAACGAACTTGCAAAAAACCGGGTCGAGGGCATGATCACTCGATTAAAATCGCTCGAACAAGACTAACTACCTAACCCCGACAACAACACAGGCTACATCTACCGTGACCAATTCAACCGTTACCGTACACATTCTGGACAGGGAATATCAGGTTAACTGCAAAACAGACGAAATTGATGAATTAACCGCCACGGCAAAATATCTGGACGGTGAAATGAAAAAAATTCGCGATACGGGAAAAGTTTTAGGTATGGACCGAATTGCCGTAATGGCAGCACTCAATATCAGCCACGAATACCTGAGCCTCGACCAGAACCACAACACTTCCAGCAATAACTCATCGAAACGCATCACTACACTTGCTGAGAAAATTGAACAAAGCCTGGAGCAGCAAAAACAATTCGCGCTGAGTTAGCAATCTGAACACAAAATGTTTGGAGTGCGATAAGTCTGTCACAAAAACCGGCACTTTCCGGACCGGGAAATCTCACAACCTGCAACAATAGGTATATACTTCCTGACAGTCTCCTGGGATGTTCGCCAGTTGGTGTCGTCCTTGAGCCGTTAGAAATACTATGGGAGCCTGGTGATGACGACTATGTGCAAGCCTGCAACGAGCGGGAAACCTGTGCCGTCACCCCGTGTTCCCGCCTTGAACCAGTACGGTTCAGGGCTATCCTGCAGCGGCATTCCCGGGAGACTTTTTAAGCTTTGACCCCATCCAGGCAGCTTTCTGCCAGAAAAACCATTCGTATAGTACAGCGTGAAAAGCGCAGGGCGCTTAGCCTCCGGCAACAAAATGAACATGCCAGGTACGTAAAAAAAAACATTCTGGGATCTGGTCTGTTAAACCGCTGTTCAGCGTGTGCCGTTTATCTCCCGCTTGATGAAGAATTGGACACCAAACCGCTGGTAGAGGTGTTACTCACGATGGGCAAGATTGTAAGCCTGCCTGTCATAAAACCGGCAAACAGGCTGGAGTTTAGAGTACCCGACGCGTTATATGATCTGGTTACCAACCGTTATGGCATCGCAGAACCAAATCCACTTACATCCCGCTTGCGCACTTTATGGACGCACAGTGTAATATTCATGCCTCTGGTTGCATTCGATGCGCATGGAAATCGCATAGGAATGGGAGGCGGATATTACGATCGGGCATTGAGCGACGCGCGCAGGCGTCCGCTATGCATTGGTCTTGCGCACGAACTGCAATTTACAGCAGACATCCCTGTAAACGCGTGGGATGTAGGCATGGACGCCGTAATTACAGAAAAATATTGCCGTGCTTTCTCAAAAAGAGCGGCAATAGCACTAAACATAAAACTGGCAGGTAGGTAATTCAGAGTGGCAGTAAGAAAAATAATCCGTATGGGGCATCCAACCCTGCGCAAGGTAGCGCGCGAACTAAGCACCGATGAGTTAAATTCCGGTCTCGTGCGCCAACTGGTAGCAGACATGGTTGACACACTGGAAGACTACCAGGGTGTAGGGCTTGCAGCTCCCCAGGTCAACGAATCCATAAGGCTTGCTATCATAGAAATAGAAGGCGGAGAGACACGGTATGGTCATCTGGATGCCTTACCCCTGACGGTGTTTGCAAACCCCTATTACGAAGTATTGGACCCTTCAACTGCAGGGGCATGGGAGGGATGTTTGTCCGTGCCCGGTTTACGCGGCTATGTCGAGCGACCACAATCGATACGAATAAAGTATCAGGATCTGGAGGGCAAGCCACACCAACTGGAACTGCAAGGCTTTATGGCTACCGTTTTTCAACACGAGTTTGATCATCTCGACGGGCTTTTGTATCTGGACCGAATGACAGACATGACCAAGTTGTTTTATGAGGAAGAACTGGCACGTTATTCCTGAGACCGTGTCGCCTAGCTTAGAAAAGCATCATAGGCAGAGTTGCCTGTCTCTTCCCTGAAGCGATAACCGATGCGAACCAGATATCCGCTGAGGCGTTTTCTATCACTTTCAGAGGCCTGAAACGCCACCAGTACCCGACCAAAAGCCGCACCATGATTTCGATAATGAAACAATGATATATTCCAGTTATTGCCCAACTCTTTTAGAAAACTGGCCAGCGCACCCGGCCGTTCCGGGAATTCAAAACGATACAACAATTCATTCTGTCCTACCGGGCCCTTGCCTCCAACCATATAGCGGATATGCAGCTTAGCTACCTCATTCTCGGTCATATCTTCCAGTGGATATCCTGCCACTTGCAGTTTATCCAATAGCTCCGACCCTGCCTGGGAAGACGGTATATGAATACCCACATACAATGTTGCCATTTCAGGATCTGAATAGCGGTAATTAAATTCAGTGATGCTTTTTTTACCAACAGCTTTGCAAAATTTCAGAAAACTGCCGGGCTGTTCGGGAATTTGCACCGCAAGAATCATTTCCCGGTGCTCACCAATTTCAGCACGTTCGGCAATATGGCGCAGTCTGTCAAAGTTGACATTAGCTCCACTCAGAATAGCAGCAAGTACCAGGGGTTTTCTCTTTCCTGCCCTTCCGACATATTTCTTTAAGCCAGCAACTGCAACGGCTCCGGATGGCTCGGCTATTGACCTCGTATCATCAAATATATCCTTAACTGCAGCACAAATTTCATCGGTGGTCACCGTCAGCGTTTCATCAACATATTGCCTGGCAATTTTGAAAGTGTGTTTGCCCACCTGGGCCACAGATATTCCATCAGCAAACAGATCCAGGGACTCGGGCTGGAGCCTGACTCTTCTGTTGGCTTTTTTTGCAGCGTAAAAACAAGCCGATCCTTCGGCTTCCACCCCAATTACTTTAATATGCGGTTTTAGATATTTTATATACGCCGCAATACCAGCAATCAACCCACCACCACCAACCGGTACAAAGACAACATCAAGGTCGCCACGCTGGTTTAACAGTTCCATCCCTATGGTGCCCTGACCCGCAATCACATCAGGATCATCAAAGGGGTGAACATAAACATAGCCATGCTTCTTTTGAAGCACCTTTGCTTGCACCAGCGCCTCATCATAACTGTCACCGTGCAGAATCACGTGTGCACCCAGCGCCTTAACTGCCTCAATTTTGATTCCGGGTGCGTTCCGACCCATAACTATATGCGCCCGAGTGTTCAGCTCCCGCGCGGCAAGTGCGACTCCCTGGGCATGGTTTCCAGCCGAGGCTGCGATGACACCCCTGGCAAGCTCCTCTTTTGAGAGTTGCGCCATCTTGTTATAAGCGCCTCGTATTTTGAACGAGAAGACAGATTGATAATCTTCGCGCTTCAACAATACCGTATGACCAACACGCTGGGACAATGCCCTGGCTTCCTGCAAGGGCGTTTCTACAGCCACATCATAAACCCTGGATGCGAGTATCTTTTTGACATATTTTTCTAACATGGAGTAGCCACCGGGATTGATGCGCTCCATACTAATAGGGGACCCAAACTACGTCTATATTTTACACGGCAAGCGCTGACTAATTACCCGAATAACCGATACCAGGCAAGGTAAATGAGTTTAAAGCAACAACAGCAGGAAATGCTCAAACATCAGGTAGCACGAAGCGCTCTTGACCTTATTAAACCCAGGATGACAACTACCAGCATTATTGGCGTGGGAACGGGCTCAACTGCCAATTATTTTATTGACGCGCTCGCAGAACTCAAAGGCAGTTTCGACGCAACTGTTGCTAGCTCTCGAGCAAGCGCTGAACGACTAACCGCCCTCGGTATTACGGTACTGGAGTTAAATGCTGTTCAGGAAATACTGGTGTACGTGGATGGAGCGGATGAAGTTGATCCGAATTGCGCGCTTATAAAAGGCGGTGGCGGCGCCCTTACGCGGGAAAAAATTGTTGCCGCATCCTCAAGAGAATTTATCTGTATCGTCGATGAAAGCAAGTTGGTAGAAGTACTGGGAAACTTTCCTCTGCCGGTGGAGGTAATTCCAATGGCGCGGGGTCTCGTCGCAAGAGATTTAACTGCAATGGGCGGCCAGCCAGTTCTTCGACAGGGGTTTACCAGCGATAATGGCAATCAGATTCTGGACGTCGAAGGATTTCTTATTCCAGAACCGGCAGCCACAGAATCAGCCATCAATAATCTGGTAGGTTGTGTATGCAACGGGATATTTGCAGCCCAGGCAGCAGATCAGGTGCTTGTAGCCAGGCCATCAGGTATCAGCTTACTGGAACAGCCTTGAGCTTACCGGAACAGCCTTGAGCCTACCGGGACAGCCCCGTCCATAAAACGAAACATTTCTTCGAGAATATCAGGAGTCTCGTTTACCAGGTGGTGGCGCGCTGAATCGATATACTTTATCCGGGGATCAAATTTTTTTTCGATTACGGCCATGTTGTACTTCCAGTCTACAGTGCTATCGTTCTTTCCCTGAATGACCATCGGCCGAAGTTCGCTGTCGGGCAGTTTCTCAAACCGCTTCATCCAATCCACCATGGCTCCAACCCATTGAACAGGTAGCGTGCGAGCCTGCAAGGGGTCATTTCGTACAAAATTCAGAAAATTGCCATCATGTGAATTTTTTGCAAATGATCTTTTCTGCGCCTTGATAAAACGCCGTAACACCGCAAATACCACTTTATTCACTGGCCACAAGGCCGGTCTTACCAAGGGTGCAAAAAGCACTACGCTCCGGTAAGGACATTCAATCGTACGGAATTTTGTCAGCAAATGTTCCATCACAATCGCGCCTCCCATGCTCTGTCCCATAAGCCAGGTATCAGGTTCAGTCCCGGTGCAATAACTTTCAAGAAATACATCCAGGACCTGCTGGTAACGCTCAAAGCTGTCTATGTCTGCCATGGGCCCGGATGAGAGACCATGGCCAGGCAAATCAAAGGTATACACTTCAAGGTTTTTATCCAGGCAATGGCGAATCAAATGTCCATACAAGCCAACGTGGTCGTAATATCCGTGCACTATGATTGCACGTCCTAACAAACTATCTGGTTGGGCGGACATGCGCCTGAAGCATTGGGCTACCAATCGCTCACCAGCCGCCTGAAACGTTGTCATTTCGCAAATCACATTGGCGTATTTTTGCCCGGGAACAATTCCGTAATAATCCAGATACGCCCGGTAAGCAGAATCCCCTGAATCAAGAGCATCCCCCGCCTCGTTATGCGCTCGCAGATCGTCAAACAAATGGTTAGTTAATGGAGGGATTCAGGGCCCCACTCTGGTATTGCTCAGCCATGGTTTCCAGGGAAAGCGCACGGATATGTGCTGCATGCCCGGACGTACCAAAGGAATCGTACCTTGCCACAACAATCGCCTTCATTGCATCCATCGTTTTACCGAGATATTTACGCGGATCAAACTCGCCCGTATTTTCTGCCAGGAAACTCCGGATTGCCGCTGTCGAGGCGAGCCGCAGATCTGTGTCGATGTTGATCTTGCGAACCCCGTATTTAATTCCTTCCTGTATTTCTTCAACCGGTACCCCGTAAGTTTCCTTTATCTCACCACCGTGTGCATTGATGATAGTTAGCAAATCCTGGGGTACGGATGAACTGCCGTGCATAACCAGGTGTGTATCCGGAAGTCGCTTGTGAATAGCCTTTACCCGATCAATTGCTAACACATCTCCTGTGGGGGGGCGACTGAACTTATAGGCACCATGGGAAGTTCCAATGGCAATTGCCAGCGCGTCCACACCGGTGTGTTTTACAAAATCCGCTGCCTGCTCCGGATCGGTAAGCATCATCTCCATGGTGAGCGTACCCTCGGCACCGACCCCGTCTTCCTCTCCTGCCTGCCCCGTTTCAAGCGAACCAAGGCATCCCAGCTCCCCTTCAACGGAAACGCCACAGGCATGCGCCATCTCAACGGTACGTCGCGTGACATCAATATTGTATTCATAGCTGGCCGGGGTTTTCTGGTCTTCCATAAGGGAGCCATCCATCATGACCGACGAAAACCCGAACTGGATAGAGCGCTGACAAACGGAGGGTGAGCCTCCATGATCCTGGTGCATTACAACCGGTATGTGGGGAAATTCTTCAATTGCGGCCAGTACCATATGTCGCAGGAAATTGGCTCCGGCATATTTTCTGGCACCTGCGGAAGCCTGCACAATGACCGGGCTGTCTGTCTCGTTGGCTCCTTCCATAATGGCCCGCATTTGTTCCAGATTGTTTACATTGAATGCAGGAATCCCATATTCATTTTCTGCCGCGTGGTCCAGCAATTGACGCATGCTTATTAGTGCCATAATTTTGTTGCTCCTGTCATTCCTTTCTAGTTGTCAGTGTGCTCAAGCGCACGCTGTTCAAGTATAGCTACCGCGGGAAGCTTTTTACCTTCCACAAACTCCAGAAAGGCGCCACCACCCGTGGATATATAGGAAATGTCTGATCCTACCGAGTATTTTTCTATTGCCGCCAGCGTATCTCCACCTCCGGCTATTGAAAATCCATCACTTGCAGCTATAGCCTCGGCAAGTACACGGGTACCCTCACCAAACTGGTCGAACTCAAATACCCCGAGGGGGCCATTCCAGAGAATAGTGCCTGCATTGCTGACCAAACCAGCTATTTTGCGGGCCGTTTGAGGACCCAGGTCCAGTATCATGTCCCTAACGGACACTTCATTCACATTCTTCAATATTGCCACACTGTCGGCGGAAAACTTTTCGCTCACCATCACATCAACCGGTAAGGGAACATTGGTCTTGGCCAGAATACGTTTTGCTGTTTCAATCATGTCTGGCTCATGCAGGGAAGCACCCACTTCAAACCCTTCCGCGGCAAGAAATGTATTGGCGATACCTCCGCCAACAATTATGTGCTTTGCCATATCCGCAAGGCTTTCGAGTACTTCGATTTTGGTCGACACTTTTGCGCCTCCCACAACAGCCAGCATGGGTTGCCTCGGTGCGCTCAAGCCTTTTTGGAGTGCAGCAAGTTCTGCCAGCAACAAACTTCCGGCGCAGGCAACGGGTGCAAATCTGGCGACTCCACAGGTTGACGCATGCGCTCTGTGGGCCGTGGCAAATGCATCCATAACAAATATGTCACACAGGTTTGCAAGATCCCGGGCCAGGGCATCATCATTGCTTTTTTCGCCGGGGAGCACTCGAACATTTTCCAGCATAACCAGCCCGCCAGTAGGTACCTGCAACCCGTCCTGCCAGTTTTCTACCAGCCTGATCTCCCTCTGCATGAGTTCGCCTAACCTTAAAGCCACAGGCTTAAGGCTCATTTCTGGCTGCTCAGCAATTGACTGGCCTTCCACAGGGCGGCCAAGGTGAGACATTACTATTACCGCAGCACCTGCATCAAGCGCCGCATCTAAAGTCGGTATGGCGGCAACTAATCTTGCGTCACTGGTAACAACACCCGCTGAAACTGGAACATTAAAGTCTTCCCTTACCAGCAATGTCTTCCCCTGTAATGACAGGTTATTCATTGATAACACAGGAACTTCCATTTTCATTAATCCTCTAAACAAGCTCCCTTGCGGCAGCTATTACAGCCTCTGTGCAAACATTTACCTCACGCATGGCTACATCACCCGGTGCAGATAGTCCAAACCTGTCTACGCCGACCACCCTTCCATCGAGCCCGACAAAACGGTACCAGAAATCTGTCTGGGCCGCTTCAATGGCAACCCTTGCCCGAATCGATCCGGGTAAGACCGCCTCCCGATATTCATCCGACTGACCCAGAAATACATCAGTAGATGGCATAGATACTACACGTACTCCCACGCCCGATTCTGTTAAACACTGCGCAGCTGAGCAAGCCAGCTCAACCTCAGAACCGGTTGCTATGAATATTAGCGCCAGTTCGTGTTTTTCTTTAACCAGAACATAGCCTCCTCGCGCAATCTGTCCGAAGGCAGCGGAGTCCCGTTTCTGGGGTTGGGTCTTCTGGCGCGTGAGAACAAGCGCTGTGGGGCCACCCTGCCTCGATATTGCAGCTTCCCAGGCAAACGCAGTTTCAACCGTGTCACAGGGACGCCATACTGACATATTTGGAATGGTGCGCAGGGCGGCTAATTGTTCAACAGGTTGATGGGTTGGGCCATCCTCGCCAAGTGCCACTGTATCGTGGGTGTAAACAAAAATATTTCTTGTTTTCATCAATGCCGCCATTCGCACCGCATTTTTTGCGTAATCCATAAACACCAGAAAAGTGCCTGAATAGGGAATTAGTCCGCCGTGCAGTGCGATGCCATTCGCAATGGCGCTCATGCCAAACTCTCGAACACCATAATTAAGGTAATTACCAGCTGCGTTTATATCCAGAGTTTCAGCACCATCCCAACGTGTTCCTACAGAGCCGGTCAAATCTGCTGATCCTCCCAACAGCTCCGGAAGAACCGGACCAAGTACATTTAGACAATTCAGCGACGAGATGCGTGTAGCCAGGGTAGATGGCTTGTCTTGCTCATTGCGGGCAAATTCGTGTAGCGCTTCATTCCAGTTCTGAGGCAGCTCATTTTGCATCCGACGCTTGAGCTCGGCCGCAAGCTGTGGGTGTGCTTTCTCATAGGCTTCAAATTTTGCATCCCAGGATTTTTCAGCAGCCCTGCCAGCCTCACGACAGTCCCATGCTTCATAGAGATGCTCAGGTATCTCGAAAGGCTCATACCCCCAGTTCAGTGCCTTGCGAACACCGGCAATTTCCTCAGCACCCAGGGGAGCGCCATGGGTTTTTGATGTCCCCTGCAAATTGGGCGCACCGTAACCGATAATGGTTCGGCAACATACCAGCGTGGGCCTGTCCCGTTCCTTTCTGGCGGTCTCCATGGCCTGCTTCAGTTCTACTGCATCGTGCCCGTCAACCGCTCGTATAACCTGCCAGCCATAGGCTTCAAATCGTGCGGCAACATCTTCTGCAAACCAGCCCTGGATGTTTCCATCTATCGAAATACCATTTTCGTCATACAGCACATTCAATTTGCCAAGACCGAGCGTTCCCGCAAGGGATGCTACTTCGTGGGATATTCCCTCCATGAGGCAACCATCACCTGCGATAGCCCAGGTATGGTGATCAATTATTCCGTGATTTTCTCTGTTAAACGTACGTGCCAGACTCATCTCGGCAATCGCCATACCTACCGCGTTAGCGAGCCCCTGACCCAGGGGCCCTGTAGTGGTCTCAACTCCGGGACACTCATTTAGCTCGGGATGGCCTGCTGTTATGGAACCAAGCTGTCGGAAATTCTTTATGTCTTCAATCGAGACCGCATAACCTGACAGGTGCAACACAGAGTACAGCAACATGGATGCATGCCCATTGGAGAGCACGAAACGGTCACGATTTATCCATTTCGGGTTTTCCGGATTGTGTACAAGCTGCTCACACCACAAGGTTTCTGCGACCTCGGCAAGCCCCATGGGGGCGCCCGGATGACCGGATTGCGCTTTTTCTACTGCATCCATTGCAAGCGCGCGAATGGCATTGGCACGATCAGATTGTGTCGACATAGACCTTCGCTTACCTCATATACATATTTGGGCTGATGGTTCGATTATTGGAGTAATCATAGAGACGCCTATTGTCTCCGCTAACGCCGCGTAACGCAATTTGCGAACGCAAACCATGCACACCTCCACTCAAACAAGTACAATTTATGCATTCAAATTTCCTGGACAAAAGGATATGGCTGATTACAGCATTTTTACTTCGGAATCCGTATCGGAAGGACATCCCGATAAGGTCGCGGACCAGATTTCCGATGCAATTCTTGACGCGATGCTGGAACAGGATCCCAATTCAAGAGTAGCGTGTGAAACGCTAATCAAAACCGGTCTCGTAGTGATTGCTGGTGAAATTCGCTCGAATGCAAACATCGACCGAGAGGCTGTATGCCGCAAGGTCATTCGCGATATAGGATATACAGGTGGTGATACGGGTTTTGACCCGGACAGGGCAACTATCCTGGACGCGCTGGGTCAGCAATCAGGTGACATTGCCATGGGTGTTGACGAAGCCGAAAACAAGGAACAGGGCGCTGGAGATCAGGGCCTGATGTTTGGCTATGCAACCAACGAGACAGATGTACTCATGCCCGCGCCCCTGACCTATGCCCATCGCCTTGTGCAAAAGCAGGCTGAAGTGCGCCACTCGGGGCAACTGGAATTTTTACGACCAGATGCAAAAAGTCAGCTCTCTTTTCGCTATGACGAAAACGGGGTTCCCATATCGATAGACGCCATCGTTCTGTCAACCCAACACAGTGCCGACATTAGCCAAAAGGATCTGTATAAAGCAGTAATGGCTGAAATCATTACACCGGTGATACCGGGTAACTGGATAACCAAAGAAACCAAAATTTATATCAATCCAACCGGCCAATTCATAATTGGCGGACCAGAGGGTGATTGCGGCCTGACGGGTAGAAAAATCATTGTTGACACCTATGGTGGTGCGGCACGACACGGTGGTGGCGCCTTTTCCGGAAAAGACCCATCGAAGGTGGACCGTTCTGCCGCATATGCCGGCCGATATGTTGCCAAAAACCTTGTCGCTGCAGGAATCGCAGACCGGTGTGAAATCCAGGTGAGCTATGCCATTGGTGTGGCAGAACCCACATCAATCTCGGTAAATACTTTTGGCACCGGAAAAATTTCGAACGTCAAAATCATAACGCTTATACAAGAGCATTTCGATCTACGTCCCCATGGCTTGATCAAAATGCTGAATCTCAAACGACCTATCTATCAGGCTACCGCTGCGTACGGGCATTTTGGTCGTTCCGGTGACGGGTTTACCTGGGAACTTACAGACAAAGCGGACGCACTAAAAAGCGCACTCTAATTCTGTGCCCAAGCGCTACAAGCATCGCATTTTCATTGATCAGAATCTGATTACCGGATCAGAGATAGAGCTTGGCAGAGAGCAAACACGTTACATAGGCCGTGTATTGAGATTGCGCAGCGCTGATACAGTGCTTTGTTTTAACGGCAATGGCAGTAGTTATGTAGCAAAAATTCTTGAAGGCTCTGGCAAACACTTACGACTTGCACTTGTAGCTGAACACGATTTCCAGGCGGAGGGCGCTGCCCAAATCCACCTGGTCTTATCCCTGATAAAAAAACCCGAGAAAGTATTTCAAAAGGCCAGCGAACTGGGAGTAACAGACATCTGGCCCGTTAGCAGCGAAAGATGCGAGTTGCGCGTAAGTACACAAGACATGGAACAAAAACTTCGACACTGGAAAGCGGTAACAATCTCATCCTGCGAACAAACAGGGCGAAACAGGGTTCCCCGTTTGCACAACATCAGAAAACTGACAGACCTTGTACAAAACCCTCCCTGTAAGCGCGTCTATATCTTTCATCCCGGCGCACCGCCCTTTAGCCCTGAGCCCACAGCGAAAGATACCTGCCTTATGATTGGACCGGAAGGCGGTTGGACTGATAAGGAAGTTGAGTTGGCCGAAAATGCAGGATTTGTACGCTCTGGATTTGGTAATAATGTACTGCGCGCGGATACCGCGCCTATTGCCGCCCTTGCCATATTACACCACCACTGGGAATGGCAACTGGCATAAGTACCTCTGGCTCAGTCCCTTGAGGCAGATAATACGTCTGGGGCTAATAATCCGGCAGCGTTCCCAACAGTTCTTCAAGATAGGACAACCGGGGTACCGTTGCCTGTTCAAGACCAACCTGCAAATGGGCTGCATCGGCAATCTTAAGCGTCGCGGAAATGTTTTTCAGGTCATCATTTCCCAGTCGTACAAGACGGGGCAGGCCATCTACCGCAAGCCCGTAAAATGCACGGGCTGAACCCGCCTGTGTGCGATTCATGATCAGCAGGCAACGCCCGGCTTCGGCGGAACAATATGCATCGTTTAATTTCTCATATCGTACTACTGGTACAGTTTCACCGCGCCAGCCAAGCAAACCAAGACACCACCGGGGTGCCGAATCCCATTTTTTTATTTTCCGCCAGGGCAAAATTTCGGCAACAGTTACATTTGGCAGTAACAGGTTGGTTTCGCCAACAGGAATAATCAGGCAAGACATACTTTCAGTCTCGGTGGAAATTGCGGGGTTCACGTTGCCAAACCCCCGTCGCCTGCGCCTTGCTCATCCAAAAGCTCGTCTATACTGGCTAAAAGTTCACTCTCCTGGAATGGTTTACCCAGAAATTTGTTCACACCAAGCGCACCAGCATGCTCCTGATGTTTCGCGCCAGTACGTGAACTGATCATGATGATCGGCAAGCCGCTAACAGTAGAATCATGGCGCACCTGTCGTGCCACTTCAAATCCATCCATACGTGGCATTTCAATATCTAGTAACATAACGTCGGGACGTTTTTCCTGAAGCAGTTCCATAGCCTCAACCCCGTCCTTGGCAACTATCACTTTCATACCCTGGCGCTCCAGTAACCTGGATGTGACTTTTCTAACAGTCACAGAGTCATCCACAACCATTACACAACGGGGAGGCGCATCTTCAATCTGAAGTGGTGGCGTTATACTGGAGATCGACATCTGTCCCCGTATCAGAGAAAGCACGTCGAGAATAACCACTACCCCACCATCACCGAGGATTGTTGCACCCGATATCCCCCCGACACCTGCAAACTGCGGACCCAGGCTTTTAACTATTATCTCCCGGCTACCCTGAACTGAATTAACAAAAAGCGCGATTGCGTGATCTCCGGAACGTACTAGCACAATCGGAACGCTGGTCTGTTCGGATTTGGTAGAATACTCGCGGCCCAAATAGCTTCCCAAATAGCGCAATCGGTAAGGAATCCCTGCGTATTCAAAAGTCTGTCGCCCCGGTTGGTTGATATCTTCAAACTCGGAAATTGGCACCCTCACAATGCCTTCAATACTATTCAGGGGGATTGCATACTGGTCTTCCCCAACCATCACCATCAGGGCCCGGTTTACGGACACGGTAAACGGCAGCCGTAGTGTGATTCGCGTACCTTTACCAGGTGTTGAGGCGATTTCGATGCTGCCGCCCAATTGCTTGACTTCACTATGAACGACATCCATGCCGACTCCCCGGCCCGAGATTTGGGTTACGGAGTCTGCAGTGCTAAATCCGGGAGCAAGAATAAACTGGAGTATTTGTGCATCATTTAGCTCGACATCCGGATGCATCAATTCGCGTTCTATCGCCTTGTTACGAACCAGGCCAACATCTATGCCCCGTCCGTCATCGCTGAGTTCCAGCACCATGTCGCCACCTTCACGCAGGAGGGTAAGCTCAATACGACCAACGGCACCTTTGCCAAGCGCTTTACGCTCATCAGCAGACTCCAGACCATGGTCTATCGCGTTACGCAGCAGATGCTCCAGAGGTGGCACCATGCGCTCAATAATGTTTCGATCCATTTCTCCTTCAGCATTAAAAGCCTGCATTTCAACTTCTTTTCCGACGTCGCGGGAAACCTGACGAACAATTCTCTTGAGGCGAGGCAACATTCGACTAAAGGGCACCATACGCGTGCGCATTAATCCTTCCTGTAACTCGGTATTCAATCGCGCCTGCTGTATTAACAGCATTTCGGATTCACGGGACTTGACTCGTAAGGTATCTTTTAGCTCAAACATGTCCGAAGTACTTTCCGACAGAGTTCTGGCAATCTCCTGCATGCGCGAATACCGATCCATCTCCAGAGGGTCAAAGTCTGTGTGGTGCAAACCTTCTTTTTCTGTTCGAAACAGTACCTGCGTTTCTGTTTCTATTTCCATGCGTCGCAACTGGTCTCGAAGACGGCTGATAGTGTTGTCCATTTCCCCCAGTGCCTGGCCAAAGTCACTTATCGTTTGTTCCACGCGAGAGCGGATGATGCTGCTCTCGCCAGCCAAATTAACCAGTTTCTCCAACAATAAACTCGATACACGCACCATTTCGCTCGGAGGTGGTTTACCAGTCTGGGTGTTCTCCGCACCAGTTTCAGCTTCGGGACTTTGCTCTTCAGGCGTAACGCTTTCCGAATCCAGAAGCGCTGGCGCTTCATGCTTTTTGGCTGAAGGCTCTTTACCAGACTCAGCTGAAGGCTCTTTACCAAACTCCGCTGAAGGCTCTTTACCAAACTCGGCTGAAAGCTCTTTACCAAACTCCGCTGAAGGCTCTTTACCAAACTCCGCTGAAGGCTCTTTACCAAACTCCGCTGAAGGCTCTTTCCCAAACTCCGCTGAAGGCTCTTTATGCCGCTCGTCAGAGAAAGTTACATTTTCTGTAGTTTCAGTTTCCAGGTCTTCGCTCTCGGAAATTTCCGCCAGCTTCGTATCCTCTTCATCGTTAAACCCGGACGCTGCCAGCGAGGTATTAACTTCCTGCTTATATCGCTCAAGCAGAGTGCTAACATTATCTACCCGGTCGTGCACATCCTTAAAAAACGTTTCGTCCGGTTCAAAGCCCCGATTTTGCAGCTCTACCAGAAAAGACTCAAACTCGTGCGTTAAATTCCCAAGGTTTATCAATCCTGCCAGTCGAGCACCGCCTTTCAGGGTATGAAGAACACGAAGCAGGTTTTCAAGATGCAGTTCATTGCCACGCTCATTAGCCCAGTCATTCAGGCTTTGCTCCATTGACTCAAGGAGTTCATCCGCTTCTTCAAAAAAGATTTCAACAATCTCCGTGTCAAGATCGTCAAGTAGCTTCAGGTCTATATCGTCGTGTTCTTGTGAATCCGACAAAGGGGTTTCGCTTACTGCTTCAGCCTTAACATCAAGATCTGGCGTTACCGGATCAACTGATTCTTGCTTATCAACCAATCCACCTGGCGCGCTCTCTACTTTAGATGGCGGATCCCGTTCTTCTGCAAACACGGCTAAACCTGAAACAAGATCGTCTACTGACGGCATTTGCTGTTGTGCGGCTACACAATCAAAGGCCTTGACCAGGGTTTCCTGGGCCTGGTCAAGCAGGGAAAACGTATCAGCGTTTGGTACAGTATCCCTTAGGCCGAAAAGTGCGTCGCTCAGCGCACTGGATAGTTGTTTAACCGGCATATAGCCATCCAGTTCCGCCTGCCCGGAAATCTCCGCCAGTGCATCCAGAATGGCATCTCGCTGGTCCAGGTTTTCCGTGCCATTTCGCCAGTTTTCTACAAACAGGTGTATTTCCAGCAACGCAGGGACAGCACCAAGCTCCAGGATGGAGACCGTCTGTGATTCCGGAAGTTTAGACAACAAACGATCAGCCTCGGCTTCAAACATTGAACCATCTTCTTCGGGCTCGCGACCGTCTCGCATCTCTGAAAAAATACTTTCCAGCGCATAGACGCTTTGAAAAAGAAACTCCAGATGCTCCTCGTCAGCCTCTGTAGCTGTTTCAGCCAAATGACCAATTACTTCGTATAGCGGGCCCGCTACAGCCGCAACTGATTTAATGCCTGCTTGAGCGGCGCTGCTGTTCAACTTCTGCAAGGCCAAAACCATGTCTGCTTCAAGGAAAAGATTCGTGGCTTCCGAGTGTTGATTGACAAATTCTTTCAGAACCCGCATATGTTCAGCCGACTGCTCGTCAAACACCGCGAATTCTTCGCTGTCTTGTGTGAAGTCTGCGGATTCGTTCTGTCGAACACCCGGTGAAACTTCTTCTGATTCATCTGCGGCAGAAACATTAACACTCCCACCAGAGGCCAGTATGTCTGCTCTCTCTATTACGGCAGCACATGCATCTGCATCAGCCTGCTGCTCATCTTCAAACGCCTGGCACAGTGGTGCCACCAGATTGCGGGCATCATCGGTCACCGATACTATTTGCGCGTTGCTTTTAAGGGTGCCATCCAGAACGCGATTCAGCAGATTCTCGATGGACCAGGCAAGTTCGCCCAATAAATCGGCAGTAACAATACGACCACTCCCTTTCAGGGTATGAAATCTGCGTCTGAGTTCACCTATCGCATCAAGATCTTCGAAATCCGCACGCCATCGAGGCAGATAGGTGCCAATGTCGCTTAACACCTCGCCTACTTCTTCTACAAATATTTCGATTATTTCCGCGTCCGGTCGCTCTCTCGGTCCATCTTTTAGCGCTGATAAGGACTGAGACTGCTGCACCAGCAGCGCATCATCCGGTTGCACAGCGACGTTATCCGCTATAGTGGCGTTGGCGTCATCGGAGTCTGCAGATTCCGGTGTTATCGAGCTTTGCAACACCGCCAGACTTTGTTCAACCCGATTTAGTATGTCATCCGTCTTGGGAACGGTGTTTTCACTCAGCCGTTCAAGATAGTAATCAATACCACTAATTGCATCGGCAAATACATCCATTGTTTGCCAATCAGGTATGTTTCCCACGACCCAGGCATTTTGTACATATTCTGCGCACCGTCCAAGTAATGCGGCGGGCCGGGAAAGCGGTATCATCGTCAATGCGCCTTTGATGCCCATTAACAGGTCGGGAACATCACTCAGGTGGTCTGCATCCCACTGAGTAGAAGCATATTGAACAACTTTTAGTTTTACGGTCTCCAACCCTCTGCGAACTTCCAGAAGCACAGCAATTTGTGCGTCTCCAATCAACGAACCCTGGGATTGAACACCCGTCTCATCAGACCTGGTAGCCGCTATTCCGGACAGGTTTTCATCCACCTGAAGCAATGAACTTGCAATACTCATGAGGGCAGCCTCGTTCGCATCGCTTCTTTCAGTTAGCTCACCCAGCCGCTCCATCTGGTCAGCGATTATTGAGCGTGAACTCTCAAACCCCAAGACTGCCAGGGTACTGCCAATTTTCTTTAGTGGCTCTGCCAGCTCCCTGATTTTATCCAGTTCAACTGTTTCCCCACGAAAGCACATATCCAGCCTGTCACGAATAGCCAGCAACTCTTCACGTAATGCTGCTGCTGCTTTGGTTGCTGCATCGCGCGACGAAATAGTTGCGGGTTCGCTCTTGTCTGCTAAATCAATAGCACCAGAAATCTGTTCCAGTTGTTCGCTAACAAAACTTCTTTCTTCTGCCGCGTGAATAAACCTGCGAATCAAATCCAGCCTAACCGGTCGTTTAAGGGCTTCGCTGCCATCGCGCGCGATATTTTTTAGCTCTACATCAATCTGTCGCAACAACTTTATAACATTTTTATCAAGCCGCGCCTCACCTTTACCCAGGCTTTCAACAAAACCACCAAAAGCCTGAAAGAGGGTCGCAGCGGGAGTATCAATGCACAAACGTTCCATGCCAGCCGCCACCTTACCCAGTGTAGACAGGGCCGTTTCAAGCCGTTCACCCTTGATCACCGCGAGAAGCACCTGTTGATATGTTCTTCGAATTCTTGCAGCCTTGCCACGCCCTTCTATTGATTCAAAGTGAGCCAGCACTTCTTCGTTGGGTCGTTGATACAAATTTTCCTGAGTAGAATCGTAATCACCGAAGGGCTCACCACCACGCGCAAGCCGCATCTCGTTGGCAAGAGGCAGTACGGCCTGTCTACGGTCTGCTCTGCCATCCTGAATATCCTCGAGAAAAGTGGGTAACTGAAGGATGCCCTGCATGAGTAATTGCTGATTTTCGGGATTCTGGCCAAGCGCTTGTTTCTGCATGGCAAGGGCAAGGTTTTCCATCTCTGCGCTCAGGGTCGCAACACCGTTCAGTTCTAGCATTAACAGCGTTCCGTTCACCTGATGCAAAAAAGCCAGGCATGCACGCAAAGACGCTTCATCTGAAGCCTCAACGTAACTCTCAAGACCGCGACGAGCCGAATCCAGAGTGGCATCGAGCTCACCCTTAATCCAGTCAAGCGCAAAAAAGTCTTTGTTTTCTCCCATGCCCTTCAATTTCCGTAAATCAGTTGATATTGAATTAACTTCCAATTCTCTAGGGCAGTTTAAATCCTTCTACCGATCGATGCATTTCATTTGCAACGTTTGCCAGTTCACTTATGGATTGGGCAGCCGCTTCAGAATTATTAGCTGTCCGGGAGGTGATTTCCTGAATCACGTTCATTGTATTCGATACCTTGCCTGCACCCGAAGCCTGTTGGCGTGCGGCATTGCTAATGTTCTGAATAAGTGCTGCCAGCGAAGCTGAAACACTTTCGATTTCTTCAAGTGCAACACCACAATTCTGAGCCAGTGACGCCCCCCCTACCACTTCCCGGGTAGTGTGTTCCATCGAAATTACCGCCTCATGAGTATCGGTCTGGATAGTCTTTACCAACGCTCCAATCTGTTTTGTAGCAGCACTGGATCGCTCGGCAAGACGCTGAACTTCATCTGCCACCACGGCAAATCCGCGACCAGCATCTCCTGCCATGGATGCCTGAATTGCTGCATTAAGAGACAAGATATTCGTTTGATCAGCAATATCGTTAATCAGGGATACTATATCACCGATTTCCTGGCTACTCTCACCAAGACGCTTGATTCGCTTGGAGGTTTCCTGTATTTGTCCCCTGATGGAGTCCATGCCCGCTATGGTATTTTGCACCATATCCGATCCCTTATTGGCGATCTCTACGGCCCGCTCGGCAACGGAGGCGCTTTCAGCTGCATTGGAAGATACCTGATCAATTGATACAGCCATTTCGTTAATGGCGGCAGAGGCCCCAACTATCTCTTTAGCCTGACTCTCAGAGGCATTGGCTACACTTGTCGCAGTGTTTTGCGTATCTTCAGCAGCTTTGGATACCTGGACCGACAGGCGTTTGATGTTTGCCACCAATCCTCGCATTTGATTGATGGCAAAGTTTATGGAATCTGCAATGGCGCCGGTAAAATTTTCTGTTACCGAGGCGTGGACGGTTAAATCCCCTTGTGCAAGGTCGGCCAGCTCGTCCAGCAAATCCAGAATCGCGGTCTGGTTTCTATCGTTTTGCGCCGCCTGCTCTGCCAGGCGATTGCGTGCACCCCGGACTTGCACCATGGTTATAATTCCAAAACCTACCATACCAACTATGGTTGTCATGAGACCAAGGTTGTCCATAACATTTAGTTGACCCTCCTGAATCATGTAAATTAGTCCGCCTATTGTTACCAAAAACAGTGTTATCCAAACCGTATTGAGTAAAGGCGTTGCTGCTCTGTTTTCTGAATTCATATCACCAGGCTCTCTTTAATCTGAAACGTCCATAAATCGCTTATCTTCGATAAGCTCTTTCAGTTTTGCTATGTAAAAAATTCTGCCACCATGTCGATAAGCACCTCTCATGTGGCCATGCATTTTGTGCAGTCCATCCGGCAATCCCTGTTCGAAGTTTTCGAGTAGAAAATGTTGCATGCCCAGGGACTGTTCAACCACTAATCCAACGGTCATCTCACCGGATTCAACTATCAGCACGCGGCGTAATAATCTGGAACCCGTATTGGGAATCAGGAGAAAGCGGTGCATATCTATAATGGGAATCAGACGACCCCGTACATTGGCCATGCCCAACACCCACTTCTTTACTCCGGGTAGGCGGGTAAGCTTGGGAACAAGCATCAATTCAGCTATTTCAGCTACATGCGCAACCAGGCGCACCCCACCAATCTGAAACCCCAGGCCTTGCCACTCCGTTACAACGTTTTCCCTTAGCGGAAGGCCGGCTGCATTTCGCAGAGTATCTGACGCGATGTCATTTAGAATTTCTAGCGCCTGACTCACTGTTCAATTCTCCTAGGCACACAAAACTTCGTTAACTGTTTCTATTAGCGTTTGTTCCTTTATCGGTTTGGTAAGGTAGCCTTTCGCGCCCTGACGCTGCCCCCAAACCACATCGGTTTCCTGATTTTTGGACGAGACTATAATCACCGGAATATGTTTGGTGGTGTCTGAGCGCGTTAAATGTCGTGTTGCCTGAAATCCGTTAATGCCGGGCATAACAACATCCATAAGAATAATATCGGGCTTTTCATTGCCCGCCAGGTTAATTCCATCGTCTGCATTGGTCGCAGTAACTACCTCGTGTCCGTGCCGGGCGAGCAGGCTTACAAAATGGTGTATTTCGGTAGGAGAATCATCAATTACCAGGATGCGCGCCATCTTCTTGTCCCGGGTCCTGTTACTGAACCAGCGTTCGAATGGTACCCAACAACTCATCCCTGCTGAATGGCTTGGTAATGTATTGGTCAGAACCCACAATTCGGCCCTTGGCCTTATCGAATATGCCATCCTTGCTGGATAACATAACAACTGGTGTCGCTTTAAATTCACTGTTATTTTTTATGAGCGCACAGGTCTGATATCCGTCCAGCCGAGGCATCATGACGTCAACAAAAATTATTCCCGGACGGGAGTCCGCGATTTTGGCCAGGGCATCAAATCCGTCGATGGCTGTGATCACATCACAACCCTCTTTGCTTAACAGGTTTTCTGCGCTCCTGCGGATCGTTTTACTGTCATCTATGACCAGCACTTTAAGACCCTGAAATACCTCGTTCATACTGCTGTCCTTGCCTAAGTTCCAATAAATAGAGGGCACATTCAATGAACCAAAGCCGTTGTATCACGATTGATCTGAGTGATCTACACTCAACAATTGAGAAAGCGATACCTGTCTCAAATTGCTTGCTGACCAGTACCCATGTCGGTAAGTTAAGGCATATTTCACACCTAACAAGCAGGAAAACAGCATGGTTCAAGTGGCTTTTGTAATGGACCCCATTGCCGGTCTGAATCTTAAAAAAGACAGCACTCTGGCAATGATACGATCGGCCCAGCTTCGGGGCTGGGATATTCACTGCCTGGACAGTTCAGATCTGTTTTTTAAGGACAGCGAGTGCTGGGGTCGAACCCGCACTGTAAGCTTAAGTGAAAGGTTTGTAGAGTCGCTGGACTATCGCCTGGCAGAAAATAACTGGCATACCCTGGGCGAGGAGCAAGAACAACAGATGTCAGAAATGGACATAATATTCATGCGAAAAGATCCACCCTTTAACATGAACTATATTTACGCAACTTACTTGTTGGAGCGCGTCCCCCAAACTACCCTGGTGGTTAATGATCCCGGAAGCCTGCGAGACTGCAACGAAAAATTTTATGCTACAATGTTCCCCCAATGCTGCCCTCCGCTGATAGTAAGTGCTCACTCTGAACCCATAAGGTCATTCCAGGAAGCGCAGGGTAACCTGGTGCTTAAAAAACTGGACGGCATGGGAGGCAGTTCTGTATTTCGCGTTATGGCCGGCGATCCAAATATGGGCGTAATTATGGAAACTCTCACAGAGCACGGCACAGAGCCAATAATGGCGCAGCGTTATCTTCCGGAAATTACCTCAGGAGACAAACGCATTCTCATCGTTAATGGTAAACCACTGGATTATGTTCTGGCCCGCATTCCCAAAAAGGGTGAGGCCCGTGCAAATCTCGCGGCCGGTGGCACTGGGGAGGGACAGGCTATAAGCGATCGGGAGCGCTGGATTGCCAATCAGATTGCACCGGATTTAGTAAAACGCGGTCTTATGTTTGTTGGTATCGATGTGATTGGAGATTTTTTAACCGAAATCAATGTGACATGCCCAACCTGTATTCGTGAACTGGATGCGCAATTTTCTCTGGATATTGCGGGTATGCTACTGGATGCCGTGGAAGCAAAACTGGAGCAAAGCTAGGCAACAATGGAAAGCCAATTTACGCCCCATATCTCGCCCCGGGACAGGCTGGGTTTCACGCTATTTATCGCAGTTTCATTACATGCCGCTCTGATTCTGGGCATTACTTTTGCCTGGCAGGCCGAAAAACCCAATACCCCAACCATTAGCATTACTTTAGCTACCCATAGCGACGCTGAGGCCCCCAAAGATGCAGATTTTGCCGCACAGGCCAATCAATTGGGAAGCGGAAACAGCGATGAGGTGCTGGAAAAAACCACTACCGAAGAAGCAGATTTTCAGTCCACGGAATTTAATTCGATCATGCCTCAGGTACAACAATCCCCTTCGGACGTGCGTTTAGGCACCACGGTCGTAACGGTCGAAAATCCGGCAGACGATCAAATTGTTAATCAACAACCAAAAACGGATGCACAGGAACTCGAGCTGGCAGGAGCAGAACAACAGCAGTTGCTTGACCTCACTCTTGAGATAGCCAGCCTGGATGCTCGCCTGGATTCAGAGCGACAACGCGAGGCCAACCACCCCAGAATAAGACGCTTAACTTCTGTTTCGGCACGTAAAACCAGCGACGCTTACTACCTGAATGCATGGACGAGAAAAGTGGTTTCCGTTGGCAATCTTAATTACCCCGGGGAGGCACGCAGGAGAAACCTTTACGGCGAACTCCGCCTTCTGGTGAGTATCACACCAGATGGAGCGCTGCAGGAGGTAAGTGTACTGGAGTCTTCGGGACACAAAATTCTGGACGACGCCGCCTTGCGTATTGTGCGCCTCGCAGCCCCATTTGCTCCTTTTCCCGAGGACATGCGCAAATCTACGGATGTACTGGAAATTATTAGAACCTGGCAATTTCGCAAGGGCACTTATACTTCCTCCTGAAGTTATATACGCTCGCCTCCTGTGCAATAATAAAGCGGACAAAATATGCATCAGGTCAAATTGTATGCCCTTTAACAGTAGTCTAAAGCACCAGTTTTTGTTAGCTATGCCAAATCAGGCAGAGAGCTATTTTGGTGGCACCGTTACCTACCTGTGCGAACACAACGAAGAAGGGGCGATGGGTTTGATGGTCAACCGGCCTATGGAACTTTCGCTTAACAAACTGCTGGAGCAGATGGGTATGGGCCAGTGTGTTGGAGACAGTATATTCGTTATGGAGGGCGGTCCGGTAAACAACGAGCGAGGCTTTATTTTACACACGGATGATACCCGGTATGATTCAAGCCTGGCACTGGCCGATGGGCTCATGTTAACGACCGCGCGCCACGTCCTGGAAGCTATCGGTGAGGGAAAAGGGCCCGCCAGTTTTCTGGTTGCACTGGGCTATACCGGTTGGGGTGCCGGGCAACTCGAATCAGAAATTTCCGAAAACGCATGGCTAACCTGTCCAGCCAGCAGCGAGGTGCTGTTTGATACACCATTTGATAAACGTGTGCAAAGAGCTGCCGACAGCCTGGGTATCGATTTTAACCTGATGTCTAACGAAGCAGGGCATGCCTAGGGGGACCTTGAATCGTGAAGACAGTCCGAATACTTGCTTTCGATTTTGGCCTGAAACACATTGGCGTAGCGGTCGGCCAAACTCAAACCAATACTGCATCACCGCTCTCTACACTATCCGCAGCCAATGGCAAACCAGACTGGGTACATTTGGAACTATTGTTGGATGAATGGAATCCGGACCTCCTCCTTGTCGGGCTTCCCCTGAATATGGATGATTCAGAAAGCGAGATGAGCAAACTCGCCAGAAAATTTTCCCGGCGCTTAAACGGCCGTTTCAATCTGCCAGTTGAACTCGTTGATGAACGTCTATCCAGCTTTGAGGCAAACCAGCATGACGTCGAGACAGATAGAAAACATGCAATAGCTGCCAGTATTATTGCGGAAAGCTGGCTAAACAAGTGACAGAAAATCGCAACCGATCAAATTAGTTAGCGACGATAAGACATACCCGAACTGGTTTCCTCAACAGAAAAATCGGGCCCTGACGTTAACAGTGCTTCGTCTGCGTCAGTGCCCAGCTTGATCATCAGGCGTAAATCGTTTGCGGAGTCTGCGTGGGTAATTGCAGCGTCGTAACTTATATCGCCTTGACTATATAGTCTGTACAACGACTGATCAAAGGTTTGCATACCCTGCTCGGTAGACTTGCTCATAAGCTCCTTGATGAGATGCACATCGCCCTTGCGTATGTGGTCCGCCATCAAGGGTGTATTGATTAGCACTTCCATCGCCGCACGACGACCACCCCCATCAACGGTTGGAATAAGCTGCTGGGCTACAATCGACTTCAGGTTAAGCGACAAATCCATCCAAATCTGGTCATGGCGATCACTTGGGAAGAAGTGAATTATTCTATCCAGCGCCTGGTTTGCATTATTTGCGTGCAATGTACAAAGGCACAGATGTCCGGTCTCAGCAAAAGTAACCGCGGCTTCCATCGTTTCGCGGGTTCTCACCTCTCCTATCATAATTACATCCGGTGCTTGCCTAAGCGTATTTTTAAGCGCAATTTCAAAACTATCCGTGTCTACACCGACTTCCCGTTGGGTGATGATGCAGCCACGATGTTCATGAATATATTCAATGGGGTCTTCAATGCTAATTATGTGCCCGGAACTGTGTTCGTTTCGATGGCCGATCATGGCGGCCAGAGAGGTGGACTTACCGGTTCCAGTGGCGC
This sequence comes from Gammaproteobacteria bacterium, assembly GCA_021773565.1. GTDB lineage: Bacteria > Pseudomonadota > Gammaproteobacteria > Pseudomonadales > Azotimanducaceae > DC-out156. The sequence goes on along the minus strand of JAJFJZ010000012.1, from coordinate 133,419 downwards.
CAACAAAAATGATCAGCCCACGTTTTGTCATGGCCAGATCCTCTACTATCGGAGGTAATCCCAACTCGGGAACGGTAGGTATATTAACTTCAATTCTACGCAGCACCATCCCAACAAGGTTGCGCTGATAAAACGCGCTCACTCGAAATCGCCCCAGTCCGGGATTATGTATCGCGAAATTAAGTTCTTTATCACGCTTGAATTCGGCTTGCTGCTCGTCACTCATTATGCCCAGAACCAGGCTCTTTGCCTGCCTTGCCGTAAGCGGAGACTTGGACAGTGCTTGTAGTGCTCCATTCACTTTCATGGAAGGAGGTCGATCCGAAGTGATAAACAGGTCCGAGGCACCTTTTTCCACAACAAATTTCAATAATTTTTCGAATTCCATACAGGTACCCTAAAATTTTTCCGGCATTTTTGCCTTTTCTCTAGCGATATCACGGTTAATCATATTTTTGCGCACAAGGTCAGCCAGGCATTGGTCCAGTGTCTGCATACCCAATGCACCACCCGTTTGAATTGCTGAATACATCTGTGCCACTTTGCCCTCGCGAATCAGATTTCTGATAGCGGGTGTGCCAATCATGATTTCATGTGCTGCAACACGCCCCCCATTTACCTTCTTCAGGAGAGTTTGCGAAATTACCGCCTCAAGTGATTCCGACAACATAGATCGAATCATGGATTTTTCCTCTGCGGGAAACACATCCACTACCCGGTCCATGGTCTTTGAGGCAGATGTAGTGTGCAGTGTTCCGAATACCAGGTGTCCGGTTTCTGCGGCAGTTAGAGCCAGGCGAATCGTCTCAAGGTCCCGTAACTCACCAACCAGAATAATATCCGGGTCTTCTCGAAGGGCGGAACGCAGGGCTTCGTTAAATCCGTGGGTATCCCTGTGTACCTCACGCTGGTTAATCAGGCATTTTTTGCTTTCATGGACAAATTCTATCGGGTCTTCGATGGTTAGAATATGGTCGTAACGATTGTCGTTAATAAAGTCAATCATTGCAGCCATCGTGGTACTTTTACCAGATCCGGTTGGGCCGGTAACCAGCACCAATCCACGGGGTACCATGGAAATGTCCTTAAACACCTGTCCCAGGCTGAGATCTTCCATCGTAAGTACTTTGGTTGGAATGGTTCTGAATACTGCTCCGGAACCGCGATTCTGGCTGAATGCGTTTACCCTGAAACGGGCAACACCAGGCACTTCAAATGAAAAATCGGTTTCCAGAAACTCTTCGTAATCCTTGCGCTGCTTATCATTCATTATCTCGTAAATGAGGGCGTGTACTTCCTGGTGTTCCAGCGGCGGTAGATTAATACGTCGCACATCACCATCCACCCGTATCATCGGTGGCAAGCCAGCGGAGAGGTGTAAATCCGAAGCCCCTTGTTTGGCGCTAAAGGCCAAAAGTTCGGTAATATCCATAGCTGTCCTTTTCAGTGTTTACTAACTATCTTCTACCTGCTTACAGGCTTCCGGCATTATTAGTCTTGAGAAAAGTGTCCCTATCAATGCCTTTGCGTCTGTCCGGGACGCTATATCCCCTATACTATGCCGTCTGGGGCCTTAGAGCTATGTTAAGTGCCGGGGCAATTTAGACAGCATTACCAAACTGAGACACTGTAGACACTTTTACCATGCGCTCTATCCAGGCAAATATAGACACGATACGCAGAGCTATCACCCGGGCTTGCGAAGAAGCCAGACGCGAAGAGAACTCTGTGCAATTAATGGCGGTGTCCAAAACACGTACCGCTTCAGAAATCAGGAAGGCAGCAACATCCGGAATACGCCATATGGGGGAAAACTACCTTCAGGAAGCCACTAAAAAAATTGCTGCTTTGGATGATATCGATCTGACATGGCATTTTATTGGCGCGATACAGTCCAACAAAACCCGTGACATCGCCACCCATTTCGACTGGGTACACACTGTGGATCGCAACAAGATTGCGCGCCGACTAAACCAGCATTGTCTTGAAGCAAACCTTACCCTCAATGTATGTATTCAGGTAAACATCGACAAAGAGCCACAAAAGGCAGGTATTGTCCCGGAACATCTTGATGCCCTGGTAGATGAAATCAGCACAATGAAGGCATTGCACCTAAGAGGCCTAATGGCCATTCCCAGGCCTCTTGCCGACACGCCAGACACGCTCGAGTCACAAATACAGAATTTCACAAGACTTACCAGGCTATTCAAACAACAGATAAATCGTAAGACCCTCTTACCCGCCTGGGATACACTGTCGATGGGTATGAGCGGAGATTATATCGCAGCTATTCACGCCGGTAGTACTATTGTGCGAGTGGGTACGGCAATATTCGGTCCCCGCTCAAACCAGAGTAACGATAAAATCCATTTGGCTTGAACACTACAAGGAAAATACCGTGAAAACACCACGTATCGCATGCGTTGGCGGTGGAAATATGGGAACCAGCCTGCTTATGGGTTTGAAGGAAAAAGGCTATGCGCGTGAGCAGCTGTGCGTATCCGAGCCTTCGGCAATACGCCGGGATTTACTCCAGGACATGGGACTATCCACATTTAGCTCCAACGCAGAAGTGGTTAATCAGGCGGATGTTGTCATCATCGCTGTTAAACCACAGATCATGCCGTCTGTCCTTGCAGAGCTTAAGGGGATAATTGCGCAATCAACGCTGGTAATATCCATTGCTGCAGGTATTCCCCTGGCCGCACTCTCACGCGGGCTAGGTGAAAATCATCGTATTATTCGCTGCATGCCAAATACACCTGCCCTTAAAGGTGCGGGCATAACCGGAATGTACTCAGCAAGCAATCTGGACAAGTCCGAAACCAAACTGATCGAAAGCATTCTGGGGGCGGTTGGCAAAACCCTGTGGTTGGAGACAGAAGCGCAACTTAATGCCGTAACTGCGGTTTCCGGCAGTGGTCCAGCCTATTTTTTCTATTTGACAGAATGTCTGATCGAAACCGCGCAGGAATTGGGTTTAAGCGAAAGCACGAGTAAACTACTTGCAACAGAAACCGCTTACGGGGCAGCGGTTATGTTACAGGATAGCGAGGCCGACGCAGCCTCCCTGAGGCATAGCGTTACTTCACCTGGTGGAACAACTGAAGCGGCATTAGAGCATATGATTAACACGCGTTTTTCGGAAATGTTCCATCAGGCGGTCCACGCAGCTTGCGCCCGGTCGATCGAATTGGGCAATAGTGTCTCCGGGGAAGCTGAGTAGCACGATAGCCCCGAATTTACAAAATAAGGCAGGAGCAAAGGTTTTAAGATGAGTAATCCACTGTTTTTTATTTTCAATACGATTTTGAGTGTAGTGTGCGCCCTGTTTGCCATGCGCTTTATTCTGCAAGCTACCCGCGCCGATTTCTATAATCCGATTTCCCAGGGAATTCTAAAGTTCACAGAACCCGCTCTCACTCCATTGCGAATGCTTGTTCCCTCCTATCAAAACCTGGATTTTGCTGCGTTTATTTTCACCTGGTTACTCAAAATTCTTACCGTTGCCATCCTGTTTTATCTGGGTGGCGTGGATATTGGATCCAATGTACTCCTGCTTTTTAAAATTGGCTTACGCGAGGTCCTGGAATTGTTTTTAGGTATATACCTCATTGCGCTCATTATCATGGTAATACTGAGTTTTCTTGCACCCGGTAACTACCACCCGGTTGCTGTCCTGGCACATCAAATAACTGAGCCTGTGCTCGCGCCGGTGCGGCGTGTTATTCCACCCATGGGAGGCCTGGATTTTTCGGTATTGGTAATACTTATGGTCATTATGTTGTTACGTGATTACCTGTTGCCCGGCATCCTGCCAGGAATCTAATGACACAGAACACAAATCTGCTGTTACAAACCCGAACACAGCACTTTGACAGCCTACTGAGACTTCAGTTTGGCGCCGAGCTTGATGGTTTTGATCTGGTCTATGAATCCTATGGAAGCCTAAATGCCTCTGCGAGTAACGCCATACTCATATGCCATGCGTTAAGCGCAAACCATCATGCGGCTGGTTACGAAACCGCAGAAAGTACCAAACCCGGATGGTGGGACATTTGCATCGGGCCAGGTAAAGTTATTGATACCGATAAATTTTTTGTGGTGTGCGCCAACAATCTGGGCGGTTGTCATGGCAGCACCGGGCCGAAAACTAAAAAACCGGGCGTTACCAAAGGGTGCTACGGAGCAGAATTTCCAGTTGTCACCGTTAAGGATTGGGTACGCTCCCAAAATTTGTTGGCGCAGAGCCTGGGGATATCATGTTGGGCGGCGGTAATCGGTGGTAGCCTTGGCGGTATGCAAGCCTTGCAGTGGGCAATCGAGTACCCCGAAAAAATACGCCACGCGTGTGTTATCGCCAGTGCATCCAAACTTTCAGCGCAGAATATCGCGTTCAACGAAATCGCACGGCAGGCTATTCTTTCTGATCCCGATTATCTTGAGGGATCCTATACAGAGGCAGACCTTGTACCGGAACGCGGACTTCGGCTCGCCCGAATGTTGGGGCACGTGACTTATCAATCCGATGCGGGTATGCGTGAAAAGTTTGGCAGAGAACTAAAATCCGGCGATATTCGGCAGGGCCAGAATGTTGAGTTTCAGGTAGAAAGTTATCTACGCTATCAGGGCTCCTCGTTCTCCAAATCCTTTGACGCAAATACCTACATACTTATGACTCGAGCCCTGGACTACTTTGACCCCGCCAGTGAATTTGACAATGACCTTGTTGCTGCGCTCTCAGGCACACACTGCAATTTTTTTGTGACCGCGTTCACCAGCGACTGGCGCTTTTCACCGCAACGAAGCAAAGAAATAGTTGATGCCCTCGTCACTGCCAAAAAGAATGTTGTCAGCACCCTGATAGAAACACCTCTTGGGCACGATGCTTTTCTGTTACCTATCAAGCGTTACCTGGAAACTTTCGGCGCTTACATGCGAACCATCGAAATATGAGCTTGCGTAGCGACTTGCAAATTGTGGCAGATCTGATTCCAAGAAATTCCCGGGTACTCGACCTTGGTTGCGGCCGTGGTGAACTGTTGGCATATTTACGAACCAATAAGAATATTAATGGCTATGGTATAGAAATAGACCCGATGGGTATCACTGACTGTATTAATGCTGGTGTTAATGTAATAGAACAAAACCTGGACAAAGGCTTGCAAAACTTTCAGTCCGATAGTTTTGACACCGTTATAATGACTGAAACCCTGCAATCGGTAAAACGCCCGGATTTATTGCTGGAAGAGATGTTGCGCATCGGTACACAATGCATCATCACCTACCCCAATTTCGGACACTGGCGTTTACGGGCGTATCTGGTATTGCGTGGAAAGATGCCTATTGCGCCCTATCTTCCCTATGGTTGGTATGATACGCCCAATATCCATCTATGCACCTTTGCCGATTTCGAAAACCTGTGCCGCCAGAAAAAGTTTTCTATCATAGATCGCTTTGTCACGGACAGCCTGTATCGAAACCGTATGCTGATGAACCGTATGCCGAATCTGTTTGGCACCTATGCTTTCTACCGACTGGGACGAACACCTGAATGAAGAGAAAATTTGGACCCTTCAGATCAACGAGAAAATATCTGCTAAGTGGATTACTACTCATCATGGTGCTCCCGGTACAACACGCATCCGCAGAACAGTTTTTTCTGGTCGGCAGTACCAGGGCACACTACATCGTGTTAAACACCATGTTTTTGAAACCGGAGATAGCCAACCAGTACCAAATTACCCGGGGTAATGCACAAGCTATTGTTAATATTTCACTTATCTCCGAAGACGGCCTCGCCGTTCGTGGCAATGTACGCGGTCGAGTGAAAAATTTGCTGGGGCAGTTGCAGACATTGAAGTTTCGGGAGGTCGTTGAACAAGATTCGGTTTACTACATTGCGCCGCTAGTTTACACCAACCGGGATACCCTTGCTTTTGATATAAGCGTGGAGCTTCCTGACGAACCCATCACACAGTTCGAATTTCAGGAACGTATGTATCTGGACTCGGATCGCTAGCCTTACAATGCACGTTACGCTTGCCACAGGAAATCAGGGAAAACTTCTTGAACTCCATGCACTACTCCATCCGCTTGGAATTACGCTAACAGCCCAGGCAGAACTCGGTATAGGAGAGGTTCCCGAGACTGGTCTGAGCTTCATTGAAAACGCTTTAATTAAGGCGCGTCACGCGGCGGCACAAAGTAAAGGTCCTGCCATTGCGGACGACTCCGGGCTCTGCGTTGACGCACTTGATGGTGCGCCAGGAATATATTCCGCCCGTTACGCAGGCCCGCACGCAAACGATACGGAAAATAATGCCAGGCTCATTCACAATCTGTCAGATATAGAAAATAGAGCCGCCCGCTTCGTTTGTGTGCTGGTTTACCTGAGAGCTGCTGATGACCCGATACCCATCATTGCCAGTTCTGAATGGCACGGGCGCATCGTCGATGAAGCTGCGGGCATTAACGGTTTTGGTTATGACCCACATTTTTATCTGGACGCTTTAGGATGCACCTCAGCACAACTACCACCCGGTAAAAAAAACGCCATAAGCCATCGGGGACTAGCTTGTGCCAGCCTGCGTTTAAAGCTGAAAAACCTCATCATTCCGGCCTGACCCAATAACAATGTTACTTCCACCACTGTCTCTATACATACACTTTCCGTGGTGTGAGAAGAAATGCCCTTACTGCGATTTTAATTCACACGAACTGAATGGAGCGCTGGATGAAAACGCCTACATCGACCAGCTGCTTGCCGATCTCTCATCCCAGACTAATTATGTTATGGGCCGGGAAGTACAAAGTATATTTTTAGGTGGTGGAACCCCCAGCCTTTTTTCCCCCGAATCCATCACGTACCTGCTCGCTCAAGTAGCCCGTATCATTTCTATAAGCAGTGCGGTGGAAATAACGCTTGAAGCCAACCCCGGCAGCGTTGAAGCAAATAAATTCGAGGGCTACCTACTCGCCGGAGTGAATCGACTCTCACTGGGCATTCAGTCATTCCAGGACCAGAAGTTGGTGAAACTGGGCAGAATTCACACAGCTCGGGAAGCTGTACGCGCTTTTGAAATAGCCCGTGAGGCGGGGTTCGCAAATGTAAACCTGGATTTAATGCATGGCCTGCCGGGACAGTCACTGGAAGACGCGATATTCGATCTGGAGCACGCCCTGGCCTTGCAACCCGAACACATCTCCTGGTACCAGCTCACCCTTGAACCAAAAACAATTTTTGCACGCAAACCACCCATTCTTCCCACCGACCAGACGCTTGGAAATATTGAGCAATCCGGACTAACTCTGCTTAAGGCTGCCGGATACCAGCGTTACGAAATATCTGCATACGCAAAACCCGGATCGGAGTGTCGGCACAACCTCAACTACTGGAAATTTGGTGACTATCTCGGAATTGGTGCGGGCGCACACGGAAAATTAAGCCTGCCCGGTGATAACTCAATATTTCGCTCTTCAAGACCCAGACAGCCGCGGCTCTATCTGAAACCGGAGGCCGTTCAGTCCCTGGATACACGGCCGGTGTCTGAGACAGAACGCATCAGTGAATTTCTAATGAATGTACTACGCTTAACCAATGGAGTGGAGCGTGAATGCTTTGAAAACTTTACCGGCATGGAATTTGAAAGTATTCAGCCCGGCATAGATCATTTTGAGAATCTGGGAATCTGGCACCAAGGCAAAATAGGCCTAAGCGCCGAGGGTTTGCGCTATCTTGATTCAGTGCTTGAGTATTTTGTATAGCGCGGCGGCCCAGTGTCTTGCCTTGATTTTACTTTTGGAAACACAAATCCCAAACTTCGTGCCCCAGTCGAATACCGCGCGCTTCAAACCGAGTCATTGGACGACTTTCCAGTCGTTGGGTATAGGTTCCATTCAGGGATAAATTTGTCAGCCCCGGTGTTTCCGAAAAAAGCTTCAGCATCCATTGTGCATATTCCTTCCAGTCTGTTGCCAGACAAACCTTCCCCCCAGGCACCAGACGTTCTCTTATGAGTTCTATCACCGGGTTTTGAACTAGCCTGCGCTTGTGATGTTTACGCTTGGGCCACGGGTCCGGAAAAAAAATATTGATCTGGGAAATACTTTCTTCGACACAGTTATTTTCCATTACATAACCGGCATCTCCCCGAATGACGCGCACATTGTGAATACCCTGCTCATGGCAACAATGTAATAGCCCGCCGATCCCTGGCAAATAGACTTCGATGCCAAGGTAGTTTCGTTCAGGATTTTTTGACGCCATCTCCAGGAGAGCCTGGCCACTCCCAAAACCGATCTCAAGTACAGGCGGCACATCATTGCCAAACGTTTTTGACAGATCGATTTTCTGGTCACCAGGATCCAGCAAATATTCAGCTGCGTAATGGTCAAGCGCACGTGCTTGTGAGTGTGTTAACCGGCCACGCTGCCGAACATAGATATTGGGACTGAGCATGTTATTGTCAGACACGAAAAGCGTTATAGGCCAACAGCCCCCACGCGAGGATGAATAAAAGCCCGCCTATTGGCGTAATTGGCCCAAACCAGCGCGGGCCACCGAGGCTTAGCGCATACAAACTGCCTGAGAAAAAGACGATACCAAACAAAAACATCAACAGATTTATACCAAAGGCATCCAGGGCACCAAACTGAAGATTGGCGCTCTTATACCAGATCGCCAACAAACAGATGGCCAGCCCGTGTATCAACTGATAGTGGACACCCGTCTGAAACACTTCAAGGTCAGAGGGGCTTATCCTGCTTTTCAGTGCATGCGCACCAAAGGCACCTAATACCACCGCGAGGCCGGAGCAGATCGCTCCAATAGCCAGATATACGTTCGCCAGCACAGTGCGATTCAGAAAACTACTTACGCTGCCCGGCTTTCAATTACCGCCCGAACTTTTTTCATGGCGTTTTTTTCCAGTTGTCTAATGCGCTCTGCAGACACCTGATAAGTATCAGCCAGTTCGTGCAAGGTGCTCTTTGAGTCGCTCAACCAGCGTTGTGACAAAATATCCCTGCTTCGGTCATCCAGAGTTTTTAGCGCCTCTCCCAGATGTGCAATAGATTGATCGTGTGTTTCCTGGTCCGCTACAAGACCAGCAGGGTTTGCAGCTTCGTCATCCAAAAACTGGACCGGTGCTGAAATTAGTTCGTCATCACTCTGATAACCATCAAAAGCCATATCCGGAGACGCCAGGCGCCCTTCCATCTGAAGCACCGTTTTCTCTTCTACGCCCAGATCTTCAGCCATCGCACTTACTTCATCAGGCGTCATCCAGCCCAGCCGCTTCTTTGAACCACGCAGGTTAAAGAACAATTTGCGCTGTGCCTTGGTGGTCGCAATTTTGACGATGCGCCAGTTGCGTAATATAAACTCGTGCATTTCAGCTTTGATCCAATGTACCGCAAACGAGGTAAGTCGCACACCAACCTCAGGATTAAAGCGTTTAACAGCCTTCATCAGACCTACATTACCTTCCTGAATCAGGTCTGCCTGTGGTAAACCATAACCGGAATAGGAACGAGCCAAATGAACCACAAAGCGCAGGTGTGATAACACCAGCGTGCGCGCTGCATCAACGTCATCATGGTAATATAGACGCTCAGCAAGTACCTTTTCTTCCTCCGCACTTAGAATAGGGAAGCTGCGAACATTCTGAATATACGCATCCAGGTCCTTTCCAGGTGCCAGGCTGTCTAATGACATTACACTTGTTGTCATAATTGATACCTCCGGTAACATTAATCGCTATATTAGCACTCTGTGGATAAGAGTGCTAATAAATGCAAAGGTTCCCGGATATGCGGCCTGTAAAGGCGATAAGTGGCCTGGTTGACGCTAAAAAGACACAAATATCTTCTGAAACGAATAAATTAGCCCACCTGCAAGTCTGCAAGGCGTTGTCTGGATGATAACAGGGCTCCAGCAATGCCCAATAGCCCACCAACACCCAGCATTCCGACCACAAAGGCGCTATCCAGCCCAACAATTCCCAAAACACCACCATAACTGCCAATAAATCGAGCCAGAGGCCCCTCGATAACCTGGATACTAAGGCTAACCAGCATGGCTCCGATAACCCCGCCTCCCATACCGTAGATAAGACCAAAATACAGGAAAGGGCGGCGAATGTAGGCATTGGTGGCACCTACCAGTTTGAGCACCTTTAATTCTTCCAGGCGACTCTCAATGGCCAGTCGCACAGAAGTTGCAGTAATCAATATTGCCGCTACCCCGAACAGGACAGCAAGAATAATCCCCAGACGGGACACCAACTGCATAATTGCAGTGATTCTTTCCAGCCAGGTGAGCTCCACCACAACCTCTTTTACGCCGGGAAATTGTGCCAGTGACCCCGAAATAAGTTTTATCTGGAATGGTTCAACATTGTCTGCCAAAACAGCGCGCATGGAATCCGGCAGCGGGTTGTGTTCAATAACCGCAAGGGCATCCGACAGGCCTGAATACGCCTTAAATTCTTCGAGTGCCAATTCAGAACTCACCAGCGCAACATCGCCGATTCGGGCATCCCTCCCTAATTGTTCCCGCACATTAGAGATCATCTCGGCACTTGTTCCGGGCTCGAAGTACAAACTTATGCCAGGCTTGCCCTGCCAGTCTTCGCTCATCGCACCCAAATTGCGCTCAAGCAAATATAGTCCAGCCGGAAGACCCAGTGCTATTCCAATAAGCAACCATACCAGCAAGCTGGTACCCAATCTCGCGCTAACAAAAGCAAAACTTTCCTTTGCCACGCGTGAATGTGCTCTAAAGAAGCCCGCAATACCCGCAGAAACCGGTGAAGACCACGGTCCCTTTTTAGGCGCCTTGTTGCGCCCTTTGCCAGGCCGGACTGGCGCGTTCAATAGTTTGCTCCCATTAATCGCCCATGATCCAGTTCAATTATCCGCTTGCCCATGGAGTTAATGAGTTCTCTATCATGACTGGCAATAATTACTGTGGTACCCACCAGCTTGAACTGCTCAAACAGCTCCATTATGTCGCGAGACAAATCAGGATCAAGATTTCCTGTAGGCTCATCTGCAAGTAACAGTTTGGGCCGATTAACCACAGCGCGGGCAATGCCTACCCTTTGTTGTTCTCCGGTAGAAAGGAGCGGGGGATAGAGTTTTTCCTTTTCCAGAAGACTGACCGCTGAAAGTGCCGCTCGAACACGACGCTCAATATCACGGTCTGCCATTCCCATAACACGCAATGGAACGGCGACATTTTCAAAAACAGTGCGTTCATCCAGCAGGTGGTGGTCCTGAAAAACCACCCCGATATTTTGTCGAAACACTGGAATGTATTTTTCCGCCAATTGGCTGATATCCACTCCACCAACGAGCACCTGTCCACGTGTTGGTACGTCCAGCCGCAACAGCAATTTTAATAGTGTAGATTTTCCAGCACCTGAATGACCTGTTAAAAAAGTCATGGAACCAGATTCAAATGCGACCGACACATTCCCAAGCGCTTCGGCCCCATTTCCAAATTTGCGGGTTACATTATGTAGCTCAATTTCAGCCATACATCTCGATAAATAGTTTCAGAAACAGGGAATACCAATTAGAACAATTAAACCAATTCCTCAGCAAGCAATGCTTCTACAAAGGGTTCGCCTTCAAATACCTGTAAATCTTCCAGCTGCTCCCCTACGCCGACGAAATACACGGGAATATCAAATTTTTGACTAATAGCAAAAATAATGCCTGCCTTCGCGCTACCGTCCAGCTTGGTCAGCACCAGGCCTGTTAAGCCGATCGCATCATGAAACTCTTTTACCTGGCTTAATGCGTTCTGTCCTACTCCGGCATCCAGCACCAGCAGAGTTTCGTGTGGTGCACTTGCATCAATTTTCGACATTACTCTTTTTATTTTCACCAATTCATCCATGAGGTGAGTTTTAGCCTGCAGTCGGCCAGCAGTATCTGCAATAAGCACGTCCATGTTACGTGCCTTTGCTGAATTCAGGGCATCAAATACTACCGAAGCACTGTCTGCACCCTTATGTTGAGCAACCACCGGAACATCGTTTGCAGCACCCCAGCTTTGCAACTGCTCGACCGCTGCGGCTCTGAAGGTATCTCCTGCAGCTAACATAACGCTTAGCCCCTGTTGCTGAAAATACTTTGCCAGTTTTCCGATCGTGGTGGTCTTGCCAACACCATTAACACCAACAAAAAGCAATACCGTGGGTTTTTGATTCCGATCTATTTCCAATGGCACGGTAAGCGGTGCAAGCATCGACTTAAGTTCTGTTTTTAAAGCTGCGTGCAGGGCACGGGTATTATTTAATTCGCGTCGACCGACTCTACCCGCCAGAGCCTCCATAATTACTCCTGTCGCCTCAACCCCAACATCGGTCAAGAGCAGCGCGGTCTCCAAATCTTCCATTACGGCGTCATTAACAACCTTTTCGCCTAGCAATAAATTACCTACGCCCTCCGCAAGTCGCCCCCGGGTCTTCCCCAGCCCTGTTTTCAGGCCGCGCCAGAACCCGGTATTACCTTTCTCCTCTGAATCACTCAAGCTAAACTTCCTTCATGCTACTTCTTGTTTAAAATACCGCTATGGCCTCATCAACAAATACTGTGCGTATTATCGGAGGAAAATGGAAACGTAGAAAGCTCAAGTTTCCAGACTCCCCGGGTTTAAGGCCCACGATGGATCGTGCTCGCGAAACACTGTTCAATTGGCTTGAACCCCACATCCACCACGCCAGGTGTCTGGACCTGTTCTCAGGGTCTGGCGCGCTGGGTTTTGAAGCTCTGTCTCGCGGAGCAGACCATGCCACACTCGTTGATCAAAATCCCGCCATTATTCGTGCATTGCACGCAAGCAGAAATATGTTGGGCTCTAACCCCACGGACGAGCAGTACCTTATTGAGTCCTGCACCATAATCCAATCCACAGCGCCCGACTGGCTGCACACACAGGATGAGCACTGGGACATAATTTTTGTCGACCCGCCTTTTACCGGACCTCTGATGAACCAAACCCTGGATATTTTGCGGACGGGTTATTACACAACTACGGACGCTCTAATCTATCTTGAAACTCCACAGCCACTGGAAACGGCGCGGGGTTGGAACCTGATAAAAAATAGTAAAGTCGGCAGCACGCACCTAAACCTGATCGCCCTAAAATAGCGTTTGTATGCAATATTCAGATTGGCTAACATCAAAACCTACCACTAGCCAAATCCTTCTCCATAGCCTCTAATCCTAAAAGGAATAGCGATGACCACCGTTGTCTACCCGGGACACTTCAATCCCATTACCAATGGTCACACCGACCTGGTATCCCGCGCCCTGAATTTATTCGACAAGGTTATTCTGGCGATTGGCACCTCCAGGCAAAAAAACCCAAAGACCGACCTTGCCGGGCGCATCGCCCTTTGCCAGGAAGTGCTGGCAGAATATGGCGACCGGGTAGAAGTGGAAGGTTTTAATACTTTGCTGGTTGATTATGCTCGTAGTAAAAATACTACGTTTATACTAAGGGGCTTGCGCACCGTTACAGATTTTGAATACGAATTTGAAATGGCCGCAATGAATCACGCGTTGGACCCGGAGATTGAATATGTGTTTTTACCAACATCCCAGGAATGTTCATTCGTATCCTCCACTCTGGTTCGCGAAATTGCAGCACTTGGCGGAAACATCGACAAATTTGTTCACCCCGCCGTTGTGAAGAGCCTTCAGCTGCTTGAGTAAAGAGCCTTCAGCTGCTTGAGTAAAGAGCCTTCAGCTGCTTGAGTAAAGAGCCTTCAGCTTCTCGAATAAAGAGCCTTCAGCCGATTTTGTAAGGAGCCTTCAGCTGCTTGAGTAAAGAGCCTTCAGCTGCTCGATTGAACAGCCTTGAACATTAACACTTTTACTTCTGGCATTTCGGGCAATAAAAGCTGGAACGCTGGCCTGTCTTAACCGCCTTTATCGGTGTCTTACAGCGATAACACACCTCACCTGCACGCCCATATACGTTCAACTGTTGCCCAAAATACCCGGGTTTGCCATCACTGTTGGTAAAGTCTCGCAATGTTGTTCCACCGGCACGTATTGCCTCGCCAAGAGTGGACTGAATAGCCTCTGCCAAAGCACCACAAGCCCTCCGGGAGATCTGACCCGCTGCCCTGTTAGGTCGGATTCCGGCTCTGAAAAGCGCCTCACTTGCGTAAATATTGCCAACACCGACTACTACTTTTCCATCCATAATCAGATTTTTAATCGCAAGCTTGCGTTTACGTCTAATTTTAAACAGGTAGTCACCGGAAAAATCGGGGGAAAGCGGTTCAGGACCCAGGTGTTTAAGCAACCAGTGTGATTCCACAGGGAACTTTTGAAAATGCAGGCTGCCGAATTTTCTTGGGTCGTTCAATCTGAGAACATTACGGTTTTCGAACTCAAGATCAATGTGATCGTGTTTTCCAGCGTTTGAGCCCAGTTTTACAATGCTCAAACTACCGGACATACCCAGATGTAATATCAGCGCGCCTGTCTCAAGATGGATAACCAGATATTTCGCACGCCGATCTACTTCCCGCACCGTTTGATTTTTTAACTCCGCTGGAAGCTCTACTGGCCACCTTAATTTCGACGTCCGTATTTCCCACCGGCACAACCTGCTATTTATTATGTGGGGTAAAATTCCCCTTCGGGTGGTTTCAACTTCAGGTAGCTCAGGCATAGTCTTACAATGTTTCTTCGATTACTCAGGATAACGTTTCGATGTCCCTTTTGCTCGGCGTAGATACCGGCGGCACCTTTACTGATTTTGTTCTATTGCGTGATGGCAAGCTAAAAATTCACAAGGTGCTTTCTACACCCGAGGATCCATCGAAAGCAATTCTCAAGGGCATAAAGGAGATGAATCTGTTTCCTGCCATCCATGCAGGTGAAGTTCAATTCATCCACGGCAGTACCGTAGCGACCAACGCAGCCCTTGAAAACAAGGGTGTCAGAACAGCCTACATTACCAATACGGGCTTCACAGACACACTAAGAATTGGCCGGCAGGCCCGTTCCGAATTATACCAATTGATGCCAGAGCACAGGCCAAACCCCATTCCGGCAGACTTATGTATTGGAACCGGTGGGCGGCTAAATGCGCAAGGCGAGCTGATAGAGCCGCTCACCGATGCCCAATTGAGCAAACTAAGAAAGCAGTTACAGAACTTAAACCCCGAGGCTATCGCCATAAACCTGTTATTTAGTTATCTGGATGACGGTGAGGAAAAACGCATTGAGGATGCAGTAAAAGACCTGGCCTTCGTTTCCAGATCCTCTTACGTTTTGCCGGAATCGGGTGAGTACGAACGCGGTATAGCAACCTGGTTAAATGCCTGGTTAGGGCCACTTGTACAGGACTACCTGCACAAACTACAGAAATCTGTAATGCCCGCGCCCCTTGCGGTGATGCAATCCTCTGGTGAAACAATAGCAGCGTCCCAGGCTGGCACCAGAGCAGTTAACCTCCTGCTTTCCGGGCCCGCGGGTGGGTTGAGCGCAACAAGCTACATCGGTTCGCTCACAAAAAAGCGAAACATTATTACTTTTGACATGGGGGGTACCTCTACTGATGTTTCGCTTTTTGTAGACCAGCCGATACTGACCAGTTCCGGTAGCCTTGGGCCGTACCCGGTTGCAATTCCCATGATCGATATTCATACAATAGGAGCCGGCGGTGGCTCAATTGCATCCATTGATATTGGCGGATCGTTAAATGTGGGTCCTGCCTCTGCCGGAGCAAACCCTGGACCCGCCTGCTACGGCCTGGGCGCGCAAAACGCAACCGTGACGGATGCAAATCTGGTCCTCGGCCGCCTCCCCGCGGGTCTGGAGTTATCCGGCGGAATAAAACTGAACCTGGAGCAAGCGAAAATCTCAATTCAGCCTCTGGCAACGCAACTGGGATTGAGCGTAATCGACACTGCCAGCGGCATAATCGAGCTAGCGGAACAACATATGGTGCGCGCCCTTCAGGTCATTTCAATTGAACGAGGCTTCGATCCAAAGGATTTCACATTGATGTGTTTTGGGGGAGCTGGCGGGCTCCACGTTTGTTCTCTGGCAGAACAACTGGGTGTCTCGCATGTGATTCTGCCGCTGCACGGCGGCGTTTTATCCGCATTTGGTATGTTGACAGCAAAACCCGGTCGACAAATGGCCAAAACAATAAACGCGCTTCTGTCGTCGGAAACTATGCTACCAACAAAACAAACGTTCGGTAATGTTGGATTAGCTTCGGATAATTCGCTCGGCGATGAAATTGCAGAGGCATTTGACCAGTTGACGTTGAGCGGACAATCGGAGCTGCTCGCCGAGGGACACGACCCCGCCGCCTTTCGCGTCCAAAAGTATGCAGCGCTCCGCTACCAGGGCCAAAGTTATACCCTGAGCCTTCCATGGCAAAACAGCGATCAGGTCATCCGTGAGTTTCACGCAGCGCATCAAAAGCGCTACGGTCATAACTTTGACCTGCCTGTAGAACTGGTAAATATTCGCGTCCAGGTTGAAGCGCAGCGCAAAAAATTGAGCCTGGCTTCGCTGAGTGAGACGAATCGTCCACTAACGCCGGATAGGCAGCTCAACAATCTGGCGGTTTATGACCGGACCCGGTTTTTGTCGGGTGACCGGCTTTCAGGAGCGGCACTTATTACTGAGCAGGTAGCTACAAGCTATATTGCCGCCGGATGGCAATGTAAAGTGGACCAGTGGGGTCATTTACACTTAAGCGTTTAGGTTCTACTGAGGGCTCGTTATAAGAGCCGCTGAGGGCTCTTTACAAAAACCGCTGAGGGCTCTTTACAAAAGCCGCTGAGGGCTCTTTACAAAAGCCGCTGAGGGCTCACTTAATTTTGGCTTCTTTGTAAATAACGTGCTTTCGAATAACCGGATCGAACTTTCTCATTTCCAGTTTCCCGGGCATCGTTCGTTTGTTTTTGTCTGTTGTGTAGTAATGGCCGGTGCCTGCGCTAGATACCAGTTTAATTTTGTCTCTCATAGTAAAATATTCCCTTAAACCTTAATGCCGCGGCTCTTCATATCGGCCAATACTGCCTCAATTCCGAGCTTATCGATTAGTCGCATACCACTGGCAGATACGCGAAGCTTTACGTAACGCTTATCAGCAGCCACCCAAAACCGGTGATAATGCAAGTTGGGGGAAAATCGACGGCGCGTTCTGTTTTTTGCGTGGGACACATTGTTGCCCGACATGGGACGCTTTCCGGTCACCTGGCATACCTGCGACATGTTCTGGCCTCTAACCTTAAAAAATGAGGCGCGTTTTATACCAGAGCCTAGCCTCTACAGCAAGCCGCGATCGGCAAAAGATGTTATTTCGCCAGATCCGACAACCAGATGGTCGAGAACCCGCACCCCTATTTCGCGCAACAGGTTTTTCAGTTTTTTGGTTACCCGAATGTCATCCTGACTAGGCTCGGCCACTCCTGAGGGATGGTTATGTGCAAATATGATCGCCGCCGCGTTTTGTTCTATGGCGCAACGCAAGACTTCGCGAGGATGAACGCTGGCGCAGTCTATGGTTCCAAAAAATAGCTCATGGTAGGCAATTAGTCTATTTTGACTGTCGAGCAGAAGCACTGCAAAAATCTCCTGCCTTCTGGCACAAAGTTGGTTCTGTATATACGGCCGCACAGTAGCGGAACTGTTAAATACCTGCTCGCGTTCACAAACCGCCCAAAGATAGCGATCACTAAGTGCACGAGTAGCCTTGATCGCCGCTACTTTTGCCGGGCCCAGCCCCGACACACCCAACAAGGTTTTTTCTGCGGCGTCCAGCAATGCACGCAAACCTCCCCGTTGCTGTAACAGCTGCTCTGCAAACGCTACTACCCCGAGGCTTCCATTACCTGTTCGCAACAGTACTGCGAGTAATTCGGCATCTGATAGAGCATCTGTGCCGCGTTGAATGATCCGCTCGCGCGGAAACAACGCTTTTTGTTCTGTATACTCCATACCTACTTCCGATTGGCACTGTTCTCAGGCTGCTGCTATCTTATGCGCTTACAATTGATGACCCGAAAGGCATGTCCGCGCTAAACAAAAAAAACATACTACTTTGCGTAAGCGGTGGAATAGCTGCGTATAAAGCCCCTGAACTCGTGCGACAATTGCGTGCTCATGGCGCAAACGTGCAAGTGGTGCTTACCCGCTCAGCGGAAAATTTTGTCTCGGAGACCTCGCTGCAAGCTGTTTCAGGAAACCCTGTTCGCAACTCTCTATGGGATAAATCTGCTGAATCAGCCATGAGCCATATCGAACTTGCGCGTTGGGCTGACTGCCTTTTAATGGCGCCGGCTACTGCCAACCTGATTTCCAGTCTCGCGTCCGGCGCGACACCCGACTTACTAACTACTCTTGCACTTGCAACAGAAGCACCGGTGTTTGTGGCCCCCGCCATGAACCTGAAGATGTGGGACAAACCGGCTACTGTTCGCAATATTCATCAGCTGAAAACCGATGGCGCCATAGTTCTTGGCCCTGCATCGGGAGACCAGGCTTGTGGTGAGTCCGGTATGGGCAGGATGCTTCAGCCGGAAGAAATAGTAGAAGCACTTAACAATCATTTTTCAGCAACCACCTTGCTGGCCGGCAAGCGTGTTGTGATTACAGCAGGGCCAACCCGGGAAGCTATCGATCCTGTCCGGTTTATTAGCAATCACAGTTCCGGAAAACAGGGCTTTGCTCTGGCTACAGCAGCCCAGCAGGCTGGAGCTGAGGTGTGCCTTATATCCGGACCTGTTAATGCCCAAACCCCTCTTCTGGTTGAACGAATAGATGTGGTAACCGCCCAGGAGATGTTTGACGCAGTAATGGCACAGCTTGGGCGTTGTGACATATTTATTGGTGTAGCGGCAGTTGCAGACTATAAACCAGAGGAAGTTAGGTCACAAAAGATTAAAAAAAGTGCAGAAACCAGAAACTCGTCGCTAAAACTGGTTGAAAACCCGGACATAATACTGGCAGTAACACAACATAAAAATCCTCCCTATACAGTCGGATTTGCTGCCGAAACGGAATCTGTTATTGCCAATGCAAGAGCCAAAAAGCGCAGAAAAAACCTGGACCTGATTATAGTCAACGATGTCTCGGACGCACGAATTGGTTTTGATAGTGAGGAAAATGAAGTCACATTGATCTGGGAGACTGGTGAACAGGTACTGAAGAAGGCGTCAAAGGAGCTGATTTCCCAGTCCATCATCAGTAGCATTGCTCAATCCCTGAGCGGGGTAGAGCCTTCAGCGGCTTTATAGAGCCTTCAGCAGATTTGTAAAGAGCCTGCGAGTACTGAAACGGAATGAAATTACCAAAAAAGAAAACAAAAACCAAAGACGAAAAACAGACCACAAAAGTAGCTGAGGAAAAAAGCACCAAGGGTGCCAAAGCCAAAAAAAACCAGGGTCTGAGTTCCGATCTTTGGATTTACGCACTTGGTAGCATTGTGGTATCCACGTTTGGCATTGGCTTCACTCTTTTACTCATATGGTGGCAGGTAATTAATGCAGGAAATCTGGCTCAACAAAAAGCGCAAAACGTCCAGATTGCAGATCAATACACCGCCTTTTTTAATTCCAGAGCAGTCACCCTGAAAAACCAGATAGACCAGATCGCCAATTCACCTTCGGTTATAAACGCGCTGAACAGCTTTGAGCCGCAGCTTCACCGGGCAGAAGCTGACCGTATAAGAACCCAGTTCAAATATGCAGATCGTGTAGACCTTATCAAACGTGGGGAAGCACAGGTGGACCTGAATGCGGCGACACCTATCACCTTTGGAGCGCTGGATGTAATCAAGCGCGCAGAATCCCAACCCTATGCCGGACCGGAAGCCTTCAAGCTGGGCCAGAAAATAGTGATCTACGTAGCGCGACCCATCACCAGCGATGGAAAGATATCCGGAGTGTTGTTTATGGCGCTTTCCATGAACTACTTTCTGGGGCCGGTCCAGATGTTTGACCCCTCCAGCGGCAGCTTGATATTGCAACAAAGATTTGAATCAGCACCAGACGTAGACATTTTACAGTACGGTGCGGAAGCAGACAGCACTGAAGACCCAATCTATAGACAACTGGAATCCATTAACTGGCGCTTGTCTTTCAGAGCAGCCAAAACTGGAGGGTCCGGGTTATTATCCTGGAATATGTTGATTCTGCCATTTACTGCAGCACTTGCCGTCATTCTCGGCACCGCGTTTCTGGGTTTTGGCCGTTTATTCCGGGCCCTGGACCAGGACGGAGTCAGGTTCATGGATGAGACAGGTCGACTTTTACGCGGCAGGGCGCCGGGAATTGATGCCTACAAACTAAATCTCTTCCAGGCTCTGGCAGAAAATACCAGAAAGATAGCCCGTGCGCGCAGTCCTCAAGGCACGGTTACCAAGCGTGACAAACCAAAATTCAAATTTGATACACCTGCTGTAACAGCTGATGCGGCACAAGAACCGGAACAAAAAACCACTTCTGCTGCTGATAACGACGACAGCGAGGAGTTTCTGGAGGTGCGCAGAATTACCAAAGATGAAGAAAATTTTGGAATCGAAGTGACAGAAGATACATCGCCAAGGGGAATGGGGTTAAATTTGGAAGCCGAAATTTTTCGTGCATACGACATTCGAGGCGTCGTTACCTCTTCCCTCACTGGTGAGGTCGTTTACTGGATTGGACGTGCCTTCGCCGCTGAAGCCCGCGATGCAGGTCAAAAGAAGGTTGCCGTGGGTCGGGATGGACGTTTGTCTTCTCCAGAGTTAAGCACCTCTCTTATCAAGGGTCTTAACGAAGGAGGCGTTGATGTGGTTGATGTTGGTATGGTGCCCACTCCACTCCTGTATTACGCAACGCATTCGCTCAATACCGGTACTGGCATTATGATCACCGGGTCGCACAATCCGCCGGACTACAATGGCCTTAAAATGATGTTGGCAGGCGTTACCCTGGCTGAAGATCGCATTCAGACCCTGCGTGAACGTATTGAGAATGACGATTTACCCAAAGGTGAGGGCGCTTGCGAAAACGTAGAGATAATCGATTCATATATAGACAGGGTGGCCGGGGATGTCGTGCTTGGCCAGGCACCAAAAGTTGTAATTGATTGCGGAAATGGTGTCGCCGGAGCCGTTGCGCCCCAGCTGCTACGCGAATTGGGGTGTGAGGTTGTCGAGTTGTACTGCGAAGTAGATGGCAACTTTCCAAACCATCATCCGGATCCCGCAGAGATGGAAAACCTGGCGGACCTTATCACCGTTGTGGAAGCAGAAAATGCTGACCTTGGTCTGGCATTTGACGGCGACGGTGACCGTTTGGGAGTCGTCACCAATCGGGGTAGCGTAGTATGGCCTGACAAACTTCTTATGTTATTCAGCCGTGACATAGTAGGGCGCAATCCAGGCTCGGATATTATTTATGACGTTAAATGCAGCCGCCATCTAAATACACTGATCAGCGAGTACGGCGGCAGACCGATAATGTGTAAAACCGGGCACTCGCATATCAAGGCAAAAATTATAGAAACGGGGGCATTACTTGGCGGAGAGTTTAGTGGGCATATTTGTTTTGCAGAGCGCTGGTATGGCTTTGACGATGCTTTGTACAGCGCAGCACGTTTACTGGAAATCACTTCGGGTGAGACCAAGTCGGTAGAGGAGCTCTTTGACGAGTTTCCGGTTACTTTTATGACTCCGGAGCTAAAAATTCAAACAACAGAAAGCCGTAAAACCGAGGTTATGGAACAACTGTCATCCCTTGGTGACTTTGGGGATGGAACGTTGACCACTATTGATGGCATTCGCGTAGATTATTCTGACGGCTGGGGCCTGATCCGGCAATCGAATACCAGCCCGGTATTAACGCTTCGCTTCGAGGCAGACGGTCAAGCTCCGTTAGACAGGATACAGGATATTTTTCAAGCAGAGTTGCATAAACTGGATCCTGAACTAAGCTTTAAAACCCATGGAAGCCCTGGCTAATTATCGTGTCACCGGACAAGCACACAACACCCAACAACATAGCCCGGGTTTTGACCGAGGCGCTACCCTATATCCGCCAGTTTCACGGCTCAACAATAGTGGTGAAATTTGGCGGGAATGCCATGGTAGACGAGCACCTTAAAACACAATTCGCTCGGGATATCATCCTCATGAAACTCGTAGGTATGAATCCTGTGGTTGTGCACGGAGGGGGTCCTCAAATAGGCTCGTTACTTGAAAAACTTAACATTCCCACCCGTTTTGTTGACGGTATGCGCGTGACTGATTCAGACACCATGGATGTAGTGCAGATGGTGCTGGGGGGGCTGGTAAATCAGGAAATTGTATCCTTGCTCAATAGCAACGGCGGCAGGGCAGTTGGCATCACCGGTAAAGACGGAGAACTGATACGCGCAAGGAAAATTACCATTGACGAAAGCTCCAGGGAACTAGCCGCTTCTGAAATAATCGACATAGGGCATGTAGGGGAAGTGGAGTCTGTGGACGGTACAATTCTGGATACACTGACCAACAATGGTTTTATTCCGGTAATCGCTCCGATTGGTGTAGGCCCTGAAGGAGAATCCTTCAACATAAATGCTGATACTGTGGCAGGATGTCTCGCAGATCATCTACATGCAGAGAAGCTTATCTTGTTGACCAATACTCCCGGTGTACTCGGTGCCGATCAGCAAACGCTTGTCGCGCTGACGGCAGATCAGGTAGATAAGCTTATTCAACAAAAAGTTATCAGTGCCGGTATGTTACCAAAGGTGCGCTGTGCGCTGAAGGCGGTTAGAGGCAACGTAACCAGCGCGCAAATAATAGATGGCCGTGTACCTCATGCGCTGTTACTGGAAATATTTACAGACCAGGGTGTCGGAACACAAATCCAGAAATCCGCTTCATGAACCGCGGACATCGCAAACAGGAAATTCTGGAAACATTCGCGCTGATGCTGGAATCAAAACCCGGAACCAAGGTGACCACCGCAGCCCTGGCTGCAAAACTGGGCGTCTCGGAAGCGGCACTTTATCGGCACTTTCCAAGCAAGGCGAAAATGCTGGAAGGCCTGATCGAGTTTATGGAATCCACCATATTTAGTCGGATAAATATCATTCTCTCGGAGGATGTAGATGCGCGAACCCGATGCAATAACGTGCTGTTACTTGTGCTTACCTTTGCGGAAAAAAATCCGGGCTTCACACGCCTGCAAAATGGAGACGCATTACAAGGTGAATCCGATCGTCTGCGCACCAGGATGCGGCAATATTTCGACCGTCTGGAAACACATCTGAGACAAATAATACGCGAGGGCCAGCTGCGTCAGGAGGTACACGCTAATTTGTCAGCACCGGCATTGGCAAACTTGTTTATGGCCATGGTTGAGGGTCGTATTGGTCAATTCGTCAGAACGGAATTCAAGGCCTTGCCTGTGCAAAACTGGGATATTCAGTGGTCGGTTGTAGAAAGGTCCATATTTACCGATACGTCTGCACTCTCTGGTTCAGGTAGACCGTAAAGCTCACGGATTTTTACGATGATGCGTTCAAACTCTTCAAGTGTATCAACCTGTTCCGCCTTACGTGCCGCTACCTCTTCCAAACGGCCCTGAATCTGCTCTTCAACGATATCCAGATTACGCAATAATTGTGGTGAGAGCGGCTGAGCAGCACGCTCCATATTTGCTGCCTGATGCTCCAGTTGTTGTTTGTGAACTTTCAATCGATCGATATTAAGCAGTGTTGACTCGATCATGGCGTCAATGGCTTTTGATTTCTGATCTCTGGCGTATTCAACATCTGCAGGAGAGGAATAGCGCAGCATCAGTTCATCTTCCCACTTTATTAGAGCAAGTTTTTCCGCGTCCAATTTATCCTGAGCCGCTTTTTCCTCCAACTCAGCAGCGGTCATTTGTGGCGCTATAACACGCAATACCTGCCCCTGAGCATTCACCACGGTATATCCCTTAGACACCAGACTAGAGGGAACTGCGTTGGACACTTCAAAATTTCCATCGGCATTACGATACTTATACAGCTCAATGCCTGAAAGCTGTTCAACCGGCATTGCGAGCAAACAGAACCCTGCAACCAGACGCCGCAATTGCATGCCTGTTTTAGAAGTAGCTTGTTGAAAATAGAGTTTATTCATGTCACAAGAAGTCCATTTACAAGTTATGTCTCAACAATAGGCCGCTCTATGTGCCATAAGTTTGTCAAGCATATCCCCATCCTGTCCATTTTCCCCAAGGTATGCAATAACATGTTCAAGATTTGAGATACTGTGCACAGGTATACCTTGTTCCAGTGCCATGCTAGCCAGTGCTGTCCTGCCATTTGTCATCAATTCCTGCCTATCCATAGCCACAATAATGCCACTCAAATGCGCACCGGATGCTGCTATAAGCCCCAGGGATTCCCTGATTGCCGTTCCTGCTGTAATTACATCGTCCAGAATAAGTACTTTACCGCACAAGTCATGGCCAATCAGGTTTCCGCCTTCGCCATGCTGCTTTATTTCTTTTCTGTTAAAAGTAACACCCGCATCCTTGCCGTGGTCTTCGAACAGGGCAATTGCTGTGGCAACCGCAATGGGAATGCCCTTATAGGCCGGGCCAAACAAAATATCGAATTCTATGCCACTCTCAACAATATTGTTGGCATATGCCTTCCCAAGCGCTGTTATTGCGCGCGCACTATCCATTTTTCCTAGGTTAAAAAAGTACGGGCTAGTGCGACCCGACTTAAGCGTAAAGTCACCAAATTGCAATACACCAGCTTCAATCATGAAGCGTACAAAATCGCGACCCGAGTGGCTCATAGGCCAAGCACCTCCTTTTGAAGTGCAAAAAGCGCGTCCGTTCCTGTACGCGCCAAAACCAGCATACGCGCCAACTCGGATTCACTGAAAGCGCCATCTTCCGCTGTACCCTGAAGTTCAATAAATCCCCCTTCGCTGGTCATAACTACATTCATATCTGTCCCTGCGCTCGAATCCTCCATATAGTCCAGGTCCAGAACCGCCTGATTGTTCCATACACCAACCGAAATCGCTGCCACCAGATGGGGAAAGGCCTTCTCCAGGTCGATACCGTCCCCCTGCATGGATTGAAGCGCCAGACCCAGCGCAATACATGCACCGGTTATCGATGCTGTGCGTGTTCCTCCGTCAGCCTGAATAACATCACAATCCAGGCGAATGGTACGCTCACCTATGTGCCTCAGATCAACCGCTGCGCGCAGCGATCGGCCAATGAGCCTTTGAATTTCCACCGTCCTTCCTGTTTGCTTGCCTCGCGCTGCTTCGCGGTCAACTCGGGTATGAGTTGCACCGGGTAACATGCCGTATTCCGCCGTAACCCAGCCTTGCCCACTTCCCCGCAAAAATGGTGGCACCTTGCGTTCCACCGAAGCCGTACAGATCACCCGCGTATCGCCGCACGATATAAGTATGGAACCTGCAGAGTGTTTGGTGAAATTCTTCTCCACTGAAAGTTTGCGTAGTTGGTCAGGCTTTCGTCCACTTGGTCTGGGTTCTGGCATTACTTCTCCGATGTCACAAAAAAAAGTTATTATACCCGTAGAACAAGAATATTCGGCACCGGGAAACACACTATGATTTACAGCATGACTGCATTTGCCCGCGTGGAAAAAACCACCAGCCAGGCAAGCATTCAATGGGAAATTAAATCCGTTAATCACCGCTTTTTGGAGCCACAGATCAGGCTCCCTGAAGCCCTGCGTGATATGGAGTCTGATCTAAAAGGGCTGATTCGCTGCAGCCTGAGCCGTGGCAAGGTAGATTGCGCGTTAAAACTGGATACCGCAGAAACCCGGCCAGGAGAAATTAATCAGTCGGAACTGGACCTGTTATTACACTCGATCAAGCGCATTCGGAAATCCTCGCCGCATATCGCCAAGCCCAGTGCACTTGATATTCTGCGTTGGCCAGGTGTTGTTTCGGCAAGTAACAAGCCGGGCGAGGAGCTTCGAGCTGCGATAAAAGCTACATTTCAAGCCGCACTTGAACAGCTCGCTGAACATAGAAATCGCGAAGGCGAAAAGCTGAAAATTATTTTACTGAACAAACTGGACGAAGTGTCTGTGCTGGTTGCCGAAGTGCGCAACGTGATGGAAGGCGTAGGTGAGGCTCGCCATGCAGCGTTGTTAAAGAAAATCGATGCGCTTGACCTGAACGCCAACCCAGAGCGACTGGAACAGGAAGTAGTTATGCTGGTTCAACGCGCAGATGTAATGGAAGAAATGGATAGACTGGAAATACAGGTAAGCGAAACCCGCTCTGCTCTGCACAATTCCGGGCCACATGGACGCAGGCTGGATTTTTTAATGCAGGAACTCAATCGTGAGGCTAACACGTTAGGCTCCAAATCGGTGCTACCAAAAACCACCCAGATATCAGTGGACCTGAAAGTCATCATTGAACAAATTCGCGAACAGGTGCAGAACATAGAATGAGCTCGGCAAGCAAATCAGGCGCATTGATATTGGTGTCGGCGCCATCAGGTGCTGGAAAAACTTCACTTGTAGCGGCACTTGTTGAACACACAGATAATCTCTGCCTTTCTATTTCCCATACCACGCGCACCAGGCGACCACAGGAAGTGGACGGGCAGAATTACCACTTTATATCCCAGAATTCATTTAACCAGATGCGGGATGCGGACCAGTTTTTGGAGCACGCGGTAGTATTCGGCAATCACTATGCGACCTCTCGGAACACGGTAACCCGGAAGCTGGACGCTGGTCAGGACGTGATACTGGAGATTGACTGGCAGGGCGCTAAACAGATACGTGAAACTTTCGACAACAGCATTAGTATTTTCATTCTCCCACCTTCCCGATCAGCGCTGCGCGAGCGACTTAAAGCAAGAGGGCAGGACGACGCAGATGTTATAGACAGGCGAATGGATAACGCGGTTTCAGAGATGTCCCACCATGTCGAGTTCGATTATCTGGTGATAAACGATGATTTTGATCAGGCGCTGGCCGAAATGCGCTGCATAGTACAGGCCCTGAGGTCGCGCCTGACCTTTAAAACAGCGCAAAATCAGGGCTTGATAGCGGATTTATTAGGCACAGCACTTGAAAGCCGGTAAACATATCGAGTAAACTCCCGCGGCTCTATCGCTGGTGAATAACTATGGCTCGAATTACCGTTGAAGATTGTCTTGAAAACGTTGCAAACCGTTTTGAACTGGTGCGGATAGCGACCCGTCGCGCCCGTCAGATTCACAGCTTTGGCGCCGAGCCACTTGTTCCGGCAGAGAACGATAAAGCCACGGTTATCGCCTTGCGTGAAATTGCGGCCGGACTAATAAGTCCTGAATTTCTTGACGCGCAGGACGCAGCCTCGCAGTATCAAAACGAGGTAGATATGCCGTTCGGAATTTCAGATGAAGGAAGACCCAACATATGAGTCCCATTATCAGTCGCAGCTAGCAAGCGCTGCCTGCAAAGACGAGGTTGCTGCTCCCACAACAATCCAGTCTCTGGCTGATTCAGTAAGGGACTACCTAAGCCCGAAACAGGTTGATCTTGTTGTGCGGGCTTATGAATATGCTGAGCTTGCGCATAAGGGCCAGAGTCGACGCACTGGCCATGCTTATATCACCCACCCTCTGGCGGTAGCCCAAATTCTGGCGGATATGCGCCTTGACCATGAAACGCTCATGGCGGCTTTGCTTCATGATGTTCTGGAAGATACCACCGTACTAAAGCACACCCTGGGTGAAATGTTCACTCCGGCGGTCGCAGATATTGTCGACGGTGTCAGCAAACTGAAAACCATATTTCGCTCACGCGCCGAAGCACAGGCGGAAAACTTTCAAAAAATGGCCATCGCCATGTCAAAAGACCTGAGGGTCATTTTGGTTAAGCTTGCAGACCGGCTGCACAACATGCGTACATTGGGCGTGATGTCCAAGGAAAAACGAACCCGCATTGCGCAGGAAACGCTTGATTTTTATGCCCCGATCGCAAATCGCTTTGGTATGCATCAGCTAAAAATAGAATATGAAGATCTCGCCTTTTCTGCGTTATACCCCATGCGGGCAGACAGGATTCGCCGAGCAGTCAAAAGTACGGCCGGTAATCGCAAAGCCTTGATGGAAGAAACCAAAAAGTCTCTCGAAAATGCATTAGCACAGGAAGGTATCGAAGCAACGGTAACCGCGAGAGAGAAGCATCTTTACTCTATTTACATGAAAATGAAGAGCCAGCACAAATCCTTCACTGACATTATGGATGTATTTGGTCTGCGCATTGTCGTCAAATCAGCAGATACCTGTTACCGGGTGCTTGGTGTTTCACACGCGCTCTACAAACCGCTGGCGGGAAGGTTTAAAGACTATATCGCGATCCCAAAACTTAACGGCTACCAGTCCTTGCATACAACGCTTTTCGGGATGCACGGCATTCCAATTGAAGTGCAAATACGAACCGAACAAATGGAGACCATTGCCAATAATGGAATTGCCGGGCATTGGTTATATAAAGCTGATGACGCCCCTTTTGATGGAAGTCAGATGCGCGCCAGGCAATGGATATCGGACCTCCTGGAATTACAGCAGCGAGCCGGAAATTCCATCGAATTTGTGGAAAACGTCAAAATTGACCTGTTCCCGGATGAAGTCTACGTATTTTCACCCAAGGGTGAAATATTCGAACTCTCAAAGGGCGCATGTCCTATTGATTTCGCTTACGCAGTACACACAGCCGTTGGAGATACCTGCGTATCCTGTCGCATCGATCGCCGCCTGGAACCACTTAGCGTACAACTCCGCAGCGGCCAGACCGTGGAAATCATAACTTCAAAAGCCGCCACCCCCAGTCCGGACTGGTTGTCATTTGCTGTTACAGGAAAAGCCAGGGCTGGAATCAGACAGGCTTTAAAAAATCAACAAACGGTGCAATCCATTGCCCTTGGTCGAAGATTACTGAATCGATCACTGGCGAATGGCAAAACCAGTATCAAAAACCTTGATTTTAGAAGGCTGCGCAAAGTATTTATTCGCTTTGGCGTCAGAAAGCTTGATCAACTGCTGGAAGAAATAGGCATCGGCAACCTCATGGCTTACGTCGTTGCACAACATTTATTATCTGCTGATAATCCCGATTATCAATCACTGATAGTAGACAAGGGTGGCCCGGTTGCCATTCGTGGCGGTGAGGGTCTGGTGGTTAGTTACAGCAAGTGTTGTTATCCAGTACATGGTGACCCCATTGTCGGCCACATGTCGCCCGGCAAGGGCTTTGTGATACATATAGATTCCTGCAACAATGCTGCAGAGATACGACGCAGAACACCCAATGAAATTATTCCGTGCCGCTGGTCTGCAACTCCTGAAGGAGAATATTTGACAGCCCTCAAGCTTGATGTGGACAGGGTAAAAGGCATTATTGCTGAGCTGGCTTCCAGGCTAAATTCAGCAGACGCAGGCATAGAAAACATCAAGGTCGATGAACGCGACGCAAAGCTTTCCTCTGTGACCATAGAGCTTTTAGTACACAACCGAACCCACCTTGCGCGGGTCATGCGCGAGCTGAGAAATATTCCCCAGGTACACAAGCTGACACGTTACATTACATAAAAACACACAAGGATCCGCCATACATGTCTAATCGAGAAGTAATATCCACTTCCAGGGCGCCTGAGGCCATTGGAACCTATTCCCAGGCCGTGCGCATCGACAATCAGGTCTATATTTCCGGGCAGATACCGCTCGACCCGGTCACAATGCAACAGGTAGACGGACCAATAGAGAACCAGATTCACAGGGTATTTCAAAATCTGGCGGCGATAGCCGAAACTGCCGGTGGTACACTGGATGATTGTGCAAAAGTTACCGTGTACCTGACAGATCTTGGAAACTTTGCAGCGATAAACTCTGTGATGAGTACATATTTTTCTACTCCCTATCCTGCACGAGCGGCAGTAGAGGTTTCAGCGCTCCCAAAAGGCGTAGAAGTAGAAATTGATGCAATCATGGTCCTGCCAGATTAGGGAGCGTCTCATACAAGCCTGAACGCTAATTTATGAAGAACTCTTCACCCCAGGATAACCAGGATCTCACTCAACTGGTTGGCGTAGGGCCCTCTACGAAAGAAAAATTGGGTCGTTTGAAAATATACACAATGGAAGATCTTCTCCTGCATTTGCCCTTTAGATATCAGGATCGCACCCGCTCGGTTGCACTCAACAGGCTGCGTATCAATGAAGAACAACTGGTTACTGCAGAAATACTTGATGTTACTCCGTCTTTTGGTCGGCGCAGGTCACTGCTGGTTTCCCTCGGGGACGATACAGGTTTCGTTAACATGCGTCTGTTCCACTACAGTCGGTACCAACAGCAACAACTTAAACCCGGTTTGTTCGTAAGGTGTTTTGGTTCTGTCCGATTCAGCCAGAGAGGCCTGGAGATGGTGCACCCCGAATACACCGTGTTCGAGGAGAAACCGCCGGAGCCGGAAGCCGAGCTCACGCCGGTTTACCACACCACTGAAGGCCTCTCCCAGAACAAGATTCGGGCTTTATGTAAACAGGTGTTGGAAAAACCGCTCAACATTCCTTCACTGGATCTGGAACTATCCGACGCATCCAGCATTTCGCCGAAGCTAAAAACAGCCATTAAGCGCCTGCACCGACCCAACCCGGATGATTCAGCTGAAAAACTCTCCCTGGCCAGAGAGCGCATAGCTCGTGAAGAATTTGTTGCCTATTTTTTAGGCAGAAAACAGCAAAAACAGAATGCTCGCCGACAGGTAGCATTTGCCCTGCCGCGCGGACTAAGCCTGGGAAGGATATTGCAACAGCAACTGGGTTTCGCGCTGACAGTAGCACAAGGTCGTGTAATCACTGAAATATTACTGGAGCTTGAATCAGACACACCCATGTTACGCCTGCTACAAGGCGATGTTGGTTCCGGTAAAACTGTCGTCGCCGCTTTCGCGGCAATTCGCGCTGCGGAAAACAACTACCAGACGGCGATACTCGTACCAACCGAAATACTGGCGGAACAGCACCTGGGCAATTTTAAACAATGGCTGGAGCCACTCAAGATAGAGGTGGTATTACTTAGTGGAAAGCTTGGGGCCGCACAAAGAAAGAAAACTCTTGAAGCAATCTCATCGGGCAAAGCAAAAGTTGTAATCGGAACCCATGCCCTGTTTCAGAGCGCTGTACACTTTTGCAGCCTTGCGCTTACTATTGTTGACGAACAACACCGCTTTGGAGTTGAACAACGTCTGTTATTGCGCAACAAATCTTCTGGCTCCGAAAGTGTCTCGCGTATAGCCAGTGAAAAAAGTACCGGAGGAGAAATAGTACCTCATCAACTGGTCATGACAGCAACACCTATTCCCCGCACACTAACAATGACGCTCTATGCGGATATGGATGTATCCATAATCGATGAGTTGCCCAAAAATCGCCTGCCAATTAAAACCCGGGTGCTTAGTGAAACGCGTAAAACCGAAGTGATCGACAGCCTGCCCAAAATAGCAGAAAGCGGAAGACAGATTTATTGGGTGTGTACCCTGATAGAAGAATCAGACCAGCTGGATAGTACAGCTGCGGAAACTGCCGCCAATGAACTGAGTGCACTCCTGCCTTCCTTACGCATCGGCTTGGTACATGGGCGTTTTTCGACTCAGGACAAAAACACCGAAATGCAAAAATTCAAGGCCGGTGATATTGATGTGCTGGTAGCGACAACCGTCGTCGAAGTGGGAGTTGATGCGCCAAATGCCTCGCTAATTGTTATAGAAAATACGGAACGCCTTGGTCTTTCCCAACTACATCAGTTACGTGGTCGTGTCGGCCGAGGCGATTCCCAAAGTCACTGCATTCTACTTTACAGCGAGCCGCTGGGTGCAACAGCAAAAGAACGCTTAAAGGTAATGCGCTCAACCAACGACGGATTCAAAATCGCGGAAGAGGATTTGAAACTGCGGGGGCCCGGAGACCTTCAGGGTACTCGACAAACCGGTGACAAATTATTTCGCATTGCTGATATTTTTGAACACGCACACCTAATGCAGGAGAGCATGCAAACGGCAGATACCCTGATTGTTGAAAACCCGGAGCTCAGTAAAACAATTGTCTCGTTTTGGTCCGACAAGCAAAGTGAGTTGGCGAATGTGTAATAAAACTATAAGGGCTCACCCGGCTTTCGGATAAATACGCCCGGCGTCCGGGTCGGCCAGAACACTACGGTCCAGCATGCCTTCGGTCGCGGCGACGGTGGTAGCTACCATGGCATCTCCCGCTACATTTACCGCCGTGCGCAACATATCCAGCAGCCTGTCCACACCAATAATCAGGGCAATTCCCTCTACTGGCAATCCAACCTGCGCCAGTACCATGGTAAGCATAATCAGACCCACTCCGGGTACCGCAGCAGTGCCAATTGATGCCATGGTGGCAGTAAGTATTACCATCAGGTACTGGGAAACTGACAAGTCAATCCCCCATATCTGTGCGATAAAGACCGTGGCAACGCCTTGCATGATGGCTGTACCATCCATGTTTATCGTCGTCCCTAAAGGTACAGCAAAAGCAGCCACACGATTATCCACGCCTATTTTTTCTTCTACTGTGCGCAAGGTTACCGGCATAGTGGCGCCACTCGAGGCAGTACTGAAAGCCAGCATCATGGGTTCACGCACTTTTAGAAAGAATTGCACTGGATTAACCCGCGCAATCAGGCTGAGTATGGAAGAATAAACAATACACAGATGCAGTAACAAAGCAGCAACAACCGTTAGAAAATAAGCCAGTATTTTTACTATTCTGTCCCAACCAATTTGAGTAAATAACACCACCAGCAAACAAAAAACACCATAAGGCGCCAATTGAACCAGCATGGTGATCAACTTCATCATCACCTGATTAAGGTCTTCAAAAAGCGATCTGACCCGCGCACCCGAGGTTCCGGAATGCGCAAGCCCAAGTCCCAATAACAGCGCAAAGACAATCACCTGCAACATTTTTCCTTCCGCCATCGCGGCAACAGGATTTGTTGGAAAAATATTCAGTACTACCTGTTTAAACCCGGGTGAAGGCGGCGGGACGAAAGAATCTACGGGTTTGTCTACACCTTCACCGGGTGAAATCACCAAAGCGCAGGCAAGCGCTATACTTACTGCGAGCGCGGTTGTGACCAGATACAAGGAAATGGTTTTAACGCCCATTCGGCCCATTCCGGAATCTGCCCCCAAACTACTGGAGCCACACACCAAAGAAACAAAGACCAACGGAACAACCAACAATTGCAGGGAACGGATAAACAATTGTCCGCCTACATCAATCGCGCCATTTACCACGTAAAGTGAAAGCCAGTGGCCTTCGGATACATCTAAAGCCTGTATGACAATGCCAACAACAATGCCGGCAATCATTCCTATCAGTATTCGTATTGTTAGTGTCATTCGGTTGCTCTTATCAGGTGACTTCTATCATCTCGAAGTCTTCTTTGCTTACACCGCATTCCGGACACACAAAATCTTCAGGAATGTCTTCCCAGCGGGTTCCAGGTTCAATGCCATCCTCCGGATGTCCTTCGGCTTCATCATAAATCCATCCGCACACAATACACTGCCACTTACGCATTCGCTTGCCTTCTCCTTTCCAATACGGCATATACACCAGCGGGGTAAACTACTTGCCAAGCGCATAAAAATCAATCGTACACCAGATAATGTAAGGGAGCCTTGATTCTTGGCCGTACCAGATGAATCCAAACTTAAACTGTATGCCCGGCTTATGCGTTTTGACCGGCCAGTAGGCACACTCCTGTTGTTGTGGCCAACTATTGCAGCGCTGTGGATTGCCAGCAAGGGCGTACCCGCTCTGGATATTTTGCTGGTGTTTATATTTGGTACCATCGCCATGCGAGCTGCCGGATGTGTGATCAACGACTTCGCCGACCGAAACCTTGACAAGCATGTAAAGCGAACTCAACTCCGTCCGCTCACTAGCGGTGCTATGAGCGAATTTGAAGCTCTGGCAATCTTTGCGGTGCTGTGTACTGTTGCATTAATACTGGTCAGCCTGCTCAACCGGTTTACACTCTATTTTTCTATCGGTGGCTTGCTTATCGCCGTTGTTTACCCTTTTATGAAGCGCTGGACCTACATGCCCCAGGCCGTATTGGGCGCGGCGTTCAGCTGGGGAATACCAATGACTTTCGCAGCAGTGCGCAACGAGGTGCCCCCGGTTGCATGGTTAATGTTCACCGCCAGTCTACTCTGGATCATTGCCTATGATACCTTGTATGCAATGGTAGACCGGGAAGACGATATTAAAATTGGCATAAAATCTACTGCTATATTGTTTGGCGAAGCTGTTCCATGGGCTGTTGCAGCCTTGCAAATTGCAACTCTGGGTTTGCTTGCTCTACTGGCACAAAATCTGGCTTATGGTGTAAGTTTCTATTTCGCCCTGTTGATCATTGCAGCGTTTTTTATGTATCAACAAAAACTGATTCGTCGGGTTAAAACACCAGCCTACTTTGCGGCATTCAGGAACAATATCTGGGTAGGTTTTACCCTTTTAGCAGGTGTAGTGATGGAAGAAACACTACTGCCCTTTCTTGCCTGATGCTAGCCTGGCTCTTGTAAATGAAT
Organism: Gammaproteobacteria bacterium; assembly: GCA_021773565.1. GTDB lineage: Bacteria > Pseudomonadota > Gammaproteobacteria > Pseudomonadales > Azotimanducaceae > DC-out156. The sequence continues at coordinate 98,772 of JAJFJZ010000012.1, read as the reverse complement.
TTTAGCCGCACCATCGATACAACGCTTGGCAAACTTGCCAGACTTACCAGTTATATTTTACCGGCCATGATGCTAATTACGGGACTGGTTGTGTTGCTGCGATACGCCTTTGACAGCGGGTCCGTCTTTTTGCAGGAATCTGTCACGTATCTTCACGCCATGGTGTTTATGTTGGGCATTCCTTACACCATGAGGGTGGACGAGCATGTGCGCGTTGACATATTTTATTCCCGATTTTCAAACATCTGGCGTAATCGGGTTAACCTGTGTGGGCACCTGCTTTTTCTCATGCCGCTTTGTTTGACGATTCTGGTATTTAGCTGGCAGTACACACTGAATAGCTGGCACATTCTGGAAGGTTCTTCGGAAGTAGGCGGAGTTCCCGCCGTGTATTTATTAAAGTCCCTGATCCCGTTAAATGCCATTTTATTATTCATTCAGGGCTTATCTGAAATTTCAAAGTGTATGCAATCCCTGAAAAGGGGCGCCGCAATAGAGGCCGGGTAGTTGGTGGAATATATTCCACTTTTTATGTTCGCAGTCGTTTTTGTGGCGTTAACTGCCGGTTATCCGGTGGCACTAACCCTGTCCGGTACCGCGTTATTATTCGCCTTCGGGGGGGAGATTGCAGGTATATTTGCGCTGAACGATTTGGGTTTTTTGCCGGGTCGATTATTCGGAATTCTGGGCAATCAAACACTAATAGCCATTCCCCTGTTTATCTTCATGGGCGTGACGCTCCAAAAAACGCGCATAGCAGATTTGTTGCTCAGCAATATGTCCTTGCTTTTACGAAGCCTGAAAGGCGGTTTGGCTGTAGCAGTAATTCTGGTTGGTACATTGATGGCAGCCAGCACCGGAATTGTCGGTGCCACCGTAGTGACCATGGGTTTGATGTCTCTGCCAACCATGCTCAAGCAAGGTTATGATCCCTCCATTGCGACCGGAACCATCTGTGCTACGGGTACATTGGGCCAGATTATTCCCCCCTCCATCGCACTGGTTTTGCTGGGTGATGTGTTATCCAATGCCTATCAACAAGCCCAGCTGAGTATGAATATTTTTAGTCCGCAAACTGTATCGGTGGGAGACCTGTTTGCGGGAGCTTTGATACCCGGGCTGATACTGGTCGTGCTCTATTCTATGTATGTTATTGGTCGTGCACATATCTTCCCGCACGAAATGCCGGGTGTGCTTGCACCAGAACAAAATAGTCAGGACAGAATTCAGGTTATCAAACAACTGTTTACTGGTTTGCTTTCGCCGCTGTTTTTGATTATTGGCGTTCTCGGTTCAATATTGGCCGGCATCGCTACCCCGACTGAGGCGTCTGGAATTGGTGCTATAGGTGCCAGCATACTGGGTTTGCTCCAGGGAAAATTTAACCGAAGCACATTGTCCGAGATTTCGCTTTCCACACTCAAAACCACCTCGATGGTGTTCTTTATTCTGATTGGTGCTTCTGTTTTTTCTCTCGTTTTCAGGGCTTACGGGGGTGACGAGCTTATTCAGGGCCTGTTTTCAGATATGCCTGGTGGCAAGTGGGGAGCGATGCTGGTTGTGATGACCATCATTTTTTTGTTGGGCTTTATCCTCGATTTTATAGAAATCACTTTTGTTGTAGTGCCCATCGTCGGCCCGGTATTACTCAGCATGGGCATCGACCCCGTCTGGCTTGGCATAATGCTTGCGGTAAATCTGCAAACATCATTTCTGACACCACCTTTTGGCTTCGCCCTGTTTTATTTGCGTAGCGTTGCCCCGGCCGCTATTTCTACAGTAGCAATATACAGAGGTGTGGTGCCCTTTATAGGCCTGCAAATGTTGTTGATGTTAATACTGGTTATATGGCCGGAACTGGTGAGCTGGTTACCAAATAAAATGAAAGGCTGAGGTTGAGCGAATTACTGTTCGGGTTTTGCCTTAAGAGGTGACCAGGCTGGCAGGCGTTTATCCATAAATGCTTTGACACCCTCAGCGTAGTTGTCAGCTTTCATCATTTCACGAATTAATATTTCTGAATCAGAAACAGAAGCTGCAACATCTCTATGCAGGTCCCGGTATATTTGCCACCGGGTTTGTCGCAAGGAATCCGGTGACACTGTGGTAATCATATTGGAAACAAAGGCATAGGTTTCACTCATGAGCGAATCTGCTGGAAACACCCTGTTGAGCAACCCCATCTTCAGAGCCTCCTCGGAAAGAAAAACCCGGCTGGTGAGTAATAAATCATTCGCCTGGGATAATCCAATCATTCGGGGCAATAACCAGGACAATCCGTACTCGGCAGGCAAGTTCAGTTTACCGTGCGCTGTGGTCATTTTTATTCCACTTGCTGCAAAGCGAATATCGGCAAAACAGGCCAATGCCAAACCAACGCCCGCTGCCGGACCATTAATGGCGGCGACGATTGGTTTTTGCAGGCCAAAATGGTAGGCGAAATTCTCATCAAACTCGGGCGCTATTCCAAAACCGGGCGTGGGTAATTCATCCGGAGTTCCCGGGTCATAAGCACCCCTTTTTACATGCCCGTCGAGCGCTTTCGAATCCCCACCAACACAAAAACCCCTGCCGATACCAGTAATTACTATCGCGCGCACCTGGTTATCATTGTTTGCGGCTTCCAGACAGTGGCGGTACTCGGTGTGCATTCTGCCGGTCCATGCATTCATTCTGTGCGGCCTGTTCAGGCTAATGGTCGCAATGTCCGCACTCACTTCATAACGGGTAGCTTTCAGTTCAATTTCTATCGCACCGTTCATCACTCTGCTCACCGCACTTCCGCATACGCCTTGTCCGAAATGTCGTACCACCTTAAGGTGCTTTTCCGAAAATCAATATAGGACTGGTAAATACGCCGGGATAATTCATCCCCCTGCGCATTTTCGCGCACTACATCTTCAGCAATAGCTCGAAACTCCTGCAACACATCATCAGGAAGTTTTCTCAACTCTACGTTATGCTCCTCTACCAGCGAATGCAGTGCTGACGCGTTTCGCGCGGTAAATTCATCCAGCATTTCCTGATTCATCGCCTGGTTGGCAACTTCAAGTATCACTTGTAGATCTTCCGGCAGGGATTCCCAGGCGTCGATATTTACGATGGCTTCCAGCGCTGACCCCGGTTCGTGCCAGCCGGGATAATAGTAATATTTGCCAATAGTATGTAATCCAAGCGCCATATCGTTGTATGGGCCAACCCATTCGGTAGCATCGATAACCCCTGTTTGCAAAGCCGTAAAAACTTCACTTCCCGGCGTCGCAACCGCAATACCGCCAGCGCGTTGAAAGACTTCTCCACCGAGACCGGGAATGCGCATTTTTAAGCCCTGAATATCCGCCAGAGAATTAATTTCCCTATTAAACCACCCGGCCATTTGCATGCCGCTGTTGCCTCCCGTCATCGGACGCAAATTGAATGGGGCATAAGCTTCGCGCCACAGGTCGAGGCCACCGCCGAAATGCAGCCATGCGTTCATTTCCTGAGGCAAAAACCCGAAGGGTACTGTTGCAAACATTGCTGCAACCGGAATTTTCCCGCGCCAGTAGTATGCTGCCCCATGCCCCATTTGGGCATTACCCTGGGACACAGCATCAAACACACCAAACGCCGGAACGAGTTCACCAGCTGCGTACACCTTAATATTCAGACGCCCGCCACTCATAACTCTTACCCGATCTGCAAAACGAACCGGGGCGGTACCTAATGCGGGAAGGTTTTTTGGCCAGGTGGTCACCAGTTTCCAGGTGTAGGTTATTTGATCTACCCCGCCTGCGTGCTTCTGATCTGCGCTGGTATCATCGGACCGGGAACCACAAGCTACAAGCACAGAACAGAACAGAATCAGCAGAAAAGATTCAACTCGAATGGAGCTGCATGCAAATTTTTTACTAGCCATCCAGTAACTCCAACTTTGCAAAACCCAGCATTAACCATTTAGACCCGGCCGAGGAAAAATTAATCTCGACTCTCGAGCGCTCCCCTTTCCCCTCACACTGCAGGACGACGCCTTCACCAAATTTATGATGTATTACGCGCTGACCCATCTTCAGTTCGCCACTGTCCGACTTTGGATCGGTGGGTTGCGGACCGATTCCCGTGCGTTTGTTAGGGGCTGTAGTATTGGAGCCGGAATACCGAAACTTACTGTCCCGCGACCCGCTGATACCGGTGGTGCCCATAGCCCTGGCGCCTCCTGAACGCACTTCCTGTAGTAACTCGGAGGGTATTTCTGTCAGAAACCTGGATGGTCTGTTATACGATTCGCTACCAAACAGGCGTCTGACTTCAGCATGCGTTATGTACAACTGTTTTTCAGCACGCGTAATTCCTACATAACACAGGCGGCGTTCTTCCTCCAGGCGTGCAGGATCTTCCATGGACATTCGATGAGGAAACAGGCCCTCTTCCATACCGCACAAAAAGACCAGTGGAAACTCCAGACCTTTCGCAGAATGCAGCGTCATAAGCTGGACGCATTTTTCGCTGGCCTCAGATTGCCTTTCGCCGCTTTCCAGCGCAGCCTGATCCATAAACTGTTCAAGCATTGAAGGCTCGTTCTCAGTGTTGTCCTGCCGGGGTGCCAGAGGAAGTAAGAGTTCGCCGGTAAACTGTCGACATGCGATTACCAGCTCCTCCAGATTTTCCTTACGTGCCAGACCTCGCTCCCCTGCTTCCTTGCTATGAAACTCCATCAAACCCGAAGCGTCGATACAAAGCTCTGCAATCTCTCCCAACGTGAGTGCTTCGCTACCCTGTGCCAACTCTTCTATCAGAGTAATAAAGCCGGCTACGGCATTTTGGCTTCGCCCCCTTAATAATCCTTCTTTAACCGCAAGGTGGGCCGCTTTCCACATGGAAAGGCTGTGTTTGCGAGCCAACTCCCTAAGTGTCTGGACACTTTTTTCGCCTATTCCCCTGGTGGGCGTATTTATAGCCCGTTCAAATGCGGGATCGGAATCCCTGCTTAACACCAGACGCATGTATGCGAGCGCATTCTTTATTTCAAGACGTTCAAAAAATCGTTGGCCGCCATAAATTCGATAGGGAATTTGCGCGCGCAACAAGGCCTCTTCCAAAACCCGCGACTGTGCATTAGAGCGATATAAAATAGCACTGTTATCCGGGCTTCCGCCCTGATCTATCCAGGTACGAATGCGTTCGACCACAAAGCGGGCTTCATCTACCTCGTTATAGCCTGAATAGGTAAGAATGGGTTCACCTACGCCACCAGAAGTCCAAAGCTCCTTCCCGAGCCGGTCGCTGTTGTTTTTTATAAGTGCATTGGCCGCTTTGAGGATGGTGCCCGTTGAACGGTAATTCTGTTCGAGCCTTACCGTTGAAACCGATTTGAAATCACTCTGAAACCGCTGAATATTTTCTATTCGGGCGCCGCGCCAACCGTATATGGACTGGTCATCATCCCCTACCGCCATAATATGTGACTGTTTACCTGTGAGCACCCTCAACCAGGCATACTGAATAGTGTTTGTGTCCTGAAATTCATCAACCAGAATATGTTTGAAGCGATTTTGATAATGTTGAAGCAGCTCCCGATTTTCCAGCCATAGCTCGTGACTGCGCAGTAGTATTTCAGCAAAATCGACAAGACCACTGGCCTTGCACAGGGATTCGTACGCTTCGTATATTTTTTTGTGGGTAATCAGGTACAGGTCGTCTCCCGGCGTAATTTCCCGGGCGCGCTTGCCCTCGTCTTTCTGCGCGTTGATAAACCACTGGGCTTGTCGGGGCGCCCATTTCTGTTCGTCTATGCCCAGGCTCTTCATTACACGCTTAATAAGACGCAACTGATCATCTGAATCCAGAATTTCAAAATTCTGGGGCAGTCCGGCTTCTTTCCAATGCGTGCGTAACAGGCGGTGTCCGATACCATGAAAAGTGCCTACCCAGAGCGAGCGCCCCGGGATATCCAGCAACTCCTCCACTCTTGCACGCATTTCAGAAGCTGCCTTATTGGTAAAGGTTACGGCCAGGATACCAGCGGGAGATACGTGTTCTACTGTTACCAGCCAGGCCAGACGCGTGACAAGCACTCGCGTTTTGCCCGATCCCGCGCCCGCAATCACCAGCGCATTACCTATCGGCGCGGTCACGACTTCACGTTGTCTGTCGTTCAGGCCATCAATAATTAGCGAGGGGTCCACTGTATGTTTAATCAACCTTCAAGGTCCGTTCATAATAGAGTTCTGCGCAACTTTGCAGCAAGGAAACCTGCTTGCAATATTGCTCCAAATAAAGAATCACTTCGTCACTCAAGATCTGTAATATTCCCATTGATGAGAATAGACAACCTTAGAATCACCAAAGCCCATGCGCTGATCAGTCCCGCTCAATTAGCACAGCAGAGCCCACTTACAGCAAGCGTTTTACAAAGCATTGCGGTACATCGTAAGTCTCTGGAAGCAATCATGGATGGCGAGGACCAGAGGCTGGCAATTATCATGGGCCCCTGTTCCATTCACGATCCCAAAGCTGCCCTGGACTATGCGGGAAAATTATACCGCTTATCCCAAACTGTTTCTGACAAATTATTTATCATCATGCGGGTATATTTTGAAAAACCCAGAACGGTTGTTGGCTGGAAGGGACTCATCAACGACCCACATCTGGATGGTTCCTGTAAAATAAACGAAGGATTGAGCATTGCCAGAAAACTGCTCATAGACATTAATTCCATCGGTTTACCCACCGGCACGGAATTTCTGGATACAATCCTGGGCCAATATTACGCTGATCTTATCACCTGGGGCGCTATTGGGGCCCGTACTGCTGAAAGTCAGGTGCACAGGGAGCTTGCATCCGGGTTATCCATGCCTGTTGGCATCAAAAATCGTACAGATGGTAACGTTCAGGTTGCTGTAGAGGCTTGCCAGGCAAGTCGCGAAAAGCATCTGTTTCCCTCATTGACCAAACAGGGCGTAGTTTCCATACTGGAAACCTCTGGAAATCCATACGCCCATCTGGTCTTGCGCGGAGGTAGTGAGAGCGGCAGCAATTACGACGCTGAGTCCCTGGCAAAAAGTACTGCCCTTCTGGAAGCTGCGGAATTACCTCCCAGGATAATGCTGGACTGTAGTCACGCCAACAGCGGTAAATGTGCGAAAAAACAGATAGAGATCGCCATGAATATACTGCGACAGAATAATCCGTCCGTATTTGCATTGATGCTGGAAAGCAACCTGATGGGGGGTAGACAAAATGATAAAACGCGCCCGCTCGAGTATGGACAGAGCATAACCGACGAATGTCTTGGCTGGAAGGAAAGCGAAGAGCTTATTCGACAAGTTCACACGTACCTAGGCGATCCTGGGTAGCGGGCATCCCGGCGATCAGACAGCGCTCGGTTATTTTTCAATCCAGCAGCCATCCTTAAAGATGATAGGTTTCTCGCTGCGTTTTCCATCTACACCTAGTTGATTAAGAACATTTACATACTTTGTCCTGAGTTTTGTTTGCAACTGAGCATCGTCTATCAAGTGTGCTTTAGATAAGTTATGTGACGAATCTGCTATCTTTACCTGAGTGGCAATTTTGTTCTCTTTGAGTCTGGGTAGATAATCTTCGTAATAATTCTCCCCGGAATTTTTAGTCATAGCGATTATTGCCTGGACTATTGAATCGTCAAAACAGATTTCTATTTCATCAAGGATTTTTTCCTGGAATTCTTTTGGTTCAGCATCCTCAATTGCATCATGCAACAAAGCTACTATTTCAAACGCTTCCCCAAAATGGGAAACCCTGGAAGCAACATCCTGAACATGTGCCATATAGGGATAATTTTTTTTATCCACCTGGTTTGCGTGAACCTTTTCCGCAATAACTGTTGCTTTGAAGATTAAACCCATCCCATTTTTGCTTTCATTCACTTTTGTCAACTACTCTACAGTGACAGATTTCGCCAGATTGCGCGGTTGATCCACATCAGTACCCTTAAGTACTGCAACATGGTAAGCCAGGAGTTGTAGCGGCAGGGTATACACCACTGGCGCGAGAATATTGTGAATACCAGGTACCGTAATCACAGTGATACCTGGCTCTTTCTTAAAGCTTGCTTCCTTGTCGGCAAATACAAAAAGTTCGCCGCCTCTTGATCTGACTACTTCAAGGTTGGCTTGCAGTTTTTCAAGTAGTTCGTTGTTTGGTGCTACCGCCACTACCGGCATATCTTCATCTACCAGAGCCAGCGGCCCATGCTTGAGCTCGCCTGCCGGGTAGCCTTCCGCATGGATATACGATATTTCCTTTAGCTTAAGCGCGCCTTCCATAGCGATTGGAAATTGTTGCCCACGACCCAGGAAGAGTGCGTGTGGCTTATCAACAAATTGCTCTGCCAGCTTGCAAATAGTTTGGTCAAGGCCCAGCGTTTGTTCCAGAATGTCTGGCAATCCCGACAAGGCATGAACCAGTGAAGCCTCCGTTTCCGGTGTCAGTCCGTGTCGACGGGCAAGCAAAATACTAAGCAATAACAAATCTACCAATTGCACAACAAAGGCTTTCGTAGACGCAACACCCACCTCGGTACCTGCTTCCAGCAACAGCGTAAGGTCTGTTTCCCTTACCATGGAGCTCGTTGGTACATTGCAAATTGCAAGCGTGTGGGCAAAGCCAATTTTCTTAGCCATGCGAAGGGCTGCCAGGGTATCCAGGGTTTCTCCGGACTGCGAAATAGCAACGAACAGACTATCTGGCAACACTGCAACTTTTCGGTAACGAAACTCACTGGCTATCTCTACCTGACAGGTAATTCCCGCCAGGTCTTCAATCCAGTATTTGGCAACGGAAGCCGCCAGATAACTGCTGCCACAGGCTACAAGGGTTACCGCTTTAACGGAATCAAAAATGTCGCCGGCATTTACACCAAAAGCGGCTTCCAGAACCTTTCCACCACCGATGCGCCCCTGCAGAGTACTGGCAACTGCTTCGGGTTGTTGATGAATTTCTTTCTGCATGAAATGTCGGTAATTGCCTTTATCATGGCCATCGTGATCTGCTTCGATACGCACTGTTGAGCGCACTACCGACTCGTCATGCATGTTCCAGATCGTCACGCTTTCCGCGGTAAGCTCCACAAGATCGCCTTCTTCCAGAAAAATAAAGCGGTCGGTAACCGGGCGTAATGCAAGAACGTCAGAGGCAATAAAATTTTCACCAATACCAATGCCAACAACCAGAGGGCTGCCCGCACGACACGCTACAATTCGATCCGGGGACTCGCTGGAAATCACACCCAGCGCATAAGCTCCTACCAGTCTTTTTACTACGCTTTTTACGGCAGCAAGCAACGAGCCAGCACCGGACAAGCTGGCATCAATGAGATGCGCAATTACTTCGGTGTCAGTTTCAGATTCAAATTGATAACCTTTCCCGATCAGCTCCTGTTTTAGCTCCTGGTAATTTTCAAGAATCCCGTTGTGGACTATGCTTATCCTGTTGCCAGAGTTATGTGGGTGTGCATTCTTTTCGCTGGGCTCACCGTGGGTTGCCCATCGGGTATGACCGATTCCCACATTTCCTTTAAGATCCTGTGCGTGCGCTTTTTCAACCAATGCCTGCACTTTACCAAGCGAGCGCGCTCGGGCTAACTTTCCATCCTGAATTACCGAGATCCCGGCAGAGTCATACCCCCTGTATTCGAGCCTTTGTAAACCCTCCAATAAAATGTTGGGGATCTGTCTGTGCGCAACCGCGCCCACGATGCCACACACTGTTACTTCTCCCTGTTTTTCTTGTGGGCCGGTGAAGTCCAGCCCTTTATGTTTCGTTGTTTTCCGCGCCCCACAGCTAGCTCGTTGCTATCGACGTCCCTGTTCAGGGTGGAACCGGCGGCGATAAAAGCATCATCCTTGATTGTGATGGGAGCAACGAGGGTTGAATTAGAGCCCACAAATACGCCCTTGCCAATTTTTGTCCGGTGCTTGGCGACCCCATCATAATTACAGAAAATAGTTCCCGCGCCGATATTGGAATCTGCGCCTACTTCTGCATCCCCCAGATAGGAAAGATGTGAGGCTTTGGTGTGTTTTCCTAATCGGACATTTTTGGTTTCAACAAAGTTTCCAACTTTTACCTTGTCAGCTAACTCCGTGCCAGGCCGAATTCTGGCAAAGGGGCCAATATCACATCCATTTGCAATTATTGCGCCCTCAATAACAGTGTTGGCCCTGATGCTTACATCATTGCCTATTTGGGTATTTCTTATCACAACGCCCGGCTCAATGCTTACCCGGTCACCCAACACCACTTCACCCTCAAAAACTACATTGCAATCTATGAAGCAATCCTGCCCAAATTCCAGGTTGCCGCGCACATCAATTCTTGCAGGATCTGCCAGCGCCACACCCGCTTCAAGTAATTGAAAGGCATTTTTATATTGAAAATACCGTTCCATCTGCGCGAGCTGGCGCCGATCATTTACTCCCACAAACTCTTCAGCTCTGTCGGCGACTATACATTCAACTTGTACGCCTTCCTGAACCGCCATGGAAACTACATCGGTCAGGTATAACTCTCCCTGCTGGTTGTCCGGGGTCAGTTTGGACAGATAGTTTTGAAGGTTTTCCTGCGGCGCAAACAATATTCCCGTGTTGATTTCACAGATACTTTTTTGCTGGGGACTAGCGTCCTTGTCCTCTACAATTTTGCTTATATTGTCCTTTTCATCGCGCACTATCCGCCCCAGGCCACCTGGATTTTTAAGTATGGTCGTAACCAAACGCATAAGCGGCGGGGAATTGTCAGTTGAAGACGTACAGGATTTAAGGACGTCCAGCCCGGCTAGTGGCACATCTGCATACAGAACGAGTATGTTTGCATTTTTACCGACATAGGGCAGTGCCTGTTGAACAGCATGTCCAGTTCCATTCTGTTCTTGCTGAAATACCCAGTTGATATCTTCTGCGTCAGCGAAATGCGCGCGTATTTGCTCACTTCCATAACCACTCACAACGTGTATCCGGTGTGGATTAAGAGCCCGTGCTGTATCTAGTACGTGCGCCAGGATGGGTTTGCCTGCCAACAGGTGTAAAACTTTGGGTAGCTGCGATTGCATGCGCGTACCGCGCCCGGCAGCCAATACAATGATTTCGAGAGCTAAGGGCTTTAGTTTGGCTAAGGGCTTCTCTTTGGCTAAAGGCTTCTCTTTGGCTAAAGGCTTCTCTTTGGCTAAGGGCTTCTCTTTGGCTAAGGGCTTCTCTTTGGCTAAGGGCTTTTCCTTCGACATAATCCCCGCATCCTTACAGTGGAATGAGGAATTATAGGACCCCCAGATAAAAAAGGGGTGATTAGAATCACCCCTTTTGAACTGATTTTGTAAGGATTGCCTATCTTTTACGCTTTCTGAGCTCATCCAGTGTACGCAATCTGGCGCTGGCTTCTGCCAATTGTGCCGCTGCGACTGAAAAGTTAAATTCCGCGCCCTGGTCAGCAACCCCTTTTTCTGCAGCATCCCTGGCTTCAATCGCTGCAGCTTCATCCAGATCGTCAGCTCGCAATGCCGTATCTGCAAGTACTGTAGTTATGCCCGGCTGTACTTCCAAAAACCCACCCGAAGCAAAAAACACTTCTTCTTCGCCATTATCCATGAGCAGTCGGACCGGGCCGGGTCGCAAACCAGTAAGAAGCGGGGCATGCCCGGGCATAATTCCAAGCTCTCCCAGCGAACCGGTAGCTACCAGCATGGTAACGCGCCCGGAAAATATCTCTTTTTCCGCGCTGACAATATTACAATGCATAGTCATAGCCATTCGATTGTTCTCCTGGTATCCCGCAACTTAAAGGGTTTTAGCCTTTTCAACAGCATCTTCTATAGTTCCCACCATATAGAAAGCCTGTTCTGGCAGGTCATCGTGATGCCCGTCCAGAATGGCCTTAAAACTGCGCACAGTATCCTCCCGGCTCACGTAGCAGCCAGGATTACCGGTGAATATTTCCGCCACAAAAAATGACTGCGAGAAAAACTGCTGCACCTTTCTTGCGCGGTACACGATGGTTTTGTCTTCTTCTGATAACTCATCCATTCCCAGAATGGCAATAATATCCTTCAGCTTGTTGTATCTCTGCAGAATCTGCTGAACACCCCGGGCCACGGAATAATGCTCCTCACCCACTACGAGTGGGTCGAGCTGGCGGCTGGTTGAATCCAGCGGATCCACAGCCGGATAGATACCCAAATCAGTAATCGCACGGGACAAGGTTACGGTTGAGTCCAAATGCGCAAATGTAGTTGCTGGCGATGGGTCTGTCAGGTCATCCGCTGGCACGTATACGGCCTGCACAGAAGTAATCGACCCGGTTTTTGTCGTTGTGATTCGCTCCTGCAAGGCACCCATTTCAGATGCCAGTGTTGGTTGATAACCCACTGCTGATGGCATACGCCCCAGTAGTGCAGATACTTCTGTTCCAGCCAGCGTATAGCGATAAATATTGTCAATAAAGAGCAGCACATCCCGACCTTCATCACGGAAGTTTTCTGCCATCGTTAATCCCGTGAGCGCAACACGCAGGCGGTTCCCCGGAGGTTCATTCATCTGCCCGAATACCAGAGATATTTTATCCAGTACGCCAGATTCTTCCATTTCGTAGTAAAAGTCGTTACCTTCGCGAGTTCTCTCTCCAACACCCGCAAATACGGAAAGACCTGAGTGTTCCGTTGCTATGTTCCGGATCAACTCAAGCATGGTCACGGTCTTACCTACACCTGCGCCACCAAATAACCCAACTTTACCTCCACGCGCAAAAGGACAAATCAGGTCAATTACCTTGATGCCTGTTTCCAGCAGATCATTGCCGCCTTTCTGGTCTTCATAACTTGGCGCTTCCCTGTGAATAGGCATAAGCGAACCCTGAATCGGACCCTTTTGGTCAATCGGCTCACCCAACACATTCATTATGCGACCAAGCGTTCCTTCTCCAACAGGAATCGAAATGGGCGCCCCGGTGTTGACCACTTCCAGCCCTCGTGCCAGGCCATCGGATACACCCATAGCAATAGTTCTTACCACGCCATCGCCCAACTGCTGTTGAACTTCGAGCGTAATCTCGGCACTGCCAACGCGTAAGGCGTCATACACCCTGGGCACTTCTGCGCGCTCAAACTCAACATCTACTACAGCGCCGATAACTTGTACTATTCGCCCGCTACTCATTTGTCTGCCTCATCTATTGTCTGTTTGGCCCTGCATCAACACAGGACCACAAATTAAAAATTGTTACCAAATTCTTGTTGTTTCTCACATACAGCCGCTTCTCTCTACACAGCCGCTTCTCTCTACACAGCAGCGGCGCCACCCACGATTTCTGCTATTTCCTGGGTAATGGCTGCCTGGCGAACGTTGTTGTATAGAAGCGTAAGTTCGTCAATCAGGCTACCGGCATTATCGGTAGCATTTTTCATCGCCATCATCTTTGCGGCCTGCTCGCACGCGCTATTTTCCACTACCGCCTGATAAACCTGCGATTCTATATACCTTTCGATTAACCCTTCGATTAGCTCTCTGGCTTCGGGCTCGTACAAATAGTCCCAACGATGTTTAATTTCCTCATCGTCCTCGGCAAGCAAGGGCAAAAGTTGATTGATCTCCGGAGTTTGTGTCATTGCACTTTCAAATTTGTTGCAGGCGATATACAAGCGATCAATTTCACCATCTTCAAAGGCATCAATCATGACTTTCACGCCGCCAATCAGGTCGTTCATTGATGGTGCTTCACCAAGGTGGTTGACGGTGGCAGTGACTTCACCACCAAAGGAATTAAAAAAGGATATGGCTTTATTTCCCACCAGTCCAAATTGAGAATCTATACCTTTGGATTTCCACTCCGACATATCCTTAACCAGGGTTCGAAAGAGGTTTACGTTCAACCCCCCACACAAGCCCTTATCGGTTGAAATTACGATATAACCCACTTTCTTTACCGCACGATCTTCCATAAAAGCGTGGCGGTATTCCGGCGCGGCATTGGCCAAATGCCCAATCACAGCACGAATACGAGTCGCATATGGCCTGCCTTCCCGCATACGGTCCTGGGTTTTGCGCATTTTACTTGCAGCAACCATTTCCATGGCGCTCGTGATCTTCTGCGTATTTTGAATTCCGCCTATCTTGTCCTTTATTTCTCTTGCGGCTGCCATGGTTTAACTCGCGAATCTGCTGCCAGCTTTAAAGGCGTCTACCGCAGCAGTTAGCTGAGCAACAATATCCTTATCATGGGCACCGGTTTCGTTAATTTTTTTAATAAAGTCCGAGTGTTCGGATGTCATGTACGCCAACAGTTCTTCTTCAAACTCCAGAACCTGATCAACCGGTACATCCGCCATGTAGCCTTCGCTCACAGCAAACAGGGATATTCCCATCTCCGCCACTGACATCGGAGAGTATTGTTTTTGTTTCATGAGCTCCGTTACGCGTTCACCATGTTCAAGCTGACGCCGAGTTGCATCGTCCAGGTCGGAGGCAAACTGGGAAAAGGCCGCCAGTTCTCGATACTGCGCAAGTGCCAATTTGATACCGCCACTAATTTTGCGCATAAACGGAACCTGCGCGGAACCGCCCACTCGAGATACAGAAATACCAGGACTCATCGCCGGCCTGATGCCAGAGTTAAAGGTATCTACCTCGAGAAAAATCTGGCCATCGGTAATTGAGATAACATTAGTGGGTACAAATGCAGAAATATCCCCGGCCTGGGTTTCCACAATCGGAAGCGCCGTAAGCGATCCCGTTTTGCCCTTAACCTTGCCGTTGGTTTGCGCTTCAATGTATTCAGCGTTTACCCGGGCGGCTCGCTCCAGCAGTCTTGAGTGCAGGTAAAAAACATCCCCGGGGTATGCTTCTCGACCAGGCGGCCTCTTTAGCAACAGGGAAATCTGGCGATATGCCCATGCCTGCTTCGTCAGGTCATCATAAATAATGAGCGCATCTTCCCCTATATCCCTGAAATACTCACCCATGGAACAGCCTGAATAGGGTGAAATGAACTGCATGGGAGCCGGGTCAGCAGCGCCTGCTACTACGACAATGGTGTTTTCCATTGCGCCGTGTTCTTCAAGCGTGCGAACAATGTTGGCAACGGTTGACATCTTCTGGCCTATAGCCACATAGATACACTTAATACCCGTATCTTTCTGATTAATAATTGCATCAATGGCAATCGCTGTTTTACCAATCTGGCGATCACCAATAATCAACTCTCGTTGGCCGCGACCAATTGGCACCATGGCGTCAATCGATTTCAAGCCCAGTTGCACGGGCTGGTCGACCGACTTTCTGTCAATCACCCCTGGCGCTACTTTTTCTACCGGGGCTGTCAGGCTGGTACCGAGAGGACCCTTTCCATCAATGGGGTTGCCCAGCGCATCTACAACACGACCCAGCAACTCTCGCCCCACCGGTACTTCCAAAATTTTACCCGTACAGCGCGCCGTCATCCCTTCAGACAGGCCCTCATACGCGCCCATCACTACAACGCCAACAGAATCTCTTTCAAGGTTGAGCGCCATACCATACAGGCCCCCGTCGAACTCTATCATTTCGCCATACTGGGCTTCTGCGAGTCCGTGAATTCTTACAATACCGTCTGAAACCCCAACGATAGTGCCCTCATTTTGAGCCTCGGACTGTACGTCGAGACCTTCAATGCGCTGGCGAATTATATCGCTGATTTCTGAAGGGTTTAACTGTTGCATCTTGTGTTCCTCACACTCTAATTCCTGGCCTTATCTGTAACTGGTCTTCATCTGAAAACTCTCAGACCCGCTGTAACGTTTCTTTCATTTTTTGCATTCTTCCGCGTACCGAGCCATCGATTACTGTGTCGCCAGCTCTGATAATCGCGCCACCTAACAAGGAAGCGTCTACGGCGCTTTCCAGCCTGATATCCCGATCAAACCTTTCCTTCAACGCTCGTGTAATGCTCTGTACTTCCTCATCACTCATCTCAAATGCCGAGACAACTTCCACATCAAGAGACTTCTCCTCCTGGGCGCGCAAGGTTTCGAATTGAATAAAAATGCCCGGCAACAGTGCCAGCCGCTTATTTTCTGCCAGCACCCGTACAAATCGTTGCAATACATCCGTGATGTCATCTCCACACATGCCAGAAATAATTTCTGCCTTGCGCCTTGCGTTAACCGAGGGAGAAGCGATTACTGTTTGCACCTTTGGGTCCGAAGCGGCTGACGCCATTAGGCCCAAAGACCGGGCCCAGTCAAGGAGTTGCGCACTATCTCGCGCTACACCAAAAGCTGCATTTGCATAGGGGCGCGCCAATGTGGCTAAATCCGCCACTAGAGTTCAGCCGCTAATTCGTCGAGCAGAACACCATGCTTGGAGCGGTCTATAGAGGAACCAAGCACCTTTTCGGCGCCGCTCAAAGCCAGCTCCGCAACCTCTATCCGCAATGTTTCCTTGGCACGGTTCATTTCCTGGTCGATTTCTGCGCGAGCAGCCTCTAACAAACGCTCTCCTTCCTGACGAGCATCGTCTTTTGCTGCCTCAACCATCTGCTTGGCGCGCTCGCGTGCCTCATCTATATGTTGTTGGGCCTCAACTTTTGCTTCGCGCATTTGATCCGTCGCCTTGCTTTGGGCAAGTTCCAGATCCTTCTCTGCACGCTCAGCGGCTGCCAACCCTTCGGCTATGGCTTTTTGTCTTTCCGACATCGCCTCTGTAATGGGCGGCCAGATATATTTCCAGCAAAACCAGATGAACACCGCAAAAGTGACCATCTGGGCAATCAAGGTAATATTGATATTCACAGCGAATCGGCTCCTTTAACTTTGAGCTGACTTAAGCAACAGCAAATATGATGTACAGCGCTATACCCACTGCAATCATCGGAACCGCGTCTACAAGACCCAGCACGATAAACAGCTGCGTTCTCAGCATTGGTAACAACTCTGGCTGTCGCGCCACACCCTCCAGGAACTTGCCCCCGAGAACACCCACACCAATGGCTGCTCCAACTGCTCCCAGACCCATCATTATTGCGCCCGCTACGTATAAAAGAACTTCGAATTCCATACTAGATCCTAACTTTGGTTATTAATGTTTCACTTTGTTAATTGACAGCCCAGTCACTAATGTTCTTCTTCAACATCATGCGCCTGTGCCAGGTATACCACGGTTAATACCGCGAAAATAAACGCCTGCAGAGTTACTATTATCAGGTGGAACATTGCCCACCCCCACTGTAGCACTCCACCCACAATGCCAGTAACTATACCGCCATACATGATGGCCAGCAGAATAAAAATCATTTCACCGGCATACATGTTACCGAACAGCCGCAAACCCAGAGAAATGGGCTTGGCGATCAGGTTAACGGTTTCCAGGAACAGGTTGAATGGCATAAGAAATTTTGGAAAGGGGTGGAAGGCAAGCTCCGCAAAAAACCCCCCGACACCCTTGCACTTTATGCTGTAAAAGAGAATAAGCCCGAATACGCAAAGCGCCATGCCCATAGTTACATTTGGATCTGTAGAAGGCACCACTTTCATATAGTGAACCCCCAACAGCTTGGCAAACTCAGGAATTACATCAATAGGGATAAGATCCATCAGGTTCATCATAAAAACCCACACAAAAATGGTGAGCGCCATAGGTGCTATAAGAGAGTTTGTGTGATTAAAAATATTGGAGACGGTGTCATCAATAAAATCGATAATCATTTCTACAAAATTTTGCAGGCCGCCGGGTACGCCTGCTGTCGCGTGTTTCGCTGCCTTACCAAAGAAAAAACAAAAAACCAGGCCCAGGCCGATAGACCAGCCCATGGAATCCACATTAATTGCCCAAAAGCCCATCTCTTTGGCTTCTTCAGCAGAATGTGCAAGCCCCCAGGACCCATCGGGTAACTGACCATAAGTCAGGTTCGTCAGGTGGTGCTTTATATATTCACCGGATGTCAGTTCCTGACCAGCCACTAATTTTTACCTTTCATCTGTTTCTTCATCTGTTTCTTCATCTGTTTGCCGCGTCTTTCATTAAACGCTGCCTTTCCTACTAAAATCTCTTTCGCTGTCAGAGACTCACTTTCCACCAACAAATGGTGCGGCAAGATAACCCGTTTGCACCGCCACCAGAGCACAAAAAAAGCCCAGCGGTTCCGGGCCATACAAAGTAATAGCCAGAACAAGTAATATCGCGGTTAGCAACATCTTTATATATTGCTGCAACAATATTTTTCTTGCCTGCCCTTGCGCCTCAACCTCCTGACGGTTGCCTCGGAAAACTTTTCCAGGAATCCTGGAAGCCAGTTTGGCAGACAAATCTGCACCCCGTCTGCCATCGCTTGCAAACCATACAAACACCGCGTTTGGAATTAAAAGCGCAAGACTCGCGACCAACGCTGACCACGCCTGTTTTTCCGCAGCACTGCCCCCAAGCACAATCATGCTACAAACAACGAGCAGTGCAATCAATAACTGAACAACCCACACTCTATACGGTAATGGCAAGGTTTGTGTCTTCATAGGGACAACTTCAGGCGCGCGTATTATAAAGACCCTGCTCCAATGGTTCAATTGGATAGAGGCTGATATTTCAAAGAAAGGTGGCGAGCATAAAACAGTTATAACGACGCGGACCGGTATTAACGTAAGTGTTCGAGAATCCCATCCAGCTCCTCAAGACTTGAATACCTAATTATTACCTGCCCCTTACCCTTTTTATCTACCACGCTTACCGGCGCCCCTATCTTTTCCGACAGCTCCGTTTCCAGTCGCTGCGTATCCGGGTCGGAAATCCTTGGAGCGGGCTTTAAGTCTCCTGCAGCGCGAGATCTCACCAAGGCCTCTGTCTGGCGCACTGACAAGCCCCCCGAAATGACTTTTCTGGCGAGCTTTTCCTGTTCATACGCATCAAGCGACAATAGGGCTCTGGCATGTCCCATCTCCAGCAGGCCGTCCGCAAGCATTTCCCGAACATTGCTGCACAGGTTCAGCAACCTTAGCAAGTTGGTTACCGTCACGCGGGATTTACCCACAGCATCGGCCACTTGCTGCTGGGTTAGTTCAAATTCCTCCTGCAGGCGTCGCAGCGCTAATGATTCTTCAAGCGGGTTAAGGTCTTCGCGCTGGATATTCTCAATGAGCGCCATGGCAATAGCCCGCTCATCACTAACGTCGGTGATGACAGCGGGAATAGTTTCAAGGCCCGCGAGCAATGTTGCCCTCCACCGGCGTTCTCCTGCAATGATTTCGTATCCGCCGCTTTTTTTGCCCCGCAGCACGATAGGTTGAATCACTCCTTGTACCCTGATGGAGGCTGCAAGCTCTTCGAGCGATTCCTGTTTTATGTTTTTTCGAGGCTGGTACTTTCCGGCATACACCTGATCAACGGGAATTTCTCGCATGTGTGTTGAGCGATCTGTTTTGTGGTCACCGGTACTGGAGCGTGCTCCCAAATCGCCCGCAGCGGACGTATCGCTTCCCAGCAGAGCGTCCAGGCCCCTTCCAAGACCTCTCTTTTTAGTCATGCATCACCGTTTTGGCTCACGTTTGGTCATTTCTCCGGCTCTTTAGCTCTGCCGCGAGGGCAAGATAGGCAACCGCCCCTCTTGACGCTCGGTCATATAACAACGCCGGCATGCCATGGCTGGGCGCTTCCGCCAGCCGCACATTTCGCGGAATAACCGTCCTGAAAACCTGGTCACCAAAAAATTTTAGCAATTGCCGGGAAACATCCCGGGTCAGGCCATTGCGCGGATCATACATGGTTCTCAATATACCCTCTATTTTCAGGTCGGGGTTCCCTCGCTCACGAATCTGTTCAATGGTTTGAAGCAAGGCAGTCAAACCCTCCAGAGCATAGTACTCACATTGTACGGGTATTAGCAGACTGTTCGCTGCGATAAGCGCGTTCACCGTTAATATATTAAGCGTGGGCGGACAATCAACTATTACCAGGTCATAGTCTGCAGACACACCAGACAACAGGATTCGCAACTGCGTGTTTCTGGTATCCATCTGCATCAGTTCTATTTCTGCAGCGGTTAATTCCCCGTTACCTGGAACGAGGTCCACACCGCAATCTGTGGTCTGTAGCACCTCGTTAAAAGTGGCCCTGTTTGTTAGCCAGTCGTAAAGGCCGCGCTCAACGGCATTCTTTTCTACCCCCAGACCCATGGTTGCATTGCCCTGAGGATCAAGGTCTATCAACAGCACCTTGTTATCCGACTCTGCCAGCGAAGCCGCCAGGTTAACGCTGGTTGTGGTTTTACCAACACCGCCCTTCTGGTTTGCTACCGCTATGACTCGTGCCACTATCGTCACCCTTCGTGTTTTTTTAATACCAGCGCCCTGTGCTGCTGATTGTTATCAGAAACCGTAACCGTCGTGTCTTGCACCAGGGTTGCTCCAGAAAATTCCTTGCTCACCTCGGTGTTTAGCCCACATTGTATAACCAGCCGCCCACCTGAAACGATAAGCGGTTGAGCCATCTTCCACACGCTGTGTGGATCGCTCATGGCACGGGCAACCACCGTATCAAAATTTATAACACGGCCCGGGTTCGCATCCAAAGCAGCATCCATCGGGGACCCGTTCAGATCCCAACTTTCAAGCGTTACATTCTCCAGCTCCAGATCCAGTATTACGTGTCGCAAAAAACGAATTTTGCGCACAGACCTGTCCACAAGTGTAAAACCTTTCTCTCCAAGTGCTATCGACAAAGGTATGCCGGGCAGCCCGGCACCACACCCGATGTCAGCCACGCTCTCACCTTCTATGTATCGCAGCACAGACAAACTGTCGAGCACGTGTCTATCCAGTATACGGTGATGGTCGTTTCGTGAAATCAGGTTATAGGATTTGTTCCAGCGCTGGAGCAGGTCCTTATACGCCAGCAACTTGTGCTCATCGTCCCTTGTTAGATCTATTTCCAGGCCGTTTAACCCGGCTGTTAATAGTTGCGCGTCGCTAATAGTTGCGTTTCGATCACGCAATTTCACGGGCTTTTTTGGCGTGGATCAACAAAAGAGAGAGCGCTGCGGGCGTTATCCCCTGTATCCGGCCCGCCTGCGCCAGCGTTCCCGGTTTGGCGAATTCAAGTTTTTCCTTTAGCTCATTAGACAGGCCTTCCATTCCAAGATAGTCCAGCGACGAGGGCAACTCAAATCGATCGTGTCTATCCATGCGCTCTATTTCTACCTGCTGGCGCTTAATGTAACCGGCATACTTAAGTTCGATTTCCAGCTGTTCTCCAACGTCATTCAGCTCCGGTCGATTAACCACCCGTAATACGTCACTTGCATGCACCTCGGGCCGTTTTAACAAATTATGCAGGTCAGAGTCTTTGCTGATCTTTATACCTGCCAGGGTTTCCAGTTGCAGGGCGGTATCGCTCCCAACGCTTACTCTGGTCTTTAACAATAATTCACCCAGTGTCTTTAACTGCCGAGCCCGAGTGGTAAACACGCCCCATCGTTCATCTTTAACAAGTCCAAGATCACGACCCTTTTTGCTCAGTCGCACATCGGCATTATCCTGTCTTAGAATGAGCCTGAACTCTGCCCTGCTGGTGAACATTCTGTAGGGCTCGTTTGTGCCCTGGTTTATCAGGTCATCTACCAGCACACCGAGATAAGCTTCATCACGTCGAGGACACCAGGGGCTCTGGCCGGCAACTTTTAGTGCCGCGTTGGTACCTGCCAACAAGCCTTGTGCTGCCGCTTCCTCATATCCCGTTGTCCCATTAATCTGTCCGGCAAAAAACAGGCCCTCCATCAGGCGAGTTTCCAGCGAGCGTTCAAGGTCTCGTGGGTCGAAGTAATCATACTCTATTGCATAACCTGGCCGGGTGATGTGTGCTTTTTCAAAACCCTTGATTGACCTGACAAATTGCAACTGGACATCATATGGCAGGCTCGTGGAAATACCGTTTGGGTATAGCTCGTTTGTGTGCAGACCTTCGGGCTCTATAAAAATCTGGTGTTGTGACTTATCCGCAAAACGGACCACCTTGTCTTCTATTGAAGGACAATATCGCGGTCCGGTGCCATCAATTTTTCCACTGTACAGTGGCGACCTGTCCAGGCTCTGTCTGATCAGTTCATGCGTGGTCGGATTTGTGTAGGCTATATGGCACAGCCTTTGGTCAGGGTGTTGGGCGCGGCTCCCCAAAAAAGACATAACCGGTCGAGGTTCATCTCCAGGTTGTTCCTCCAGAGCGGAATAATCGACACTGCGGCAATCTATTCTGGGTGGCGTGCCGGTTTTTAGTCTGTCGACCCTGAACGGCAAGGCGCGCAGGCGCTCTGCCAAACGGTTGGAGGGTGGGTCGCCCGCCCTACCGCCTGAGTGGCTTTCAAGGCCAATATGGATTATCCCGCCCAGAAATGTGCCCGTGGTGAGCACCACGGCTGATGCTCGAAAATCAACACCCAGCTGCGTCTTTACGCCGACTGCTCGGCCACCCTCAACAATAAGGTCTTCTACCGACTGTTGGAAAACCTCCAGGTGCTCCTGGTTCTCTACAAATTTCCGAATCGCCTGTTTGTACAGGCCTCGATCTGCCTGAACCCTTGTGGCACGTACCGCCGGACCCTTTCTAGCATTAAGCACCCTGAAATGTATGCCTGCCAGATCGGCAGCTTTTGCCATAACGCCATCCAGGGCGTCAATTTCCTTGACCAGATGACTTTTGCCTATTCCGCCGATAGCCGGATTACAGGACATTTGTCCTATTGTTTCGATGTTCTGCGTAATCAGGCACGTGGACGCCCCCATGCGGGCAGCGGCCAGCGCTGCTTCGGTGCCAGCATGACCGCCACCTACCACAATCACGTCATATTGTTGTTTACTCATCGGCCCGCGCCGCCTGATTAACCGGGGGTGCGAGAGTATACGTATCCCGCAACTATATTTCCAAGGGGATTACTTGCCTATGCAGAAGCTCGCAAAAATTTCACCAAGCAAATCATCCGGGCTCATGTGCCCAAGTATATCGCCACAATGTTTATGTGCCTGCCTCAAATCCTCTGCAAACAACTCTCCCGCTGCGTGGGTGTTTAATTGTTCAAGGCCGTCCAGCAGCGCTGCCCGCACACTATTCAGCGACTCAAGGTGCCGGCGACGCGCGATAAACCCGCTTGCCTGGTCCTTATATCCGACAAGACGAATCAAGAGTTCCACCAGTTCGTTTATACCTTCGCCGGTAAGTGCGGATATTGCTACCGTATTTTGATGATCTGTATCGTCCCTGCACGGGCTCTTGTCTACTACAAGGTCCAGCTTGTTCTCAACAATAACCATGTTGTTCCCAAAGACCGGACCACCCGATGGCTGTTGCTTGCTCAGGGAAGATTCGGGCAGACCAAGCATTGCAAGTTCCGTATCCAGCGCAAGGGCTGGGCCAGAAATATCCCGCACCAGTAAAATCCAGTCAGCTTGCTCAAGCTCTTTGTGAGTCCTGCTGATCCCCTCAAGTTCCACAATATCCCGGGTGGCACGCAAACCAGCCGTATCCACAAACGTTGCCGGCAACCCCTTCAAGGTAACCTGTTCTGAAAGCGCGTCTCTGGTGGTGCCTGCCAAAGCTGTTACTATTGCACGGTCGTATCCCAGCAAGCGGTTCAGCAAGCTGGATTTTCCAACGTTTGGCTGGCCTGCAATTACGACCCTTATGCCTTCCCCCAGCAATACGCCCTGTCTTCCGGAAGCTAACAATTCTTCCAGCTCTTCCAGTATTACTTCCGCTTTCAGGCTTACCTGTCCCTGGCTTAAAAAGTCTACTTCTTCGTCCGGAAAATCAATGCTTGCCTCCACATAAATTCTTAGGCTGGTAATTTTCTCAGCCAGCGCAGATATGCGGGTAGAAAATTCACCGGATAGAGATTTAACCGCCGCACGAACAGCATTTTCCGAAGCGCTGTTTATCAGATCAGAAACCGCTTCGGCCTGCACCAGATCCAATTTGTTGTTAAGAAAGGCGCGCTCTGAAAACTCACCCGGATTTGCCAGGCGTGCGCCCGCATCCAGACACGCCGCTAGCAGCATATCCATCACTACTGGCCCACCATGGCCCTGCAGCTCAACAACATCTTCGCCTGTAAAGGAGTTTGGGCCCGGGAAAAAAAGTGCTAGTCCGGTATCCAGCTTTTCTCCAGCAGAGTCGGTAAAGGCGCTTAAAGTCGCCATTCGGGCGCTGACTCTTTTTCCACAAAGCCTGCGTAAAATTCTCTCTGAATCCGGTCCCGAAAGTCGGACAATACCTACTCCGCCTTTACCGGCAGGTGTGGCTATCGCAGCGATGGTATCTGACTCAAGTCCGCCGGGGCCGTTTAGGCTACCCTCGGCTGTCCAGGTGTCAGGCGGCATTATCGATCTGGTGGTTTATATACCACTGTTGTGCAATACCGAGAATATTGTTGACGAGCCAGTAAAGCACCAGCCCGGCAGGAAAAAACAAAAACATCACAGTAAACATGACGGGCATAATCTTCATCATTTTTGCCTGCATAGGATCTGCGGGTGGTGGATTCAGCGTCTGCATAAACCACATGGATGCACCCATTAACAGAGGTAGAATAAAATACGGGTCCATAATAGCCAGATCATCTATCCACAGAAAAAACGGCGCCTGTCGCAGTTCCACACTTTCGAACAACACCCAGTAAAGTGCTAGAAAGATAGGCATGGGTAACAACATAGGCAAACACCCACCCATAGGATTAACGCCTTCCTTTTTATAAAAGGACATCATTTCCTGGGAAAGTTTTTGTCGGTCATCCTTATATCTTTCCTGGATTTTCTTCATTTTTGGCGCGACCTTTCTTAACTTGCCCATCGATCGAAACCCAGCCGCGGACAAAGGATACAGAATCGCTTTTACCAGAACGGTTAAAGCTATAATCGCCAAACCCCAATTACCCAGTTGTCTTTCAAACCAGTCCAGCATTTCAAATAGTGGAACGGCTATCCACCAGAGAAAACCATAATCAACTGTCAGGTTCAGATTTTCAGAAATTGCACTTAGGCGCGACTGAATTTTTGGACCACTGTAAAAACGCGCTGAAAATTCACCTTCCTGGCCAGGGGCAATTTCTTTCAAGGGGCCTGAATAACCAACTATGTACAGGGGGCCTCGCTGGGAAGATGCCTTTTTTGCAAAATACCGGTTGGTTTCGTTTACGTCACCAACCCAGGCGCTCAAAAAATAATGCTCAAGCATAGCTATCCAGCCGCCCTGGACGTCCTCCTGAAATTTTTGGCCTTCTTCTACAAGGTCATCAATGTCGTCAAATGGGAGTTTTTCGTATCTTGACTCTGCCGTAGTATATGCCGGTCCAAGATAGGGTTTAGGGCCCAGGGCGAAAGAAGATGTTCCGCTGTTGGGTTCACTACTATCGCGCTTAATTTGCGCAAACAAGCTTGCCCTAAAAGACTGATTAGAAGAATTGGAAATTTTGTATTTAAGATCAACTACATACGAATCACGAACAAACTCGAAAATTTTCCTTACTCCTACACCCTTATGTTGAGTGCTAAGCTCTACCACCAGTTTCTCTGCGCCGCCCAATGAATATTCGTTAGCACTTACATCATAGAGTGGTCGCGTTGCGCTTGTGCGATCGGTGCCATCCCGCCCAAATAATCCACTTTGCGCAACGTAGGTAAAGCCATTTCCGTTATCCAGTAACACATAGGGTAGATCAGGGTTTTCAAGATTTATCGGATATTTTGGAAGCTGTATTCGAACGATGTCTCCCCCAAGTCTATCTATCCACAAATCAAGTACATCAGTTTTTATGTGCACCAGTCGATCAACCGGTGAGGCGGTGCTCGCATTTAATGCTGTCTGATTAACACTATCCTGAACAATGTTATTTGCCGGGGCTATTAAACTGTCGTCAGGCAAATCGCTCTCGATAGCCAGAATACTTGCCGTTTCATCCGGTGACCCATCAAACGAACCGCCCACCGATAAACCACCATTATCATTTGTACCAACTACCGGTGCCTGATTATACGTTTCGGAAACTTCTGATTGGCCATAATCTTCAGTCCAGGCCAGCATCATAAGATATGCGGTAGCTGCCAATCCTATCAGCAATAAAATACGTTGAACTTCTGCAGGAAGCATTTACTACAGTCTCCTATCGAGCTGATTAGGGGTTTGAAATTATATGGGCTTTGGCCAAATCATTTTTGTCTGGCCTGTCTTCAATACTACTGCCAGGAACAGGATCAAAACCACCCTCCATCCCTGGGCGACAACGCATAATTCTCAATACCGCCATTTTGCTGCCAACAAACGGGCCGTATTTGCGAATTGCCAGTTCAGCGTAACTGGAACAGCTGGGATAGTAACGACAATTTGAACCGGTGACCGGGCTTATAATATATCGGTAAAACCCAATCAGGCCTAACACACAAATAGTGGATATTTTCCTAACTAACTTGAACATTTCAATCCATTTTTCCCGTTGCGGTTCGCCGGAGGTTCTTCTCAAGTATTATATCCTTCCAAATACCGTCTAGCGATTGTGAAAAATGGTCTCTAATTTTAAAGGAAAAGACCTGCACAACTATATCTACGCTGGGAAGTAATTCACTGCGGAGCCTAAAGCTCTCTCTAATTTCCCTCTTAATGGCATTACGTGCCACCGCGCGCGGAAACTGACGTTTGGCTACGATAATTCCTAAACGGGGATAATCCAAATTATTAACAGAAACCTTCGCTCTTACCGAACCGCGGCTCGTTCGAAATGTAGGGTTTTTGAATACTGCTTCAAACTGGTGTTTGTCTGTGAGGCGTTTGCTCTTCGGAAAATTCAGGCGTGATTGCTCGTCCACAAAGCATCGAGCACTTTAAACGCAAATGCGCTTTCGACCCTTCGCCCGCCGGGCATTAATAATCTTGCGGCCATTTTTGGTAGCCATACGTGATCGAAAACCATGAGTGCGCTTGCGTTTGATTACGCTGGGCTGAAATGTGCGTTTCACGATGAGTTTCCAGTATCGAAAAAATAGGGAGCGCGATTGTAAGTACCTCCCCCTGTTATGTCAACGCATTAAAAGGAGTTAAATATTTACCGCTCACATAGTGAGCGTTGATAAAGCTAAACCACTAATGCCTTTAATAGTAATAGTTTTATATATATAAAATTGTTGTTGTTGCTTGTTGAGCAAGCCTGAATTTTGTATAGATTGATAAGGCGCTCATCAGGCAAGGGATTTAGGGAAAACCAGACCTGTTAATAAGCTTGGGTTAACCTGTATAAAGACGGGAAGTAGTTATCACAAAAAAGGCTATACATTTTTTGAAGTGCTTATTTGGAAGTTATCCACAATTTATACCAAGTTCTGTGCACTTTGCCTTGCGGTGTGGCAATTTTATATTTTGTCCAAAACCATCTTTTTATTAGCTAAACGCTTGAATTGAATAATGTTGTATCTTTGTCGTGGGCGGACCATAAAAAACAATTGTTTGTCTTCATGGCAAGCTTGGATTTTAGTCAGTAGAATGTCTTGCAGAATAAGTATAAGAATAATCTGGGTGGGAGATTTTAGTCAGTGACACTGAAACGAAGTAGTTCTATTGGTGCGTCTGATTCAGGGAGTCTAGGTAAAAACGGGTCGAGCGAGCGCCATGCAAAAGGCGGCGTTTTAAGTAGCAGCTTCAAACAGTCTGCAGGGGTGTGGAATAAGTGTGTTCTTCTGTTGCAGAAGGAGATGTCTTATCAGCAATACAACACCTGGATTCGTCCTTTACAGGCCTCTGAAGATGACCAGCAATTGCACCTTATGGCGCCAAACCAATATGTAATGGTTCGTGTAAAGTCTCTTTACCTGGACAGAATAAAAGCGTTGATAACAGCTGAGGCCGGCTCCGGCCCACAGCTGGAGGTTATTTTGAGCGTTGGCAGCTTAAGCCCTGAAACCAGCCCACAGCCCAAGCGCAGCGGGCACCAGGGCTCGGCAGGTAGTGGTGAGGGCACCGGCCTGAACAAGGCTTTTACCTTTGGCTCTTTTGTTGAAGGCAAATCTAACGAGATAGCCAGGGCGGCGGCGATGCAGGTTTCCGAAAACCTTGGGCAGTCCTATAACCCCTTGTTGTTGTATGGTGGCGTTGGTCTGGGCAAGACACACTTGATGCAAGCGGTTGGCATGGAGATTCTTGCAAAAAACCCAAACGCCAAAGTGGTTTATTTGCATTCGCAACGCTTTGTGCAAGACATGGTTAAGGCGCTTCAAAATGGGACCATGCAGGATTTCATGAAGTACTACCGCAATGTAGATGCACTGCTAATTGATGATATCCAGTTCTTCGCAAACAAGCTTCGCTCGCAGGAAGAATTTTTTCACGTGTTTAATGCGCTGCTCGAACGGGGCCACCAAATGGTGCTCACCTGTGATCGATATCCCAGGGAAATTGACGGTCTGGAAGAGCGACTTAAATCACGTTTTGTATGGGGCTTAACTGTAGGTGTTGAGCCTCCCGAGCTTGAAACCCGTGTTGCCATTTTGATGAAAAAAGCGGAGCTGGAAAATGTCGACCTTGACTCTGATGTAGCGTTTTTTATAGCTGAGCGAATCAAATCCAATGTTCGTGAGTTGGAAGGCGCTTTAAAGAGAGTTATGGCTAATGCCCGGTTTTCTGGCAGACGCATTACCATTGAACAGGTAAAGCTTTCATTGAGAGACCTCTTTGCTGTACAAAACCGGCAAATAAGCATTGATAACATACAGCGCGTCGTGGCTGAGTACTATAAGATCAAGATCGCCGATTTGTTGTCAAAAAGAAGAAACAGGTCAATAGCACGCCCCCGGCAGATGGCTATGAGCATAGCCAAGGAAATGACTAACCACTCACTGCCAGAGATAGGGGATGCCTTTGGTGGGCGCGACCACACAACCGTGCTTCACGCTTGTAGAAAAATTCTGGAACTGCGTGACACCAGCCCGGATATTGCGGAAGATTATCGAAACCTCAATCGACTGCTAACGCTTTAAAACTTACAGGAAAACCAGTCCAGGGTTTGGGCAACTATTTACAACAAGGTACGTCAGGGCAAGCAATGCAATTTAAAACAACCAGAGAGGTATTGTTAAGGCCGCTTCAACTAGTAACGGGAGTAGTAGAAAGACGCCAGACGCTACCTATACTTTCAAATTTGCTGGTCATAGCAAACGAGAGCGGCGTTTCTCTTACCGGAACAGATCTTGAAGTGGAGCTGGTGGCCAGGGTAGCAGAGGGTGTGGTTGTAGAGGCACCAGGAGAAGCGACCATCCCGGCGAGAAAACTGGCTGATATCTGGCGCTCTTTACCGGAAAATGCGGAAGTTAGCATAACAACAGACGCCGATAGAGCGATCGTTCGGTCCGGCCGCAGCCGGTTTTCCCTTGCTATGTTGCCAGCCGGAGAGTTTCCCGGAGTAGAAGGCACTGCAGGGGATGTAGAGCTTGACGTAGAGGCGGCTGATTTCAGGCGCCTGATAGACCAGACTTCATTTGCGATGGCCCAACAGGACGTTCGTTACTTTCTAAACGGCATGTTATTAGAAATAAGTCCGGATTTTGTCCGGGCCGTCGCGACAGATGGGCATCGCCTGGCGATGTGTACGCTAAACAAGGGATCGGGCGGTTCAGGAATACAGGCCATTGTGCCCAGAAAAGGTGTGCTTGAGTTAGGGCGAATGATTTCGGAGGACAACGGCAAGGTTAGCCTTTCCATTAGCAGAAACCATATACGTGTCAGCAATAGTGAGTACACACTAACAAGCAAATTGGTTGACGGGAAGTTCCCAGATTATGAAAAAGTAATCCCCAGGGACGCCGGAGAGCCGCTCTCGGGCGATCGGGTAGCCTTAAAGGATGCTTTTAGTCGCGCCGCCATTTTGTCTAACGAGAAATATCGTGGCGTGCGCTTGTTGCTCGCCCATGACCAACTAACAATACAGGCCAATAATCCCGAGCAGGACGAGGCAGAGGTGGTGCTTACAGTTGAATACTCGGGCCCGGAGATCGAGATAGGATTTAATGTGGGTTATTTACAGGATGTGCTCTCAGTGCTTGGTTCGGACACCGTTAAAATCAGCGTTTCTGATGCCAATAGTAGCGCCCTGATTGAAGCGCCGGGCTCGGAAGACTCCATTTTTGTTGTCATGCCCATGCGTTTATAGGTCGATATGTACCTCGAACGTCTCGAGGTTTCCAGCTTTAGAAACCTCACCAGCGTCCAGATTGAGCTCAGCGCGGGTTTAAACATGTTAGTAGGGCCAAATGGTAGCGGCAAAACAGCGCTGCTTGAGGCCGTTCATGTGCTTTCCAGGGGGCGCTCCTTTCGTACCCGAAGCACGGCCTCTGTGATTAAGCACGACAACGACGCTCTGGTTGTTCGCGGGGTTTTGCAGGATGAGCATCGTGGGCGGCTATCAGCCGCCATATCCAAGCATTCCAACAACCGAACGGAGCTCAAGATTAATGGTGAGCCCGAGAAGCGCTTGTCGGAAGTTGCCGGTTTGCTCCCTATTCAGCTTCTATTGCCCAATGCGGCAGACCTGCTTTTTTCCGGACCTGGCGTGCGGCGGCAATTTTTGGACTGGGGCGCGTTTCACGTGAAACCTTCATACTTGCCCACACTCAGGGATTACCAGAAGGTATTGAAGCAACGAAATGCCCTCTTGAGGCAAATGAACGGAAATAATGCGCGGGAAGAGCTCGAAACATGGACCTCCCGGCTGGTTTTGTTGGCCGATCAGGTTACCAACCTGAGAGAAGTCTATATGGGGACTTTGAAAGAGCCATTTAACGTGGCTTTAAAGGCTCTGGATGCAGAGTTAGAGCTGCATCTAGGGTATACTACGGGTTGGCGGAGCGGATTGAGCTTTGCGGATGCCATTAAGGAATCCACTGAAAGAGATTTGGCGCATGGCGCGACACAGTGTGGCCCCCATAGAGCGGATATTGGGGTTACTACCGGGCGGGGGGTAGAGGCCGCGTCTGAACTTTCAAGAGGTCAGGCGAAAACGGTGGCGCACGCAATGAGTTTGGCTCAGGCAAAACTTACGGAGAGCTCGGTGGGCCGCAGGAGCCTGTTCCTTATTGATGATGTAGGTGCAGAGCTGGATACACAACATAGTGAAAGATTTTTCTCACTGTTGTCCGGGCTGAACTGCCAGGTGATCGCTACGTCAACACTTGAACCCGCATTATTAGGCGCATTTTCCGGAGAACGGCAAAAATCGTTCCACGTGGAACAAGGCACTTGTTGTGAAACCGATGCCTAAAATTGAAATTAGGAAATAGTGAATGTCAGAAAACAAGTACGATTCCAGCAGTATCAAGGTTTTAAAAGGGCTGGATGCGGTAAGAAAACGCCCAGGGATGTACATCGGGGATACGGATGATGGAACAGGGTTGCATCATATGGTGTTTGAGCTTGTAGATAATTCCATTGATGAGGCGCTGGCCGGGCACTGTGACGAGATCGTGGTTACCATCCATGCAGGAGAATCTGTCACGGTAAAGGACAATGGACGGGGCATACCCGTTGATATTCACACCGAAGAAGGTGTTTCAGCAGCAGAAGTCATAATGTGTACCCTGCATGCAGGCGGAAAATTTGATGACAACAGCTATAAAGTGTCCGGAGGATTGCACGGGGTGGGCATTTCAGTAGTAAATGCACTTTCTTCCCACCTGAGACTCACGGTGCGCAGAGATGGACACGTGCATGAACAAACCTATGTGCATGGCGAACCTACAGGCCCCATGGAACAAATTGGTGAAACCAGCGCAACGGGCACCGAATGCCGTTTTACACCGTCGAAAGAAACGTTTGGAAACATAGAGTTTCACTATGAAATCCTGTTAAAACGCATACGAGAACTCGCTTTTCTTAACTCTGGCGTGAAAATTCGATTGACGGACGAAAGAAGCGGAAAAGAAGAAAATTTCAAATACGAGGGTGGACTTAAGGCGTTCGTGGCTTTTCTTAACAAGAACAAAAACACACTAAATGAAGTTTTCTGGTTTGTCGCAGAGAGAGAAAGTGATGATATCACTGTAGAAATCGCCATGCAGTGGAACGACGGGTTTCAGGAGCAGGTTTTTCCCTACACCAACAACATACCCCAGGGAGATGGAGGCGCACATCTTGCGGGCTTCAGGGGCGCATTAACGCGCACACTAAACAATTATATCGAACGTGAAGGCCTGCTCAAAAAGGTACAGGTGAATACGACGGGAGATGATGCTCGAGAAGGGCTAACGGCGGTGGTGTCTGTAAAAGTTCCAGACCCGAAGTTTTCGTCCCAGACAAAAGACAAGCTCGTATCCAGCGAAGTAAAAGCGGCTGTAGAGCAGGAGTTTGGTAAACATTTGACACAATACCTGGATGAACATCCTCAGGATGCCAAGAATCTGGTTACCAAAATGATCGATGCGGCTCGGGCGAGGGAGGCCGCACGCAAAGCCCGGGAGATGACGCGGCGAAAAGGAGCGCTGGATATCGCGGGCCTGCCCGGGAAACTGGCAGATTGCCAGGAAAAGGATCCGGCACTATCTGAATTGTACCTTGTGGAGGGCGATTCCGCTGGTGGCTCCGCCAAACAGGGACGAGACAGGCGTACACAAGCCATATTACCGCTAAAAGGTAAAATTCTTAATGTTGAAAAAGCCAGGTTCGACAAAATGATATCTTCTCAGGAAATTGGCACCCTGGTTACAGCGCTTGGGTGCGGTATTGGAAGAACCGAATTTAACCTGCTTAAGCTACGCTACCATAACGTTATTATAATGACTGATGCGGATGTAGATGGGTCGCACATACGCACCTTGTTGCTCACCTTCTTTTTCCGGCAAATGCCAGAGCTGATAGAAAGCGGGTATCTGTATATCGCTCAACCGCCACTTTACAAAATAAAAAAGGGCAAACGTGAAACTTATGTTAAGGATGATGAAGAGCTCGAAGAGCATTTTCTAAACATAGCGCTGGATGATGCATCACTACATGTAAATCCACAGGCGCCTGGCATATCAGGGGAGTCTTTGGAGGCCTTGTTGCGCGACTATTCCAAAGTGTTAGGGAGGCTGGATGCCCTGTCCCGCATTTACCCGACCGTAGTAACCCAGACCTTGATGGAGCTACCCGCTATAGAAATTAGCCAGCTCCGTGATGAGCAGTTTACCCAGGAATGGACAGACCAGTTGGCGAATCAATTGAATGCGTTGGAAATTGAAGAATCATTTGAAGCAGAGCTTCAATATGATGCAGAACACCACATCTACTGCCCCTTAATAAGAATGTTCAGAAAGGGCGTGTCCCAGGCTGTCCTGTTTGAGCGGGATTTTTTCATATCAACAGATTACGCCACGATAACAACCATGGGTGCACAGCTGGTAGGCCTGATGGAAGATGGTGCCTATGTTCGCAGAGGTGAGCGTACTCTTGAGGTATCCAGCTTCAAGGCAATTCTGGAATGGCTGATTAAGGAAGCGCGCAAAGGGATGGATATCCAGCGATACAAGGGCTTGGGCGAGATGAATCCATCGCAGCTCTGGGAAACCACGATGGACCCGGAGGTGAGAAGAATGTTACGGGTAACCATTGAAGATGCTATCGCCTCCGACCAGATGTTCACCACCCTCATGGGAGACATGGTTGAGCCACGCAGGGAATTTATTGAATCGAATGCCTTAAGTGTTGTTAACCTGGATATATAGTACAAGGCTTTTTATGGTTAGTCGGCCTGGCCCATCAGGGTGAATACAGCATCATTCAGATTGTTGTGGATATTATTAACACCTAGCCTTTTTACCGCTTCCTCGTGGGCGGTGCCATTACCAGTGCGTACCAGTATCGGCTTGCAACCGGCTACCAGGGCAGCTTGCATATCCCGGACAGAATCTCCGATGAACCAGGTTTTATCTGCAGGACTGGAAAAATCAGTGAGCGCCCGCAAAAGCATTCCCGGTGCCGGTTTGCGACACTCGCAATTATCCGTTGGTAGATGAGGGCAGTAGTAGATGGCGCTCAACGCGACGCTGTGCTGTCTTAACAAATAGTCCATCTTTGCGTGAATTTCCGAGAGTACGCTCTCGGTAAAAAGGCCGCGGGCCAGACCAGATTGATTGCTGCACACGGCAACTTGAAACCCGGCCGTAACGAGCCGTGCAATTGCTTCGATGCTGCCTGGTATCGGATCAAATTGTGCTGGAGAACATATGTAGTTGTCTGAATCGAAATTGATAACGCCATCCCGATCCAGAAGTACCAGTGTCATTGAGTCTTATCTTCCTTAAACTTTGGTTACACTATGAGTTTGCAGTTTGGAACAATTCCGGCTTATGGTCAAAAAGCAACGTTGCACCTGGTGTGGAAGCGACTCACTTTATACCCGGTATCATGATGAAGAGTGGGGAGTGCCACTGATGGATGCGGACGGGTTATTTGAGCTGTTGGTTATGGAAGGCATGCAAGCAGGCCTGAGCTGGATAACGGTTTTGCGAAAGAGAAAACGCTTCAGGGAATTAATGTTTAATCTGAATCCCGCAGAGCTTGCAAGAACCGACGCCGCGTACATCGATGGCTTGCTCAAGGAAAGTAGTATCATCCGGCACCGCGGGAAACTGGAAGCCTGTATCCATAATGCTCGCCTGTATAAAGCGCTTGCAGGCGATCAGGATGTTGTTGAGTATTTATGGTCGTTCACGGGCGGAATACCCCAGCAAAATCGCTGGGTAACCGGAAGCGAGGTTCCTGCGTATACGCAGGAATCTGTATCTATGTCCAAGGCCCTTAAACAGGCAGGATTTAAGTTTGTTGGTCCCACCATCTGTTACGCATTCATGCAAAGCGCAGGCATGGTTA
Organism: Gammaproteobacteria bacterium; assembly: GCA_021773565.1. Lineage (GTDB taxonomy): Bacteria > Pseudomonadota > Gammaproteobacteria > Pseudomonadales > Azotimanducaceae > DC-out156. The sequence goes on along the minus strand of JAJFJZ010000012.1, from coordinate 63,943 downwards.
ATGACCATGTTTTCGGTTGCTTTCGGCATACTGCCTGCGCGTCAGGAAATGTGGCAAGAAGGCTGGTTGAAGAATGAAAAAAATATGGGCAAAGCTGCAGGCGGGGATATTGGGCGGCGCGCTGGAATTTACTGTGTGGTTTCTCAGCTTCATACCATTGCCTGCATTGCAATGGAGCGGTAAACGGCTTGGAGATCTCTTCTATTACCTTAATACGCGGATGAAACAGGTTACGCTGGTAAACCTGAAATTGTGCTTTCCAGCGCTCAGTAATTCGGAAAGGAATAATCTGGCGCTTTCCAGTTTACGGTCCACGGGGCAACTCGTGATGGAAGCTGGTGTGGTTTTTGGCAAAGGCGGCAGGCGAGCAAACCGCTATATCGAATCGGTGAAAGGTGCTGCTCTGCTGGATATACATGATGGGGTTGGCGTACTGTTACTTATTCCCCACTATGGTAACTGGGAACTGATAAACAATTATGTCAGTGCGCGTCATAACCCTGTGGTGATGTATGAACCTGCAAAGATAAAGGGCCTGGATACAGCATTACAAAAATTGAGAAACAAAAGCGGGATCGAACTTTTTCCCGCCAACACCTGGGGCTTGAGAAAATTATATCAGGCGCTAAAACAGGGAAGGGTTGTCGGCTTGCTACCGGACCAGGTTCCAAAAAGAAAGTCTGGCTTATACGTACCTTTTTTTGGGGTGCCGGCGTTAACCATGACACTTGCCTACCGTTTGATTCAAAGAACCGGGGCGCGCGTGGTGTTTGGGCATTCTCTGCGTTTGCCGGAGTATCGAGGATTCCAGATACGTTTTACCGAAGCACACGATGGGCTTTATACAGCTGATGAGGCTCAGTGTTTGCTGGCAATCAATTCACGTATCGAAGAAATAGTGTCTCAGCAGCCAGACCAGTACCAATGGGAATACAAGCGATTTAAACAGGCACCAGACAAGGATACCGACCGGTATCGTTAGAGCAAGCTAGTGACGCCAGAATGCGGGAGTAAGCACAACCAGCAGAGTAAAAATCTCCAATCTGCCGAGCACCATTGCCAACATTAGCAGCCATTGGGTTGGCTCGGTGAGCGAGGCATAATTTAGTGCCACGTCTCCCAGACCGGGGCCCAGGTTATTCAGGCTTGCGCCCACAGCAGAAAAAGCGGTAGTAAAATCCATGCTTGAAATGCCCATAAGAATGCATACCAGTAGCAGGAAAATTATTACGTAGGCGGAAAAAAATGACCAGACAGACTCAACAACCTTGTTGGGCACTACCTGTTTTCCCAGCTTTAGTGGAAAAATACCGTTAGGGTGAATCAGGCGACGTAACTCTCTCACGCCCTGTAAGTAGAGCAATAATACCCGCACCATTTTAATCCCGCCCGCAGTTGAACCAGCGCACCCTCCGGCAAATGCCGCGAGGAGGAGGAGTATCGGTAGTAGAGAAGGCCACACACTAAAGTTTGTTGTAGTAAAGCCGGTGGTAGTCGCGATTGACACCACCTGGAATATACCCTCACGCACCGGGTGATCCGTTGTGGTGCCCGCTTCATTAATCAGCACCAGACAAACTATAAAACAGAGTCCTACCAGAGCCAGCAAGTAAAGACGTACTTCCAGGTCTCTAAAGTATGGAAAAAGGCTGCGGCGGTTCCAGACGACAAAGTGCAGTCCAAAATTAATTCCGGAGATTATCATGAATACAATTGCCACCGATTCTACCCATACGCTGTCAAAATAACCCATGCTTGCGTCGTGTGTGGAAAAACCACCAATGGCGACGGTAGAAAAACTATGACAAATAGCATCAAATACCGACATGCCTGCAAACCAGTATGCTGCTGCACACGAGATGGTCAAGGTAAGATAAATATACCAGAGCGCTTTTGCTGTTTCGGTAATTCTTGGTTTTAGCTTACTGTCCTTAACCGGCCCGGGCGACTCAGCCCGGTAAAGCTGCATGCCGCCTACGCCCAGCATGGGAAGTACTGCCACTGCAAGCACAATAATTCCCATGCCTCCTAACCACTGAAGCAAGTGGCGATAAAATAGCTGCGCATGCGGAAGATCGTCCAAAGAGGTAAGTATTGTTGCGCCAGTAGTAGTAAGCCCGGAAAAGGATTCGAAGGAAGCTTCTGTGAACCCAACATCTATATCAGACGAAAAATAAAAAGGCAGTGCGCCAAATATGCCTATACCAAAATAGAACATGACCGTGATCATAAAACCATCGCGGGTGCGTAATTCCCCGGCAGATCTTCCGGCTAAAAACATAGCAGCACCGACAAGGAGCGTTATCAGCGCAGAGATGACAAAGGTTTGGATGCCGGGCTCTGAATATAACCATGCGACCAGGGATGGAAATAGCAGAATTGTGCTGAAAAGCATGAGAAGGATGCCAATAATGCGTAGAACGCTTCGAAAGTGCATTAACTATTGCCGCCCTGTTTCAACATGCAAACTAGAAAAAACTGAAACCAACCTGAAACAACTTTTCAATGGACGCCACCCGGCGCCGATCGAGCAAAAACAGTATTACGTGATCGTCGGTCTCTACGACAATATCCTTTTGTGCAATTAGCACTTTATCGTCTCGCACCAGAGCCCCAATTGTTGTTCCGGGAGGTAAATCAATATCGGCTATGCGGCGCCCCACGACTTTGGATTCCTTTGCGCTTCCATGGGCAATTGCTTCCATCGCTTCCGCAGCCCCTCGTCTCAGGCTGTGTACCTGTGCTACGTCCGCTCTGCGCACGTAATTAAGCAGCGAGCTGGTGGTTGCCAGCTGTGGAGAGATAGCAATGTCAATGTCTCCGCCCTGTACTAGATCCACGTAAGCCGGTTTATTGATAAGGGTCATTACTTGCCGCACACCCAGACGCTTTGCCAACAAGGAAGACAATATATTTACTTCGTCATCATTGGTTAGGGCGCAAAAAACATCCGTATGCTCAATGTTCTCTTCCAGTAATAATTCCTTGTCAGTTGCATCTCCAAGCAAAACTACGGCATTGTCGAGGGATTCAGCTAGCAGCTCACATCGTTCAGCGTTGTGCTCAATTACTTTTACCGAGTAGGTGTGTTCAACCGCCTTGGCCAACCGTTCGCCAATATGGCCTCCTCCAGCAATGATTATCCGCTTGTGTGGGCGCTCCACCCTGCGTAATTCTCTTGTGACAGCATTAATATGTTCTGCTGCAGCAATAAAAAACACTTCGTCATCCGCTTCTATAATGGTGGTAGATTCGGGAACGATTGACCGGCCTCGCCGAAATATTGCGGCCACCCAGGTGTCGATATCCGGCATGTGTTCACGCAGGGTTTTTATCTCCTGACCGATCAGTGGTCCGCCGTAGTATGCTTTCACGGCAACCAACTGTACGCGCCCGTTAGCGAAATCCAGTACTTGTAATGCCCCCGGGTGCTCCAGCAGTTGCTGGATCTGGTTTGTTACTACTTGCTCCGGGTTAATCAGTACATCGATTGGCATATGGTCTTTGTTAAAAAACCCCGCATCATCAAGGTAGGAAGAGGATCGTATGCGAGCCAGTTTTTTGGGCGTTCTGAATAGCGAGTAGCATACCTGGCAGGCCACCATATTTACTTCATCTTTGTCGGTTACGGCAATTAACATGTCGGCGTCATCTGCGCCCGCACGGCGTAATACGTTTGGATGAGAAGCCTGGCCGCGAATAGTCTGTATATCCAGCCTGTCGGCGAGCTCCTGCAAACGTTTTGGATCAGTATCTACCAGGGTGATATCGAAGGATTCGCTTACAAAATGTTCTGCCAGTGTGCTTCCTACAGAACCGGCACCCAGTATTAGTATTTTCATGATTGTTGTTTTTTCAGAAGCGAGAAATAGAAGCCATCATGGCCGTCTTCCTGAGGTAATAGCTGATAACCAAATAGAGTTTCATGACCGGTATCCAGATCAACGGGGCAGGCACTGGCATTATCTGTGTGCGCAAGAAATGTCTTTATCACCAAATCGTTCTCTTCCGGAAAAATAGAACAGGTTGCGTACAACAAAGTACCACCCTCAGACAAGGTAGCCCACAAGTTTTGCAGTAATTGTAACTGCAATTCAGCGAATTTGTAGATGTCCTCGTCCTGCTTTAGCAGCTTAATATCCGGATGACGGCGAATTGTGCCTGACCCGCTGCATGGCGCATCGATAATTATGTAGTCATAGGCGGAGCTATCTTCTCTCCAGTCATTGGTAGTGGCATCGCCACTTAGCAGGAGAGGAGAAGGCAGGTTTAGACGTTTGCTCTCTTCAGTGATGCGGGCTAATCGTTTCGGATCTACATCAAGCGCTGTGAGGCAAACTCCCGGGTTTTGCTCCAGCACCAGCAAACTTTTTCCGCCCGGTGCAGCACATGCATCCAGTATCCTGGTTCCAGGATTAAGACTTATCAGCGTGGATAGTTGTTGGGCACCCTCGTCCTGCACGGAGACATAACCATCATCCCATCCCGGAAGGTTTTGGACATTGCTTGCTGCATCAAGAGTAATGGCAGCCCTGGAGCTGCCTGAATGAGCAGCGTGCCCTGCATCCAACAGTAGTTTGAGGTAGCTGTCCCGGCAGATCCTGGATAAGTTCACTCGCAAGGCAAGGGGTGCGCGGGTATTGTTTATACGCAGAATTTCTTCCCAGTGTTGCGGATAGGCATTCTGAAAACGAACTATCATCCATGTGGGATGGTCGTAATGCGCTTCATCAGCGGGCTTTTGGTGCGCAGGCGTTTTCTTTTTATCGGGTTTATCGCCGTCGAGCTCCCGGGCAATATTTCTCAGAATTGCGTTAATCATGGCCCTGGCCCAGGGTTTACGCAGCGACTTGCTGAGCATAACGCTTTCGTTTACAGCGGCGTATGCTGGAATACGCATATGTTTTAGCTGATAGGCGCCCAGCAGCAACACACAGTAAACATCGCGATCTTTCTTCCTTAGGGGTGATTGCAAGTGGTGATCAACCATAGCGCATAGTGAAAAATAGTGTCTTAACACGCCATAAACCATCTCATAAACAAGCGGGCGGGTTTCACTTTCCAGTCGATCAGAAGCAAGCAGCTGGTCCAGCGAGCCACTGCCGGAACTAATTCTTTTCAAGGTATTAACGGCTACCAGGCGAGGGTTGGAGGGCTCTGGATTAGAATGGGATTTTGATTTATCTGTCATTTTCGAAGCGCCTTCCGATAAACAAACCAGGATAACCATTCAAAGCGGCACTAAAAGGCATGACATTTCCTTTGCCTCTGGCGAGTTGCACGCTGAGAATTCTTAGCACTCCATCTCCGGTCACCACCTTGCAGCCCGATTTATTTGCCTCAAGAATTGTGCCGGCCAGGGGCTTTGCTCGCCCCTGTTGCAACTGATCTTGAGAAACCATGTTTGCAGAAAGAATTCGAATACGTTCACCACCAATAAAGCTGTATGCGGGTTGTCTGGTAAAAAGTGCCCGAATTTTTCTTTCCAGATCCAGTGCTGGTTGATACCAGTCAATCAGCGAATCCGCAGAGGTGAGTTTCGGAGCATAGGTAGCAAGAGAACTGTCCTGTGGCACGGGTAAAAGCGTCTCTATGTCTCTTAAACATTGAAGCGTAGCCGAAGTGCCCACTTCAGCCAGTTTCTGATGTAACGAGTCTCCAGTCTCCCTGTCATCGAGCTCGACGCTGGATGAAGCATAAACCGGGCCAGTATCCATGCCCTCGTCCATGCACATGATAGACACACCCGACACCGCGTCTCCATTCATGATCGAACGTTCGATTGGTGCTGCACCTCGCCATTTGGGCAGTAATGATGCGTGAACATTCAAACATCCGTATTTTGGTAGCTTGAGAATTTGTTCAGGCAGAATAAGCCCATAGGCAGCCACAACCAGTATGTCCAGGTTAAGCGATTTCAGTAAATTAGAGGCAAATTCTCCTTCAGGGCCCTTCAGCTTTTGCGGCTGAACGATATTCAGCTCGAACTCGGTAGCAAGTTGTTTTACTGCGCTGCGCGCCATTTTTTTACCACGTCCTTTCGCGCGATCCGGTTGTGTAAGCACAATTAGTGGTTGATACCCTGCGCTGAGCAAACCATTGAGAATGTTGGCCGCAAACTCCGGGGTACCGGCAAAACCAAGGCGAAGAGGCGTTTGCATCACGTCCAGCGCCTAATCCTGAGCCCGCTGGCGTTTGAGTTTCGACAATTTTTGCCGAATTCGTTGCTGTTTGATGCGTGACAGGTAATCAACGAACATTTTCCCCAACAAATGATCGCACTCATGCTGAATGCATACGGCGAGCAAGCCCTGGGTAGCCAGCTCAAAGGGTTTTCCATGTTGGTCAAAAGCGTTAACCACGATATTTTCTGCCCTGGATACGGTTTCGTAAATGCCCGGTACCGAAAGACAACCTTCGTCTGTTTCAAGAGTTCCAGAGCCCAGGGAAAGTGTCGGGTTGATAAAAACTCGGGGTTCATCACATTTTTCGGAGATATCGATGACGATAATACGCCTGTGAATGTTTACCTGGCTGGCCGCCAGTCCAATACCGGGGGCGGCGTACATGGTGTCGAACATGTTATCCACCAGGGTTCGCAGGCCATTGTCAAAATGTTCAACAGGTCTCGCTTTGTTGCGAAGCCGGGGATCAGGATATTCAAGTATGTTTAGTATGGCCATTTTAGCTGTAATCTATTTCTAGCATTGGTGTAAATTGTGCTGCTAAGATTAGGATTCCTATAAAGAAAGTTTGGGATTTAGGCCGTGCCGGATACACACGGTCGTGCTGATAGCCACATAATAGAAGGATTTGTAACATGAGGAAATCGCTGTCTCTTTTTGTTTGTGCTTTTTTTGTCGCGGCACTTGCGCAGGCACAAACGACTGTTAACCTTGAAAGCCACCTTAAACCCGGACATCCTTCTTCCTATTCCGTGGTTAAAGGGGATACTTTGTGGGATATCAGCGGTGTTTTTCTGGACAAACCATGGTTGTGGCCTGAATTGTGGCGGGTTAACCCGCAGATAGATAACCCGCATCTAATTTACCCTGGCGATACCATCAACCTGGTATACATTGATGGTCAACCAGCACTCACAGTGGATCGTGGTGATGGTGCTCGCACATTCCAGATGTCCCCCGGGTCGGGTAGTGGTGAAAAACTAAAACCCAAAATCAGATCCACTCCGCTAGAAACTGCTATTCCGGCGATAGATCTTGAAGCCATTCAGGGTTTCATCGTTCAAAACAGGGTAGTCGAGGTGGGCAGTTTGGAGGCAACACCCTATGTCGTGCAGGGAGCCAGCGAGCGGCTGGTACTTGGCGCTGGAGATTCGTTATATGTTCGCGGGGTGTTACAAGACAGCTCGGCTTACAACTTTGTGCGTACCGGTCCTGTTTATGTGGACCCGGTTACCGATGAGGTTCTCGGACAGGAAGCAACCTACGTCGGCCTTGGCCGGGTCACCTCACGTGAAGGAGACATAAGTACCTTTAACGTTGCCAGCACCCGGGTAGAGGTGCAGATTGGTGACCGTGTTTTGCCAACGGAGGAGCGTAGCGTTAATTCCACTTTCTATCCCAGCGCTCCGGATGTGAAAATTGACGGGCAGCTGATATCGGTATTCAGTGGAGTCACGCAGATTGGCCAGTATGATGTTGTAGTTATTAACCGCGGAATCCGTGAGGGCCTGGAAGTTGGTAATGTGCTCGCAATCTATAAACGTGGCGCTAAGGCGCGGGATAGAATAGCGAATGAAATTATTGAACTGCCTTCCGAAAGAGCGGGCCTGTTGATGGTTTTCAGAGTATTCGAAAAAATGTCCTATGGTCTGGTTATGTCTGCGGATCGACCCTTACGAGTGGATGATCTGGTCCACAACCCATAGGAATTTCGTCCTCGTGCAGCGTTGAAATCTTGAAAGGCTCAAGGATAATTGCCTTGGGCAACTAGTACACACAAGCAGATAACGCACGCTCTGCCAGGCAAAGTATTACAGACTGGTGCTTTTGGTTTTAGTTTAATCCGCAGCTTCAAATTGGATTTGTCGCGTCGGAGGCTTTAACTGGAAGAGAGCGAACTGACAGCTCTGTGTACCTTGCTGCTCTTACCCGCAAGCCAACAGCGTAAGGGTCGCTCGTGCATACTAAGCACGGTAAACGCGGTCGGTTCTTTTGCTGCCTGCTTACAGATGTTGATTTCCGGAGATTGGGATCCGCGTGCCGCAGACGGCACCTTACAGGTCCTAAAGCAACAGTTAGGTGATGCGCAATTCAAGCACAAGCTGCGCAGGCAGGCCCTGTACTGCCACACACTGATCATACAACGCGGCCTAATCGTAGTTACATTTCGAGATGCCGCTTACCCGGACAGTCTAAAAAGCATTCCCGATCCCCCCCTTGCCTTATTCTTGGAAGCTTCATCTAAAAGCGGTTTAGCTGCTGAAACGGACAAGCCGATAGATGTGCACGCTGTTAAAAATCAAAGTGCAGGAAGAATAGCGGTGGTGGGCAGTCGCAGAGCGCTTTTATCCAGCCGGGAATTTACCGAAGAGCTGTGCTTGAAACTCGCGGACTTTGGTTTTGAAATCATTAGCGGGCTGGCTTTGGGGATAGATGCGGCAGCACACCGGGGCGCATTAAAGTCGGGAGCAGGCACAAACAGCTGCAAGACATCTGCGGTGCTTGGGAGTGGCCACCAGAACATTTATCCCAAAAGTAATGGCTATCTTTATCGCCAAATCCTGCAAAGTGGTGGCGCTGTAATCAGTGAATTTCTTCCGATTGTTGCTCCCTTGAAGCACAACTTTCCGGCGCGAAACCGAATTGTCAGCGGCTTGTGTGTTTGCGTAATTGTTATTGAGGCGACGGCGAAAAGCGGGTCATTGATTACTGCCAGACTTGCGCTTGAGCAGGGTCGGGACGTTCTGGTTGCGCCAGGAATGGTAAGGGATCCCAGGTTTACCGGGTGTCACCGGCTCATAAAACAGGGTGCTGCCCTGATAGAAGGGTATGAAGACGTACTGGCCTGTTTGGGGGTGTCTGATCAAAAGCGTGCAGGCCCCACAAAGACCGGGCTTTGCGGGTTAAGTGCGTCAGAGCGTCGGCTTTTGGAACAGGTAGAGTTTCGGGTAACAGGATTGGACCAGCTGGTTACACGAACCGCGAGCACTATTCCTGTGTTGATGGAAACGCTGCTCAGTCTGGAATTGCAGGGATATGTGCGGGCATGTTCTGGTGGATATGTGCGTGTAATGTGAGTTTGTTTATAATCCGAGCCTCTTGCAACAATTACAGGGATGGGTGGATATGGCGTGGGTCGCAGTATTAATGGGATCGGAATCAGACTGGCAGATAATGGCGAATTCTGTTGATGTGCTTAAAGCCCTGGAACTGGATTACGAAGTACGAATATTGTCGGCGCACAGAACGCCGGAAGCTACGGCTGCATATGTCGAAGAAGCCGGGGAGCGTGGCTGTGGTGTATTTATTTGTGGAGCAGGCCTTGCGGCGCATCTGGCTGGTGCGGTTGCTGCGCATACTTTGTCACCCGTTATCGGGGTGCCATTGGATGCCGGAGGGCTTGGTGGAATGGATGCGATGTTGGCAACGGTGCAAATGCCGGGAGGCATTCCTGTGGCGACAGTTGCAATAGGCAAGGCCGGAGCAAAAAATGCAGCGTATCTTGCTGCGCAAATGCTGGCTATTTCAGATGCGGATTTGCGTGGAAGACTAATCGCAGAACGGGCGCAAACTGCGCAAAAAGTAAGTGTACAAAATGACCAACTGCAAGAGCGCATCTAGCATGCAAAACCCGGACTGGTTCTCGGTGCACAGAGCGGCATTCTGGATAGGAGCTGGCGGAATTGTTGCCCATGCGACGGAGGGCGTTTGGGGGCTTGCTTGCAACCCTTTTAACCCGAATGCTGTGGATCGATTGCTGGAGATCAAAAATCGCAGAGAAGACCAGGGCCTTATACTTATTGGAGCCGACGCGAAAATGTTCGCAAGCCAGCTGGCTTTGCTTTCTGAAGAAACCCGTCTTCTCATTGAAACAAGCTGGCCAGGTGCACACACATGGATAGTTCCGGATTACTCGTACCCGGGCGCTGTTAGCGGGGGCAGGGACAGCATAGCAGTACGGGTTCCGGGCCATGAACAGGCACGTAACCTATGTGCGCGTGTTGGACACCCAATCGTTTCTACATCGGCAAATATTTCCGGTCGAATTCCTGCGCATACAGCGTTAAGGGCGCGCATGATATTTGGCGATCGTGTGGATTATTACCTGTCTGGCGAGCTGAGTCGCAGGGGCGCGAGCCGCATTTCAGATGCACGCAGCCTCAAAGTTGTGAGGGCTACTTGCGGTGATTGACAAAACGCACAGAACGGGTAGATATGCAGTGGTTGGCAACCCGGTGGCGCATAGTCTCTCTCCCCAAATTCACCAGTTGTTCGCGGCGCAGACTGGCGAAAAGATAGAGTACGGGCGAATTCTAGTTGCCCAATCCTCTTTTGCGTCATTTACGAAATCGCTGCAACTGTTCTTTGACGAAGGTGGCAGCGGCTTAAATATAACTTTGCCCTTTAAAGAACTGGCAGCGCAATGGGTAACTGAAACTTCTCCCGAAGCGCAAATAGCTGGAGCGGTGAATACCATCACATGGTCGCCACGAGAAAAACCTGATGGGACAATTGATCCCGCACAACCCAGTCTGCTTAAGGGCCACAACACTGATGGCTCAGGATTGTTGCATGATCTTGAGCATAATATTGCCTTGAACCTCGTTGGCATGAAAACCCTTATCCTTGGTGCGGGCGGCGCAAGCAGAGGCATTGTGGCACCCATTTTACAAGCAGGAGCAAACGTGGTTCTTGCTAACCGCACTGTCGCCAGGGCGCGCGCACTCGCGCAGGATATTAGCTTTCAACTGCCAACGCGGGCGAGCAGTATCACGGTATTGCCGCTGGAGGATTGTGGTGCCACATACGACCTTGTTATCAATGCAACCTCTGCCGGTGTGGCTGGAGAGTCCTTACACATTCCAAACGTATGTCGTGGTGCCTTTTGTTATGATCTAAGCTATCAGCGTGATGGCAAAACCAAATTTTGTGAGTATGCACGGCTACAAGGGGCGCAAGAAACATCTGACGGGCTTGGAATGCTGGTCGAACAGGCTGCAGAAGCCTTTCTAATCTGGCGTGGATTACGCCCTGATAGTGCGGCGGTGATACAAAAATTGCGCATACCAGGCTCTACAAAATAACGCGGGCACGCAGCCCGTCTTGCATGCTACAACCCGACTAAGTGAAATTACCTAAGCCGTGAATTTTGAATTAATTGTGTAATCAGCTTACGCTGATATAATGCGCCACCGTTTGAGCCGGGGCTTTTTGGGCTTGTTTGTGGTTTTTTAAACAAGCTGATTCGAATATGGGCCTGACTATAGCCGAGCTCTGAAACCACTTGTCTTTTTGACAGCGCCCGTGCAGAACCGTTACAAAAGACAGACATGAAACTGTTCATGCCCGGGTATGGCACGACTCAACTCCGGGAAGCGGGCTCAAAGAAGTGGGTCCATCAAGATAGTTGGATAGAAACGGCAGGCAACAAACCGGGGCGTAGGATTGGCCAGGGTGTAATATAGTAGAAAATTAACAGGATTTGAGAGAGATCAATTTCATGCTGAACAAAGCACAACTTTTCCGGAATGCAGCAGTGTGCGTGTCCCTGGCCGCAACCTGGTCGCTAGGCGCAGATGAACTGAACATGCGAACCGGTGTAACTGACATAAGCAAAGCGGTATATGATTTGCATATGATCATGTTGTGGGTATGTGTGATTATTGGCACAGTCGTGTTTAGCGCCATGTTCATTTCCATGCTTTTGCATCGTAAAAGTCGTGGTGCAATACCGGCAACTTTTCACGATAGCCTGAAACTGGAGTTTGCCTGGACGATTATCCCCATGGCGATATTGATTGCGCTGGCAATCCCTGCTACCGGAACCCTGATTGAGATGTACGACACGGGCGGTGAAGAGCTTAGCATTGAGGTGCGCGCTTATCAGTGGAAATGGCAGTACAAGTATCTCGATGAAGACCTTAATTCCACGTTTAGCTTTTTTAGCAACATGTCTACTCCAAAGGACCAGATTTACAACAAGGAAGCAAAGGGAGAGCATTACTTGCTTGAAGTAGATAATGTGTTGCGTATTCCGACTAATCGAAAGGTACGGTTTTTAATCACATCAGAAGACGTGATTCATGCCTGGTGGGTGCCTGATTTTGGCATTAAGCGTGACGCGGTACCTGGAATGCTGAACGATTTGTGGACACTGGTTAATGAACCTGGCACATACCGGGGGCAATGTACCGAGCTGTGCGGAAAGGACCACGGCTTTATGCCGATTGTGGTTGAAGCGATGCCAGAGGCTGATTATGACGCATGGTACCTGAAACAAGTGGCTGCTGAATCCGCTCGGATAGAAGCATTAAGTAAAACCTTTTCCGCAGATGAGCTGATGCTTGAGGGAGAAAAAGTATACGCAAGTTTCTGTGCTTCCTGCCATCAGCTGGATGGCAAGGGTGTGCCTCCGGTATTTCCTGGTCTGGCCGGGTCCAGCGTAGCTGTTGGTGCTCGCGACGAACATTTGCGATTGGTGTACGAAGGAGTGCCGGGAACGTCCATGGCCGCCTTTGGCAAACAACTCGATGCTGCTCAATTGGCGGCTGTTGTGCATTACGAACGCCATGCCTGGGGTAATAATACTGACGACATTACTCAGCCAAGAGATGTCATTAATCTGTTTTCGGCACCATAGGGGGTTCACATGAACGCAGTTCTGGAAAGTTCACATGATGCCCACCACCACGGCCCCGTAAATACCGGATTAAAACGCTGGTTGTTTACTACCAACCACAAAGATATTGGGACCCTGTACCTTTGGTTCAGTTTTTCCATGTTCCTGATCGGTGGTGTATTGGCACTGATTATCCGCACCGAGTTATTTCAACCGGGCCTGCAATTTATTGAGCCTGAATTTTTCAATCAGATGACAACAAATCACGGTTTGATCATGGTGTTTGGTGCCATCATGCCGGCTTTTGTAGGCTTGGCAAACTGGATGGTGCCATTGATGGTGGGCGCGCCCGATATGGCTTTGCCCCGCATGAATAATCTGTCCTTCTGGATCCTGCCCTTCGCCTTCACCATGATTATTTCCACGCTGTTTATGCCGGGCGGGGGTCCGAATTTTGGATGGACTTTTTATGCGCCGCTTTCCACAACGTATGCCCCCGATTCGGTAACCTTCTTTATATTTGCGGTTCACATAATGGGGGCTTCCTCGATTATGGGTTCAATAAATATAATTGCGACAATTCTAAACATGCGGGCACCTGGAATGACCCTCATGAAAATGCCCCTGTTCGTATGGACGTGGCTTATTACTGCCTATTTATTGTTGGCCGTGATGCCGGTTCTGGCCGGGGTGGTTACCATGATGTTGTTCGACATCCATTTTGGAACCTCATTTTTCAATGCAGCAGGGGGCGGGGACCCGGTTATGTTCCAGCATATTTTCTGGTTCTTTGGTCACCCCGAAGTTTACATAATGATATTGCCTGCCTTCGGTGTTGTTTCCCAGATTATCCCTACATTCGCAAGAAAGCGGCTGTTTGGTTATGACTCTATGGTGTATGCCACCAGCTCGATTGCATTTCTGTCTTTCATTGTGTGGGCCCATCATATGTTTACTGTAGGCATGCCGCTGGCAGGACAACTGTTTTTCATGTACGCAACCATGATTATTGCTGTGCCTACGGGTGTGAAGGTTTTTAACTGGGTGTCAACAATGTGGCAGGGCTCCATGACTTTTGAAACACCGATGTTGTTTTCGATTGCGTTTGTCATTTTGTTCACTATAGGTGGTTTTTCCGGTCTGATGCTGGCGATTACACCTGCGGATTACCAATATCACGATACATACTTTGTCGTGGCACATTTTCATTATGTGTTGGTGCCTGGCGCTTTATTTTCCATTATTGCTGCTGTGTATTACTGGTTACCGAAATGGTGTGGCCGAATGTATGATGAGTCGCTGGGAAAGATACATTTCTGGTTGTCCTTTATCGGGGTAAACGTAACCTTCTTCCCGCAGCATTTTTCCGGTTTGGCCGGAATGCCAAGACGCGTACCTGATTACGCTATGCAGTTTGCCGACTTTAATATGATTTCCAGTGTAGGTGCTTTCCTGTTTGGATTCTCACAAGTGTTTTTTCTATATGTGATTATTAAGGCAATTAAAAGTGGCCAGCCCGCCAGCGATCGGGTCTGGGAAGGCGCTCATGGGCTGGAGTGGACAATCGCCTCCCCTGCGCCTTATCACACCTTTACCGAGCCGCCCGTTTTTGATGATAGCGAGGTGCACTCCTAGGAAATGGAAAAACGCAATACGAAAACAGTAAGCAAACTTGTTCTAATGGTAGTTGGGATGTTTTGCTTTGCGTTCGCACTTGTCCCCTTATATGACTTGTTATGTGATATTACCGGGCTAAACGGCAAGACTGGTGATCGTGCATATAAATATGATGCGGCCATATTGACGCCGGACAAGTCACGCTTGATAAAGGTTAACTTTATTACCAATACCAATGCAGATATGCCGTGGGAGTTCTATTCTGAAAAGGGGGGTGTTCGAGTACATCCCGGTGAATTAAAAGAAGTAGTGTTTCATGTAAAGAATACAACAAGCAGGACAATGGTGGCTCAGGCTGTGCCCTCAGTGAGTCCGTCAGTAGCCGCACAGTATTTTCACAAAACGGAATGTTTTTGTTTTACACAGCAACAGCTTAAGCCCGGGGAAGAACTGGATATGCCAATGCGCTTTATAATTGGTCCCGAGATACCGGGAAATATTGAAACGGTTTCTTTGTCCTATGCCTTATTTGATATAACCGAACTGGCTGCGCGGGGCTCACTCCCGTCTGGACAGGCTGGCTAAGCCTACTTTGGAGAATTGACTCAATGACTATGAAAGAGCACTCACATTATTACGTACCGGAAAGTAGCTGGTATCCAGCCTGGGCGGCATTGGGTATAGCAACCATGGTATATGGCCTGGCGGTCTGGCTTAACGATTCGAAAAGTGGCAGCGAAAACCCCACAGTGTTCCTGTTTTTTACCGGTTTTGCGCTTCTTTCTGCAGTACTGTTTGCCTGGTACGGAAAGGTGATTGAGGAAAACCACCAGGGTTTGGCAAATGCCCAGTTAAAGCAGTCCTACGTTTGGGGAATGGCCTGGTTTATTTTTTCTGAAATTATGTTTTTCGCAGCATTTTTTGGCGCGTTGTTGTATAGCCGAAATTTTGTCATGGCCTGGTTGGGTGGCGAAGGTGGAAAGGCTTTAACGGGCGACTATCTATGGCCGGCGTTCCAGGCGGTGTGGCCAATTGTTGAAAACCCTGATCCCTTGGTCTTTCCTAACCCCGGGGAATCCATGGCGCCGCCACCCTTAAGCCAATGGGGATCCTATCTGCCTTTTTGGAATACCGTGATACTGCTTACTTCAAGCGTGACGGTCCATATGGCGCATACTGCGTTGAAAAATGGGTTCCGGGACAAGTTAAAACTCTGGTTAAGCATAACGGTGATATTGGGCGTTATATTTATATTCCTGCAAATCGAGGAATATGTGCATGCTTACCAGGAGCTTGGTCTTACCCTTGGCACCGGAATCTATGGTTCAACGTTTTTTCTCCTAACCGGTTTTCATGGTTTTCACGTGACACTGGGAACCTTTATTCTATTTGTTCAACTGATTCGTTCTTTTAAGGGCCATTTTAATCGGGAAGACCAGTTTGGTTTTGAGGCGGCGTCCTGGTACTGGCATTTTGTTGATGTTGTTTGGGTGTTTTTGTTTTTCTTCGTATATCTGTATTAACGAAGGTTTGTCCTGGGCTTGCTGGTATCTATGCTTGGTACTTATGCCTAATACTTATGCCAGGGCGCTTGAAACGAGAGCTGTCCGGTGTGCAGGCCGTAAAAAACGAGCAACAGCAGAATGCTTGCAAGACTGACACGAATACCCAAAGCATAAAGGGTACGTTTGGAATCCGGAATTTCCGCATCCCTGAACATAAACGCCAGCCCGCCAAACAGGCTGACAGCGATACCAATTAACAGAAGAATTATTACTACTTTTAGCAAGCGGCTGGGTGTCCAATCTGGTGCGTTGAATCAGTCACCATAATACGCGCAGCTTCAGTGAGCGAATACCCGCATGGAAACTTTTTGGCGAAAAATCAAGACCCCTGCTTTTGTGCTGGTTGCTTGCGTACTGTTAGTTGCTGTTTTGTGCTGGCTCGGATACTGGCAACTCGAGCGGGCAGCGTATAAGCGAACGCTTGAGGATCGGTATTTTGACAATATTGCAGCACCTGCGCTCCAGGAAGCGCGCCTGGTGGAAATGACGGGAGGTGAGGCCGGTAAACCCGTGTTTGCATTCAGAACAATTGAGCTGACAGGCAGGTATTCGCCAGGAAAAAGCTTTCTATTGGACAACCAGATCTACAGGTCCAGAGTCGGTTATCGGGTTGTTAGCCTGTTTGAGAGCAAATCATACATGCATTATCTGGTTGATCGAGGGTGGATAGCCGCTGATGCAAACCGTAGCATAGTACCCAGCCCGGATTACCCGGATGGGGAGGTCAGAATTCTTGCTATTATCTGGCCCAACCTGGGCCTTGTACCGGTGTTAAAAGAGTCTGCTTTAGAGGGGGCTTGGCCAAAGCGCATTCAAAGGCTCAACTTCGAGCGTATTCAGAGCGCAACCGGGTTAAAAGTATTTCCCTACCTCCTGCGACTTGAACCCGCACAACCCGGCGTGTTTACCGTGCTTAGCCGAACGGTACGGTTTTCTGCTGACCGACACATTGCTTATGCGGTGCAGTGGTTTGGTTTGGCGTTAACGCTGGTGGTGGGCCTGGTAGTACTGGTTCGAAAACAGGGTAAATAATATGCAAAGCAACACAAGCGCGATCAGCAGGCGCAGGTTAGTTCAGTTGTGTGCGGTTGCGCTGGTGCCGATCGGTTTTGCCTATGTGTTGTATTTTATGGTCGAAGGCAAGCAGCCATGGGGTTCAACCAGTAATGGGGTGCTGCAAAACCCGATAATTTCTGCAGATACACTTGGGCTAAAAAATTTGCAGGGTGACGATCACCACTTTGCAGGACAAGAGGTGTGGTGGCTGTTGGTGGTAAGTGAAAATGATTGTGCGAAAGCCTGTGAAAATGCCCTGCATCTGCTTCGTGGTGCGCATATTTTGCTAAATAAGGATATGCCGCGGGTGAGGCGAGCACTGCTTTCCTTGGGTGCTGTGCCATTGGATGAAAGTGGAACGAGATTGGCAATCGAAAAAAAATACCCGCAGTTGAGTAGATTCAGCGGGACACTTGGCGTGCTGGAAGCAGGCGTATATATTGTAGACCCTCTGGCAAATATAGTTTTTTATTATCAATATACTGAGGCTGGAAAACCTCTGCTTGATGATCTAAAGAAGTTACTAAAGGTGTCTCGAATTGGATAAGAAAAAAACTCGCCTAATAGCGCTGGTAAATATTGGCCTTGTACTGGCTTTTGTAGTGGTAGTACTCGGAGCTTTCACGCGTCTGGTTGATGCTGGCCTGGGTTGTCCGGACTGGCCTGGTTGTTACGGCTTTTTAACTGTGCCGGACGGCCATGCTGAAGTGGCGCAAGCGCAGGCCCGTTTTCCAGAAACACTTGTAGAGGCAGAGAAAGCCTGGGCAGAAATGATCCATCGTTATTTTGCTGGGGCACTCGGCCTGCTTATTCTTGGAATAGCCTGGCTGGCAACCCGCTTATCAAGGGAAAGTTCTGAATTTCGCAGTTCCAGTATCGCAATCTATTGCCTGGGCTTGTTGGTATTGGTCATTTGTCAGGCTGCATTTGGCATGTGGACGGTAACACTCAAACTCTGGCCACAGATTGTAACTGCCCATTTACTGGGTGGCTTTGCCACCTTGTCGCTATTGTGGGTCATTCGTCTAAAACTCAACCGACACGGGATAAGCTCTGATGCTGCGCTTGCGGCGCACACTTTATCCACAAACTCCGGCATCCGAAGGCATGCGCGGCTGGGGCTCGCTGTTCTCATTGTACAAATCGCGCTGGGCGGATGGACAACATCTAATTATGCAGCGCTGGCCTGCCCTGATTTTCCTACCTGCCAGAATGAATACTGGCCGGAAATGGATATTGGTCAGGGTTTTGATGTTTTTCAGACATTAGGTCCCAATTACCTGGGTGGATTGATGAGCAGTCAGGCTCGGATTGCGATTCACGTAATGCATCGCACCGGCGCAGTTCTCACATTACTGGTTTTGTTACTCCTGGGTGTGCGATTACTGCAACTTGATGATTATCCTGCGCAAAGTCGTGTCGCGGTAAAGTTTATGCTGACCTTGTTGGCTGGACAGCTGGCGCTGGGCATTGGCAATGTGCTTTTTTCCGTTCCGCTGTGGGTAGCGACCATGCACAATGGAGTTGGTGCATTATTATTGCTGTCCGTTATTTCGGTAAATTCGCGAACGGGTTCGGCCGAGTCTCAAGACTAATGGAAAAACCTGCTAACCGAGGTATCCGTAATACCGTTATAGCCTGTGTCTTTTTTGTGTTACTGGTACTACTGGCAGTGGTTTACAACACGACTCGCACCCCAATTCTCAGTGATGAAGCCCTGCGGGAGCTAGGCACATTTGTTTTACCGCGCCCCAGAGAAATTGCGGATATTTCACTTACCGATCACAAAAATATGCAGTTTGGTGTCCAACAACTTCAGGGTGTGTGGTCTTTCGTATATTTTGGCTTTACCTCGTGTCCGGATATTTGTCCGGTGACCCTGTCGGTTTTGGCGCAGGTAGAGCGCCATCTGCAGGAAAGTGCGCAAAAAACACTTTTCGAGAAATTTCAAGTGATACTGGTAACCGTGGACCCTGAGAGAGACGATGTAGCTACACTTCAACAATATGTGGAAAATTTTTCACACCGATTTATTGGAGTAACAGGAAAGAATATTGAGATTGGCAAGCTGGCACGACAACTCAATGTTGCCTATGGAAAGGTTCCCGACCTGGATAGCCCGGTTGGTTATCAGGTGGAGCATTCCGGAAATATTGTTGTACTTAATCCGCAGGGGCATTACCACGGTTTTATCAAGATGCCCCACAGCGTAGAACAGGTCGTCGAAACCTATCGCACACTTTCGTCAAACTTTTAGCTGGGCCCTGACAGTAATCTAGGCGCCGGGATTATTGCTGAGCAATTCTGACAGACCAAAAGATGGGGAATGATGCAGAGTTGCAATTCTGTGAAACCCTGGCGGACACTTGAATGGGGTTGAGGCGTTGTGCGGGCGAATTGCAAGATTAATGCGATTTAACCAGCAGCAAACGGCAGCATAAAGTGCAAAAAGATCAAAATACCAAACCTCCTCTCGGGTAAGTTGCCGAATTTGCTTGTATGCAGAAACCAGCGCCAGGAGTTTCGCTCTGTCAGGCTTATCCTCATCATCCAGACACCAATCATTCACTGCCACAGCAAGATCAAACAACCAGAAACCCTGTGCGGCCTGGCAAAAGTCCAGCGCACCTGATAATCCTCTTTCGTTGAAAAGTGCATTGTCGCGTCGCAGATCAGCGTGTATCACGCCTGCGGGTAAATTTTGCACATCGTTGCGGCGGAGCATCGCGCCGATACCGCTGGAGGCATCTCTCAGCAGGTCTGCTTCCGAGTGAGAAATATATCCCTGAATCCGGAGTCTTTGGTGCTCAAGCCACTCAGCATTGCAGGGATGAGGCTCTGCCTGTAAAGACGAATTTGCAATATGAAAACGCGCTAAAAACCTGCCTATGGCAGCGCACTGGTTCCTGGTAGGGTTAAAAACATGGCGGCCCTGCAAACGGGTGCAGACAAACACGGGTCGGTTTTGAAAAACGCCGTGAAAAGAGCCAGATTTGTTCGCCACCAGCCTGGCCGCCGGAAGCCCGGCTTTTGAACATCTGGTGAGAATTGGGCTTAGCAGAGGATTAAGACAATTATTGTTATCCAGTAAAGTGAGCACAAAGTTCTGCGTATCCGGAAATGCCAGGGTCCTGCGGGTTTTTTTGTTTTGGGTACTCGTAGTTATATAGAGATTGGTGTTCTGGCCGCCGCTGGAGGCTGGCCAATAACCACAAACCTCTCCCAGATCGTAGTCTGAGAATATGGTTTGCAACTGTTTCTCGCCCAGATTGGAGCTCACAGCCATCAAAATTCGATAAGAACCCACTGTTTAACCAGTGTTTCCGCTCGCTCCAGGTCCCCAAAATTCCGTGTTTGGTCCATGGGCACGAGGTAATATGGTTTGCCTGTTTTGGGGACAATTCTGATCATTCTTAGTTGGCCATTTTGGCGATATTCGTAAACGGTTCGCTCTTCTCCCTCCATAATAACTACGTCCGGGCCCTTCAATTTTTCCGGGGCGGGTGCTGCATGCAAGGCAGCTGTGTAAGTTGCAGGGACAATCAGAGTGACGAGACACAGAGCCAGGCGGAAAATACTTGTCCGCAAGAAAAATGTCCTGAAAATAGCTTTTCTATTCATGTGCACATTTATGCTAGCGTGTGACGAATTGTAATGTTGACTGAAAAAATGGGCCACGACAAACCTTTACTGCTGGTAGATGGATCTTCCTATCTATTCAGAGCGTATCATGCGCTTCCGGATCTTCGTACGTCAAAAGGGGAACCTACGGGTGCGGTACGCGGAGTAATATCCATGCTCAGAAAGTTGAGGCTGGATTATCCGGGTAGCCACGTGGTGGTGGTTTTTGACGCCAAAGGCAAGACCTTTCGCAATGATCTGTATGCAGATTATAAGGCGCACCGCCCCCCCATGCCGGATGACTTGCGGGTGCAAATTGCCTATGTGCACGACATCGTCCGCGCCTTGAATCTACCACTGCTCATTATCGAGGGTGTGGAGGCAGATGATGTTATTGGCACGCTGGCGGCCCAGGCTAGTACCAAAAAAATAGAAACCGTCATCTCTACATCAGATAAGGATATGGCCCAACTGGTAACGCCTCATGTTTCTCTGGTAAATACCATGTCGGATACCCACATGGACAGGCAAGGCGTTATCGACAAATTTGGTGTGCCACCGGAACTCATCATTGATTATCTTGCGCTGATGGGAGATGCCTCTGACAACATACCGGGCGTACCCAAGGTAGGTCCCAAAACAGCGGCCAAATGGCTAAATGAATACGGCAGCCTGGACGGGGTTGTGGAAAATGCCGAGAACATCAAGGGCAAGGTGGGAGAAAGCCTGCGCAATTCGCTCGACCTTCTACCCCTTTCAAAGGTGCTAACGACCATCGTCTGTGATGTAGAATTGGGGGTAAACCTTGACGAGCTCGAGCCGGTGGTGCCAGATAACCCTTCACTTCACGCCCTGTATACGCGCCTGGAATTCAAAACCTGGTTAAAAGAGCTTGATGGCTCTAAAGAAACTTCAGTACAACAGAACGCTGAGGATGTGGTTGATAGTGGTGTTGTTGCAGGTGAGCCAGATGCAGCCGGGGTGCGTGGAAACTATCAGACGATATTGGAATTAAAAGACCTAACAAAACTGCTCAAGCGCATAAAGAAAAATGGCTTGTGTGCCTTTGATACTGAAACCACCAGCCTAAACTACATGCAAGCGCAACTGGTTGGTGTTTCCCTGGCTGTATGTGCAGGTGAAGCTGCTTACATTCCGCTTGCGCATGACTATTCCGGTGCGCCAACCCAGATTCCTTTTAAGGATGCGCTGGATGCGCTCAAGTCGATACTTGAAGATCCAAAGATTACCAAAGTCGCCCAGAACCTGAAGTACGACCAGAGTGTTATGGCGCGATACGGTATACAAATACTGGGGCCAATACATGACACAATGTTACAGTCTTATGTGCTGAACAGTGTCGCCACCCGACACAATATGGATGCATTAGCGCGGCATTATCTGGATGTTAAAACCATTCCATTTGAGGATGTTTGTGGTAAAGGTGCCAAACAGATTACCTTTAA
Source organism: Gammaproteobacteria bacterium (assembly GCA_021773565.1). Taxonomy (GTDB): domain Bacteria; phylum Pseudomonadota; class Gammaproteobacteria; order Pseudomonadales; family Azotimanducaceae; genus DC-out156. Next base: position 41,814 of record JAJFJZ010000012.1, on the reverse strand, counting down.
TGAGGTTCATCTGGACCAGGCCGCAGAATACGCAGCCGAAGATGCGGACATCACCCTGCAACTCCACCAGCACCTCTGGCCACTGCTAAAGGCATCCCAATCTGCAGATGTTGGCTTGCGCAGTATCTACAGTGATATTGAAAGCCCGCTAATACCGGTTTTGTCAAAAGTTGAGCGTACCGGAACTCTGGTAGACGGAGACCTGTTACTACGACAAAGCGAGGAACTTGCGGGGAAGATGGAAGAGCTGACACAACAAGCCTGGGAAGAAGCCGGTTCCAAATTCAACCTGGCTTCACCCAAGCAGTTGCAGGATATTTTTTATAACCAGCTAAATTTACCAGTGCTGAAAAAAACCCCTAAAGGCCAGCCTTCCACCGCCGAACCAGTGTTGATTGAGCTAGCTAACGAGTTTGAACTGCCGCGAATTATTCTGGAATATCGCGGTATGGCGAAATTGAAGTCTACCTATACTGATAAATTGCCTTTGCAAATTGATCCGCAAACAGGCCGCGTACACACTTCTTACCACCAGGCTGTAGCAGCGACCGGGCGTTTATCATCCTCGGATCCAAACCTGCAAAATATTCCCATTAGAACACCGGAGGGTAGAAAGGTCCGGCAAGCGTTTATCGCTCCAGAAGGAAGGTGCCTTCTGGCAGCAGACTATTCACAAATTGAATTGCGCATAATGGCGCACCTTTCGGGGGACGCAGGGCTAACTGCTGCATTTGAGCAAAATGTTGATGTGCATCGTTTAACTGCTGCAGAAGTGTTCGGAGAAAGTATTGACACGGTTTCTGATGATCAGCGACGTAGTGCGAAAGCGATAAACTTCGGCCTGATTTATGGAATGTCTGCTTTTGGTTTGTCGCGACAGCTTAAAGTGAGTCGCAAGACTGCTGTGGATTATATCGATATGTATTTTGCCCGGTATCCGGGTGTAAAGACCTACATGGATGACATTCGGGAGCAGGCCCAAAGTAATGGTTATGTGGAAACGGTGTTTGGCCGACGTTTGTATCTTCCTGAGATAAATGCCCGAAATGGTCAGCGTCGGCAGGCAGCGGAGCGCACTGCGATAAACGCACCCATGCAGGGTACAGCAGCAGATATTATAAAAAGAGCGATGATTTCGGTCGATAAATGGCTTACCACCAGCAAGATTGATGCGTGTATGGTCATGCAGGTGCATGATGAACTGGTTTTTGAGGTTGCTGAAGATGCGGTGGAGGATCTGTCCGTTGGAGTAAGTAAATACATGCAGAACGCTGCGCAACTGAACGTACCGCTAATAGTTGATATTGGGACTGGCGAAAACTGGGATGTTGCTCATTAGTGCATGGGTTACCAAGTCTGGACTGTATGCGCTTCTGGAACTTTTTGCAGTATAACGTCCTCTAACACTATGGCTGTAGAGCATTGGCTTCCTGACCCATCATAGAAATGTTCTAACCACATACGCCCCCCGTAGCGTAACTGGGCAGCCAGCCCTGGATGACAGCGTTGTCCAGGGCTTTTTTATCCGGTCATTGCCTATCTGGAGCGTTAAACCACCCGAGTATTCGCTCGCGCACCTCGTCCAAACCCAGACCCGACTTGGCAGAGAACAGCTGAACAGCCAACAGGGCGTTTCCAGCTATATGTTGTTGTGCCTGGTGTAAGGTTTTTTGTCTTGCGCCCTGTTTGAGTTTGTCGCTCTTGTTTAAAAGAATGTGCAGCGGAAAGTCGGATTCGATAGCCCATTCAAGCATTTGTACATCAAAGGGCTGAAAGGGGTGCCGAACGTCCATTACAAGGATTAACCCGGTGAGGCTTTCGCGTTGGGATAGATAACTTTCATTATTTACTCGCCATATTGCTTTTTGTTTTTGTGATGCCTTGGCGTACCCATAGCCGGGTAAGTCGACCAATCTGCCATTGAGGGGTGTATCGAAAAAGTTGATAAGCTGTGTTCTACCCGGCGTTTTACTGGTTCTGGCTAGTTGCTTGTTACCAGTTAAACGGTTCAGCACGCTGGATTTGCCCGCATTGGAGCGTCCGGCAAAGGCAACTTCTGTACACGACTCCGGGGGATATTGTTTTGGGTTGGCTGCACTTACCAAAAATTCAGCCTCTATTCGAAGTGACTGGTTTTCCGGGGCTTTACTGTTGTCGACCACTCATTTCCCTGCACAATGGGTTATAATTGGCGGATTTTACCGGATACGCAGTTTTACTGGTAGGTGCGGGTATTGAGCGGACGGGGATTTCCCCGTATAAATGCCAAACACTTTTTTGGTGCTATTGCTTTAAAGAAGGACGGAATTTGGTTATGCGATTTAATTATTTGGCGGCGGTGTCGTTACTGGCACTGCTTAATACGGCGACAAGTAGCCCTGCTATGGCGGGAGGAGATGTAGAAGCCGGTAAATCACTGGCAATTACCTGTGCTGCCTGCCATGGGCAGGACGGCAATACGGGCCTGATGCCGGACTATCCCAAATTGGGCGGGCAAAATGAAAAGTACCTGGCAAGCCAGTTGCGCATGATCCAGTCCGGTGACCGCGCGGCTCCGTTGATGGCAGGCCAGCTCATAGGTAAAAGTGAACAACAGCTGCAGGATCTGGCGGCTTATTATGCATCCCTCCCTGGTGCTGCCGGTGAATCCAGCGATGATGATCTTGCACTCGGTGAACAGATATATCGAGGCGGAATTCTGAAGAAAAATGTTTCTGCTTGTACTGCATGCCACTCTCCCTCCGGTTCTGGAAACAGTCTCGCGGGGTTCCCGAACATAGCCGGGCAATCCATGGCCTATGTAGTGGAACAATTGCGTAAATATCGGGAAGGTGAGCGCAAAACCGACGAGAATAATGGTGGCATGATGCGACAGATAGCTGGAAACCTCACGGATGGAGAAATCAGGGCTGTTGCTAACTATGTGCAGGGTTTGCGCTAGTCAGCTTTACTATGTATTCAAGCGCAGTATTTTTGAAAGTTTCGTTGTCAAAGCATGGATACAGACTATTCCGTTGTTTTTAACAGAATACACATCTAAAGGAATCAATATGAGTTTGTCGTTTAAGGGGCTAGGCCTTTTGGCAGGTCTGTTTTTAGGACTTCAGGTGGCCGCGCAGCAAAGCTATGAGAACGGTTTTGAACAGGGTGTTCACTTTAAAAAGCTGCCCGTCCCTGTGCAGACGCAGGATAAGGAAAAAATCGAAGTTGTCGAAATTTTCTCCTATGGATGTGTGCATTGTTACAACTTTGATCCACAGGTTGAACAATGGCGTTCACGGCAAGATGATGACATTGGTTTTAGGCGCATTCCGGCAGTATTTAGCCAGGCATGGGAACCGCTGGCGCGGGCTTTCTATGCAGCCCAGGTATTGGGGGTGAGTGAAAAGGTACATATGCCGATATTTGCCGCTATTCATCAGGCCGGTATTAATTTGCAAACTGCTGCGCAGATGGCCCGTTTGTTTAGTAATAGTGCAGGTATTGACGAAGCCGAATTTATTAGCGTATTTAATTCCTTTGGAGTTCGTAGCCAGGTTCAACAGGCCGGAGCGGACAGCAGAATGTATCGCATTACCGGTGTTCCGACACTGGTTGTCGCTGGAAAGTATGTAGTTGATGGCGTTATGGCGGGTAACAACACCCGAATGCTGCAGGTAGTAGATTTTTTGGTGCAGCAGGAGCGTGATTTAAGTACGAATTCTGCCCAGTAGAGAAAGCGGACGGGAATTGTCCAGCGCTTGTTAGTTTTGTTGCCGGCGTACGCTGGTTTGTGTTTGTTCTCCCTTCGAAAAGCTGTTATTTGAATCTTTTCCGAGAATATGAAGAGAAATGTAATCTATGCCTCATTTGAATCCGAAGACCCTTGATAAACTAAGGTTGATAGCCCGAAAACCGTCGTTAAGGTCCGTCGTTTCGGGCCATATACAAGAAAAATCATTCAGAGATCAGTCTAAGTTGCTAAATTGGAAAATGCCTCGCTCAATGGAAACTGTCAAATCGACAGTGCAGGCTGTTTCCAACCCGGCTGCCAGCGTTCACATTGCACCCAAAACAGATACCATTCTGCGTTTTTTGAGTTTCAATATTCAGGTTGGCATAAGCACCAATGCATATCGACAATACCTGACCCGAGGCTGGAAACACATTCTGCCGCATTTGGAACGCCAACAAAATCTGGAAAAAATTGCGGAAGTAGTAGCAGATTATGATCTCGTAGCCTTACAGGAGGTTGAGCTTGGCAGTTTGCGTAACGGTTATATAAATCAGGTGGAGTATCTGGCTGACACGGCTTTATTTCCTTACTGGTACGCCCAGTTAAATCGGGATATGGGACGGTTTGCACAGCATGGAAATGGCCTGTTATCACGAATCAAGCCCTCACAGTTACAGGATCACAAGTTACCGGGACGTGTACGTGGGCGTGGTGCGATCTCAATGCGTTTTAATTATTCCGGTGTTGAGGTCCTGGTGGTTTTATTACACTTATCCCTGGGCGAGCACTCAAGGCATCAGCAACTGGCATATGTTCGCAATCTCATCGAAGGAGAAAAACACGTAGTGTTAATTGGAGATATGAACAGCCACCTGCAATCCCTTTTATTCAACTCTCCTCTTGAAACTACTAATTTAAGGCCTGCTGAGGATGTATTGCCTACCTATCCCAGTTGGCAACCTTCTGTTGCGCTCGACCACGTCCTGGTGACACCAGGACTTAAGATATCGGAGTTTGAGGTGTTGGAGTGTAATGTTTCCGATCACCGGCCCGTTGCAGTGAGCCTTTCGCTGAGTGACTCTGAACAGGGCCGTTTGCAGTAAGTCTCTCGGGTGGGACGGGTCACTGTTTCAAGCAGGTTTATCAGGCTTTACGTTCTTTTTTTGTTGCGGTGAGTTATCCCCGTGCGCGCTTGTATCGCCGGGTGCCTCACTCTCGTCTTCCTGCTTTGTTCTTCCCTCTTCAGAGGCGCCGGGAACCAGGCCCTTAAGAAAATTCAGGTTATTATCGGCAAGTTTACCCATCAATTTTAACGGGTTGGCATTTAGCACGTCGCGCATTCGACGTTTGTAAAGTTCCTGTTGCTCTATAAACGTCATCAGGCTTTGTTCGATATAACGCCCAAGAATGCCTTGCATGCTGTCACCGTAGAATCTTATAACGGCTTCAAGCACTTTATTGGTAAGCAGTGGTTCATGTCCTTCTGTCTCCTGTTCTGAAATAATTTGCAGGAGTACCGATCTGGTAAGGTCCTTTTCAGTTTTGGAATCAATAACCTGGAGCGGATCTTTATCCAGCACCATCTTGCGGACGTCTTCCAACGTTACATAAGCACTGGCCTGGGTGTCGTATAAGCGGCGGTTTGGATATTTTTTGAGTATTCGCAAGTTCAGCTGGCGTAGGCGGCTTCCGGATATACCCAGTTTCGGGCACCGTGCCGCTCAAATTTAGCCCAGGCTTTTTCCGGTTGGGCCAACCGGTCCGCTAAAATATAATAAACTGCGGGATTAAAACCCATTCCACAGTGGCTGGCATAAATTTCAATGTTGTCTGTGAGTGGCGTTTCTGACTCAATACAGGACTTCCAGGACACTATACCGTCTGTTTTGCTATAGATAGCCGTACAGGGGACAGGCGGTGGTGCATGCAGGTCATTCATACGCCTCCTGGTTTCAGATATCGATTCTCCATTGGCCATTTCAAAAAAGCGCATTACCGTAGGGTTTGTGCCTTCTGAGTTGTCACGTGAAGTGCCAAAAGGTGATCCCAGGGTAATCACCTGTCGAACATGCTCCGGGATAGCCTTGGCAACTTCACGGGCAAATACACCGCCCAGGCTTTGCCCGATAATAGAAATGGGCCTTCCGGTACGCCGGGAAAGTTGCACAATCCGTTCGGCAATTTGTGCTGCAAGATCTTCACGAGGCCCCAGGTTTCTGCCAAATCCCCAACTGGAGGTTTGGTAACCCAGACGATCAAGATATGCTCTTAGTACGGTTGTAGATGCACCGGTAGCCAAAAATCCAGGTAGTAGATAGATATGATGCCCATCTCCCTCGGGCTGGCTGTTTAGCCAGGGCATGCTGGGTATAAGTGTTGCGGCTTCCATAACCGCCCGTAAACCTTCGGTTGCGGCCAGTATCCGTGATGGTGGAGCAATGTTGGTTCTCGTCACAATTTTACCTCGGGCCGCCATAGCCACCTCTATTGATCAGCTTAACACAATCTATACGTTACAATTAACACACCCAAAGGTCGGCGTAAATGATAAGAATGGGTAAATTTTGTATGCTTTTTTGTATATTCAGGGGAATGTGGAAATGCTCTCCGGAGAAAACCTGTGAAAAATGGTGAAATTTTACCCTTAACTGATGCATGGCAAGAGGAGCGTCAGGAGTGGTTTGAAGCGCTGGATAGTATTATTTCGGAACGCGGCGGTGATGAAGCCCGAGACCTGCTGGCTGCATTAAGAGAGCATCTTGCTGGTCGCGGGGTCTTTGCCGGTACGGCTAGTCTCAATACACCTTACAAAAATACCATTGCCTTGGAAGAAGAACCGCAATATCCGGGAGACATTATCCTGGAACAAAAACTCGAGAACATCATTCGCTGGAATGCGATAGCTACGGTGTTGGCGGCGTTTGATGATGGAGAGGGTGTAGGCGGACATATAGCCACTTATCTTTCTACCGCCACTGCCATGGAAGTTGGGCTGAACCACATATTTCGCCACAAATCCGAGAGTTATGGAGGAGACCAGGTGAACTTCCAGGCACACAGTGCACCTGGTATCTATGCGCGTGCCTTTCTTGAAGGTCGCCTGAGCGAAGCACAACTAAAAGCATATCGAAGGGAGCTGGATCCTGCCGGTGGCTTGTCTTCCTATCCGCATCCCCGCAGGATGCCTGATTTTTGGCAGATGCCCACTGCGTCTATGGGCTTGTCAGCGCCCGGGTCAATTTACCAGGCGCGTTTCACAAAGTACCTGGAAAGTCGGGGATTAAAACCCAAAAACGGCGGCAAGATCTGGACCTATATCGGAGACGGAGAATCCGATGAACCGGAAGTGTTGGGAACTATCAACATAGCCTCCAGGGAAGGTCTGAACAATCTGGTCTTTGTTATTAATTGTAACCTGCAAAGACTGGATGGCCCTGTACGAGGAAACGGAAAAATAATACAAGAACTGGAACGGGCATTTCGAGGGGCAGATTGGCGTGTGTTGAAGGTTATATGGGGCGGCGGCTGGGACTCCATTTTACAACGGGATGCCAAGGGGGTATTACAACAAAGAATGGATGAAGCCCTTGATGGCGATTATCAAATGTACTCTGTGTTACCGGGTGACGCGGTTCGGGAGCATTGGGTGGAGTCCTCTCCTGCGCTCCGGGATCTGATGAAATCACTCACGGATGAAGAAATTCGGTCTATTAAGCGGGGTGGGCATGACCATAAAAAACTGTATGCAGCGTATAACGCAGCAGCCCTGGAAAACGAAAAACCCGTTGTCATCCTTGTAAAAACACTCAAGGGCGATGGGCTTGGACCAAACTCGGAAGGACGCAATACTGTACACCAAAAAAAGCAACTCACACCAAAAGAACGAGTAGATATCGGACGCCGCCTTGGTATTCCGTTAGATGACAAAGATTTGGAACAAGCCAAATTTTACCGACCTGATAAGGATAGCGATGAATTGCGCTATCTTAAAACTGCCCGGTCAGCGCTGGGCGGACCCATACCCGCGCGCAGCGTAGAGTGTGAACAGCTGCAAGCACCTTCCATGGATTTGTTTGAAGACATCCTGAAGGGCTCGGGCAAACGGGAACTGTCTACTACGATGGCAATGGTACGCATGTTATCCAAGCTTATGCGGGATACGCAGCTTGGCAAATATATCGTGCCAATTGTTCCGGATGAAGCAAGAACCTTTGGTATGGACGGTTTGTTTGGGCAGGCCGGGATTTACTCACCAGAGGGACAAAAATATCAGCCTGTGGATGTGAACACCATTGCGCCCTATAAAGAAGCAGAAGACGGGCAAATATTGCAGGAAGGCATCTGCGAAATTGGCGCTATGGCATCTTTTATGGCTGCGGGCAGTGCTTATGCGAATCACGGTCTGCCCATGATTCCTTTTTACATCTACTACTCGATGTTCGGTTTTCAACGCGTCGGGGATATGGTGTGGGCCTGTGGCGATATGTTGTGCAAGGGATTTCTTCTGGGCGGGACATCTGGAAGAACGACCCTGAATGGTGAGGGTTTACAACATCAGGATGGGCACTCTCATATAGTGGCTAACACTATTCCCAATCTTAAAAGTTATGATCCTGCCTTTGCTTATGAATTGGCAATTATTGTTCGTAACGGAATTGACAGAATGTACTGCCAGATGGAAAACATCTTCTATTACATCACGCTTACCAATCAAAACTATGTGATGCCGGAGATTCCCCTGGCCGAATCCGGGCACGATATTGAGGAATTTGAACAGGCGGTGTGTAAAGGCATGTACCTGTACCGATCACCGTCTAGTGATCAACAGACCCAGGTCAATTTGCTGGGCAGCGGTGCGCTGATGATGGAGGTTATCAGGGCGGCAGAGGTACTGGAGGAACTTGGCTTCGCCACCAGGGTATGGAGCGTGACCAGTTACAACGAATTACTGCGCAACGCCCTGGCATGTGAGCGCCTTACGCGGGTTTCGCCCGAAAAAACTTCCGAACCATACCTTGCGCGTTTGCTTGGCGGTGAATCCGGAGTGTTTGTTGCAGCCAGTGATTATATGAAGGCACTACCGCAAAGCATAAGCAAATGGATACCGGGAAAATTTAGTGTACTTGGAACAGATGGTTACGGATTAAGCGAATCACGTGCAGCACTCAGGGACTACTTTGAAGTATCTGCTGAGTGGATTGTATATACCGCATTAATATCGCTTGCCAGCGAAGGTGGGTGCTCACTGAAGCAGGCGTCAAAGTTTGCAAAGAGTGCGAAGCTGGATTTAAACAAGGCCAATGCTGCGGAATTGTAGCTATTCCGTTGTTACGAAATTTTGCAAGCTGGTTCAGCAATCTCACGTAAGCGCTTGAAAGGGCTCATTAACTGGCAATAATCAACTATGGTATTTTGAATTAGTCGCGTTATAGTGTAGTTGGATTTCAGGTACGAGTTCCGGAAAATGGATAACAAGCCACTGAATGATCAGGATGAACCTGATGTTGGCCGAAGGGCAGGTGACGATCGAAGATCGTCAGTGAATGAGCGTCGTCGCGGTAGTAATCGTCTACTGGAAGTTATTGTAAGCAGTAGCCAGATAGCGCGTGATAGAAGACAGGATAAACGAAGATCTGCGGACTCCCCCCGAAACGGGTGGGGGTTTTGGCGGAAAGGCCAGAAAAAAGTTACAGGATGATATTGATGTACCGCGTTTTACTGAGTGCCACACTAATTTTATGTTCTTTTACCCTTAATGCTGCAGATGCTGCTGCTGGAGCGGCCGGTTATGCGCTCTGCGCCAGCTGCCACGGAGCGCAGGGTGAGGGCGTTGCTGCGATGAACGGTCCGAAACTGGCGGGTCAGGAGCAATGGTATCTAAAGAGCCAGCTGACGGCATTTAAGTCCGGTCCTCGTGGAACTGCTGCCGGAGACGCATTGGGTGCACAGATGCGTGGAATGGCCGCGACACTGGTAGACGACGCAGCTGTTGATAACGTTATCGCCCACATTCTAAGCTTGCCCCAGGTAAGTTCTCCCGTGACTGTTCAGGGGGATGCCGTGAAGGGCCAGGCTCTATTTGCGATTTGTGCTACGTGCCATGGTGCTAAAGGCGAGGGAAATATGGCGATGAACGGACCTCGTCTAACCGGCCAAAATGACTGGTACCTGGTAAACCAGTTGCAAGGTTTCAAAAAAGGCTTACGCGGCGCTGCTGCCGGAGATGCTCTGGGCATGCAGATGCGCGGTATGGCGATGACACTTGCCGATGATCAGGCCGTGCTGGACGTCGTTAGCTACATCAATAGCCTCCAGTAGGCTTTGTCAGAACTTCCCTGAATAACATGCGCCCTATAGCTGCAGGAGCGCGACTCACAATTGATCTGAATGCGCTGGTAGCAAATTATCGCTATCTGGCCGCCCTGTGTGCACCCGCTGAGTGTGGGGCAGCCATTAAAGCGGATGCCTATGGCCTGGGTCTTGAACGGGTACTGCAAAACCTGCTTGAGGCAGGGTGTGAGACATTTTTTGTAGCAACCCTTCAGGAGGGGATTGATGCGCGACGATATGCGCACGCACTGGGTTACCAGCCAATTTTATATATCCTGGAAGGTCCGAGAGCAGACACACTCAACTACTTCAGGGATTTGGAACTGTGTCCGGTTTTGAATTCTGTGCATCAAGTGGAACTATGGGCTGAATTACCCGAAAAACACGCAGCCGCCATTCATGTGGATACCGGGATGCAGCGCCTTGGTATGCTAATTTCCGAGTTTGAGAGCCTCGATCTTGCGGGCCTTAATATAAACTTGTTAATGAGCCATCTGGCCTGTGGGGATGAACGCGAAAACCCCGCGAACGCGCAACAGTTAGAGCTAATGTGTCGCACATTCGCAGCGCACTCCGATATCCCCAAAAGTTTTGCCCATTCGGCGGGTATCCTGCTTGGTGATAAGTATCATGCAGATCTCTGCCGACCGGGTATCGGGCTGTATGGCGGCAACCCTTTTGCAGACGGCGACAACCCAATGCAGGCGGTGGTGCAGCTGGAAGGTAGGATTATCCACGCTCATTGGCATGAAGCAGGAACGCGCGTGGGTTACGGTGCAAGTTATATATGTCCACAGCGAAGCCTGTTAGCCACCGCTGCCGTTGGTTATGCGGACGGCCTGCCAAAATCTCTCGGTAACAGGGGCCTGGCCTATTTTGGTGGGCGGGCTTGCAATATTGTTGGAAAAATATCCATGGATCTGACGATCGTTGATGTAACGCCCGTTGCTGATCAGATTGAGGAGGGGGACTGGCTGGAATTCATCGGAGATCAGATGAGTGTCGATGAGGTTGCCCGTAGAAGTGAGCGTTTCAGTTACGAGATTTTAACGCGGCTGGGTACCCGGGCAGAGCGAACTTACCTATCGGGTTCGTAAGCTTCCCGTTCGCTAAAATCCGGGACAAGATCTGAGATTGGAACAGCCTGTTGCAGCTGAATATGAGACGCGATGTAGCGCGAATTATTCGGGGCCAGAAGAAGCGCATGTTCCAACTCCAAAAGTGCACGACGTTTGTACCCCAATGCTTTAAATACCAGCGCGCGGTTATACAGCGCCTGATGGCTTGTTCCAGCGCTGAGCACTATTGCCCGTGAATAATCGGCGTTCGCTGCTGCGTAGTCCTTTACAGAAAAGAAAGCGTTACCACGGTTTATGTAGATGCTTTCTGACGGCTCTAATTCTTCCAGTATTGCAACCGCCTGCGTATGGCTCTGTATAGCCAGAGCGTAGTCTCCTTTACTTGCAAGAATAAGGCCCTGGTTGGAATAACTGGCGGCAAGATCGCGCGGTGTTTGATTGTTATTCTGAATGGCCAGGGCACAAGGGTCTTCAGCATCGGTTTGAGACTCTGGCTCTGTTGGGTTTACGGTCGCTTGCTGTTCTTCCGTTGGGGAATCATCTTCGCCCGTGTTATTGACCAGACTTTCAAGCTGCACTTCAATTCGAAACTCAGGGATCGAACTGGCAAGTAGAAAGCACTCCTGGGCAACATTTCTCATGCTGTCAGCGGATGTTGGTGTTTCGGAGATTTCCTCCATTTGCGCATGACTTACGGATGCAGAAAGCAGGAACAGAAGAATTGGCATTCGGTGAAAAAGCGGCGCATGCATAGTGTAAATCAGTTTGCTTGAGGTTCCACCGGTAATCATAAACTTAAGAGGCCCTGGTATCCTGCTTGCGAATGGGAATTTCGGTTTTTTTTGCCACTGTTCGAAGCGCAAAACTGGAATGAACCCGGGCGACACCTGGCAGGTTGGTCAGATGTTGGCTGTGCAAATGTTCATAGTCGCGCGCATCTGCGACAATTACACGCAGGATATAGTCGGATTCGCCCGACATTAAATAACACTCCATAACCTCGGGGATTTGTTTCACTGCGTTTTCGAATGCCTCCAGTTTTTCGCGTTGCTGTCCTGTGAGAGTAATCTGAACGAAGACATTATCGGGATAACCTGCCGCACTCTGGTCCACCAGACCCACATAGGCCCTGATCAGCTTGCTGTCTTCCAGGCGCCTGACCCGGCGCAAGGTTGCTGATTCAGATAAGCCAATTTTTTCAGCCAGGGCCGTATTGCTTATACGTGCATCCTGCTGCAGCTGGTGAAGAATGGCTTTGTCCAGTCGATCAAGCATAGGCATATATTGCGTCCAACTACCGATACACGCAATTAATTTGCGTTTTACCGTCTTTTCAAGCTGATAATGCAAGAAAATTCAATCAGCTTCCACGTATGCTGTCCGCTTTTAACAATACAGTCAACCGACCGTAGATGTGAGGGATCCGCAATGAAAATTGGTGTACCCAAGGAAATAAAAATTCATGAATACCGGGTAGGTCTGACCCCCGAATCAGTGGCAGAACTTATCGCAGAAGGACATGAAGTAATCGTGCAGGCAGATGCCGGTGAAGGTATTGGATTTAGCAGACACGATTACGCCAATCTGGGGGCGAAGATTGTAGAGACTGCCGAAGAAGTGTTTGCTGAAGCAGAAATGATCGTTAAGGTGAAAGAGCCACAGTTGCAAGAATGTGCTTTGCTCAGAGCCGGACAGGTCTTGTTTACCTATTTGCATCTGGCAGCAGACAAACCACAAACTGATGCACTCTTGAAATCCGGCGTTACCGCCATAGCTTACGAAACCGTAACAGCAGAAGACAGAAGCCTTCCTCTGCTTACTCCCATGAGCGAGGTCGCTGGCCGCATGTCTGTGCAGGTTGGCGCTTATGCACTGCAAAAGGCAGTGGGCGGAAACGGTGTACTTCTGGGCGGCGTGCCGGGAGTAGCTCCGGCCAAGGTAGTGGTAATTGGTGGTGGTATTGCTGGAAGTAACGCAGCCATTATGGCGCTTGGCCTACAGGCTGATGTAACTGTACTGGATAAATCGGTATCGCGGCTTCGTTGGCTACAAAATACTTTTGGCGCAGGCCTGAGAACGGTTAGGGCAACCGGAGAATCTATTCGCAAGGAAGTTGAATCTGCAGACCTGGTTATCGGCGCGGTGCTTGTTCCCGGAGCGGCAGCACCAAAACTGGTTACCCGGGAAATGTTAAAAAATATGCGGGTTGGTTCGGCCCTTGTAGATATTTCAATTGACCAGGGAGGCTGCTTTGAAACCAGTCGTCCCACCAGCCATGATAACCCAACCTATATCGAGGAAGGGGTGGTGCACTATTGTGTTACGAATATGCCGGGTGCTGTTGCGCGCACCGCTTGCCTGGCTTTGAATAATGTGACCCTGCCCTACGTGTGTGCGTTGGCCAATAAGGGGTGGAAAAAAGCCCTTGGTATTGACCCGCATTTTGCAGCGGGCTTGAACATTCATGCCGGTAAGGTGATGAATGCTGCGGTGGGCGAGGCTTTGGATTATCCTGTTGCGGATATACGCGCGGCCTGTCTGGATTGATTGGTGGCAAATACACGAGGTGCAGGCGCACCTCTATAGGAGAAAGTTATGGTGGGATTGAAAGGCAGCAGAGGTTCCGGGACGGAGATGCTTTTACATAATGAAGCACCCCCCGGGTCATTAGAAGCCAGAGATCTTGCCTGTTTGCTTCACCCAACCACCAATTTGCGCCAACACCATCAACAGGGCCCGACGGTTATGACCGAAGCCAGGGGTATCTATGTGAAGGATAACCAGGGTAATCAATATATTGAGGGAATGGCCGGGCTGTGGTGTACGGCACTTGGCTACGGTGAAGAAGAACTTATAAAAGTAGCTGAAAAGCAGATGCGTGAGCTGTGTTATTCACAACTGTTTGCTGGCAGATCCAACGAGCCCAGTATCCTGCTGGCAGAAAAAATACAGTCCATGGTGCCAATCGAAAAAGGGCGCGTATTTTTTGGGCTGTCCGGATCGGATGCCAACGACACCCAGATTAAGCTGATGTGGTATTACAACAATCTGGTTGGGCGCCCGGAGAAAAAGAAAATTATTAGCCGCCAACGTGGCTACCATGGGGTCACTATGGGCAGTGGTAGCCTGACCGGCTTACAACCCTTTCATACTAATTTTGATCTGCCTTTGACTGGTATTTTGCATACCGATGCGGCGTATCATTATCGTGGCGCCAAACCCGGTGAGAGCGAGCTGCAGTACTCAAGCAGGTTAGCCGCTAATCTTGAAAGGCTTATTCTTTCTGAAGGCCCGGAAACGGTTGCTGCATTTATTGCCGAACCAGTGATGGGGGCCGGTGGCGTGTACACACCGCCGGAGGGATATTTCGAACAGGTTCAAGCGGTTCTCGATAAATATGAGGTATTTTTTATCGACGATGAAGTGATTTGTGGTTTTGGTCGTACGGGAAAACCCTTTGGAGCGGATACTTACAATATAAAACCCACGACCATGAGTATGGCCAAAGCGCTGTCTTCGGCATATTTGCCGATAAGCGCCGTTGTTGTGCCGGAGTTCATGTATGAAGTGTTGATTGAAGGGAGTGACCAGGCGGGTACTTTTGGGCACGGCTATACGTACTCGGGTCATCCTGTTTGTGCAGCAGTTGCATTACGTAACCTGGAATTGATGGAAGAGCGGGAGATAATTGCGCACGTAGAGCGTGTAAGCGGGGTATTTCTGGAAAGATTACATGCTCTGAAAGAACATGATCTGGTAGGTGATACACGTGGTGTTGGATTGATTGGTGCGGTGGAGCTGGTGCAGGACAAAACCAGTAAACAGGCTTTTTCTGTGGATCAGGGCATTGGGGCATACTGTACCAATTGTTGCGAATCCAGGGGTCTGATCGTTCGTAATCTTGGTGACTCGATAGCTTTCTGCCCACCACTTATTATCAACGAAGACCAGATTCATGAAGTGTTCGATAAGTTTTCTGCGGCACTTTCAGACGTAGCAAAATTTGTCGCATCCATATAAGGTTTCCGGCTGTAAGCTATCTCTTTATTAGTCGCAGAGTTTCCTGATATGCCGGTTCTACATTCTGATGTTGATGTCAGCAGTGCAAGCTTTAAAGACAATGCACGCCACCATCGGGCGCTCGCCCTAAATCTTGGCGCACTGGTAGAACGCATCGCTTTAGGTGGCCCGGAAAAATCCCGGGAAAGGCATCAATCTCGCGGAAAATTGTTGCCCAGAGACAGGATTGACCTGCTGATAGACCAGGATTCCGCTTTTTTGGAACTTGGCCAATTGGCCGGGTTTGAGCTTTATGGCGACTGGATCCCCGGAGGCGGCATTATTACCGGCATTGGCACGGTGAGCGGTAAGCAATGCATAATTGTCGCTAATGACGCCACGGTTAAGGGTGGTACCTACTACCCCATCACGGTAAAAAAACACTTGCGAGCCCAGGAAATTGCGCGTGAAAATAGACTGCCATGTATTTATCTGGTGGATTCAGGTGGGGCCTATTTGCCACTGCAGGATGAGGTGTTTCCTGACAAGGAGCACTTTGGCAGAATATTCTACAATCAGGCACATCTTTCGGCGCTTGGTATACCGCAAATAGCGGTAGTTATGGGCTCCTGTACAGCGGGTGGTGCCTATGTACCGGCAATGTGTGATGAAGCCATAATTGTTAAGGAACAGGGCACCATATTTTTAGGGGGTCCCCCTCTGGTTAAGTCGGCTACCGGTGAAATAGTTGATGCAGAGACTCTGGGTGGTGGTCATGTGCATTCCAGAATTTCAGGAGTAACCGACCATCTTGCTGATGACGACCAGCATGCCCTGCAAATCGCCCGGGATATAATCGCCTCCTGTAACCTTGTTTACAAAAACCAGGTAGCGCTCAAAAAGATCACTCCGCCGCTGCATTCTACCGCGGACATCTACGGCGTATTGCCAACAAATCTGCGAACGTCTTTTGATGTGCGAGAAGTAATTGCACGAATCGTGGATGGCTCCGAGTTCAATGAGTTCAAAAAGCTGTATGGCAGAACTTTGGTGTGTGGCTTTGCACATATCGCAGGCCAGCCCGTAGGCATAATCGCTAACAACGGCATTTTGTTTTCTGAATCGGCATTGAAAGGCGCTCACTTTGTGCAATTGTGTGATCGCCGGCGCGTCCCCTTGCTATTTTTGCAAAACATAACGGGTTTTATGGTTGGCAAAAAATACGAGCGCAACGGTATAGCCAAGGATGGTGCCAAAATGGTTACTGCGGTTGCTTGTGCGAAGGTGCCCAAATTTACAGTGGTAATTGGGGGCTCATTTGGGGCCGGAAACTATGCTATGTGTGGACGATCCTATGGTGCCCGGTTTTTGTGGGTTTGGCCAAATGCCAGAATTTCTGTAATGGGTGGAGAGCAAGCAGCAAGCGTTCTGGCAACAGTCAGGAACGATGCGCTGGAATCAAGGGGCGAGAGCTGGGATACAGCGGATCAGGAAAGTTTTAAATCTGATATTCGCCAACAATACGAAAAACAGGGCCATCCCTATTACGCAAGTGCACGTCTTTGGGACGATGGCGTGATAGATCCGTGCAATACGCGTTCTGTGCTTGCGTTGGCTCTTTCAGTTGCGTGCCAGGAGCTGGAAACCCGGGAATCGGGTTTCGGCGTCTTTAGAATGTAAAAATAGAAGAACCTGCTACCAAATGCTAAAAAAACTTCTCATCGCTAATCGCGGCGAAATCGCCTGTAGAATAATTCGCAGCGCAAAAGGTCTCGGCATCGACACCGTTGCCATTTATTCTGACATCGATAAGGACGCCCTGCACGTTCAAATGGCAGACGAGTCTATTTGTCTGGGAGGTGCATCTGCACTTGAAAATTATCTGGATATGGATGCGATCATTGCTGCGATAGGGGATTCCGGCGCTGATGCTGTGCATCCAGGATATGGCTTTCTGTCAGAAAATGCCAAATTTGCTGATCGTGTTGCCGAGATAGGGGTCAAATTCGTTGGGCCGTCCGGATCGGTGATCCAAATGATGGGCTCAAAAATAGATGCTAAAAACCTGATCGTAAAAACAGGTATACCCGTAGTGCCCGGTTATAGTGGAGAGAATCAGGATCACGCTTTTTTGCAGGCAGAGGCCGACAAAATTGGTTACCCGCTTATGATTAAGGCATCTGCCGGCGGAGGTGGACGCGGCATGCGGGTGGTAGAATCTGCGGAAAACTTCAACAGCCAGTTGGAGTCTGCGCAGCATGAGTCCAGGCAGGCATTTGGTGACGATAAGGTTTTGTTGGAGAAGTTTCTTGCCCACGCCCGCCATATCGAGGTGCAGGTATTGGCGGATCAGTTTGGAAACGTGGTGCATTTGTATGAGCGCGACTGTTCAATGCAGCGGCGACACCAAAAAGTGATTGAAGAAGCCCCAGCGCCGGATATTAGTGAAGAGTTTCGCCAACAACTTTGTCATGCTGCAGTGGAGATAACGCGTAGTACCAAGTATGAAGGCGCAGGTACTATAGAGTTTATCTGTGAAGACTCGGCCTTCTATTTTATGGAAATGAATACCCGGCTGCAAGTTGAACATCCGGTTACCGAAGCGATCACCGGTGTCGATATAGTGGACTGGCAGTTGCGCATTGCAGCGGGAGAAAAACTGGGTTTTACCCAGCCAGAAGTAAGCATTACAGGGCATGCGGTAGAGGCGCGGTTGTATGCAGAAAACCCGAAGAAAAATTTCATGCCTTCCGCTGGAAAACTTATCTGTCTTGATATCCCCGAAGGGGTGCGAATGGATACAGGGGTGTTCTGTGGATCGCAGGTCAGTATTTATTACGACCCGATGATTGCCAAGTTAACTGCGCATTCCCGGGATCGTCTGTCTGCCTTTCATGAACTCTCCGATGCTCTTGAACATACTTGCATAGCTGGAGTAGAGCATAACCTGGGCTTTCTGGTAAATTTGCTTCGCCATCCACGATTACTAGCCGGGGCCTGTGATACAGATTTTATTGGCTCTGAAATTTCTGATCTTATTCCGCAATTGTATCCTAACGATATTGTATTGGCGCTGGTATGGCATTTGTTAAACAATGCAAACGACACCCCCTGGCAGGAGAAGAACGCATTTCGACTGAATTTACCCGCAGTGCATAAGTTTCGTGTGGCGGCGGATGGTAAACGATTTTCTGTGCAGGTAATTCGGGACCGGCTTGATAAAAGATGCTTCGAAGTAGAACTGGATGGTGAAAGTATTTCGGTGCGAGGTGCAAGGTGTCTATCTAATCGGGCTGAGGCATGGGTAGCTGACAAAAAGTGTGCTGCCAGAATTGTAGCGGATGAAAACGCGGTTTTCGTTATGCGGGGCGGCAACACCCAGCAGATACGGTTTTTGTGAACATCTATAGTTGATACGACAGTTCGAGATCAAATGGACCTTACGCAGACCCCATCAGAAACAATTGTAGGAGGCCAAACCGGGTTTGCCATTCCCCTTATCGTTGCAGTCACCGGTCATCGTGATCTGCTCACCGAAGAGTTACCAGTTATCCGAAAGCGGGTGAACACATTTTTGTGCGATCTTCTCGATGAGTATCCGGATCGGGGTGTGTCTGTTATGTCTGCGCTGGCTGAGGGTGCGGACATGCTGGTTGCAGAACAAGCGGTGCAACTGGGCATCCCCCTGATTGTGCCCTTACCAATGCCGAAGGAGCTCTATCTAAAGGATTTCGAAACTGAAGGACTGCGTGAAAAGTTTGAGTTTCTGTTAAGCAAAGCCGCGGAAGTTTATGAATTGCCAACGACGCCAGGCAATACACTAGACTCCATTGAACAATACGGAGATGGTCGGGATCTGCAATATGCGCAACTAGGTGTTTTTCTTTGTGCGCACTGTCATATATTGCTAGCGCTGTGGGATGGAAAATACAACAACAAGCTGGGCGGCACAGGTCAGGTGGTACGGTTTCATCACGATGATGTTATGCCTGGATACACGCAGGAATCCAGTGGTAGTGGTTTTATACTTGCCGATGACGAAAGCGATCTGGTTTACCACATAGTCTGTTCCCGAAACCGGAAGGACGGACAACCTGCCGGAACATTTGAGGCCGGTGATTTCTGGTGGTTTTCGCTGGACAAAGACGAACCCCGTTCCAAAAAACTGCCAGAAAGTCATAGACGTGTATTCCAATATACCGACGAGTTCAGCGCGGACGCGCAGGCGTACACTGACAGAATTCGTAATGAGTCCTATGCGCTATTGAGCAGTGAGGATAGGATGATCCTGCCACCCGGCCTGAGCGACATAGACCAGATCTTTTGTGCCGCTGACTGGTTAGCGATTCATTTTCAGAAACGTGTGGTTATGGCACTCAGATTAACGCATTTGTTGGCTGTTCTGATGGGACTTATGTACATCGTCTATTCAGATATGTCGGAACAGCGCGAATACTTGTACGCTTTTCTTGGTTTTTTTGTTCTTGCTACTGTTATTCACATGCTTGGCAAACGGCTCTCCTGGCATCGTAAATATCTTGATTACAGAACGCTTGCGGAAGGTTTGCGTGTGCAGTTGTATTGGGCTGCCGCTGGTGTGCACAGTGGAAACAAATCCAAATTTACGCACGACACATTCCTTCAGACCCAGGATCCGGACCTGGGCTGGATTCGAAATGTTATGCGCGTTGCCGGTACGGAGTGTGATGCATCGGATTATCAAGCACAGCCTGGACTGGATTTCACCCTAAGAGATTGGTTAGGTGATAGGGAATCAGGGCAACTTGGCTATTTTTGCCGTAAAGGGGCCGAGCGTTCAATGCGTTTTCAGCGCACTGAACGGATGTCGCAAATTACGCTTTGGGTTGGCGTTGCCGCAATCGCACTCTTTGTTGTTATGAGCGCTGAACTGGGAGCTCTGGTACGTGACCCGGTTATAATAATGATGGGCATCATGTTATTGTTTGTTGGTGTACGCCAATCCTATAGCCATAGCGTAGCGGATGCAGAGTTGATCAAACAGTATGAATTTATGTCACGCATTTTTGGAAATGCGCGGGACCGTATAGATGCAACCAATGACAATGATGAAATTCGCAGAATATTGCACGTGCTGGGAGATGCCGCCCTGGGAGAACACGCGCAGTGGATCCTGATGAATCGCGAGCGCTCCCTGGATCAGGGCGAAGTATTTCAGATGGGATAAAAGGGGTCAGGTTCAATTTCTGGAAATTGAACCTGACCCCTTTTATCTAACTGGCTAAATTTCCCACTGAACTCCAATTTTGCGAATATCCGGATCAGCTTTAAGCAATTCGATTGGATAACCCAGGTTTTTTGCTTCAAGCGCGTACTTGCGTGCGTGTTCAAGATTTCCAAGTCGTGAATAAACAACTGCAGCATCATAGTGCACTTGCGGATTGCCTTCAGCCTGCTCAAGGCTTTTGCGCAGGTAGTTTTCAAGTTGCGTTTCGTTTCCTAAACTACCCGCCGCGACCACGAGGGTAGTGAGGGAATTGTAGTCTTCCGGGTTGATCTCCAGCTGTTGTTGACTCAGTTTCATTGTTTTCTCGAAAACAGGTCGAGCTGCGACTGCGCCATCGAGATGCCAGATAGTATCACCAAGGTTTCGGAGAAAAACCGGGTTATCGGGTTCACGCTCTACTGCGATTTGATAAAGCTCAGCTGCTTTTGCATATTCACCTTCAAAAAAATATGCGGTTGCAAGGTTGCTATGGACGTCGCCTATTCTGTTCGAATCGGCATCAAGCATATCAAGCAGTAATGACTTGGCGTCTGAAAACATACCCGCTAACATCAGGTCGGCGGACAGTGAGAACTTGGCCGCTTCATTGCCGGGAACCAGCCTGACCCACCATCTGGCCGGTTCAACTGCTTCTGCGTAGCGTCCCTGTTGAAAGTAGAGATTTTGTAATCCGGCATATCCATTGGGGCTACCTGGATGATCATGTATTAATTCCATGAACAGGCGTTCTGACAATGCCGAGTCTTCAATTACATACGAGCGGGCTAGACCGAACCGCGCACCATAGTGTTCAGGATTCATAGACAATACTTTGTTGTAGGAATCGCGGGCCTTGTCATATTGCCCCGAAGCGCCGTACAAAGACGCGATGGACCGGTGCACTTCAACAGAGCGATCATCAAGCGTGAGGGCTCGGAAGCAGTTTTTTTCTGCGGTCTGGAAATCTGACGGCGCGCTCATGAGTTCAAATCTGTCAATAAAAAAGCGGCACAATCCGGCATAGGGCAATGCAAAACGTGGATCTTCTGCTATAGCGGCACGAAATAGCGGTTCAACTTTGTCGTAAGGTGGACCCGCACCAAAGTAACGGAGCCCCTGAAGGTACAGGTCATAAGCTTTTGCGTTTGTTGTCGGTCGTTGTGGTTGTTGTGACAATCCAAAAAACGAGAGTAATTCGTTCATCACCAAAGGATTAATGACTGCAAGCTGTGCATTCTGAAAATTCTGTTGCCACACCTCGTGGTCTTCCTTTTGATCAAACAAGCGTATTGCAAGATCAATTGTCTCACCCGCTTTTTCAATTGTGCCTTCAAGGATATATCGCACGCCTAACTGTTTTGCTTTGCTGGATAAATCGTTGGTAAGGGGTAATACGTTTACCGCATCATCGGATGCCAGTCTTAATTGCGGGTTAGCGCTCAATCGATCATTCAAATCTTCCGATAATCGTGCCAGGTGAGATTCGCGAATGGTCGGGAGTACATCAAAAGGCATAATAGCGAGGCTGATAACCTCGCTACCCTCGCCTTCTGGCGTTTCCAGCGCCATCTGGTAAGAAACCAGGATTGATGCTGAAAGAATAGTTGCGGTCAGAACGCCCAATGCGCCAATGCTGATCCCTTTCTTGTGACGCTCACCCTCCCCGGAGGTGTGTACCAAGCCATACCTGGTTACATCATAAATCCAGGAAAGTACTGCAACCATCGGCAAGCCCAGCACAAAAGCAATAATCAGGGCTCTGGAAACCCATAGAGGTAACTCCAGCGGCTCCGAGATGACGTCGACTACCTGCAGCGCTACCCAGCTGATGGCTGCGTACACAACAAGCGCCCGGACAACTTTGCGTTGTTTGAGCTCTTCTATGAAATTCGAATTCGACTCTTCCATTAACGCTCCAAGGCGTTTGCATAAGAGAATTAACCACATTTTCGAATATGGATAAAGCGATCATTAAAGGGGTCACACATTAAAGGGGTCAGGTTCAATTTCCAAATTGAACCTGACCCCTTTAATGCAATGCTCTGGATAAAAATGCTACAACCAAGTTGACGAAACAGAAGCTAATCAGGCACCCTCACAGTTAGCTAATTATCAGTGGCTATGTATCCACAAACACTGGAGGAAGACATGAGCGTAGACGGAAAAATTGCAATCATTACCGGTGCGGGTGGCGGACTCGGCCGTGAACACGCCCTGTTGCTAGCGCAACATGGTGCCAAAATTATAGTCAACGATCTTGGTGGCAGCGTAGACGGCGCCGGAAAAAGTGATGCCGCTGATGCAGTGGTAGAGGAGATACGCGCAGCGGGCGGCGAAGCGGTAGCCAACAAGGACTCGGTATCAGATAAAGCAGGTGCGAAGCGAATCGTTGAAACGGCAATCAACGAGTACGGAAGCGTCGACATCGTGATTAACAACGCAGGCATTCTGCGTGACAAATCTTTTAAGAACATGACCCTGGAAGAATGGGATATGGTCATTAACGTCCACCTAAACGGTTCTGCCTATGTCACATGGCATGCCTGGCCGATCATGTACGCAAAAAACTACGGCCGCGTTGTATTTACCTCTTCGGTATCCGGCATCCTCGGCTCTTTCGGCCAGGCGAACTATGGTGCGGCCAAGATGGGTATGGTGGGTTTAATGAACAACCTGTCCCGCGAAGGCGCATCTCACAACGTACACACCAATTGCCTGTCACCCGGTGCAGCAACCAGAATGACTGCAGGAATTCCGGGGAGCGAGATTGATCTCGACAAGCCGGATCCAGGTAATGTACCGGCGCTAGTGAGCCCTGCGGTGCTTTATATGGCGGGTGAGGATGCGCCCAACGGCCGAATCATCCAGGCAGCTAGCGGGCGCTTTGCAAGCGACATGGTATATGCCAACTCGGGTATCAATCTGGGCACAGCATTGTCGGCAGAAGACTTCCTCGATGCTGCAGAAGATGCCCTGGATATGACTGACGCGGCTCCGAAAACTACTTTCTGGCGTTAGGCTCCCCTGATTTACCCAATGTTTGTTTCTGACGAATCCGGGATTGCGTCAATCAATGAATATATTCTCTGGATAGCCTAGTATTCCCGCGCACATCCATTGGAGGGTAAGCAGTAAGTGGGCAGGGAATATAAGTATCGAGCTTTTATCAGCTACAGCCACAGGGATGAGAAGTGGGCGTCCTGGCTACACAAGGCGCTTGAAACCTTTCGTGTGCCAAAATATCTGGTGGGTGAGACCACGAATATGGGTAGCGTTCCAGAACGCATGGGAAAGGTTTTCCGCGATCGCGAGGAGCTGTCATCCTCGCACAGCCTGGGCACTGAGTTAACTCAGGCCCTTGAGGACTCTGCCTGCCAGATTGTTATTTGTTCGCCGAATGCGGCGAATTCGCACTGGACCAACGAAGAAATTCTGACCTACAAACGTCTGGGTAGAGAAAACCGTATTTTTTGTCTGATCGTAGATGGTGAGCCGGGCACAGAGACAGAATGTTTTCCACCTGCAATCCGTTTTTTAATGGGCGCAGACGGAGTACTGACCGATACGCCTGCAGAACCCATAGCAGCGGATGCAAGATCACACGCTGATGGCAAGCAAAACGCAAAACTTAAGTTGATTTCCGGAATTCTCGGTGTAGGTTTCGATGCGCTTAAGCAACGCGAACAACAGCGCCGTCAGCTACGTATGTACATAATTACCGCGGCCGCAGTGGCCGGAATGGTAGTAACAACGGGACTGGCAACAACGGCAATGCTTGCCCGCAAACAAGCGGTAATAGAAGCGGAGACTGCCCGGCAAACGACAGATTTTCTGGTCGGTTTGTTTGCTGTTTCAGACCCAAACGAGGCGTTGGGCAATTCGATTACAGCGCGCGAGATCATGGATAAGGGTGCTGCTCGAATAGAGAGCGAGCTGGATTCACAGCCTGTTATACAGGCTACACTGATGGAAACCATGGGCACGGTTTACAAGAGTCTGGCTCTGTACCCACCGGCGGCTTCGCTCCTGGAGAGTGCTTTGAAAAAGCGTCGGGACCTATATGGCAACGAACATCTTGAAGTTGCACGATCAGCAGACAGGCTTGGTGAGGTGCTTAAACTGACCGCTGAATACGAGCAGTCCGAGAAGATGTATCGCGAAGCACTGTCCGTGCGTCAGGAACTGCTTGGACCGGCACACATTGATATCGCAAACAGCCAGTACGAACTTGCAGATTTGTTGGGGCGTATGGGGCGATATGAAGAAGCCGAACCCCTGTTTCGCAAGGCCATGGCATTGCAAGGCAGACTTTTAGGAAAAAATAGCGCCGAGTATGCCAAGAGCATGGAGGGACTTGCCTTAAACCTGTACGACCAGAGTGACTTTGATGGTGCTTTACCATTGATGCGTGAAGCGGTTGCACTGCAACGCAAATTGCACCTCACGCAGCACACCGATTTGGCAGAGGCATTAAACAATCTTGGTTTTCTGCTGGGCGAAATCGGTGAAGACCATGAGTCCGAAATCCTTTTGAGGGAAGCGCTGGCGATGAAGCGTTTTTTGCTGGGTGATATGCACACGGAAATAGCTCTGGGACTAAACAATATCGCACTTGCTTTGTACTACCAGCAAAAGTATGACGATGCCGAGGTTATGTATCGGGAGGCAATCTCCATGCAGCGGCAGCTATTGGGAAACGATCATCCGGAAGTGGCTGCAGCGCTGAACAATCTCGCATTTCTGTTGTATGAAAAGGGAGATTCCGGGGCGGCACGCACTATGATGCGTGAGTCGTTGGAAATGTATCGACGCACCGTTGGTAATGAACACACTGCCGTTGCCGGAGGCATGGGAAACCTTGCAATGTGGATGATGGAAAACGGTGATTACGACTCCGCCGAACCGCTGCTTTATGAAGCCGTTGGGCTGCGCAAAAAGCTGCTGGGAAATGAACACATAGATGTTGCTGGCAGCTTGACCCTACTGGCCAGCTTGCTAATTGAAACCGCCCGGTTTGAGGAGGCGCGAACCGCGGCTGCTGAAGCAAAAGCCATTTGCCTGTTGGCGCTGGCAAAAGATCACTGGCGAACGGCTGGGGCAATCAGTGCTGAAGGTGCTGCACTGGCCGGTTTATTGCAGTTTGAGGTAGCAGAAGCCTTGTTACTGGAGAGTTATCTGGTGCTAAGTAAGGACAGTGGTGCATTACCTTTTTTTGTAGCTAATGCTAACCGGTGGCTTGAAGAGTTCTACCACGGTCGCGGTGAACCAGAAGAAGCAGAGAAGTACCGAAGTTTCTAAAGCAGTAATTGGGGGCGAAAAGCCGTAATGGCTGCGCGCCGCATACCTACTGCGGTTCCCGCCCTTTTTACGAATGCATAGTGGGCATCATCATTATATTGCTTGTCCGACCATTGACGTGTAATGTCTCGCGTCTTGTGAGTTTTACGATTCGGTATTTGCGAGGGAGAGTCACGCACATTGAAATGTGATTGGTCTTTACTGGAATAACGCTACAGGCGATAAGGGGTAGTAAATGAGTATAAGGATTAGGATTAGGCATTTCTTTGGTTTATCCATTTTTGCTGTTTTTTTGGGGGCAGTTGGGGTGAATGCTTTGCCTCTGGAAGGTCCGGATGCAGGTCATTTCTATGAAGTGCTTCCTAACCCGATTGTCAGTCCCTGGAATGCTGCGAACAGCTGGAATGCCGCTAAAGCTGCCGCAGAAGCATCCACCCATAATGGCGTATCCGGACACCTGGCTACGCTTACTTCCATGGCAGAAGATGTGTTCGTTGACCAACTGCGTTTTGCTGGTGGTTTTGGTGAGGTGTGGGTTGGTGGTTCACAATCTCCGAGTGTAAACGGGGGCGCCTGGACCTGGGTAAATGGTGAAGGTCTGATTACGACCTTCTACTGGCACTCTGGTGAGCCCAATGGCGGCAGTAGCGAAAATCATCTGGCCATTGGTTTATGGGGAGGTAACAACGGCGGTGACTGGAACGACGAAGGGAATAACAATATTACCGGTTATGTGGTCGAGTATGATGCTCCAACCGAGGTAGTAATTCCCGCCGAAGATTGTTCAGTATCACAAGCCGGATGCGAAACTATTCCGGGTGGTGGCCAGACCGTAACCTTTCCCGAGGGTTCGATACCAGCCGGCGCAACAATTGCGGTCACTGTGAATGAGATTTCGGATCAGAGAATATGCGCTGGGGGTACGGATGCTAATGGACCTCTTACACTGTTCGGTGGGGATGGTATCCCTGACAACGAACTAATTATCCCGGAGTACTTATGCGGTTCTCCGGATTTTGTTGTGGTGAAAATTGACTCAAGCGAACTTTTGATCGATGAAGGTACCGTGTTTGTTGAAAATGACACGGCCGCTGTGTTGCCAGGCAATTTGTTTATCTGTGAAGAGCCGATTGTTCAGGATCCTCCAAACAATGATCCGCAGCACCAGGATGTGGTTGTCTGGCAATCAACGAATCCTTCAGAAATGCGAGAAAATGGAAAAGTCGGTGGAACTGTCTTTGAAGGCACCGCAGGTGAATTTACCCATGAGTGTGGAAGTTCGCGAGCGCGAACGATGGGAGCGTCCTACTTCGTGGTGGGTATGCATATAGATTTTGGTATCGACTGGTTTGGCGGTGACAGGGATAACGCAGAATTCATAGCATTAACCCGTTACAAGCTCACCTTACTTGCAGAATCTGTCGAAGATGCAAGATCCGAAGGCGCGCTGACCAAAAAGGGCGATTACAAGAAAATGCGTAATATGGTTGCCAATGCAATCAATAACCTTGATGGCGGTAATTTCGATGATGCATTGGATCATGCCCAAAACTTCGTAAAGTTTGTGGATCGTGCCAGCTACACAACGAAACCTGTCAACTACAACGGTGAACACTTGATGCGTGGTCTTAACATAGAGTTCATGCTTCGGGTTAAGATCATACCATTTGCGTCATAGGTAAACTGGCGATAGCATTTTTGTTGCCATACACACGATGTCTATAAGAAGGGTCCGCAAGGACCCTTTTTCTTTTATTGTGGCATTCCATGGCATGGAGCTGAAATCGATAGTTGCAGTACAATCGAATTAAGTTCTTTGAGATTGCTGCAGAAGCAGTTAAAAATGCCCCGTATGAATATTGCTTCGGAACCAGATAACGACAACTGTCAACGACACTACTTTGATCATGCTAATTGTAGGCTTTCCTTCCTCGATTTTGGCAACGCAGAAAAACCTGATCTCATTCTTCTCCACGGCATGCAGGATCATGCAATGAGCATGGTAGAAATCGCACAGGCGCTTCGCGAAAACTATCATGTAGTCGCATTGGATATGAGGGGACATGGAAAAAGCGATAATCCTGGCATCTATGCCATGGTTCACTTTGTCGCAGACCTTAGAGCGCTATCCAGGCACTGTAAACTGAAAAAGCCGGTATTAGTGGCGCATAGTCTCGGCGGCCATATAGCCAGTCGATATGCCGCTTTCTATTCTGAAGATGTCTCCAAATTGGTATTACTGGATGGAATGGGTCCACCTTCAGTTGAAAAAAAACAAGACAAAGAGCTATCGAAATCAAGAATGCGAATTGCCATTCAAATGCTTTCCCGGCAAAATTCCGAAGGCCGCAAAATGGCAGACGAACCTGAAGCCATCAATCGTCTTATGAAAAACAACCCTAAACTTTCTCATGGCCTGGCGACAACAATTGTTCACCACGGCACCCGGGCGCATTCACAAGGAGGTGTAACCTGGAGTTTCGACGCTGCGGTACAAATGATATGGAGCACTTTCTCTTTTGACGAAAGTGAGAACATATGGAGTTGGATCGAGTGCCCGACACTAATTGTAACTGGTACGCATGCGTTGGATCACTGGGTTAATATGCGTGAAGATCTTAGGGGTAAGCAGGCATTCTACGAGGCAATCTTACAAAGGCGCGAAAAACTATTCGCCGATGCCAGACATAAAGTCATAGAAGACGCCGGGCATATGTTGCACTATGACCAGCCTTCGGCGCTAAATAAAGTATTGAAAGATTTCCTAGTCACGACGTAAACAGGAGACAACATGAGCAACCTGGAAGTAGATGTATTTTGGTCGTTTCGCAGCCCATGGTCTTATCTTGCCACGCCCAGACTACGTAGTTGGCAGGAACAATATAATTTGAAAGTAGTCTTTCGTCCGGTGTACCCAATAGCGATCAGGACACCAGACTTCTTTCTACAAATGAATCCAATGTGGCCAACATACTTTCTACAAGACCTTGTTCGAGTAGCCCAATTTCTGGAGCTTCCCCTTACCTGGCCGAATCCGGATCCGGTAAATCAATTTCAGGGAGACGACGGTCGACCTCGCACCAGCGAAGACCAGCCGCATATCTATCGCTTGACGAGGCTGGGTGTTCTGGCACAGGAGCAGGGAAAGGGTATCGAATTTGCAGACGAAATCTCGCGGCTCATTTGGCAGGGTACTGTAAACTGGCATGAAGCTGACCACCTCGCCCGGGCGACGGATCGAGCCGGGCTGAATCTATCCGAGCTTGATCAATTGGTAGATAGAGATGAACAGCGATTGGAGGCGGCTATAGAACAAAACCAGGTAGCGCATGAAAAGGCAGGCCATTGGGGCGTACCAACCTGTGCCTTCCGGGGAGAACCATTCTTTGGTCAGGATCGTTTGGAAGTGTTGCTCTGGCGGCTCAAGAACGAAGGCTTGACCGCGCGATAGCCGGGTGTAGTGTGAGGGCAGGAAATAGAATGCAGATACACACCTGGAAACAATTTGGACGCATAGTGCGTCCTAAAGGAAACCTGCTAGCCCAAACAGGCGATTTCACAGATCCTGTCTTTATATCAGGTTGCCAGCGATCGGGCGGAACGATGCTCGCCAAGGTAATTACAGGGCATGAAACAATGGCAGATTTTTCGTGGAGCAAAGATGCGGAATTGGATGCTGCGATTATACTCAGCGGTCAAAGACAGCTGGATATAGTGGGTAGATGCTGTTTGCAAACTACTTACCTGAACGAACAATACTTTGAATTTGCCGAACTCACCAATCCATTCAAATTAATCTGGCTGATTAGAAATCCGGATTCAGTTGTTTGTTCAATGTTGTACAACTGGAAACGATTTGCACTAAACGAGCTGTTTTTGTCCTGCGGACGCGAGCAGTTGAACAAACAACAAGAGATGAAGTTAAACCGGTGGGGTGTATGGAGCATCAAGCCCATCGAACGCGCTTGTTTATCCTATGTTGGCAAGGTTCGACAGCTGGAATTCCTCACTAAATCACTCACTGAAGATCAGCTATTGGTCATTGAATATGAATCTCTGGTTCAAAACAGTGAGCCTACCCTGAAAACCATTTGTGATTTTCTCGGTTTACCATGGAGCGCTAAATTTGGAAGTGTGATCAACCAAAAAAGCCTCGCTAAAGCAGAAAGAATATCAGATCAGGAGCGTACGACAATTGCACAACTGTGTGCCACTGCCTATGCGCGCTCCAGAGAACTAGCAAAAAGCTAAACGATAAAACTAAACCTGTGATTAAGCTCTGGCACCCAGCAGCTTTTTGTAGGCATATTCAACTTCATCCGCAATATGCGCATATGTTCTGGTCTTTTGAACGTAGTTAAAGCCATCTTCGCCCATTGCTCTCGCTCGTTCCGGATCTCGTAGTAGAGTGATTATCGCTTCTGCGAATGGTTCCTCAGCATACTTCACGCAGATTCCACCACCGCTTTCAGTGATCACCTGGTACTGTTCAGGATGTTCATTGGCCACAACCACCTTCTTCAGGGCCATGTATTCAATCAGTTTAGTTGGTGAAGTTGAATCAAGAACCGGTGTTGGAAAAAATGGCGAGACGCAAACCCCAGCCTGGGCTACATAGGATAATGCCTCATGACGCTCGAGTCGTCCCGTTATAACGAGGTTGTCTGTAACGCCCAGTCTTTTGGCTTCATCCAGAAGTACGTCAGCGTCTCCAGGAAGTTCTTCCGGACCCACCATATAGAGAATGGCCTCCGGGATTTCCTTTTGTACGAGCGCCAATACACGAACCATGAAATCGAAACGCCGTGTTTTTAGCAATGTTCCAATGTAAACAATGCTGAAAGGTCCTGGATCACTCACATCCGCAGGAACAAAATTATCAAATAGCTTCGGTGAGTAGCCCATGGGCACAGCACTAATCAGAGAGGCCGGAACGTTTTCCCCCTGGAAATCTCGTTTCATCTGTTCACTTTGTACAAAAATATGGTCGGCATGCCGGGCAATAATCTTGTAAAGGAGGAATTTGAAAATATGTCCACGCAGAAGAAAGAGAAAACGATAACGCGCGGTTCCGATTTTGGCTGCATATAGAGAAGCTTCGGGGTAGGGGTAGGACAACCAGTAAACGAAGGCACAGTTGTTCCTTCTTGCTGCAATGATCCCCAGCAGTGCTGCAAAAAATTTATCCTTTACCTGGATAAAGTCATAATTGTTGTTTCTGGCAAGCTTGAAAACCCGATAATCATTTTTCCAATCCAGAAGATGCTTCCACACTCGCCGAATTCGAGATGTACCCAGATCTGTGGCACCGACATGCACTGTCCAGCCATTCCAATCCACTTCACAGCTTTTGTTGCATTCTTCTCTGGACTGTAACAACCAATCGATTTTGTGACCACGTTCTGCCATTTGTTGTCCAAATAGAACGGTTACGTCGACACGAAAAGGCGGAAAGGTATCCGAGCTTAGAAACAAATAAGACAATGGTTGTGAATCGGCACTTTGATTCACTACTTCACGAGAGGAATTCATCTGCTGATAATGGCATGGAGACCACATGAGATCAAAACCTCTAACTCAAAAACCAAACTTGGTTCACCAAAATTTAACTTCAGTCAGAAATTACACTCGCAGTCACTACAGACGCTTCACCAATTGATTCTATATGGAGTGTTTTGTATTGGTTTAACAGTAAACTGGTACCAAATTGCTTATCATTAACAGCCAAAATGTTCGTCAACGAGTCTTCCCCTGAATTCAGGACAACGAATATACGGTTAAACTTGCCATTCACTCCCAGCTGACGTGCCTTTTCAAGTTTATGAAGTGTGTTATGCCGCATGCCATAATAGTCTACTGTTATCCTGCCAGGGAAAACGGACACCAAGGCATCATCTTCTTCTATCGCACCGGAAACGTACAAAGCAACCGCCTCAGCTTCTGGAAAAGCACCATACTCCTTAAAAAAATATGCGGGTGATTTAATGGCGACGATTGCTCCTCCGATTAGAACCACTAGTAAGATAACGGTAGTATCAAATTTCGAAAACCTGGGTAAAAATGAAAGTCCAGTAGCCGCTAAACCCAAAAAAATCGGAAGCGCGAAAACCCAAACTCTCGTTGGCACTTGGACATTTGTTATACTGATAATGAACGCGCACCAAACCAAAGCTGGCAACCATAGTGGTACGCCGAAACTTTTAGTTCGCATAGCCGTGGCGAGAAATCCTGCGCCGAGAACCAATTGTAACGTGATAGGAAAATTACTAAACCACTGCGCCTTCCACGCCCATTTCAAGCTGCCAACAGCCAAAAAGAGAGGGCTCTCTGTCACACCAACAACCATAGGATTACCAAAAACGGAGTCGAACCCGCTTACAACAAAAACTGGCAGATACAATAGAAATGTTAGTGATAGCGCGCCAACTGCGGTCCAGCATAACCCTCTGATGAATAACCAGCTGGTTCCTACAGCATTTCCCGTGAGCACAGAAAATACCAGCCATAAGCCAGCACTACCTAGAGGTAGAATAAACGCAGGAATTGTATAGAGGCCGAGGGCAGCAATTGTTCCAAAGGAAAATTTTGAGAACGAATCGTTCTCCTGCCGCATTCGATTTGCTGCTACAAATAATAGAACAGTAAGTAACATCATAATACTATAGCCACGCGAGTTACTTGAGTAATCAATTAACATGGGCCAGGGCGCAATGAGTGCAGCCGCCAACAATCCTGCGGCTTTACCCGACAGGCGGCGAAAAAGAAAATAGATGGCAGGAATCACCAATATACTTGCGATTAACGCAGGGAGGCGGAATGCCCATAATGTATCGCCGAACATATTCACTGACAAATGCGCAAGTACAGAATGAAATAGGTGGTTGTTGGTAAAGTATAATGAAAATGTTAGGACGAACGGCTGGTCTATGAAATGGTAGTACGTCCATGCCTCATCAGAACGCATAGGCATAGAGGAATAGAAAAGTCTTAACGCTGCACCCACCGCGAATATTGCACCCAGAACGGCGAGATGAGCCCGCTCCTCAGTTCGAATCCAGGTTACAAGCTTTTGGAGAAAAAACTGAACCAGTGGTGTTTTTTCCACGCTGGGCTGAATTTGCCCGCGGAAAAAGATATACAGACCCATAAACGAAGCCAGTACGACTGCCAGCGAACGGAAGCCAATAACCACTAACTCGAATAACGCTCTGGTAACGCGACTCGCATCACCGTCTGTCGTCATCGTATCGAAGAAGGATTTAAATATCTCGTAGCTAAGAAAGGAAATGCCGACCAGAAATATTGGAATGCTGAATGCCAACCCCCACAGTAGATATGACAATACTTTGGAGTCGTTCATGTTGCTTCCCAGTTTTCGACTACAATACCGTGTTTTGATGCGAATCTTGCTAGCTTTGCATTTGGACTGACTGCGACCGCGGTCTTTGCTGCTAGTAGAAGCGGTAAGTCTGCATCGTGATCTGAATATGCTACATCGATATTCGTATGACCCAGACTCTGGTCAAGTCTCTCCAGTTTAACCCTCCCATAACAGTTTTCATCGATAAATTCTCCCGTATACCGGTTCTTCCTTTTTCTTAGCCTGGTACAGATCATTTCATCGAAGCCAAGCTCTTTTCCGAAAGGAGCTACATATATGTCTGGGCTTGCAGATGCCAGAATGAGGTAATCACCATTTTTTTGATGGTCTTTTAGCCGTCGCAGCGCAATTGGACGCAGTTGTTTACCTATTAGAGTATGCACGAAATTGTTTATGTAACTCTCAAGCTCGGACTGCCTCAGTCCACCTAGTATCGCATGCAAAAAAACGGATTTAAGCCAGGAATTATCACGCAAGTTGCAAGCAAAAACGAAAATGGCGAAGGGCAACAATAGAACTCTGTATAGCCGAGCAGGACGAATCTTCATTAGCCCGACCAGAAAACGAATGAAGCTGTCTCCGCTTAACAAAGTTCCATCCAGGTCGAATACAATAATTCTTTGCACTAGCTAATACCGTCCTTCCCTTCTTCTGTGTGAAAAGTCCACTTTGTGTTGAACCAGAAGTTAACAAGCAGTATCACGATCGTGGTAAGGAACTGGGCTGTTACATAGTAAATAGCCAGTATGTTTGTCAAAAACACAAACAAACCGGCATTCAAAAAAAAGGTCAGAAAAGTGACTGCGCTATATCGAAAAAAACGCGTTCCTGACTTGTCCTCAACCTGAAATACAACTCGCCTTTGCAACAGAAAATTTACTGGCCAAGCTGCAATAAAGCCAGCCATAGTTGCCAGTGCTTCCTCGTAGTAAAAAAATTCTACAAGCACGGTTAATACCAGAAGATGAACTGAGAATGCAATTCCACCACTAAGGCAGTAGTAGATAAAGCGGGTCATTTAGTTGAGAGCACGAGATGTAACAAGTATCTCTAACCACGCTATGTCGACAAAAAATAGTGTGACTACCACTACAGTTAGCAAGATAAGAAAAAGCATAAAATGCTTCTCCTTGTAAAGTTTCTCGGGAGTTTGTGTTACGGAATTGAGACGCATACCGAGGTGCAGATACCAAACAAACAAAAGTGCGAAAAGAGGCAAGCTCAAAATAAACTCGATTCTATACTTAATGAGAAATATGCCAAGAAAGAAAGCGGAAGTCGTCGCGTAAAAAAAAGCAGATAAA
Source organism: Gammaproteobacteria bacterium (assembly GCA_021773565.1). Classification (GTDB taxonomy): domain Bacteria; phylum Pseudomonadota; class Gammaproteobacteria; order Pseudomonadales; family Azotimanducaceae; genus DC-out156. Next base: position 7,463 of record JAJFJZ010000012.1, on the reverse strand, counting down.
ATCAGTGTTTCCTGAGTGTATCTTCTGAATGATGCGCGATAGAGACCGGCGCGCACAGGGTCATCGATAAAGCGATACTCCGCATACCGTTTTACGGCCATGAGAAATGCACCACCCATCCAATAGGCTATCAGTATACTTGATGGTGGAAATACCGCAGGGGCAAATGCCAACCAGCCTAACAAGAATCTTATGGGATTGTTTATCGACTCTGATAGGACGTCTATGTAGATACGGTCTTTTGTTCTAAAGGGCTGAACGTTATATATGCCTCCCATTGCTAGCAATAATCCCGCGGCAAGAAACATCTGTGGGGAAATATACCAGGCCAGCACAAGTCCCAAAGAACCAAGTACCAGCCATTGTATAGCCACTAGCTGAGCAGAAATTCTACCTGATACGGAAGGGCGTTGTGATTTGACTGGGTGGAAGCTATCAAATTTTGCATCCAGAAATTCATTAATAGTGTAATTGGCTGATGCTATCAGACACGTTGAGATGAGGGCCAACGCAAAAGTTAGCAGGGACGCTGGATTTAGCGGCGCACCCAGAACGTATGCTACGGCTGCGCCTGGTATCATAAAGATGTTTTTGAACCAATGATCGGGGCGCGCGATAGCTATGTAATCGGATAGTAGAGGGGATATTTTTTCCGCGTCGTTGACAGTTTCAGGTAATTTCACGCCCATGTTTCTAACGTCCTTGTCAGTTTCCCCATTTGGCACCAATCAGATTAGAGAGGCAGAAAGGTATCCGAGCTAAGCAAATACGACAAAGGGTGCGAATTGGCACTCTGATTCATAGCTTCACAAGAGGAATTCATCTGCTCATAATGGCACGGGGGCTTCCCAGGATCAAAACCTCTGACCTCGAAACAAGACATGGTTCACCAAAATTTATTGCCAAAATGTGCCTGAAAAAGCCCACTCCAGCTGACGCTCTCTTTCAGGTTTATGAAGTGTTTTAAGCCCATCATATTTGGACTTCATTTTTAGGTTTGGCATCACGGGGTTCGCATTGTTCAAGGGTTGTTTACCAGAGGGGGTTCACCTATAGTGAAATGCTCGATTGCAACTTGCTGTTTTCAGGAGAGCAGGTCAAAAACAGCACTTTTGTTGCAGTGTCGGGGCTGGTTTGGAAAATGCAATTCTCAAGCCAGAATGAGAGGTAGGTCACTAATAAAACTAGTGAATTCCCATATTCTAAGCGTAGACAATATTGTATTTCGTATCTTCAAAGGGGAGTTGCTTTGTCAATCCTACCAAGTGCTGGCAAATGGAATAGCCTAATTTTGTTCAGCATCACAGTTCGTTCATTCAGCTTGATTCTTATCTTCACTCTATGTGCTTCCGCAAGTGCGGGACCGCTCCCTGCAAATGCCACCAAGTGGCAACCAGGACACTATATTCGCTATACAGTTCAATCGAACATCTTAGACAACCCTGTAGCTAGAGCAGAGGAGCTAATAAAAATAGAGAGGCTGGTTAAACAGCGTTCAAATTTTAAAGGAATCCTTCTCCAGACTCGGTGGAGATACTTTGAGCCACAAGAAAACGTCTATGATTTCTCCTTCATTAACGAGGTGCTAAATATAGTTGGCGCCCACGATAAATACCTTCTCGTTCGTATTATGGATAGGGATTTTTCGAACAAACCGGCGGGCGTGTTCCCCAAATATATCCTTGATAAAAACTGGTATTGGTGCAAAGCAAGCGGAGCCCCCTGTCTTGCCCGTAATTGGGAGCCAGAAGTGATGGATAGATTTATTGCGCTTCTTAAGAGCTTTGCAGCAAAGTTCGATACTCACGCTCGATTGGTTGGTATTGTAAATGCGGAAACTGCTGCTGGAGGTGCTGGGAGAGACAGGAAAACAAGCGGGTACTCTACAGTTGCGTACACCAATCAAATAGTAAGATTCAACAGGGAGCTTTCGGCCGCCGCTAAACACACCATTCTCTTTCAATCCTTTAACTCTTTAAAAAGTAATGAACCAAACGAGTATTTTGACCAAATAATTGATGCAGTTGTCGGAGCAGGTGATGGCTTGACTCATCCTGATACATTCCCTTGCGACAATACGGGCTATACGAATTGTGAAAAAGATAATTTTGCGCCCTACTACTATGAGCGCGCATATGGCTCCAAAGGCACAAAAAAGATTCCGGTAATGGCACAAATACAGAGGGCCAATAAATTTGATTGGACTCCTGAAGAATTACACAGTACAGCCTACAAATATCTTGGGGCAAATTTTATAGTATGGAATGCTTGGCTAAATACATTTGATAGTGAGCTGGTGCCATTGTTAGAGAAGAACAGATATCAATCCGTAACAGTGTGTCCTTCGAATATCGCTTATTGTTACGGTGGCGATAGTAGCGGGTCTGCCACATCAGAAGCAGTAGCTCCTAACCCGCCGTTGGGGTTCAATGTAGACTAGTTGAATTGTGATTGCGGGCTACTGAACTTGGCAAAAGAATTACAGCCAACCAAAAAAGCAGGATTGCTTCAACCCTGAAAATTAGCTGGCTATGCAATGCAATGCTACAAATAAGGGTGCCTCTGGTAATCTATTGTTATGGGTAAATGGAATAGAACGACCAGATGATCGGCGACTATAATAGGATAATTCGCAATAATGAAGTTTCGCCCTCAATGTCCCCGGAGTACCCGGGTCTAAGCTACACCACATTCAACGATATTGAACTAGCCAAGCTAATCCCAAATTTCAATGAATTATGGGATTACACCAGAAAAAAAATTGTAGCTGCCGGTGTCGTAAGCATCTCCATCTATAACACCAATAAATCAACATTATTCTCTGAGCAAAAACCCCAGGCACTTGCCGCAATAGTAGTTCCGACATTTAATGTGGAAGATTTTATACTCGAAACTCTTCTCTCGATAAAGATGCAAACATACGCACCCATGCACATCATTATCGTAGATGATAACTCGACCGATTCGACGCGAGACAAAGTCCTGAATTTCATGAATGAGGAATCAGACAAGCTGTCGATTTCATTTGTTCAAATTCCCATAAATGTTGGAAATCCCGGGTTCACAAGAAATTTTGGCCTGTTCAACCTCTTGCTCCCCAAAACCGAATATGTTGCATTCATGGATGGGGATGATGTATATGCAACGGACCAAGCGGTAGAAACATTGGCTGTTGCGCTGAATTCCAACAAAGACACCATTGCCGCTGTTGGGGATTACGATTGGATATCGGAAGCCGGTAAACCACTTGCAAGAGCCACCAGTATCCAATCGGGAAAAAAGGGGCGGGTGGTTTGGAAAGAGAACAAACGATTAACGTGGCATAATTTTGCCAGACGCAGGTTGGGACCGTACCACCTCCAGTGCCTCATGGTACGATGTGATGCTCCATACATACCGTACAGACCACAAGGGGAAGATGCTGAGTACTATATGAGACTCTTTGCCATGTGTGCGCGTAAGGGCTGTGATCTGAATGAGCTTATTTTGGAAGTGCCGATGCTGATCGCCCACTATAGAAAGCGAAGCAAGAGTATTTCGCAGGCCAAAGATCCAGCGTTTTCTCCAAAACCGCCGCCGAAATCCATACAGATGGAACAGCGGCCGCCAAACGTGCCCCCTCTTTATATTGCCGCGCAGATACCGGAAAGATATATTACCGATAAGGCCATCTCTGAATGGGCTGCAAGAAGGCTAACTTTTCTATTTTTTGGAGACTTAAGAAGTAATGGATTTCCGCGCGCCTTTACGCACGTGAAAGCAGCATGGAAGGACCGTAGAATCAGAAAAGCAGATCTTGCCAGAATTCCTTTTTTGCATTTGTGGGCCGCGGTCAAGAGCATTGTTCTGGCGGGAAATCCGACAGTAAAAACCACAAAAAATTCCACTAAGGAGGTGCCATTTGAATAAGATTTTCGGGTTGGGTTTACCTAAAAGCGGCACCTCCAGTTTACACAGCGCGCTTACAGAATTAGGCTTTCGCTCAAATCACAATCCGGATGACAAAGTCACCGAACAAGAAATACGAGATTCTAACTACAAACTCAGTGTGCTGAATAAATACGATGCGCTTATGGACACACCGATTCCCGCTCTGTTCGCGCAATTAGACAATGCATGGCCGGATTCGAAATTCATTCTAACAGTAAGACCCATCGATGATTGGATTAACTCTGTCCGGCATGCAGGTTTTAATCAACCCTACGCTCGACCCAAAAAGGGATCGACGGTAGATTTTTACAATACTCTGTTGTTTGGGACTAACGTATTTAATGAGGAACGATTCCGCTGGGTGTATGAAACACATCACCATACAGTTCAGCGATATTTCAGCGGTGTTCGGGAAAATCGCTTGCTGATACTGGATTTGGGTAAAGGCGATGGATGGGAAAAACTTTGCAAATTTCTGGAAAAACCTGTCCCGAAAAACCCATTTCCCAGATCGAATCGATTGGAAGATAGAGATCAGTTATCTCAATTGCAGAAAAAGATTATCGGTGCCCTGGTCAAATTTGGTATAGATTATCGATGGTTGAGAAGGAAGGGCAATGCTTTTCGAAGGAAAAGGCGTAGTTCCTAGTGTTTGTATTAGGAAATGGTAATTGGTAAGTATGGCTCTAGAACTCTGATGCGTAGTACTTGTCGATCCTGTTCCTATAAATCAGCAGTGAAACCTGTTTAAGGAGCCATGGTGTTTTACGGTCCTCAGATTCATGATTTGTCTTATTATATTGCGGTGTTCGGGACACGCTGCTATCAATCCCCAGAAAGTCGAATATAAGACCAGAGTTTTTTGAAATGTCCTCGAGTCTAAATACTTTTACGGTAATTCCGGAATCATTTCGAAGAAAGTGCCGTGATAAACCAAGAAACTCGTAGCGTTTCATTACTCGACGATGTGGAATTAAAATACAGACTAGATACGACGCAAGGATTAACAGCAAAAATATATTCAGATTGAGAGAATATACGTGGTACAGAATTTTGCTTCCCGGGCTCATTCTTTTTTTGGCCTTCTCAAAATTCTTAATACGAAAACGATACATAGAGGGAAGCAGGTTTTTTGGGTTGCGAATAAGTGTGAATATCTTGTAATCTGATAGCGATTCTCCCCGGCTTTTTACCAAATTTTCGTATTGATACAGCTTTGCGTGGCGTCCGAATGGAAAATACTGTCGGAGTTCTTGTTGCTGTAGAATTACATAGTCCGGAGTGTTGTGGTTGCCCAGTATCTCATGGCCTGTCAACAACACTTCAATGGAGCTCCCCCCGGTTTTCGGCAAGTGGAGGAAAATAAATCTTTTGTCGAAATGTATCATATGTAGTGGCTGTCGGCAGAGAATCTTCTGGTGGAATGTCAAAAATATTCTAGTGATTCAGTTAGCCAATTAGGTTGTAGCCGTAATGATCCATTAGTGTATTGTCTAATGACGTAATATTAATTGAGATAGCGTTTTCAGGCAAACATTCTCTGCGCATCTCATTGAGTTAGTATTAGTTGTCATGATGATCAAATTCTTTGGCGAATGCCTTCTCAATCACAGAGCTTTTTTGATAAGTAAAGATGTCCCGATAACGACTACTCTGTCTAGCGTGATTTGGATCGGTCTGAATATCTAACTATCTGGCAAAGGGATCCCCAAACAGTTCAGCCCATTCGTTAACGCGTAGCCCATACTTTGCTAATTTGGAATAATTCCTTTGGGAGTGCTTGTTGTTTAAAGTGTTCCGGAATGGTATCGATACATCCTGTGCCTTTCTTGCGGACGATGTTGTGCATCTGACACAGAGTTGCATCTCTTTATCGGAATGCAAAAATCGGGCACTCAGACGCAGGTTTCAGAGATTGTCGTGTAACAAATTTCAGCCAGAATCTGCCAGCTTACATCCCACATGCACTTGACTATCGTCTTTTAATCTAGTCCAAACAATAAAAGGAATAACTGTCCCGAACCGCTAGGAAATGCCGATAGACAGCAAGTTCTGCACAGGCTGATACAGTTCTTCCAGATATCTTATATCTTCTGCCTCCAATATTACTTTCGTTGCTTCGATGAGTTGGTCAAGCTGTTCGACCCGGGATACGCCTACAATGGGTGCAGTAATCTCAGGCTTATTTAGCAACCAGGCAACCGCAATCTGCGCGGGGGTTTTTCCATACTTGCCAGCGATTTCCACAACCCGTTCAACAACCGCAAACACGTGCTCGCCGTGATAAAGGCTTTCTGTACGCATACGGTCACCCCCTTGTGAGCGGTTGGTACTGCCGCCGGAAAAACCTCCCTGATACGCACCGGTGAGGATACCGCGTGCCAACGGCGACCAGGGCGTTAACGCCACACCGTGACCGGCACAATAGGGATTCATTTCTCGCTCTTCTTCCCTGTAAACCAGATTGTAGTGATTCTGCATTGAAATGAACGGCGTCCAACCATGCATTTGCGCCGTCAATTGCAGCTCTGCGAACTGCCATGCAAACATGCTGGAGGCGCCCAGATACAATACCTTGCCCGCTTTTACCACATCGTGCAGGGCTTCAAGCGACTCTTCAATGGGTGCTTGAACAGAGCCGGGTATGCCATGCGGATGACGATGTATCACCAGGTGATCGATGTAGTCCATACCCAGGCGCTGCAGGCACGCATCTACACCTTCCATAATGTGCTTTCGCGACAGCCCTCCGTGGTTGGCGCCGCGTCCCATGGGCATGGAGATTTTTGTCGCTAAAACATATTCATCACGCGGGGCTAACTCGCGTAGCAGTCCGCCCACCACCTGTTCCGACGCGCCGACACCGTAGATGTCTGCACAATCAAAGTAGAACAAACCATTGTCCAGTGCGGCCTGAAAAATAGGTCTCGCCTCATCTGGACCCAGGGTCCAGTCCCCTTGATGACCACGGCCTGGTTCGCCAAAATTCATTGTCCCCAATATCAATTCGCAGCCCCGCAAGCCACTTTTACCCATTTGCACCGGCTTTAACATCCCTCGCCCTCTCGCTAAGTTGCGCAAAAAAAATGCGCCAATCAAAAACCTAGCATAATCGCACCCATTCAACATGACTATCGACGATAGTTATTGAGAAACAGGAAATCACTGATCCGGATGGTCGCTAAACGCGCGGACTCGATAGTCTGATTCTGCAATGGGTAAGCAATTGTAAGGAGTCTGCCCTGTGGTTTTCTGTGGTTTGGATAAATGTATACTGTTGGGCTAATAGCATCGATTTACGTGGGGAGAGCATGAGATTATTTACACTTACTTGTTGGCGCGCCAGAGTATTTTTATCGCTGCTTATTCTTGCTGTCGCGTATTCAGCAGCGGTTTTGGCGCAAGAAGAAGACAATCCGGATGTCGCCAAGTTCAACGCGATATCTGAGGCGAATACCATGGTCATGGTGCCGATGCGTGACGGCGTTAGTCTTGCTACCGACGTTTACCTGCCAAAGGGCGATGGACCTTTC
>JAJFJZ010000011.1 GCA_021773565.1 Gammaproteobacteria bacterium | reverse complement strand
GGGCTGTAAAAAAGATAGGAGATACATTTATGCAACAGCCAACTATGACTCGAGTAGCGGGAGTAGCATGGGGTGCATTTGGGCTTTTTGTCGCGTACAAAGGCTACGGCTAGACCGATTACAAATGGCGGCTTGTGGCCGAAAGGAGACTATCGAAAAGCTTGAATCGCGCAGTTTGAGTGTCTGCTAACGAGAAAGCGGCCGCTCGCGGTATTGCATGGTGAGAAGCTCGAATGTGCCCACTCCGATCATTGGAGCGATGTCTCCAGAAGGATTAAACTAGGTTGAAACTATAAAAGGTTCAAGACAATGACGATCGATCAGCTTGGGAGCGCCGGTGAGATTTTGGGAGCGATTGCGACAGTTGGAATGTTGATTTATCTGTCCGTGCAGATTCGAGAAGGTACAACGGTCAACAAGACTTCCACTTTGGCTCACATGCTTGAGGGCGCTCGGGATCGCACAGCAGGAATTCTTTGCTTGAATGCAGAAGTATCTGACATTGTCGCGAGAGGTGTTAATTCACTGGAAAGTCTAGATCAGAAAGAGAAGGTGCGTTTTTGCTTCTTTATTATGGAACAGGTACTGCATATGCAAAATGTTATGGAAAGGCACCAGGCGAAGTTGCTACCGACGGTCGACTATAAAGCATGGCTTGATTGGACAGGAGTAATTTTGCGGACACCGGGCGGAAAGGCAATTTGGCCACAGGTTAGGGCTGTAATTACGCCCACAATAGCGCAGGTGTTAGACACCCACCTTAAAGAAAATGATATGGCGCCAACGCTGCTTGATCTGATGCCAGTATTCGTCCGATCAGAATCTTAGACTCTGATTTGAAGGATGTGAATGAGCCGAGTTGGTTAGCTTTCTGTCCAGGGAATTCTATTCCCAGTTCCAAACCGAAACAGACCGCTTCTGGCCGAAAAGAGACTGTAGCGAATCACTTTTTACAGCAGTTTGAGCGGCTGCTATGGAGTAAGCAGTCTTTCACTGAAGTACGCGGCGACCGTCTCAAAAGAGCACTCAGCAGACATCATCTAGTGACAGGTTGCTCCATCCGAGCAAGTAGATAGGCAAACGACCTGAACTGCGCGTCATGTGCTTATCCCTAGTTGATATGCCATAAAAGTAAGGGCCACTACAAAGAAGGCTAACAACATATACTGAAAGTATTTATTTTCAATCAACACCCCTAACACGCATAGAACAAATGGACCAGCCACACCTCTCCAATCCCCTCCGTCGTATATATATCCGCTTATCAATGTTAACCAGAAAATTCCGTAGCTGGAGAAGAACTGAATCCTTTTCGATTTCAGGAATTCCGACCAGTCTGGCGGCTCGTCTGAGGGTGTTAGTACAGCAACCGTAAAAGCCAGGGCAAAAGCGGGTGCTAGAAAGATGAGGTAGTCAAAGTAGTTGTATCCTTGACTATCATTGTAACTCCATCTGAGCCACCACATCTGGAACATGTTGAATGCTAGAACAATGAGCCACCCAACATGGAGCCAGCTTATTTTCTTGAAAGCAACCTCGGACAGCGTCACCACGATACGACTGACCATGATCGCAAAAACGAATGAAACGAATGTGTTTAGATACTCAAAGTGACTCATAGCACATCGCAATAGTGTAGATGAATCATCCGCCACCTATTCTTAAAGAATGTGGCAATATTTCCACATATCCCGGGAAATAATGCAAACAGGTTGATGTCCGCGTCTGGCAGTTAAGCGACATTCAAAAAGCATTTTTTCTAACAGTTTGAGTGACCGCTACTGAGAGAAGCAGACTTCACTGGTTTCACTGATGTTAGTTAATCCAAAATAAAATAGCCCCATTAAAAGGACCATCCTCCAAAACCTCTCACAACCGCCAGTTCATGATCTTTCGTTTATAGTCAACAATCGGTACCTTGAAGGTTGAAACGGAGGGTGAATCGATGGCGAAAGACACTGGTGGGCAAGCAACTACTGCTTCAACCGACATCACATTTATGACAAACCGAGCTGAATCGCTGGATCTCGGAGGAAGCTTTGAGCCACCCCCGGGAGACCCAGTCGACCTGTTCGGTTCAGGATTTGCAAAAACCATGGCCTCCAATATATTTATTTCGCACCTTGATCCAGACTTCTGCGCTGAAAATACCGGCTACTTCACCGCTCCATATGAAGATCGTAAATACGTTGCAGGTTATGAAGTGAATCATTCAGACCAATCGATACGGGTATCCCTAACGAATGGAGTCACCCGAACTGCCCGGATATTTAAATCACAAGGCGCAATCACCCTGCCACCTGGTTCTGACTCCATTCAATTTGTGCCGTCAACTGTGGAGGCTGACCTTTCTCCCCAGACCGATTGTAACTGGGAGGTCGATTCTGCCTTTGACCTTTCTCCATCCATTGACCTTAACAAACTTGAAGAAATGCAAAACATTGCTTTCAACCCGGTAGCCATGACAGCAGCAATGGTGGTAACACACAAGGGGAAGGTGATCTCCGAACAATACGGACCGGGGATTGACCTCAATACGCCACTGGAAAGCTGGTCGATGGGAAAGAGCCTTACGGCCACCCTTCTTGGCATGTTGATTCAAGAGGGACACTATCAACTGGATCAGCCAGCACCGGTCCCTGGCTGGCAGGATGACAATCGCAGGGAAATCACTATCCGTAATATTTTGAATATGTCCTCAGGCCTTCGCTTTCGCGCAATGCAGGATCCTGATTATGACGCCAGTCTCGGCTACCCAGATCATCTTTATGTCTACACAGGTGGTATAAATGCATTTGATTTTGCGGCCAATTGTAGTCAACAGTGGTCACCGGGGAAGGTCGGCCGATACCGAAATTGTGACCCCCTGCTGGCTAATTATCTCGTACGTCTTAGCGTCGAGGAGCGTGGAATAAATTATCACGCCTACCCGCAACGGGCCTTGTTCGACAAGATGGGCATATCCAGTTTCACACTTGAAACCGATCCCCATGGCAATTTTCTTACGCAGGGCTATGAATTTGGTAGCGCCAGAGACTGGGCAAAACTTGGAAACCTGTATTTGAATGATGGCCTCTGGAATGGTGAGAGAATTTTACCGGAAGGCTGGACTGAATTTGTGTCTACCCTGGCACCCGCCTGGAAGGAAGATAAACGACCGATCTATGGTGGGTTCTTTTGGTTAAATGGTGACGGCGCAATGCCGATACCAACAGAAGCTTATTTTATGGCAGGGGCTGGCAACCAGAAGACCATCATCATTCCATCTCATGATCTGGTTGTTGCTAGATTAGGTCATTATGGTGGATTTCCCCAGAGTAACATCCATCTAAACAAGGCATTATCGAAACTTATGGAAGCAGTACCCCACTCATGAAACACCAAGTTCACTAAGGGGGTAAAAAGCCGGCGTCTCGTCCATTTTTCTGTACATTTCTTTTTCTGCGTCGCTATTTCGATACTCAGTGCACTTGCTGAATATCCCCGTTAAAAGACATCCTCTGCCAAATATCATTGCGTAGAAGCGTTACTTGATGGTCGCTCCTGGCCGTAAGCAGTCGTATTAAACCCTCGTTTCCCACCTTTTAAGCGTCTGCTAACGAGAAAGCGGACGTTAGCTGTATTGCATGTTGAGCGGCTCAAATGTGCCCTAAGCGGTCATTGCGCGTTTATCAACGATCTTGCCGATTGCTAATGCAGCTCGGATGTACCTAAGCCAGATTCCAGGCCTTCTTCCTGATCCAGTATTCTTGCCTCGACGAACGGCGTAATTAGGTTCTTGAGTTTTGGTGCTGTCAGCGTCACCAGAACGATCAGGATCGTTTGCCCAACATTGGATTCCACACCAATCGCTGTTGATGCGGTTCCAACTACTGGCTCTAGTATGAACTCAAATGTTAGAGCAAAGAAAACTGCCACGAGGGCATAGCTAACAGATACCACAGCGGCTTTGTTGATCGGAACAATGTCGTCGAACAGAACCGCGGCGATGATCGCCAGGCCGGTTACTACGAACGAAAGCTCAGAGGCGCCAAAGTAAATTCGCATCAACTCGTCAGAACTGTATTGACCGATAAAGTAGGCGCCAGTTATCAGCAGCGCGCTAACTGAGAATGCTCCAACAGCCCAGTTCGCTTGTCGACGAGCACGTCCGGATGTTTTGGGATAGAGGCGTAAGACGATGGCACTCAAGATCGCGAACATCAACAGAAAACTGACTAAGTAAACAGCCAGTACGCTGCTTGGAGCAAAAAGCAACGGGTAGTAAACCATCGCGAGCATACAGCCGTATACAGCAAACCCCCAACAGCAGCGGAGTTGACGCGAAGAAACTCCCGGCTTCAGCATTAACAGAAGGGCCATACAGAGTGAGGGCCATAGAACTAGCTGGCTTAAAAGATTGACCACAGTGAGTACATGTGCGGTGTAAACGCTTGGTCCTAGCGGAGCACCCTGACCAGCTGCCCCGGATAGAAAAAGAATAGCAGTCGCAGCTAGTGCGAGCCTCGAAGGCTGAGCGAAGAAGGCTAGAGTTATTGCGAACAAACCTAAAACAAGGTTCTTAATTGCTATCTGATTCATGAAGTCATATTGAGGAATAGGAATGGTAACTGACACGTTGGCTTCGTCACGTTGGACAAGCATATTTCCATCGAACGGAGGCGTTAGCGCTTGTCTGAACCCAACATGACTGGATGGCAGAGCCGATACGCCGCCCATCTCCAGTATCTGATCACCAACCCGAATCCCAGCATATTCATTGTTGCCTGATCTGGTGTCCAGGACGCAAAGCCCACCGTGAGTTCCACAATTTCCAGTCCAGAAGTACGAAGGACCCCCACCTCCTGCAAACGCGTCGTAGAAAGAACCCACCAAGTGAACTAACCAGAGAACAAGAAGTCCTGCTAGCGCCGCTCGGTAGCTACCGGTCATTGTCTCCCTCCCACGGAGTTCAGAAACGTTTTTCATCGTGTTCTAAAAGCATCCGGTTATCCTAGACCACTCTTCTCTTGTGGTCGAACGTCTATTAATATCGCATCGCGAATCTCAATTGCATGTAGTAGAGCACACGTGTGCCGCATTATCCCGCAGGGTCGAAAAAACAGGTTGCGTCCACCGGTTGAATTCACAGTCCAAAGGTGACGTTCGCGGAATTGTTAGTCAACGCGGACTATGTGCCCCGAGCAGCCATTCGGTATATATCAGCGTATCCTACAAACCCTCATTTTCATTATGCGACGTCGAGAGCCCTTGCTGATCTTCGACGCAGGAAACCCAACGGACTTTTTCCATAGATTTTGGCTCGGAATTTGTGGGATACTTCGGCCTCGAATACGCTGTCGCTGCTAAATTCACGGACCCATTTTTATGGTATCTGCGCTCTCAATCAGTCGAATCGTTGCTGGCATCGCTTTCTTGCTCTGGCTGATAAACTTCACCGGCACGGCCTACGACATGAGTGCCGGTACCGGCGCTAACTCGCTGACCTACGTTAGTGCTCTGGACGACGGTACGCTAAAAATTCATGGTTTTGTTGATGGTGGTACCAACCTGCAATCACTGCGCTTGGGCGATATTGTCGTTTCAATCGGCGACGAGCCGAGGAACAAACTGCCCGATTCCCAGATAGGATTCCGCTTTGCAATAGCCCACGCTGACGGGGTCATGACAATCCGTCGCGGTGAGGAAACTCTCCAGATAAAGCTGGCTTTGGAGCGCTACGGTTTCCCAATCGCCAGGCTAATTCGGGACTTGTTCCTTGGTCTGCTGGCAATCGGCATTCTTGTCTTCGGACCTCGACATCCGGTTACTTTTGTAATCAGCGGCACACTTTTCTCTCTGTCAGTCGTCACTGCCCTGGGCGCACCGATCGGGCCAACGCCAGAAGCTGCAGGTCTGCTCGTAGCTTCCTACTGTTTGAGTGCCGGTCTATTCGTGCCGCTTACGATCAATATGTGCAAGCTGATCGCCGACCTGCCGGGTTGGTCCCAGGCGCTCTGGCCCTGGGTGTTCGCCGTTGAAGGCTGTTTCACGTTGATGATGTTTCTCGGTGGACCGGTGCCGCCACCCTATGGTTTCCTTGTCCATTCCCTGATGCTCTTGGTCGCCGGTTTGTGGGCACTCTCCATTATCGGCAATGGCCTGCGCCATACGACGAGCAGACGGGTTCGCCTGCAGTTGAGTTGGATCCTTCTCGGCGCCAGTATCTTTTTGATCTCGATTGTACTCGCCTGGCTCGCTATTTGGGTGACGGACAGCCAAACCGGCAGGACATGGTATGGACTAGCGCTCAATTGGGCGACGCTAACGGTTCCAGTCGCGATCGTCATCGCAGTGCTGAAGGCAGATCTCGCGGAGATTGATCGCACTGCTGTCCTTACGGCGACATGGGCAATTGTCGTCTCGGCACTGGCTTTGATGTTCGAATTCGTCTTGCAGCCTTCTGTGGGTTTCGTCGCAGCGAGCATAGGGCTGGAAGAGTCTGCCGGTCAGACGATACTAGTTGTCGCTGGGGCACTCTCAGCACCTTCTCTGCGGCAACGAATCCAGCCGTTTGTAGATACGCTTCTTTGTCCGCTGCCGGAAGAGTCCAGCTAGAAGGTCGAGTTCACGACTAGGTTGGCTTGGTATCTGCCGTCGTCTGTGACTGCTGTTGGCCGGAAGCGGACTAATTCTGAGTGGAGAGCGACCGCCGTTGGACGGACGCTTTCCCATATCAAGCCTCTGTTAACTCAGCGAGTTCAAGTGCGTCATCAACCTCTACACCGAGATAACGTACCGTGCTTTCTAACTTTGTGTGCCCAAGCAGCAATTGGACTGCCCGAAGATTTTTTGTACGACGATAGATCAAGGCCGCTTTAGTGCGACGCATAGAGTGCGTGGCATAGGCGGAGGGATCAAGCCCGATACTGTCAATCCACTTGTGAACAATACGACTATACTGCCGTGTTGAGATGTGGAGTGATCTCTGAAGGCGGCTGGAAAATAGATAATCACTCGGTTTGAGGTTGTTCGCTTTGATCCACGCCGAAGTCGATTCCTGCGTCTGATCTGTAATTTCAAACTGAACACGTCTTTGGGTCTTTTGTTGCATGACTGTAGCGCGTGACATAACCCGACTGCCATGCGTAACATCAGAAACTCGCAAAGTTACAAGATCGCAACTACGAAGCTTACTGTCGATTGCCATATTAAATAGCGCCAGGTCGCGAACACTCTTCGCCAATTGTAAGCGAATGCGAATCGCCCAAATTTCCTTCAGCTTCAGTGGTTTTTTCTGCCCAACGAGTTTCCCTTTATTCCATGGTTCATACGTGGGTACATCATCGATAATTTGAAACATCTTCCATTACCTTTTATTCCGAAAGGAAACAGAGTGTGTATGATCATTTCAGCTTGAAAAGCGGACTCTCTATAATATCCAGTTATCAGGCCCAAAAGTGCCCTAAGCGGACTAAAACGATTTACTGTTTTATGAGCAACAGAAACAAAACAGCCCCGATGAAAGAGTTGCCGTTCTGGGTGATTATGTGACCCGCTGGATGCTATCGGCGGGGTGATTTGAGTTTGCAACTTGAATCATCAATACGCTAGGGCACCACACATATCGAGTCCGTGCCTGTAAAAGCGGTACCGTCCAATAATTCACCTTCAAGAGAAGCCTCCGACTCGCTAACAGGCTCCCAAGCATCTGCATCGTCCTCAAAGTGACAAACTAGATCTAGGTAGGAATCTTCATTACTGTATTCCAATCCACAGAGAGGACCCTTCTTACCTCTTACACGAACCGCCAATCCACCAAAAAGTAACGTGCTTGAATCAATGCTGTTGGCATCAAACGTATCACTTCCTAAAATAGCAACCGGAATCACGCCGTGGCCATTGACATTGAAACAGTTGGGATCGCTTCCTGGTTTGATGTCGATGTCGACTTCGGTAGCTGAACTTGCCGTAGTGATCACGAGCGTCCAATCCCAGGACGCCGAACACGCACTAGATCTAGCACCGCATATTCCGGAAGAGGGGCCGACCTTCACTAGCCACGATCCAGTCTCGAAAGGAAGTTTGTTAAGAATTATGTCCTCGTAAGACCAGTTAACACCTTCAACCTCACGGTAATCCCATGCGCTGTCGGGTCCAAATTCTGCTATCTGAGTAAGGTTCCGCCATTCACTTGATACTACGTTGCTGGATACCAAGTCTATGTCAATGATTATTGTCCCCGGCGCAACGTCGATCCGAAAGTAATCATGGTCGAGAGCAGCGGGCCAGGTCGAGAAAGATGAGCCAGCCCACTGATTTTCGCCGGGGGTATCAAGCACAAAGGTGGTCAGACCAGAAGGTCCATTTGGTAGGTCGGTGCCTTCCACGAAGTTTACTAGGTCCGCCTGAGCGGAAAAGCAAACTGAAGTGAGCAGCATGGCTATTGGAAGTCGAATTTTATTACGCAATTGAAGTGCTCCTTTTACATACGCACGCTATAAATGAGAGACCACTTCTAGGTCAACATGAGCAAAAGCGCAGCTTGAAAGAAACGTGTGAGTCCGTGCCACGATTCTTGTTATTGTTTGGACTTATAGTTATTTTTAGACTACTCCTTGACTTTGATCGCGTCAAACGTTCGATATTGGCCGAAAGCAGCCGTATTGGAACATCGTTTTCCACCTTTTGAGCGTCAGCTAACGAGAAAGCGGCCATTCGGATTATATCGTCATGACCGGCTCAAATGTGCCCGAACCGGCCGAACATGGCGATTAGCTTGATACATCGGTAAAGCGCGACCAGAGAAAATACCTATGGTTACTGAGAGAAAAGTAGGAGACATAATTGTCTGCAACCTCTGCGGAGGCCGAGCGAAGATCGAGAAGATTGATGGGCGTGAACTTACCTTTGAGTTATTGGACAGTGGCGCAATGCCTGTAAGCTGTGATGATTGTGGTTCTCAATTTTGCGCCAACTGCGGTGCCAAGGAGAACGGTTGCCCGCGTTGCTCATCAAGCAACGTTCATCTCTATAACGGTAGTGCGCGTTTGAAGAGCATAGCGACGCCACGCGAGGCAGATGAACTGATCGCAGCTCGCCGCGGAGCGGAGGACGGAGCTAGCATCGATAACCAGTCTGAACTACGAATGGAGCAGGTAGCAGACCTAGTTAAGATGCTGAATGCGCCAGTGTACAAGATCTGGGTTGACAAACATGCAGCGCTGGCAAGTCTGGCAATTCTCGGCGATGGAATTCAAGATTCGTTTCCAGTCGTTCTAAAGTTTTTGCGGCGTCCTGCTTATGCGCTCGGTGCCATCCGTGTCTTGTCGGCGGCCGGTAGCACGGCCAAGAACGAGGTGCCAAAGTTAGTTGAAATTCTAGGCTCAGATCCTGGGTATCCTGGGTCTGCTGCAGCGGCAGCATTGGCTATAAGTTCTCTAGCAGCCAGGGATGTAGAGGTGCGAGCCGCCGAGGCCGCACTAAGCGGCGTTCTCGAACGAGATCGGCGAAAGCGAGATACTGGTGTACGGTGTATGGCCTGCATCGGGCTCATGGCGCTTGGGAAGCTGTCTGCTGATGAGACAAACGAGCTACTTCGGGACCACGCCTTTGAAATCCAGAATGGCTACGAATTTTTTCCGGCGGAGAACGACCTTCAACAACTTATTGACAACCGAGGTGCAAACAGCGCTATCAAGCTGCCTTAATACCTGCTGACTGAAACGTTTGTTCGACCGGAACTGGCCGAATAGAGACCTCCACATGCAATTTTTCTGACAGTTTGAACGACTGCTATGGAGAAAAGCAGAAGAATACTGAATTGTGAAGTGGGAGTCTGAAATATACCTGATGCAGAACGTCGTGCGCACAAGTGTTCTGCACAGTTAAGCATTTTGCTATGGTGTCCAAATGGCTTTTAGAATTCTCTTTATTCATGGCCCAGCAGCAGGAAAGTACACGGTCGGCTCGTTAGTCGCCAAGCGGCTAGATCTACCACTTTTTCACAATCAAATAACTGTCGATCTGGTGAAAACATTATTCGAATTGCGCTGTGCGGATGAAGCGGTGGAGCGCAGAATTGGCAACCCTTCACGAGCGCAGTTTGGAAAGCTGACCGATCCTGTCGTTTTCCGCAAGATACGCAGCCAGGGAGGTTTTGAGTTTCCACCGCTTCCAAAGGCGCTCGTTTGCATTGACACTGAAAACTTTACGCCCGAGCAATCAGCCGAAGCAATTGTAAATGCGTTAGGCCGTCACTAAGCAGATCAGATACTGGTGGATTTGAAACCTTCAATGCTGAAATAGCGTATCCTGATCAGTTCGAAGCTCATCGAATGACCGGGAGGAAGATTCAATGAATGCAGAGAAGATCAACGGGTGGTTGTCACTTACTGCTAACATAGGTGTCGTTATTGGTTTGGGAGTGGTCATATTCGAAATTAACCAGAATACCTCGATGATGCAGTCGCAAATAAACCAAAGTAGAACTGATACAGCTATATCAGAGCAACACGCTGTATTTAACTCCGACTACATGCCCGCATTGCTCGTGAAGATAGATAGTGGGAAACAGTTGTCAGATGAAGAAAGTTATCGGTTCGAGGCCTATTTTCGATCGTTCAATCGAAATTTGGACAACCAGTTATGGCAGTACAACCAGGGGTTTTTGGGAGCGAATATCCCTCGTTCCATCAAAGGTGCAGCGCGTGACGTTATTGGTGCAAATAGCCAACGCCTCGAGTTTTGGGATAATCAAAAATATGGCTACTCGGATGAGTATGTATTGTTTGTAGAAGAGGCAATTGCCGATTTTCGCTAAATGTTCTGGCTTCCGTTTGTGTGATTGCTCTGTAGAAAAGCAGACGTTCTGATGAACCATGTGGCGATTGCCTGATAATTGTCTCACGCTTACTGGGGTTTTATTCAATCTCTCGTAAAAATCAATAACGGTTAAATTGAAATTATTAGATAAGAAAGACATCGCAGAGATGGTGGGATTTTTAGCCATCGTGGCCTCGTTGGTATTCGTGGGAATGCAGTCACTGGACACGAACTGGAGGACGCCGAATCTGCAATCTTTGCTGTCCTGGTCAATCAGGTAAACGAAAGCATGGTCCAGGGGTACTTGCATACTCAGATGGTTGAGGGTGAAGTTGGCGCAGAATTTATAGCTCAAGAGTTTGCGAGATTTCTCTATCACAATCCGGGCGCCCCGAGAAGCATGGACAAAACGAACCAAATTTCTCGAAGACAACCGCCATTAGGTATCGTGTAAATGGAACCACCAAACCTTTGTTTTATGAGAAATGTTTCGTGCATTAGTTTTATAATTCATGTATACATGAAATATGAAACTAAATATTGCTGTAGAAATTTTGAGTGCATTGGCCCACGAAGGCCGAGTCACGCTCGTGCGGCTGCTTATCCAGGCGGGGCCTGAGGGTCTGGGGGCCGGTGAGCTTGCCGCGAGTGCAGGTTTGGCGGCGACCACGGCATCTGCACAACTCCTGGTACTGAAAAACGCCGGATTGGTACAGTCCGAACGGCGCGGGCGTCATATTAACTATGCCGCAAACTACAAGCAGATGACCGGGCTGTTGCAGTTTCTGATGAAAGACTGCTGCTGTTCCCGCCAGGAAATATGCGCACCACTCAAGGGTTCAATAAGGTGACCTGTGGAGCTCAGTGTGGCACTGTGTCTGCGCTTACCCTGCAGACACTCAATGAAACGTGTGCCTGCATGCCGATAAGCTCGCAATTGGTGGTGGATGCGATTGCGCGGGATTCACAGATATTACAGACTGCGTTCGCTGAACGTTCTGTGCTCTTTGCAACGACACCGGTGTTTCTGTGTGCTGCGGATGTTGGATATATCGAAGACCTTGTGCAAGCTATTGAAACAGCACTCCACTCTTCCAGCTACCGGGCCTTAGCTGATCAGCGAGACACGCCTGAGGATCCTCAACCGGCGGCGCCAACACCCGGGCTTTTTATGGCTTATGATTTTCACATCACAGAGGAAGGGCCGAAGCTGATCGAGATAAACACCAACGCAGGTGGCGCGTTTTTGGTACAGGGTATGTACGAATCCGTAGCAGCGCGTGTGCCGTTGTGCGGTGGAAATTGGGGGACACCTTCGGAACCTGACTGGATGTATCAAATGTTGGTCAACGAATGGCGCTCCGCCGGGCGCACTGGTGTGCCTGCACGCCTGGCCATTGTTGATGATGCACCGCATCAGCAATTTTTACAGCCCGATTTTGAATTAGCTCGGCAGTATTTCGAAGCGTACGGGATTGAAGTGATCATTGCAGACCCTGAAGATTGTGTCCTGCGAAATTCAAGGTTTGAAGTAGCTGGCTGTAAAGTGGATATGATCTACAACCGCATCACAGACTTCCGGTTTTCTGACCCCAGGCACAAAGTACTACTAGAAGCCTGGCAATCGGGCGCCGCCATACTCAGTCCATCACCGGAGCATCACAATCGGTATGCGGACAAACGCAATCTTGGCTGGTTGACTGACGAGCAGAATCCAGCCCGCAATTCGCTCACGGGACGCTTGCTGGATCTGTTGGCTACAATACCGAAGGTTCAGGAAGTAAGCGAAGACAACGCGGAAGCACTCTGGGCAAACAGGAAACAGCTTTTTTTCAAACCCGCCGGTGGTTTCGGCAGCCGTGGTGCATTTCGTGGTGCGAAGCTAACAAAAAAGGTTTGGGCAGAAATAACTACACTCCCCGCAGGAAGTTACGTGGCACAGCAATTGGTGCAGGCGCCCTTGAGGCATATTGGTGGTGTAGAGCAAGCGCTGAAGTACGATATCCGTGCGTATACCTACGCTGGCGGAATCAAACTGTTGGCTGCGCGTGTTTATCAAGGGCAAACTACAAATTTTCGTACCCCAGGTGGAGGGTTTGCACCTGTAGTGATCATGGAGAATATTTCGCGGCTTTGATACTGTGATTCGTGAATACCAAAATGCCATTCGATGTTTGAGCGGTACAATGTCCCGAGCATACATTTTTGCGCAACACTTAATATAACTTGGGCGAACAATGAACCACCTGATTGAAGCTGTCCCGGGGAGAAGTAATGAGAACATTAGTAATTGCAATCGTGATCACAATATCGGCCTCTCTGTGGCCCGTTCTGGCTGACGAACACGCGGACCTGGCGTCACTGCAGGCATTAGATCTGTCGTATGCGACAGCTTGGATTGAGGGCGATGCTGATGGCGTGATGGCGCTTTTCACTGAAGACGCCACACTCGTACCGCATCATGGAGACACGCCAATAAAAGGCCACAAGGCCATCCGAAATTTTTGGTTTAATCCTGATTATGCACCTACAGTCGTCAAGGAATCGCGAAGGGAGGCCTCTGAAATCTTTGTCTCAGGGAATATGGGCGTGGTTCGGGGCCGCGCACGGTTGGTCTGGGAATACGGTGGCACGCAAACCACTATTCCCGAGGGAAACTACGTGATGATTGCATTGCGCCAGGATAAGGATTGGCGCATCCGTTTGCTTACCTGGAACGATGATCCGCGTATATGGGTGCAGAAATCCATCAATTAGAATGAAATACTCCCTGAAACCAGCATCCAAATCAGACAAAGCCTTTCTCGATATGCTCCGTCGACAGGCATACCGGAAATTGTTTGATGCAACGTGGGGTGAATGGAACGAGGATCGCCACCTTCAACACTTTGCCCAGAC
This sequence comes from Gammaproteobacteria bacterium, assembly GCA_021773565.1. GTDB lineage: Bacteria > Pseudomonadota > Gammaproteobacteria > Pseudomonadales > Azotimanducaceae > DC-out156. Next base: position 84,617 of record JAJFJZ010000011.1, on the reverse strand, counting down.
CTGGGAGGCTGGTGCGATTACACTCATCGTCGCTAATCGACTACCGGTAGGCATGATTCAGGTGCTGGAAGCCGGCGATGAGGTAGAGCTTGCTGAAATTCAAATCCTGCCAGATCAACAGAACCTCGGGTTGGGCACGCGGGTAATGGAAGACGTTATTGATTCGGCTCGAAAACGCCACAAACGTTTATCGCTTCACCTTGGTTTGAAGAACGTCGGGGCATATCGCTTATACAAGCGCCTTGGGTTCCGCGACGTAAGGCGATCCGAAACTCACATTTTCATGGAGCACGACTCGATAGAAGATGGCGGCTCCTGACCGAATGCTGGCACTCGACAAGACGATGGCTGTTTGACTGTTATGCGCACGATGCAAACCCTGTAAAGTTTAAGGAGTAAGGCGTGCTATTGTGCAAATTTTTTTACATGCTGTTACAGGACTAACGGAGGAAGTATGGCGCATTACATCGACGGATTCATTTTACCTATTTCGCGCGATCGTCTGGACGACTATAAGCATCTTGTTGAAACGGTTGCAGAAATTTGGAAGGAACATGGCGCGCTCGATTACAGGGAATATGTCGGAGACGACCTGATACTGGAGGGCACGCGTTCATTCACTGACCTCATAGCCACCAACGGGGGGGAGGCTATTGTGTTTGGATGGGTGGAATTTAGTTCCCGTGAGGCACGTGATTTGGCAAACGAAAAGGTCGCGACTGACCCCAGAATGGTGGATTTAATGAATTCTTCGAATTCAGGTTTTGATGCTGAGCGGATGGCATACGGTGGTTTCCGTTCGTTCGTCTAACACTCTGGCTACGCGCCGGTCTCGCCTTCTTTTTCAATGTCCTGCTCCAACTCTTGTAACAATACATCGCCCCATTGGCTCGCCTTCTCTAAATGTGCACTTAAAGATTCTGGCTCTTGCACGAACATAAGGTCTCGCAGTTCAGCGTACACACTTTGGGGCAGATCCCGGTCAAGGTAGCGCATGCCAAAATCCCACCTCGCTGGACAGTAGCGCATGCGCAGGATTTCTGTGAGCGGCCTCAAGGTATAAGCCCAGTAAGCACCTAGCGCTTCTGCCTGTCGACCGCGGAGTATCGCCTTACGAACAAAGCTCTGGCTCACCGTAAACCAGGATCGAAGTTCCCGGAAGCGTTCAATACGTGCACCTTTCAGGGCGGCAACATCCAGATGTTTTGCGGATAACCAGTCCCCTTTGTCGAATAGAGCTTGCACTTCGCCGTGCCGCTCAGGGTCCAGGCAGTGGTCGCTGACCCCAACCCGCAGAAAACACAAATCTAACAAAAGAAAGTCACCACCGTCCTGGAACTTGTAATAGCGACCGGGTGGTTCGGGGTGACTACATATAACCGGGGAAATCAAAATGATCGCCGCCTCTGCCGCAGCATAAAGTGGCTCCACGTCGGTCTCATCACTTATCAAAAAGTTAAGGTCGATGTCGGAATACTCATCTGCAACACCAAATGCAACACTCCCTCCCTCCCATCCGGCCAGAACATCCGGGAACGGTTTCAAGGTGTCACACACTACAGTTGTGATTTGCTCGCGAAGAAGGGAGTTGGAGATACTGTCGTCTTTGTCTGATGTCACAACTGAACTCTCAGCAACACCTGACATGCAGTTTGTTGTGCATGTTAGGTGGCCTCCTTAAGCGGTTCTGACAAAGGATCTGGTCCGCTAGTCCAAACCTCTCAACAATTAAGGGAAACACCGAGAAAATTGCGACGGTAGAAGACATGCGAAGCTGCATAGCAATCTGCCCTCCCCGTTTTTGATTCTTTCGGTTCGAGGTAGTAAGAACCATGATGATGCCGGTCAATGCAACTGTAGCCATTGTTAGCTCACCGAAGTGATACATTTGCCACCCATCCAGTATATCGCAGACACATTTCCACATATCCCGGGAAACAATGCAATCAAGCGTATACCCGCTTGTGCCCAGAGCAACTCCAGGTTGACACCCTGCGAAAGTACCTATTCCATACCCCAGTGCCTGTTTTGGAGAAGCAAGATGGTTGAAAAAAAGTCGGATAACTACTACATCGATATTCCAGAAGGTGTTACGAGAAAAACATTAATGCCCTTGGTCGAAAGTGCCGCTAAATCTGCTGGCCTTTACGTATCCCACATCGGGAAATATCTAGCGCACAAACACCCCGGTTCAGTACACTGGCACTTCAAACGCGATAAAAAGGAAAGCGGGTGCCTGGACGCTACCTTTTTTGACGTACAGTACTTGTTCTGGCTAATGATTGCGCATCGTAACCCACAATGGGTTAAGGATAAGGTACCGGAATTGATCGATACGCTAAAAAAGGAGTTCTCAGCGATTAACACACAGTAAATTTGAACCACGATCAGCAGAATGTTTTTGACTATTTCCGAAGAAGCATTCATGGCCGAAAGCGGCTATCCGATTCTGTCCCTGTAATAAAATCTCGGCTCATCAGCGTTTTCTGGAATTGCGGTTATAGATAACTGTAAAACGCTGCCTTACTAATAATCTGGCAAATGCAGACACTTGAATTGATGTTTCTATAAGATGGACCTTTCGTAAACTGAATCTACTGGCTTTAATATAATGGACTATCTGGTTTCCCTGGCAAATAACCCAAATGCGTGGGCTGCACTCGCCGCCCTAACGGCAATGGAAGTAGTACTGGGGATCGATAATCTGGTTTTTATCTCGGTATTATCAAACAAACTACCTGAGCACCAACGAGCAAAGGCACGTCAGGCTGGTATTGCCGGGGCTTTGGTGCTCAGGCTTGCGCTACTGGGTACTGTTGCTTTCATCGTTGGTCTAGTCGAACCAGTTTTTGATGTATTTGGGCAGTCTTTTTCCTGGCGGGACGTGATTCTCATATCAGGCGGGTTATTTCTTGTCTGGAAGGCTACGAAGGAAATACATCACATAGTAGATCCGGATCCCGGGCCCGATAACCTGAATCCTGAAATAGCAACTACTGGTGTGGCGGCGGTAATCCTTCAAATTCTCTTACTGGATGTAGTATTTTCGATTGACAGTATTATAACGGCCGTCGGTATGACGGAGCACATCCCGATCATGGTTCTGGCTATACTCATTACCGTTGCAACTATGTTATTGGCTGCTAACCCACTGGCAAATTTTATTCATGCAAACCCAACCATCGTCATGTTAGCGCTCGGATTTTTATTGCTTATCGGCACAACATTAATTGCCGAGGGCTTTGGCGCGCACTTACCAAAAGGTTATATCTACGCTGCCATGGGTTTCTCTGTACTTATCGAGGGCTTAAACATGCTTTCGAGACGAGCACGAATAAAGTCGAAAACCAGGTGAAGTAACGATGCTTCGAATTGCACTTTTCATTGGTACCAACATCGCAATCATTGCACTCATCAGTGCTGTGTTCCGCCTGCTCGGACTCGAGGGGCTTTTGCAAGACAATGGCGTCGACCTGGACTTTGGGGCACTGCTCGTATATTCCGCAATCATTGGTTTTGCGGGATCTTTAATTTCGCTGTTCCTCTCCAAGACCATCGCCAAAAAATCGATGCGTGTGCGAATCATCGATAAACCGGGCAACGGCGTGGAGCAGTGGCTGGTTCACTCAGTACAGGATCTATCGCACAGAGCGGGGATCAGAACGCCAGGGGTGGGGGTCTTTGATAGTGCGTCACCAAATGCTTTCGCAACCGGCTGGAACAAGAACGCCGCATTGATTGCCGTGAGCACGGGTCTGTTGAAGCAAATGGATCGTGGTGCAATTGAAGCAGTACTCGCCCACGAGGTTAGCCACGCAGCAAATGGTGACATGGTGACACTTAGCTTAATCCAGGGCGTTGTGAACACCTTTGTAATATTTCTTTCGCGCATCGTTGGTCATGCGGTAGACCGACTCGTTTTTCGAGTCGAAAGTGGTCACGGCCCAGCGTTTTGGATTGTGTCTATGGTGTCGGAACTCATCTTCGGAATATTGGCGATGACAATTGTTATGTGGTTTTCGAGATGGCGTGAATATCGGGCTGATGCTGGTGGTGCAGCGCTCGCCGGTCGACAGAATATGATTAACGCCTTGAGAACATTGCAAGCATCAAGTGATTCAAAACCATTACCTGACGAGGTAAGATCGATGGCGATAAACGCGGGGCGTGTTCAAGCATTTTTCGCCAGTCATCCGCCACTTGCCGATCGTATTGCAGCCCTGGAAAGAGGGTAGCAACTTCGGTCTCTGCGAGCATCACAACGCAATAATTTGTCAAAGCGCCATCAATCGTGGTTGTGGATCTTCCTGAACACATCATATCGGGGGCCAGCAATTGCTGCGCCAATTCCACTCTATGAGACTTAATGGAAATATGTGTACAATCAATTGATAAACCGGAAATTATTGTGAATGGGTATTAAGGTTTCCAACAAGTGTCTCAGTGAGGTTTACACAGGTACTCGCGCAGACTCAATCAACGCGCTGAGAACTAAATTTCGCGGGGCTAACTAGTGGCAGATATATTCCTATCCTACTCTTCTGTAGACCGGGAGAAGGTTCGATCGTTAGTCCAGGCTGTGGAGATACACGGGTACTCGGTATGGTGGGATCGACATATCGGACTAGGAATGCGTTTTGATGTTGAGATAGAAAAGAGACTGGACGAAGCATCCTGTGTGATTGTTGTCTGGTCTAACGATTCAGTCTCATCTGATTGGGTCCGTAACGAAGCCAGTGATGGTTACAACCGCGGCATTCTCGTACCTGTACAAATCGATAATACGCGCATACCGCTGGCCTTCAGACGAATGCAAACCGCCGATCTAACACTTTGGAACGGTGACGCCCACGCACGCGCCTTGCTTCAAGTTATTGCCAGTGTGCAAAAGCTTGTAAATATACCCACCCATTCCCCGAGCCCAATTCCAGTAATACCAAAATCAGGTAGCTCAATAGGCATTGCTGTTCTTCCTTTTGTCAACATGAGCTCCGATCAGGAACAGCAGTATTTTTCAGAAGGACTTTCTGAAGAGTTGTTAAACCTGTTAAGCAAGGTATCACAGCTACAGGTAGTTGCCCGGACATCCTCATTTTCATTCAGGAACAGTGAAGCAACCGTTCAGCATATTGGTGAGCAACTTAATGTGCCCTATCTGTTGGAGGGCTCTGTACGAAAATCGGGTAAGCAGGTCCGAATTAACGCACAACTCGTACAGGTTGCAGACGGATACCACTTATGGTCAGAAACCTACGATCGCACACTGGATGATGTTTTTGCCATTCAAGACGACATTGCCGCCGAAGTAGTAGCACAACTTAGGATAAATCTGTTCGGTAGTGCACCAGTAGCGAAAGAGATAGACCCACGCGCCTACGCACTATTCCTGCAAGCAAGACACTTGTCTCGACATGGCACATCGGAAAGCTACACTCAATCCATTGCCCTATACAAACAGGCGCTGGAAATTGATGCATCCTACATAGCCGCCTGGGACGGTCTCGCTGCCGTTTATTGTGACCAAACTGACAGAGGTCAACGCCCTGTCGTAGAAGGATTTAGGCTCGCCAGAGAGGCGACAGGTAAAGCGCTTGAACTGGATCCAAATCTGGCAGCCGGTCATGCACGCTTAAGTTTGATCGCAAACAATCACGACGGAGACATAGAAGCTGCAGCCCGACATCTGGAAACGGCATTAATTCTGGATTCAACTGATATGGATCTACTCAGCGAAGCGACCGCATTTGCTGTGTCTCTTGGCCGAATGGATGTCGCCATAAAGCTGCAGGAATATCTGCTCATTAGAGATCCGATAAATGCCAGAAATCATCGGCGCATGGCTGTGTGTTACCTGTTCTCAAATCGTCCAGACGACGCTATCGCCTCCTTTAACACCGCCCTTGCCTTGAGTCCGGGAATGCTTGGAGCAAATCAGTTTATGGGTATTGCGTTTCTGCTAAAACGGGAACCGAAAACCGCCTTAGAAACGGTTCTAAAGGAAGATCTCAGCTGGCGACGAATTGGCCTCGCCCTCGTGTACCATGCGCTGGGGAAAAAAGCGGAATCAGATGCAGCTCTGGCGGAGGCTATTGAGAATTCATCCAAAACGGCGGCCTACAATATTGCTTATGCATACGCATTTCGGGCGGAGGCAGATCTCGCCTTTGAGTGGTTGGAGAAAGCATTGCAGTACAAAGATCCGGGACTGGCGCAAATCATCGTTAATCCTATGTTTGCCAACATCCATAATGACCCGCGCTGGCTACCTTTTCTTGAAAGTATCAATAGATCCCCCATTCAACTGGCAGCCATTCAATTTGAGATCAATATACCGGATTAACCGATTACTCTATGGAAAAACTGTTCCTGTCAGAGTGGTGACGACCACCTAGTTCAATCGTTCGGATAACCCTGCCCCGGAAAGCAGGCGCTCAACCAGATAATGTTCGAGAGCAGCTATGTGCCTACAGTCGAAATTGCTGCTAGAGTAAGGTATAAGTATATGCGGAAAAATATTGTAAGACGCGTCATCGAATAATTGACGCAAAATCGGGAAAGCAAGTAAAACCAAACGCCTCGGCGAACCTGCGAAAAAACGCTTACCTTGATCAATAGAAAAGCGAAACAAAAGCAATGTCCATTTTTAAAGAACTGAGACGTCGCAGCGTCATTAAAGCGGCGGCACTTTACCTGGTGGCATCCTGGTTAGTACTGCAGGTCGCCGATATTATGTTTGATGCGTTTGATGTGCCTTCCTGGAGCATTCGCCTACTTGTCGCAATCCTGATTCTGGGATTTCCGATCGTGCTCATATTTTCCTGGATTTTTGAGCTAACCCCGGATGGGCTCAGACGGGAATCAGATATCAGCAGTCGTGCCGAAACACTTCCGACTGGACGAAAAACCAATATTCTAATCGTAATACTTTTGATGTTGTCTGCTGGAATAGTGGTCCTGGACCGGGTAATTCCCGAGGCATCACCCGTCGGCCAGCCAGTTTCGAAAGCATCAGCAGATACCCCCAGAGAATCGATCGCGGTACTGCCATTTGTCAACTTCAGCGACGATCCTGCAAATGTCTATTTCTCAGAGGGGTTATCCGAAGAATTACTCAATATGTTAGCTGCCATTCCAGAACTACAGGTAACGGCAAGAACGTCTTCTTTTTCCTTTAAGGAAAAAGACCTGGACATCCCAACCATCGGTCGATCGCTAAATGTCGCAAACGTATTGGAAGGCAGCGTTCGTAAATCTGGCAATCGACTCCGAGTTACTGCGCAACTAATAAGTGTCGTCAGCGGATATCATCTCTGGTCAGAAACATACGATCGTGATATGGACGATATTTTCGCGGTTCAAGACGAAATCGCAAATGCGGTTGTCGACGCATTACGAATTTCCATTCTTGGCGAGGCTCCTCGCGCGCGGGAAACAGACCCCGATGCGTTTTCCACATATTTGTATGGTTTGCATTTTTATCAACAACGCAGCAATGATGGCTACGAGAAAGCAGTGGAATATCTGCAGCAGACTCTTGAAATAGATCCCAATTACGCCCCAGCGTGGAATACGCTAGCTGCAACCTACTCAAACATGGCGCTGACAGGTCAGTTACCATATCGTGAGGCAAACGAATTGGCATTGTCTGCTGTTGAGAAGGCATTGCAGCTTGAACCCAACTACGCACTTGCGCACTCCGCTCGCGCATGGGTGGCGATGCGATACGAGCAGGACTATGCCGCATCGGCTGTGTACTTTAGTCGGGCACTGATTCTTGAGCCTGACAACTCCATAATTTTGAGCAATGCGGCTGTTCTGGCAAGCACTCTGGGAAGGGTTGAAAAAGCTATCGAAATGACGCGTCGAAGCCTGGTGCTCAACCCCATTTCTACGACTGTTCACAGCAATTTGTCAGACCAGCTTGCGCGCGCTGGCAGGTTCACAGACGCCATTGATGCGGCGCGCGCAGCGCTGGAATTAACCCCGGGCAACCCTATAGCGCATGCGAATCTCGCGGGTGCATATTTGCTCTTCAACCAGCCGGAAAATGCGATTGAAGAAGTGGAAAAGGCGCATATGGAGCCCTACGAATTAGTCATAAAATCGATTTCTTTCGAATTATTAGACCGGACTGATGAATCGAAAGCGGCGATAGCGAAGTTGGTGGAACAATACGCTAACAATCGCGCGTACCTCATCGCAACCGTGTACGCCTCGAGGAACGAAGTAGATACGGCATTCGAATGGTTATATCGCGCCGTGAACGATGGCCAACCGACTAGTGGCATTAGAACCGATCCATTTCTCAACAATTTGCACGACGACCCCCGATGGAACCCGCTCCTGGCGCGTCTGGGATTATCCGACGAACAAGTCGCTGCAATATCGCTTTAGGTGTGCGCTGGAAAGCGCATTCAGGATCGCTCGGCTCGCGGATGTATCGAAAACATGTGCGAGGTCAATGGAAAGCACTGATACAATTATTACAACATTTTTACTGAACCAACTTACCTAAGCACATTGGAGAGAACAACCATGGGATTGTTTGAGCGCTACCTGTCAGTCTGGGTAGGTCTTTGCATAATTGCTGGCGTATTCTTGGGTAACTTATTCCCGGGCGTATTTCAGGGAATCGCTAAAATTGAGTACGCCCATGTCAACCTGGTGGTAGCCGTTCTGATTTGGGTCATGATTTACCCAATGATGGTACAAATCGATTTTTCAGCCATTAAGGATGTTGGCAAGCGGCCAAAGGGGCTCGTTCTTACTCTTGTCGTGAATTGGTTAATTAAACCATTCACCATGGCAGCGTTAGGTTGGCTCTTTTTCAAGGTGCTTTTTGCGGACTGGGTAGATCCCCAATCCGCGACGGAGTACATCGCGGGAATGATATTGCTGGGTGTTGCACCCTGCACGGCCATGGTGTTTGTTTGGAGCCAGCTAACAGACGGCGATCCGAACTACACACTGGTGCAGGTTTCAGTCAATGACATCATCATGGTGTTCGCTTTTGCGCCGCTCGCCGCCCTGCTTCTGGGTATAACTGATATAGCTGTGCCTTGGGAGACCTTGCTGCTTTCCGTAGTGTTGTATGTGCTCCTACCATTAATCGCAGGGGTATTAACCCACCGCCGGCTTGAACTTAATGGGAACAGTAACCGTATAGAGGCGTTTGTAACTACGTTGAAGCCATGGACGGTGATTGGCCTGCTTGGAACAGTCGTGCTGCTATTCGGGTTTCAGGCCGAAAAAATTATCAACGATCCTGTAGTGATCGTGCTAATTGCCATACCATTGCTGATCCAGACCTACGGCATTTTTACCATTGCGTATGGCGCTGCAAAGGCGATGAAACTGCCCCACAACATTGCGGCTCCAGCCTGCCTAATCGGTACTTCAAATTTTTTTGAGCTAGCCGTCGCCGTTGCCATATCGCTCTTCGGAATGAACTCAGGAGCAGCGTTAGCCACGGTAGTGGGTGTGCTTGTAGAGGTACCTGTGATGTTATCATTGGTAGTAATAGTCAATCGCACAGGCCATTGGTTTAAGAATGACCACGATGATAAATGAGATTCAGGAGAACAACTCAATGAACAAATCGCCGTATACAACAATTGTTATGTTATTAGCACTATTTACCGGTGTAGATGTATTGGCAGAGGACTTCAAACTGGTGCGCACCAGCACGGGAAAGCCGGACTTAAGCGGCTATTACGATGCGGCTACGCTTACGCCCCTAAACAGACCGGAAGAGTATGGGGAAAAGCAGTGGATGACAAAAGCCGAAGCAGAGGCCATTGCACGCAAAGTTGCTGTTGCTGTTGCAGAGGCGAGTAAGGATAGTGATCCCGATCGGGTCGCACCCGTGCTGGGTGGTGGCAAGATTAAAACCGGCGGTGGGGGCGGCACCGGTGGGTACAATGCTTTCTGGATTGACAGTGGCACAGACGTCAATGAGCTTGATGGGCGGTTTCGAACTTCCATTATATATGATCCCTCCAATGGTCGTCAGCCAGCGATGACTAAACAAGGCCAGGTTAAACGAGCCATTCAAAGTAGTTCTTTCAGGCACGTGAATGATGGCACGGCGTCCTGGTTGAAGGAAGACGGCCCAGGACCTTTTGACGGACCTGAAAGTCTGGCATTAAACGAGAGGTGCCTGGTGGGCTTTACTGGCGCCGCACCTACGTTGCCAAGCCTCTACAATAACTACAAGCAAATCATCCAGACCGAGGATCACGTAGTGATCGTACTGGAGATGGTGCACGATGCGCGTATTATCAGGTTAAACGCGGAGCATGGTCCTAAAGAAATGAAGAGCTGGTTTGGTGACTCAACAGGACGCTGGGAAGGTGATACGCTTGTTGTGGATACAATTAATTTTCGTGAAGATACCATGCTGTTCGGCGCTGATGCCAACCTGCATCTAACAGAACGATTTACGGCACTTGAAAACGGCAACGTCTCGTACAATTTTACTGTTGTTGATGACACCGCCTGGGAAAAACCATGGAGCGGTGAATATACATGGCGACGAAGCAATGACGTAATCTATGAATATGCATGCCACGAGGGCAATTACGCAATGGGTAATATTTTGCGTGGCGCGCGCCTGCTGGAGAGTGAAACTCTGGCACAGGGAGCTGCGGCTAGCGAAGGAAAATAATTGGGAATTATGAATTCTATCCGCATGTCAGCAATTGACCACAATCCAGTGTTCTCGATTACGAAGTTGATCGATTTCCTGTAACCAACACTTTAATCAGCACAACCAGAAACGACACACCAATCATGAGCGTTACCTCGTTTAGAAATGGATGCTCGAGAAAATATTGTGCGTCGCCAAACCCCAAAAAAGCACCCGCCAACGCGCCAAGCGAACCCAACGCAATGTTGGGAATGCTAAATATGCTGTCTACTCCAAGAAATCCCGGAAGCATTCCAATTACCAACCCAGTTCCGAGTATGCTAATTATCAGCATCATACCCTCACGTATCAGTGCTACTAATCCTGAGAACATTTGCGGTCGCAGAAGTTCATTTAGCAATATCTGAATTCAATCACCGGTGAAGAGGGCGTCTGAGTTAGACAGATCGGGCTAGCTAAACAAATTTATTAAGCCAACGAAATATTCGCGTATCGAGCTCGCAACGAGCCAACTTTACTTTCTACCTCTTGCCACCTTCTTGTACTGGCGTAATTCAACTGCTTCCCAAAAGCTGATTTTTCAATGAAATTTTGATAAATTCGTTGAAAAGGATCTGCTTTGTCGGCATATCAACGCTCCACAGTGTTGTCTACCAACACCCTTGAACGAATTTTGCTTATTCTACAAAGGCTCGAATAGCAGGCGGCTATATGATCAAGACCGATCCCACAGATATTGAAAAGCACGAGCACGCTACCTGGGAAGCTGCTGCCGGGTTGTACATAGAATCTATGGGTTTTATGACGGCGGAAAGCGGGCAACTCGAAATTGCGGTCGAAGTGGGTCAGATCGACAGTCGTAGTTATGTATTGGACGTCGGGTGTGGGCCCGGAATTTTAAGCGCACAATTAGCAAAACATGCGGGCCACGTCAGCGGCATCGACTTTTCTGAGAAAATGGTCACGGCTGCACGTGCAGAAAATCCCAGCCTCAACTTTGAAGTGGCTAACGCAGAAAAATTACCTTTCCCTGATTCAAGCTTTAACACAGCAGTGTGTTGCTACACGGCCCATCACTTCGCACGCCCAGTGATCGTGTTTGATGAGATCGCGCGGGTACTAAAACCAGGGGGTCGGATAGTGATAATCCATCCAATCCAGGCTGAGCAAGCAAGTTTTGGCTCGTTTGTTGAAGCCCTCTACGAATATTTACCCCCCGAACAACTGCCCAGCGGACCCCTATTTAATGTCACTGCGCCCGAGGAGTACGTCAACCTTTTGGAAAAGTGTGGCTACGTACAAGTTCAATGTGAGAAGCGCCTTAAGCCGGTGAAGATGCGTGACATAAAATCATTACTCGATGCTGGGTGGAAGATTGGTAATCTTGCTGTACAGCCACTGCAGGTTCAGGAAAAGATTAAGGAATCAACGATTGCCAATGCTTCGAAACACAAAAGTTCAGACGGCGGCTATTCATTCCCGGATATGGTCCTGGTGGCCACGGGCTGCAAGCAGTTAACACAATGAGGAGTTTCAAGACATGCGACTTGTCCACATCGCGGCTTTTCTTCTTATATTCGTGCCAGTTGCGGCGATCGGCCAAAGCATCCAAGACCGTATTATCGACAACCATTACGCGTACCTTCCTTCGGGTAGCGGACACTTTCCTGCGTTGATAGCAATGCCGGGATGCAGTGGCATCTCTACCGAAGATCCTGCATTTGAAAATTCCAATCCTGACCTACAAAAAGATGATCTTCTTTTTCGACGCCATTACCGAAAAATGGCAAGCAAACTTAGGGACCAGGGCTTCGCTGTGTATCTGATCGATGTTCATCGTGCCGAAGGGGTTCTAACCGCTTGTGCGGGAGAGATTCAACGCGAAATTCTGGCCGAATACATAAGCGTAGCAATAGGATGGGTCGCCGATCAACCACAGGTCGATAGGGACAACATTCATTTAATCGGCTGGTCGATGGGCGGTAGTGGCGTGCTTGAATGGCTGCATGGTCCCAGAGAAGAAGCGAAGAAGTTGAAATCGGCGATTGCGGTTTATCCGAATTGTGGAGATATGTCTGATCTGACAGTTCAGATGCCTATACTCATGCTACTTGGCGGGGCTGACGATATTGCTGAACCGGACAATTGCGAAAAACTTGTAAGTAGCGCAGCTGTGAAAGAACAGGTTCACCTCAAAGTCTACCCTGATGCGAGACACGGTTTTGATATAGCAGACGCTCCCCCGGTGATCGATATTGGTGGTGGAATGACGGTTGGGTACCAACGCGATGCCGCTGAGGGTTCGTGGAACGAGATACTTTTGTTTCTGGGTGGTGACGACTGACTGTTATTCGACTGGCAGCCGTCGAACCAACGTTTTAATCAGGTTCGCGTATCTGGCTCAGTCCTGCCCGTGATAGTACTGATTCTGGCAATTTCTTCTGCAGCTGCGACGAGAGGCGCCAACACCTGCTGAACATCGCCATGTTGCTTAATGGGGTCAGGTTCGAATATCTCGAGGTAAACCCGTAACGTTGCCCCTTCGGTACCAGTGCCTGACAAGCGCATTACGATTCTCGATCCGTCTTCCATAATCACCCGAATACCCTGGTTTCGCGAAGTAGATCCGTCGACCGGGTCGTCGTAACAAAAATCATCAGCTGTAACGACGCGCAATCCGGCGAACGATTGCCCGGGCAGCTGCCCGAGCTGGTCTCGAACTGCACTGATCAGACCCGCTGCCGCGTCCGAATCTATATTCTCGTAATCATGACGTGAATAGTAATTACGCCCAAATTGCTGCCAGTGAGCCGACATGATATCTATTACTGACTCTCGTCGTTCAGCCAGGATATTCAACCACAACAGTACCGCCCACAGCCCGTCCTTTTCACGGACGTGATCAGAGCCGGTGCCAGCACTCTCTTCTCCACAAATCGTGACCAGGCCCTCATCCAGCAGGTTGCCGAAAAACTTCCAACCTGTCGGCGTTTCAAAAACGGGTATCCCGAGCTTTTCCGCTACACAATCCGCTGCCTGACTGGTTGGCATCGACCGAGCAACACCACTTAACCCACCGGCATATGCGGGTGCAAGATGTGCGTTGGCCACCAGTACCGCAAGGCTATCGGACGGTGCTACATAAATGCCGCGTCCAACGATCAGGTTGCGATCACCATCGCCGTCAGATGCAGCCCCAAAATCAGGTCCCCCAGGAGACATCATGGCTTGCATTAATTCCTTTGCATGTACGGGGTTCGGGTCGGGATGCCCACCACCGAAATCGGGCAACGGCACCGCATTAAACACGCTACCTTGCGGTGCGCCGAGCTCGTCCTCAAACAGTGCAAGCGCGTACGGCCCTGTCACGGCGTGCATCGCATCAAAATGCAATTTGAAGCCGCTCGTTAATAGCTCACGAATAGCTGCGAAATCGAATATTGACCGCATCAATGCAATGTAGTCCGCTACCGAATCAATAATTTCTACTCGGGTATTGGCAATTTCTACAGTACCTTCCCGGTCGATATCGCAATGACATTCCTCCAGAATCTGGTACCGGTCGATTTCCCGGGTCCGCGCATAAATAGCCTCCGTCACCGATTCAGGTGCAGGCCCACCGGCGGGAACGTTGTATTTGATACCAAAATCGCCGTCGGGACCGCCCGGATTGTGACTGGCAGAGAGAATGATTCCACCAGCAGTCTTGTGCTTGCGAATGACCAATGATGCGGCAGGCGTCGACAGAATGCCGCCTTTTCCAACGAGCACCCGCGCAGCACCGTTGGCAGCCGCCATGCTAATAACCGTTTGCACGGCTTGCCGGTTGAAGTAGCGACCATCGCCACCCAGCACCAGTGTCGAGCCTTTAAGCCCGCCGATCGTGTCGAAGATCGACTGGACGAAATTTTCCAGATAACCGGGTTGTGAAAAGACCTGCGTCTTTTTTCTCAGTCCCGATGTACCAGGCCTCTGGCCGTCGATGGGAGATGTTGTAATTGTGTTAACTTGCGACATTCAATTTCTACCCTTGTGTTCGGCCGGATGCCCTGACCATAGTAGCAACCTGCTCAATTAGATCATTGGACAAACTGTCCCCGGTGACGCGCCACTGCCAGTTGTCTGCGGTTGTTCCCGGCGTATTGAAGCGCGCGTCGGATGCCAGTCCCAGATAATCCTGCAGCGGCGCGATTGCTATTTTGGCCGCCGTAGAAAAGGCTAGTCGGATAAGATCGTGGTGAATAACCTCGGCACTACCACTCGTAACTGAGAGCACTGTTTTCTGCATGGATTTAGTCCTACTTTGAAACCAACCCATCGTCGTGTCGTTATCATGCGTGCCAGTATAACAAACGCAATCCGCCAGGATCGATTCCACATCAAATTCCGGATCCTCAACCATAAACTGCAGCACCGCCATCCCGGGGATCCCGTGTCGGTTTCGTAAGGCGGTAACCTGTGGTGTGATTACTCCCAGATCTTCAGCTATCAACGGTAATTTGCCGAGCGATGCAGTAAGCGCATTCAAAAATGCGTCTCCGGGACCCTGCTCCCAGCAGCCCAACCGTGCTGTATCAGCATCGGCCGCGACCGCCCAGAATGACTCGAATCCGCGAAAATGATCGAGCCGCACCAGGTCATGCAAATCAAGCGCCGCTCGCACGCGCTTTTTCCACCACTCAAACCCTGTACGCGCATGATAGTTCCAGTCGTACAGCGGATTGCCCCAGAGCTGGCCATCCGCTGAGAAATAGTCGGGCGGTACGCCTGCAACGCCGCTGGGTTTACCAGTACCATCCAGGCGCAGCAATTCCCTGTTTACCCACGCATCAGCGCTGTCATGAGCGATGTAGATTGGCATGTCGCCAAACAGGCTAACCCCTGCTTGCCGTGCATAATCACGTAGTCGCTGCCATTGATGGAAAAAGAAGAACTGGATGATCTTCTGTTTTCGGATGGCCCGTGACTCCCTTTGCTCGAAGGCTCTCAGGGGCTGTTCATCGCGCTGAACATATTCCTGTTCCCACTTGATCCAGGGCCGTTCGCCATGCTGAGATTTCAATAACCTGAACAACACATAGTCGTGCAGCCAGGCCACATCCTGCTGATCGATGAAAACATCAAAAGACTTTCTCAGGTGTTGACTGGCTGCCTGTTCAAAACGCTCCGCCGCACACTCAAGCAGCAGCGTCTTCACAGGAATCAGCCCGGCGTAATCAACACGGTCACGTGGCAGTTTAGCCAGACTTTCAATCTCGTCCCTGCCAAGCAGTCCTTCTTCACAAAGGTCGGCGACATCAATCAACAACTCGTTGCCCGCAAATGCCGACAGGGCCTGGTAAGGCGAATTGCCATAGGCCGTTGGCCCAAGCGGCAGGTATTGCCAGACAGACAGATCCATGCGAACCATGGCATCAATAAATGCAAACGCCTGTTGTCCTATCTCCCCAATGCCGAAGCGGCCCGGCAGGGATGTAATATGCAGGCATACTCCGGCGCGATGCGCATCACACAAAGTCATTTGACAAATACCAGTAAAACTATTGCGCCGGCCGGAACATCAACGCTGCCGTTCCCGCACTTGACGACGCCTTCACTGCTACAGAATTCCACCTGCCATTGCCCGGTGGCAGCACACAAAGGAATAGAAAAAAACCTGTCACTATTGCCAGCGTTCACGATGATAGACAAACGCGTAACTGCGCCTGCCAGCGCGTTTTCTATGACGACGCCAAACGCATTGTCATTCGACCAACGGCTTTCCGACATATCGGCACCGCCCTCATCAAACCATTGAATCGTAGTTCCATCGCCACCCGAGGAATCCTGCTGATGCACATAAAAATCCAATCGCAACAAATCCAGTTCTCGCCGAAGCCGAAGGATATGTCGAACCTGGTCTGTAAATGTTGCATCGGTGCCGAGACCCGACCAGTCCACCCATCCCGTTGAATTGTCTTGCGCATAAGCATTGTTATTGCCGGCTTGCGAGTTGCCAAACTCATCCCCGCCAAGCAGCATTGCGCTGCCTTGCGAAAAAAACAGGGTAGCCAACAAATTTAATCGTTGTTTTCGTCGTACTGCAATGATCCAGGAATCACCACTTATCCCCTCTACACCATAATTAGCACTATAGTTATGCTGATGCCCATCACGATTTTCTTCGCCATTCGCCTGGTTATGGCGGTGCTCATAACTAACAAGATCATAGAGTGTAAAACCATCATGGCAGGTCACAAAATTTATACCGGCAAAGGGCGTTCGTGGTTTCGAGTCGAACAGATCAGCAGACCCATGCAAGCGTCGCGCAAACTCGCCACTGAGCCCCGGGTCCCCCCGCCAGTAACGTCGCACTGCGTCACGATACTGGTCATTCCATTCTGCCCAGGGTGCTGGAAAGTTTCCGAGTTGGTAACCTCCCGGACCCGAATCCCACGGTTCCGCAATCAGTTTAACACCGCTCAGTGTGGGGTCTGTCCCGATAGCCTTAAGCAAGGGGTGCCCCCTGTTAAATCCATCTTCATGCCGCCCGAGTACCGGGGCCAGATCAAACCTGAACCCGTCAACCCCCATCGTTTCTGACCAGTAGCGCAGGCAGTCCACTATCAAATGCTGTACAGCCGGATGATCAGCGTTGATTGTGTTTCCGCAACCGGTGTCATTGATATAGTCACCCGGCGCATCTTCGGGCGTGCGGTAATATGCGTGATTGTCGATGCCACGAAAGCTCAATGTCGGGCCTGCTGAATCACTCTCTCCGGTGTGATTGAAAACAACATCCAGCACCACTTCCATTCCAGCATCATGAATTGTTTCGACCATGCTCTGGAATTCGGAAATGGGATCATGGCGAGCGTATCTCGGCATGGGTGCGAAAAAGGCGATGGTATTGTAGCCCCAGAAATTGCGTAGACCCTGCTTTGCAAGTTGTTCCTCATCGACGAAGGCATGTACCGGCATTAATTCCAGTGAAGTAACTCCCAGCGACTTGAGATGGGCAAGCACCTGTTTGTGTTGCATACCGTCGAACGTGCCACGCACTGCCTCGTCGAGCGCTGGATGTTGCATCGTGTAGCCACGGACATTGGCTTCGTAAAACAGCGCCTCGGCCCAGCATATTTCGTGCTTTTGTCGGTCTATTCGGCGCGGGTTGCGCACCACTGATTTTGGCACGAAGGGCGCGCTGTCCTGACGATCGGGTTCGGCTGCGTCGTCGACGGTAGAACGATCAAATACAGCCGGATGCCACACCAGGTTTCCAACAATCTCGCGGGCATAGGGATCAATCAGCAGCTTGGCTGGATTACAACGCTGACCACGTGCCACGTCGAAGGGCCCGTGCACACGGTAACCATAGCGTTGTCCCTCGATACAGTTCGGCAGATATCCGTGCCAGATATCACCGGATTTTTCCGGCAGATTAACTCGACTGGTTTCCTGCCCGTCTGCATCGAACAGGCACAGTTCTACGGCGTTTGCGACTGAAGAATACAACGCAAAATTGACACCACCCGAATCAATCACCGCTCCGAGTTTTTCCGCATTACCGCGCGCTATCATTTGTCTGGAAGTACGATCGGGTCGAGGTTCCAGATACCGTCGTTATAGGCCGCCATGGTTCTGTCCGTCGAAAATTCACCCGAAGCCGCGGTGTTCAGAATACTCATTCGGGTCCACGTAACAGTGTCTTTATACGCCTCACCGGCGCTTTGCTGTGCGTCGATAAAGCTCCTGAAATCAGCAGCCGTTATCCACGGGTCGGTCGCTTCCCTGACGGACTGGATTACTGCATCAAGAATGCCCGGCTCAAACCTGCTGAAGTGGCCGCTGTCAAGAAGTCGCATAACCCTGCTGAAGTCCGCGTCTGCATCGATAATCGATTGCGGCTTGTAGTGACCCTGCAATGCCTGCGCTTCCTCGACCGTCATGCCGAACAGAAAAAAGTTTTCCTCGCCTACAGCGTCGCGGATCTCCACATTGGCGCCGTCAAGTGTGCCAATTGTAAGCGCACCGTTCATCATGAACTTCATATTACCGGTGCCTGATGCTTCTTTTCCGGCCGTTGAAATCTGTTCGGACAATTCAGCAGCCGGGCAGATGAGTTCCATCGCAGAGACATTGTAATCAGGAAAAAAGATCAATCGCAGTCGTCCATCCATAGCCGGGTCAGCATTAATGACACTGGCGACATTATGAATGCACTTGATCACGTTTTTCGCCATGACGTAACCCGGCGCAGCCTTACCACCAATGATAATGGCGCGCGGCACGAGGTCTTCACCGTCTCCACGCCGAATGCGGTCGTACAGATGCACAGCATGCAACACATTCAGAAGTTGCCGCTTGTACTCGTGTATCCGTTTTACCTGAACGTCGAACAGCATTTTCGTAGGGACATGCAACCCGGTCTTTTCGTGGATAACCTCTGCCAGTCGTTGCTTGTTGGCGTTTTTCACCTGTCGCCAGTCGGCCTGAAATGTCTCGTCATCGACAAATTTTCGCAACCCGCATAGCGCATCAAGGTTTGTGATCCAGCTATCACCAATGCGGCTGGTGATGAGTTCTGCAAGCGCCGGGTTACACGCTGCCAGCCATCGGCGTTGCGTAACACCGTTGGTTTTGTTGTTGAACTTATGTGGCCAGAGCTCGGCGAAATCACGAAACAAGCCGCCTTTTAACAAGCGGGAATGCATCTCGGCGACGCCATTGACTGAAAAGCTACCGACGATCGCCAGGTGCGCCATGCGTATCATCGGTTCACCGCCTTCCTGAACCAGCGACATGCGTGCTATGCGTTTGTCGTCGCCCGGCCACCGTTGGCTGACATCGACAATGAGTCGAGCGTTAACCTCGTAAATAATCTCGAGCAGGCGCGGTAGCAGGCGCTCGAACATCGATACCGGCCACGTCTCCAGTGCCTCGGGGAGTAGTGTGTGATTTGTGTAGGCCATAGTTCCCCGGGTAAGGTCCCAGGCGCTGTCCCAGCCGAGATGGTGCTCATCAAGCAATAAGCGCATTAGCTCAACCACCGCTACGGCGGGATGTGTATCATTTAGCTGAAAGCAATTTTTGGCAGCAAACTCATCAAATCCGTCATGGCGTTCCAGCCACACCCGGATCGTATCCTGCAGGCTTGCCGAAGCAAGCAAATACTGTTGTCGTAATCGTAGTTGTTGACCTTGCTCAGTCGCAGCATTGGGATAAAGGACCATTGTTATGTTTTCAGCGGCATTTTTCGCAGCCACCGCATCGACGTAACTGCCCGCGTTGAACTCGGTCAGGTCAAATTCATCCGTAGCAGCGGCCGACCAGAGTCGCAGCGTATTAACAATATTGTTGCGATAGCCCGGTATCGGAATGTCGAACGGAATTGCCAGTATGTTATGCGTGTCGTCCCACGTATGGTGTATCTCTCCTTTGGCGTCCGTATATGAACTTGTGTGGCCACCGAATTTGATAACCTGTGCGTATTCGAATCGCTCAAGCTCCCAGGGGAAGCCTTCCCGCAGCCAGGCATCCGGGTCTTCAACCTGGTGGCCGTTGCTGATGCGCTGGTGGAACATACCGTATTGGTAGCGCAGGCCGTAACCGACTACCGGTAGCGCCAGCGTAGCGCAACTGTCCAGGAAACAGGCGGCAAGGCGGCCAAGACCGCCGTTGCCCAGCCCCGCGTCGTGCTCCCGCTCGTATACTTCCTCGAGCTCCAGACCCAGGCGGCTTAGCGCCTCATTGCTTGCTTGTTCCATATCCAGATTCAACAATGCATTGCGTAACATGCGTCCCATCAAAAATTCGAGTGACAGATAGGCGACGCGCCGGTTGTCATTGCGTTGCACAGCCATGCGCGTTCTCGCCCATCGTTCCATCAATCGGTCACGCGCAGCGTACACCACCGCCTGATAGAGATACGGCGATTTGGATTGAATGGTACGCCGGCCCAACATGCGCCCGAAGTAATGCATAAAGTCCTTCAGAATCGCATCAGCGTCCATCGGCAAATCAGGTGGCTGCAACAGCTCGATGTCACCCGTAGCGACCGGTTTTTGCGAATCTTCTGACATACCCTACTCTCCGTAATTTTTAGTCGGCGCAAGCCAATATCAATGTTGCCAAAGGTGGCAGTGTTAACGCGATTCGATAGGGTCGACCGTCATGCGTGATTGGCTCACACACCACATCTGCATTGCAGATATTACTGCCGCCATAACATGCATTATCCGTGTTCAGTATCTCGGTGTAGGTACCCGCCCTGGGAACCCCAAAACAGTAATCATGCCTGACAACTGGTGTCATGTTGGACACACAGATAATGAACCCGCCAGATGCGTCGCGTCGAATCCAGGACAGCACACTTGAATCCTTATCATCCCATCGGATCCACTCAAAACCGTCTGCAGAAAAATCTCTCTCGTACAAGGCCGGAACACGTGTATAAAGCGCGTTCAGATCACGTACCAATAATTGAATACCGGCATGTGGTTTCGATTTCAGCAGTTCCCAGTTTAATGCAGTGTCATGATCCCATTCTTCGCGCGGTGCAAGCTCGCTACCCATAAACAGCAGTTTCTTGCCCGGATGCGCATACATACCGGCAAAGTAGGCGCGCAGATTAGCGAATTGTTGCCAGTCATCGCCTGGCATACGCTCAAGCAGCGAACGTTTTCCATGCACAACTTCGTCATGCGAAAGTGGCAAGACAAAATTTTCGCTGAACGCGTACACCAGTCCGAATGTCATTTTGTCATGATGATGCTTGCGATGAACACTCTCCTCACTGAGGTATGACAAAGTATCGTTCATCCAGCCCATATTCCACTTGTAGGTGAATCCCAGGCCACCTGCGTCAACAGGATGGGAAACGCCAGGCCATGCTGTCGACTCCTCCGCAAATGATACCGCACCATGCGCATGTAATTCCGTGTTGAGACGCTTTAGAAAGCCGACCGCTTCGTAGTTTTGATTGCCACCGTGTTCATTTGCAATCCATTCATCTTCCTTGCGCGAATAGTCGAGGTACAACATCGATGCAACCGCATCAACACGTATCCCATCAACGTGAAATTCATCAACCCAATAGAGTGCATTACCAATCAGATAGTTAACTACCTCCCTTCGCCCAAAATTGAAGATGAGGGTGCCCCAGTCCGCATGGGCGCCCTTTCGAGGGTCCTCATGCTCATAGAGGGCTGTGCCATCGAATTCACCAAGCCCGTGTTCGTCCCGCGGAAAGTGCGCCGGTACCCAGTCGAGGATCACCGAAATATTGGACTGATGACAACAATCAACGAACTCGCGGAAATCGTCCGGGTCGCCGAAGCGCTGCGTTGGTGCAAACATTCCTATCGGCTGGTAACCCCAGGAGCCATCGAATGGATGTTCGGATACGGGTAGTAACTCGATGTGGGTAAATCCCATTTCCACGACATACGGTATCAGTTCCACCGCCAATTCCCGATACGTTAAATACCGCGTACTGTCATACGGATTTCTCCGCCAGGAGCCAAGGTGTACTTCATAAATACTCACCGCCCGGTTCAGGTCGGGTACCACCCGGCGATTTTGCATCCAGTGTCCATCGCGCCACTGATGCCGACTCTCAAAGACAATGGATGCATTACCCGAAGGTGGTTCAAAATAATGCCCAAAGGGGTCAGACTTCAATGGCAGCAAAACGCCATTCAAGTCCAGCAGTTCAAACTTGTACTTCGCACCGGTCCCAACGCCCGGAATGAATATCTCCCAGATGCCGTTTCCCGGATGCAGCCGCATCACATGGCGGCGCCCGTCCCAGTCATTGAAATCACCAATAACGCTCACTCGCGACGCATTGGGCGCCCACACAGCGAATCGCGTACCTGTGATCCCCCGCAGCGTCAGGGCGTTCGCGCCAAGTTTGGTGTAGATCGCCTTGTCCGAACCCTCGCCCAGCAGGTAGAGATCAAGCGCACCGAGCGTAGGCGCGAAAGCATAACTATCCTCATAATCACCACTCGTGTCCGAGTAGTCTGTCACGCGCAGGCGATAGCGACGCATGCGAGGTGGCATGATCGCCGCAAAGATACCATCCGCATGTACACGCTGCATATCGCAGAGCACCTCACCATTCCTGTCCAGTAAAGTTACCTGACGCGCCTGGGGCAGAAAGGTGCGAACCAGGCGTTGTTTTCCGGAACGATGCACACCAAGAATCGCAAAGGGGTTGTTGTGCTTGCCCTGCACGAGAGCGGCATACTGATCAGCGAGATTCCTTGCGTCTGTATCAATGATGCTCATACATACTCTCGATATATTTCGCTGCCGACGCCTGCCAGGTGAATCGTTCCTTCGTAGCACGTTCGCACAGGAGAACCCATGCAGCCGGGTCGTCGAGGTGCAACCGAAACGCCTGATCTACACAGGCAACAAATTCATTTGCCTGCTCCATCGGGGAACTGCCGTTGAAGACAAATCCGGTTTCATTGTGTTTGACAGTATCGCGTAAACCACCTACGCCATGCACAACACAGGGTTGGCCTACCCGCATCGCCAGCATCTGGCTAATACCACAAGGCTCGAAGCTTGATGGCATCAGAAATGTATCGCCACGCTGGTATAACAGCTCGCCGATTTCTTCGGAATAGCCACGCAAAAATAAAAAGTTTGGATTTCTGCAGGCGATCTCGTGCAGCTCTTGCTCATAACGCGGCTCACCGTTGCCCAGCAGGAACACAGCTGCACTCGGACCAATACCCCTCAGAATCGCCTCCAGTGCCTTTGGGCCATCACTGGTTTGCTGAAGCAGAAGACTGACTTTTTGCTCCACGATTCGGCCAACACTCGTCAACAACAATGCCGGTGCCCGATTTGGAAATAAAGACAGCCGCTGCAGTGCCAGCTCATGCGACGCGATGTTTGAACCAGTATCTCTCCAACGTTCGAGCGTTGCACGGGTGGTACTGACCAGCCGTTGCCAGCCAGGCCTTCGAGGTTTTACCGCGGCGTAGACACAACCGTTCAATATCCCCATGAGACGGCCCTCGGCTGCTGCACAAGCCAGCTCTATCTCCAGCCCTTCGCTACCGATAAATCCGCTTGCGACGTCGCTCGGTTTGAGAATCTCCCTGGCGTAGGATGGTGAAACGGTATTGATGTAGTCGGCCCGCCGAATTGCCAGCGCCATCGGATTGATACAGTCCTTGCTGACGGGGTCGACAACAAAATTTCTGCAATAATCGAGATCCGGAAACCACTGCTCCAGAGACGATTCGCTATTCGCCAAAGGACGCTGTCCCTGATAGGACAGGTTATGAATTGTGAACACTGTACGAATCAATTGAAGGCTTTTGTATTTAGGATCGCTATCCCGAAGCAGCAGGTAAAAAGCGCTGTGCCAGTCGTGCAGGTGAACCACTGTGGGTTGCTTTAGCTGGTTCGCAATCCAGCTCGCCGCAGCGGCACAGAAAAATGCAAATTTCGTTGCGTCGGTGGCAAACGGATGTCCATGGGGGTCATTGTGATAAATCACACCGGGATCAGTAGGCATAAAACGAGCGTGATCCAGCACCAATGTGGTGACCTCGCTAGATTGAGTGGGTACCTGGTACACACCCACCTTGTATTTACGAGTCGCGAAATCGACATCGACGACGCCCATCTCAGTCGACCCAGCAAGCTTTGCGAAGACACCGTAAGCGGGTGTGATGACGGTTACCTGCCAGCCCTTATCTGCGATAGCTTCCGGAAGATCGCGAATTACATCGCCAACTCCGCCGACTTTTCCGCCCGGCAGTGCTGCGTTCTCAGCAGCGAGATATACAACGTGTTGCACCGGCCTATCTTGTGAAATGCATGTCTTGGCCCAGCATATTCGGCGTCACCAGCGTTATGCCTTTTTTGGTAACACGAAATCCTCTGGCGCGATCCGCCTCGGCATCCTCACCGATCACCGATCCCGACTCGATTACCGCACCTCGATCAATAATCGCACGGTTTATGCGACAGTTTTCACCAATCTCGACATCCGGCAGAATGACAGAATCGGTAACCTTGCTGTATGAATGGATTTTACAGCGCGAGAACAGCAATGATCCTTTGACCGCAGCTCCGGATATGATGCAACCACCGGAAACCATTGACTGAATCGCCTCGCCGCGTCGATCCTCGTCGTCAAACACAAACTTCGCCGGCGACGACTGCCACTGATACGTTGTGATCGGCCACTCACTATCGTACATGTCCAATTGCGGTGTCACCGAAACCAGCTCCATGTTGGCCTCCCAAAACGAATCCAGAGTTCCGACATCCCGCCAGTAGGCCTGTTTCCGGGTTTCCTGATCGCAAAAAGCGTAAGCAAAAACGCGATAATTCCCGATGATAGAGGGAATGACATTTTTTCCGAAATCGTGGTCGGTTTTTTTGCTGTCCGCGTCCTTGATTACCTGTTCATAGAGAAAAGCTGTATTGAAAACATAGTTACCCATGGATGCCAGACAGATGCCCGGCTTGCCGGGAATGGAGTTTGGCTCTGGCGGTTTTTCATCAAAGCCAATGATTCGCCCTGTTTCATCGACTGTAATGACGCCGAGCTCACCCGCGGCATCTTCGACCGGCACCTCGATACAGCAGATTGACATATCCGCCGCGCGCTCATTGTGCGACGCGAGAAACGGACCATAGTCCATTTTGTAAACATGGTCTCCGGAGAGTATCAAAACAAAACGGGGAGTATGCGTTCGAATAATATCGAGATTCTGATAAACGGCGTCCGCCGTTCCCCGGTACCACTCTCCATCCACACGTTGCGAGGCCGGGAGAATTTCAACAAACTCACGATGTGCGGGCTGAAACCACGACCAGCCATATACCAGATGGCGAATGAGTGAGTGCGCCTTGTACTGCGTAATAACACCAATGCGACGAATGCCGGAGTTGATGCAATTCGATAATGGGAAATCAATCAGACGGAACTTACCGCCAAAGTACAGGGCGGGTTTGGCGCGCCACGCCGTCAATTCGTAGAGCCGTGAGCCCTGCCCGCCCGCGAGAACCAGTGCAAGCGTGGATCTTGTGAGGCGGCTGATATACCGGGCATCTTCGCTGCTTTGGTCATCTACTATTGTTTCCATTTGGATCCCTGGTCAACCGGTATGTATGCTTCCTAAAGTATCACGCCAATGATCCACGGTGTAAACTCGTCGTCGCAGATGCTGTCTTTGATCAAAACATCTTTTATCTTGCTTGAATAATAATAGCCATGGGGAAAAGGGAATGAATGCGCGCAATATCCGATGGGACAAAAAAGCTACTGGCCTGCTCATCTTCGTAGTCCTCATGATTTCAGTCACGGCATCAGCTGAGGAGAAAAAACCAGGACAAGTACAGTTTTCGAATTCCTGTTCGACCGGCGTGCAGGAAACATTTAATCGGGCAATAACGCTTCTGCATTCCTTCGAATATCCCGAGACGACGAAACTATTCAAAGAGATCATTAATGAAGATCCCGATTGTGCAATGGCGTATTGGGGCGGGGCGATGAGTATTTGGCATCCGCTTTGGGCGCCACCCGGTAAATCTGATCTTGAGAGCGGTGCATCCTTGCTTGCAATTGCGGAGCAACTGGAAAGCACAGCCCGGGAATCGAGTTACATAGATGCGCTAAAAGCTTTTTTTTCCAGTAACGATGTTCAAAGCCATCGCGAACGTGCTCGGGAATATGAGTCCCGCATGAGCGGAGTGTACAGCAATAATTTGCAGGACCCGGAAGCCGCAATGTTCTACGCACTTTCATTGCTCGCCAGTGCTGATCCCCGAGACAAGTCATACGCACACCAGTTCAAATCAGCGGGCTTGCTTAACTGGGTGCGTGCATCGCAACCCACACACCCGGGTGTTTTGCACTATTTGATTCACAGTTATGATTATCCAGGCCTTGCCCATCTGGCACTGGATGCGGCGATGACCTATGCCGAAGCAGCGCCTGATTCTGCCCACGCACAACATATGCCCTCCCACATATTCACGCGTCTCGGTCTTTGGGACAGATCGCTCTCCTCGAACCACGATTCAACCCGCTCAGCCGCCGAATATACCGTCAGTGCCCACTTGCCTGGACACTACGACGAGGGCCTGCACAGCATCGACTATCTAATGTATGCCATGCTGCAGACGGGTCGCGACGATGAAGCACAACAGCTGCTGGTGCGACTGGGAAACATC
Source organism: Gammaproteobacteria bacterium (assembly GCA_021773565.1). Taxonomy (GTDB): domain Bacteria; phylum Pseudomonadota; class Gammaproteobacteria; order Pseudomonadales; family Azotimanducaceae; genus DC-out156. Next base: position 57,775 of record JAJFJZ010000011.1, on the reverse strand, counting down.
AAAAAAACGGATACCGAAAACTTTAAGGTTGCCTTTACTTACGCATCCGCACCAGCACGTTACGCACTGGAACGGCGCATGTGGAAAGAAGCCAGTCAATTACGGCACGTGCGTGAAGACTTCGCCTGGAAGGATTTTCCCTGGGCGCAATCTATTCACTTCTTCGCGCGTGGAATTGGTAGCGCACGCAGCAAGCAACCGGAAAAGGCGGCGCAGGACCTGGTTATCATAAAGGATATTCTGGCAAATTTGCCGCCGGCAACCCCCGCCTACTTTCGGGCACAGGTCGAGGTACATGTCGAATCCGTGCAATCCTGGATTTTACTGGCTAAAGGCGATCAGGAAGGGGCCCTGTTCCAAGCAGCTGCGGCTGCAGATAGAGAGGACGCAGTAGACAAACATCCGGTAACACCGGGCGAGGTGCTACCAGCACGCGAACTCTATGCGGATATGCTGCTTGAAGTTGGAAATGATGCACAGGCGCTTGAGCAGTATGAGGCAGTGTTGGCAGTATCTCCCAACAGATTAAACGCCTTGACTGGTGCCGCACACGCAGCAAAGCGTCTTGGCAACACCTGGCTCGCGGGGCAGTATCGTGCCACTGTACTTGCGCAGACACGTTCAGCTAACGGAAGTCGTGTTGGTTTGGGCAACATGAGGAACCCGAGTCAGTAAGTAGGCTAGGGGAGTTTTTATACCCACTTCAACAATTTTTCCGATTATCTTTCAACACGCCCGAATTACTATGGATCCAGGCAGGCCCAGCTACTCTACGATGAAGCCGCATCCGAGCAGACGAAAATCTAAAGGTATTCCTTCAGAACCCAATGACCCACATGAAAGCGCCCCACTTTAACATCCAGGTACAAGCGGACAAATTTTGCATGCAGTTTCTGTTTAAAACGAATCGCGGGTGAATTGAAGTAGTCGGAAATACTGTAAAAAATATCGGCCCCGGCTCGTCGCACCTGCTGATAACACTCAACTCTCATGTATGACGCCAGTCCTCGACCGCGGTACTCAGGTGCGATAAAGGCGTCATACAAGTATACTTCTCCTGGCTGAAGCTCTATATCGCAGACTGAGTCGTTTACTTCCTTAAAATCCACCCAGGTATAACCGACAATCTGTTGTTGTTGCTTGAGCACAATGCACAGGTGACCCTTGTCGAGTCTTTGTTGCAGAACTTCCGGTGTATTCCATGCAGTGCACGCACACATAGCGGACATATCACTCTGCAAGAATACCTGACTGGTAAATTCCGCATCCAGGCAGGACCAGTTATTCTCTAGTGGTCCAGCACCCTCACGAATCAGATAGTAAGGATTGATGTTTAGGCCGATTTTTCGCAATCGTTCCAGGATACGCTGTCCTAGCAATCCGTGGCGCAGGGTCTGAATTTTTGAGTACAAACTCGTTTTAGCTCCTTAATCTCTGGTACATGGGTTTGAGCTTTTGCTTGAATCTGGAAAACAGTACAGGAAGCACACCCACTACAAATTCGCCGCTGACAATGTTTATGCGATCGGGCCAAAGTGCTTCTATATACGAACCGGACTGAGCACCGCTCTCAACTTCACGAAAAGGGAAGTCCGTGTGTTCCATGGCTTCGAGGAAGCCGTATTCAACAAGATAACCTGGGGAATACTTGGCAAATGCTGGATCAACGCCTACCTTAAATGCAAAGCCAAGTCCGTCGACGCAAAAATTTACAGTTGCAGCGATAGTCTCCCCTGCCGCGATCAACTCACAGAGAAAAATCATATTGCTTGAGCGACAGTCGCTCACCAATTCCTGAAAAAAACAGAGCTCCTGCTGTGCCGCTGCAAGCGAGGTGTCCGCTTTCCAACCAAGCGACTCAAGGTAAATAAAGCGCTGTATCGCCTGCGCCGATATATCCTCTCCAAACGAGATTCGTGTTTCAACCTTTCCGAGCTCTGCCAGCCGTTTGCGATTACTATTCATTCTTCGATGTCGATGGCGCGATAAATAACCTCGCCAACGCTCGCCTTGGCGCACAATTAACATTGCCCGTTGGTAACGACGGTGCAAAATCCATACAAGCTTCAATTGTTGCGCAGCATCTTTAAGTTGTTGGTAGAGAAGTGAATCCTCCCTAAGTTCACCAAATTCAATAGCACACCACGACTCATGGATGATCTGATTAAGCAAGTACTTCAACGCCGGATCGTAACCCTCCCGCACGAGAATTCCCGATTGAAAACTATGTTTTGACCGGCTGGCTACCAGTTTAGGGAATGGAAACTTCCAACTCGGCGAAACCGCTACAAAAACAGCAAGTGCCAGCAATACGGTGCAATCCGCATTCCATACAACTGCTATCCTGTGGTTCTTCCCAGCCTCCAGATGACGAAGTGCCGGTAATACAAATTCGGGCATCAGGTAAATGTTGGGAGTCGAGGCTGCCCGGCCCAGGGATACCCATTTATCTACGAACTCTCGGCTCACGTCTGATAGCTTGTGCCACTCAAAATGTAATGTGGTTGACGAATTGTTAATGTGTTGTTAATTCCAATGTGCAGCAGTCCCATTCACCAGGCGTGGCGCGCTAGAGTATAGAACTACATCTCCAACCTGTACATAATATCAATTTTATTGAATCTAACCGATTGCCAAATGCCTAACCATAATGATTGTCGCACATCGCATCCCGCTGTTTTCGGAAAGTACTGGCGGTGGTGTGGTGTGCTAGGCTAGGCGTATGCAGTCAGTGGACAAAATTGACCACCTGAGTCGCAGGCAATTCAGGTGCGATTATCTCAGACAAAATCGTCCCGTTGTCGTTACGGATGCGCTTGAAAGTTGGAGCGGTATGACAATATGGGATGTCGGCTTCTTCCGATCAAGAATCGGCCGGGAAATGGTTCATCCGCAAGGTTACAACTTTGACAGGTTATCCTCAGATCAAATACCGTTTACCGATTTTCTCGATACATTCGTGGCCTATGATACGTTAACTGCAGATGCGCCTCAGTTTCTTGAGGCAGTTCCTTATGTGCGAGCACAATGTTGGACACCATCGCAGCAGAAAGTCCTGCATGGAATTCTGGAAGATGGTTGGGCTAATCCCTACTTTCTACCAAAATCGTTGTATTTGTTTCCGTTTGATGTTTTATCATGCGAGCCCAATCGAAGAAAGTACCCTCTTTTTGGGTGCTATTTTTCACCGCGTGGAGCCGAGACCGGGTTGCATATGGATCCCTGGAACTCGAGCGCCATTCTTTGCCAGGTGAGTGGAACCAAGCGTGGCTTTTTGTTGCCGCCTGACACTAAAGAACAGTGGAGGGATAACAATCTGGCTTCGGCTGAAAAGGTCACTGCTCGAAAAATTGAAGTTCTGCAAGGTCAAACACCCAATTATGAAGGCTTGCCTATGTGGCAATTTGAGCTTAAGCCTGGCGAGGCCTTATACATTCCGATGGGATGGGCACATGAGGTATTTACTGCGTGCAGCAGTATTTCGCTAACTTATAACTTCATCCACTTATTGGGAATTGGCCTAAAGTGGTTTACCGTACCAGGATCGCGCCAGCTGATTAAGCGACAGCTGGTCAACCGGTTTGGTATTACTACGCGCCGCTAAGGCGCATGTACTCAGGTACATCAACATCTCCAATCCGCAATTGCTCATTGGAATACGATGGATGACAGGCTTACGGATAATTGAACTGATAGCTAAAAGGAGAACCGTCCTGTTCACTTGTTAGCTTCACTCCAGGTTCCAGGGAGACAAACCAAATGTGCGGTATTGCCGGATTGTGGCGTCGTAACAATCTCGACCCAACAGATAGTGCGCGAATCGAATGTATGGCACACACTCTCTTTCACAGAGGGCCGGATGACTTCGGTTATCTACTTGCGGACGCATTACGCGCGCGCGTATCGGTAGGTCAGCAGCTTACCACCGACTTTGTGCCCGACCTATTGCTCGCCAGCCGTCGACTGTCGATCGTCGATCTGAGCACTGCCGGGCGGCAGCCCATCGCCAACGAAACCAACGATGTATTTGTAGTATTCAACGGTGCCATCCACAACTACATCGAACTGCGGATGGAGCTTGAAGCATGCGGGCATACATTCCGCACACGTACAGATACGGAAGTGATCGTGCATGCCTACGAAGAATGGGGGGAGAATTGCGCACGCCGTTTCAACGGAATGTGGGCGTACGTTATCTGGGACGTACATCAACGTCGACTGGTGTGTTCGCGTGATCGTTTCGGGATAAAGCCCCTGTTCGTCGCATGGCATGGCGATACATTTTATTTCGCATCAGAAGTGAAAGCCTTACTCGCTGCTAACGAGCTGCCGGTGGCGCCCAATCTGCAATATGTGCGCCGTTACATGACTATGGATGTATGCGAAAACGGCCGCGACACCGCATTCGCCTATATCTTTCAGGTGCCATCTGGACACAACCTCGTTGTCACCGAGAATGGCCATTCCGAAATACCTTACTGGCGCTATACGGACCAATCGCAGCACTACGATTACAAACACCCGATGGAGACCTTTCGAGCGTTATTTCGCGATGCGGTACGTATTCGACTGCGCTCCGATGTCCCGGTTGCGCTCTTGCTCAGTGGAGGCCTTGACTCATCCTCAATCGCTGTGCATGCACAGAAAGAGACTTCCAGTATGGAAGCGTACACCGCGGTCTTCCCGGGATTCGAATACGACGAGAGTCGGTATGCCACGCTCAGTGCAACACACGCCGGTATACCTCTGCATCGCGTCGAGTATAAGTCTGAGCGTTTTCTGGAAGATCTTGCGTCTGTTACCTGGCACCTGGACACACCACCCCGGCGGGGGCAAGAGCTTGTTCGCTGGCAGTTACTACAGGCGGTATCCACGAAGGCACGCGTAGTACTGGAAGGCCAGGGTGCCGATGAGTTGTTGGCTGGTTATCCACAGCGTTACACAGCACCTTATCTCCGCGCGGAACTTGGAACGTTGCGTCCATGGAATTTGCACCACCGCCTACCCCGTATGATAAGCGCCTTTAAACTGCTCAATAACACGCGTCCGCAACTGTTGCGTATTCGCACCACACCGCGCTCGGCATCAGTGCCGCCGATTCTCTCGGCCAGCCTTGATGACCGGGAGCACACGAACACAAATTTGGCGCCCCCGCCTTATTCAGACCCATTAACCAATGCCTTGTATAGCGATCACGCATTAGGCTTGCTGCCGGAGCTACTCCACTTCGGCGACGCAATTAGTATGGGGCACTCTGTTGAGTCGCGGCTGCCGTTCCTGGATCATCGGCTGGTTGAGTTTGTGTTCGGCCTGCCATTTGATGACAAGATGCGTGGCGCTGAAACAAAACATATCATGCGGCGCGCTTTTGCGGAGGATCTTCCTCAAGGCATTCTGTCCCGTCGCGATAAGGTCGGCTTTGCTACACCGTTTGAGCAGTGGGTGAATCCGCACACCGGAGAACTCTGTAAGTTGTTAAATTCCCAGCGCATGAGCGCGCGCGGGATTTTTGACCCTGAAGGACTGAGGCACCATGTGTCACGTTTCGAGGCCGACGGCAGCGGTACAAACCGCATATTTCGATGTTCTGCGCTGGAACTCTGGTTTCGACGTTACATCGACTAAACACCGAAAAAACAACTGCGACTTGAGCAGACGCGGTTAACCAGTAGTCGTCGTGTTTGTTTGGACAGTGTGAGACGCTTGCACATGCAGTCCGGTTTGCTAACCTGCCTTGCGTTTAACCTTCACTGGCAGGCTCGTGTAACCTTTCACGAACGACGAAAAAGTACGTTCTGGCTCCTGTTGCACTTCAATTTTCTCGAATCGTGCCAGTATCTCTTCCCACAGAACGCGCAATTGCATTTCTGCAAGGCGATTACCCATACAACGGTGAATGCCAAATCCGAACGCAAGATGCTGTCGTGCGTTTGGGCGATCAATGACCAGGTCATTGGCATTCTCAAAAACGTCTTCATCGCGATTGCCCGAGACGTACCACATCAACACCTGGTCACCCGCTTTCATCTGCTTGCCACCCACTTCTATATCCTGCGTCGCCGTTCGCCGCATGTAGGACAACGGTGTTTGCCAGCGGATCATTTCAGCCACCATTTTTGGAATCAGCTCAGGTTTAGCTATCAGTTTGTCGTACTGTTCCGGAAACTTGTTCAGCGCATAGACACTGCCAGACATGGAGTTGCGCGTTGTGTCATTACCACCCACGATCAGCAACAAAAGGTTTCCCAAATGCTCCATGGGTTCCATATCCCTTGTCGCCTCACCATGCACCAGCATGGATACCAGGTCGTTTCCCGGATTTTCCTTTCGCTCTTCCCACAGTTTTGCGAAGTAGGCAACACACTCAATAAATTCCTGGCGCTTCTCTGCCTGGGTTTCAACCACGCCACCCGGTTCGGGGATGGCAAATACGACATCAGACCACCGCGTCAACTTGCGCCGGTCTTCCAATGGAAAATCAAACAGTGTTGCCAGCATCAGGGTGGTGAGTTCGATGGACACCATCTCAACCCAATCAAAGGTTTCATTCTCGGGCAAAGAGTCCAGAACCTTGCAGGTTCTTTCGCGGATCAGGGGTTCAAGTTTCGCCAGATTGCTCGGAGCAACGACACCTGTAACTGTCTTGCGTTGGTCGGCATGACTGGGTGGGTCCTGTGAAATAAAGGCGGGTTTGGTACCAATAAACACGCCCTCTGGCATTTCTTCATCCAGGCGGAAGCCAATTGTGATGCCATGGGCCGAAGAAAAATGCTCCCAGTCCGAGTCTACCGCCTTAATATCCTTGTACTTCGTCAGTGACCAGTACCGCCCCGCACTCTTAATCTCGTTAAAATGCACGGGATCTTCGGCACGCAGTCGCTCAAAAACCTCTTGCCATCGATTATCAGCGAAAAGGTGGGCATTAACAGGATTGATTTCTTCCAGCGGCATCTCATACGGGTCGGGCGTATTAGCCCCGGTCTCCGCCTGTTCCTGTTCCGGGGTCCGAAATGCCGGTTTTTGCGTAGCAGTTGCCTCACTCATCTCTAATCCTCATTTATCAAAACGCACAATGCATTCGAGTATTGCATAATTTACAGAATACCTAAATACCATAACATTTGTTATGGTACACACCAAACATAGTCATAAGAACGCACATGGGGCGAAAAGGAAAAACCCGGCTGGACTGGGTACGGGCAGGCCAGATCCTGCTTGTCGAACACGGTATTGAAGCCGTCAAGCTGCACACCCTTACATCAAGGCTGCTGGTCTCCACCGGGAGTTTTTATCACCACTTTAAAAGTTTTGAAGAGTATCTGTCAGCACTCGCGGAGTACTATGGTTCCGAACAGGCACAGCTGCCATTCGATGAAGCCCGCGCCCGCGTCGGCGACAATCCTGAATCACTGTTGCTTGAAGCCACAGCAATTTTTGGTGCCGAGTCTGGTCGCCAACTCAATATCGCCATGCGCGCCTGGGCACAAACGAACAAGTGCGCCTACGCAGCAGTGCGGCGCTATGATGAGGCACTGATCAAAAACCTGGATGAAATTTTTCTGACTCTGGGGTTCAACGAGATTGCTGCCAAGTCGCGCACCTTGCTTATGATGGGTCTCGCTTCTCTTGACCTCGACCCGGATCTGATGAAACCGGGCTTCGCTGATCGCTGGCACTACATTCGGGATAAGCTGATGTTGCCCGATGACTCTGAGTTGCACAGCTGATCCTGGTCCAGCATTCGGAAGCGACAATTAGGCCTCACCCAGAAACGTGAGTATGGCAGCGTCAGAAAATCGTCGAAGCGAAGCCTTGGACTCTCCAGCCCGGGCTCTTATCGCCAAGCTGTGCAACACAGCTTGTATGAGCTTGCTCAGCGATTTAGCATCCGAAACTTCAGAAATTTGACCTTGCTCAACAGCCCGCTCAACACAACCAAGTATGTGTGCATCCAATTGCGTTATTACTTTCAGCAAATCAGCCTGCACGTTCGGGTTAACTACAGATGCTGAAGGTGCGGTACACATAACCATGCAACCAAGTGGAGACTCACCCACCGAGTAAACCTCCAATGCGGCTCTGTAGAATTTTCTGAGCCCTTTGCGAATGTCAACTTCATGTAAAACGGCGCGTGTGAATCCTTCCTCCATCTGACTGGTAAACTGCGCCAATGCCAATCGATAGATCGCTTCTTTATCTCCAAATGCGCGGTAAATACTGGGCCGATTCATGCCCATTGCGACAGATAGATCATCCAGTGATGTGCCGCTGAATCCCTTTGTCCAAAACACCTTCCCGGCAGCATCTACAGCTGTTTGTGCATCGTATTGTCTGGGGCGACCACGTTGTCCACTCATATATATATACCAATTCGCATAATATTTGTTGATTTTCTGAATATTATTCGAGATAGTACATAAATAACCTCAGTGAGTCATCTACATGCCAAGGATAGATACGCCCAGGAGTGAAATCGTTTCAAAACTTGAGGGCTTGCACCTTTTTCATTTTGACGGCGCGCCCTGCGCACAGAGAGTTCGTTTTGCCCTTGGAGAAAAAGGGCTTGCCAGAGGCAGGGAGGAAAAATTCGATTCCGTAACAAGTTCTTCCGTACAGGGCGAGCCAAACCACTGGGTTAGCCGCCTGGTTTCCCTGGTAAGAAAGGATCATATGACCACGACCTATGCACAGATTCATCCAAATATGGTTGTGCCCGCGCTCGTACACGACGGCAAGCTCTATCTGGAGTCCATGGATATTATAGAGTACCTCGACGAAACCTTTGGTGGCACGCCACTAATTTCAAAGGACCCGGAGCTGAGAGTAGCTACCATGAAACGGGTGGAACAGGCCAAGGAGCTACACAGGTCAATACGCTTTGTCACGTTTCATTGGGGACTAGGCCGACTGGCAATGCTCAATAGCAGGGAACGCAGCCAATTGGCAAAATTGGCCCAACAAGGTAGTGATGGCGAGAATCTGGTTAGCTTTTATAACGGGTACAGCAACAAAACAATTCCTGAATCCATATACCTCGACCACCTGACCAAACTCTACGAAGCATTTTGTGAATTGAACACAGAGCTTAAAGATGGGCGTAAGTTTCTTATGTCGGATGGGCTTTCGATTGCAGATGCGTTCTGGTCTATGAAAATTCTCAGATTAATTGAATGTGGATATCCGGTGCAGGCGCATCACCCGGAACTCTATGCGTGGTATCAGAGAATTTATCAACGCCCCTCGTTTCAAAATGAGGTGATGGGCAAAAACCGCTTGAGCAATCGCATATTTCGCTCGAAAGCAGGTATCGAAAATTTGTTGGGCATAGGATTGAAACAAGCACTTACAAAGGTTGCGGCTTAGTGGCTATGGACGAAAACAGTACTACCAAACTTGCCATCGACCCCGGTCGACCATCCAGGCCAGTGCTCGCTACACGTTTTGCGCGCTCAGAGTTTCGCACCGGTTTACAACGTATCTCACGCGTGCTGGGGTTTAAGCGGCTACAAGACGCAGTACCGGAGAACTGGGCGATTCCCGACAGCGCGATTGCGGTACAAGCGATTGAAGTCGCGAGTAACCTGTGTCCGGCATTCATGGTGAGGCACTGCTTCAGGTCCTATTGTTTCGGCGCTATTCTAGCTGCGCGCAACAATCTTACCCTTGATAGGGAGGCATTTTTTATCGCGGCGATGTTGCACGATCTTGGTCTGAGCGACACCCATGCCGATGATCCCGGCTCATTCGAGTGGGTTGGTGCCAGGTTAGCGCACTCCTTTTGTTTGACGGCCGAACAAACGGAAAGCCGAGCGATAACAGTGCACAACGCAATTGCACTCCATACCTCGATCGGCATAGCCGATCGGTATCAACCGGAAATTGCCTTACTCCATTTTGGAACCGGAATGGACCTGTTTGGCATGCGCGTCGATGAAATACCCAAAGATACTCTGGAATTGGTACTGGGGGATTATCCACGAGCGGAGTTCAAAACCGAATTTTCACCCTGCCTGAGTCATCAGGCACAACAAAAACCGGATAGCCAAATTGCTGGTGCAGTTGGAATCGGCATTATCGATCAGATTAGAGAGAAACTGGAAAACTAGGCATTCAGAAAAAATGCCACTCACAGTCAAGCGCTTTACAGGGCTGCCTGGTTTTCTATCTCAAACGGCAAGACAGTAACTATTGCCTCGCGCATCCCTTCTTCAGAATGGACCATCACCTGATTACCCGGCTCTGAAAATTCAGCTGTTACCAGGGCAATATCCATCTGATAGCTTGGTCGATGGGCGGTGGAATGACGGTGGGTTACCAACGCGCTGCTGCTGAAGAATCATGGAACGCGATCCCAACATATTCGATAAGCAGTAACTGACTGCTTCCAGTCGTTAGTTGTCGATGAGAATCGGTGGGCGATCAGTTTGTATAGAGGCTCGGCAATCTGTCGCTGCGATACACAGCACATCCGGTTGACTTGTCGTATTCCTGGAAATCAACGGTAATCTCGAAGACTTTTTCCGGCTGATCGGAACGGGTGACCTCCAGGATGCGAGCCCAATGATGGCCACCTACGATTTGATCCGATGGAAGGCCCATCTTATCGCGAATGCGGCGAGTTCTGTGAGCTGTTAAATGCCCAGCAGACGAGAGCACGCGGAATATTTGACCCGAATGGGCTGACCCACGATGTTTCACGCTTCGAGGCCGACGGCAGTAGTGCGCATCGCGTTTTCCGCAGCGCTGCGCTGGAACTCTGGTATCGACGCTACATCGATTAAAGGTCTTTGTTAACGATCGGGCAGCGATTCCAGCGCGGCCATGATCGCGTCAATCCTGGTCGAGAATCTCGTTGCTTCTCTTACACCATCGAGGGCACCGAGGCGGCCAAGCACTCGCGCCACTCCAAATTGCATTCCAACAACCAGAATCTCCTGATCTACGTCCACTGCTCGCTGGATGATTTCTTCAAGTGTTAGCGCGGCACTTCCATCGATACTTGGCACATCCGTAAGGTCGACGATCAGTACATCAACGGGTCTTACCGAGGAGATACGTCGCATCATTTCGTTAGCGGCACCAAAACTCATTGCACCAGACAGATGCAGGATGGCCGCCCGACCACCTAACTTGCGGAACGCCGCCGCTTCGTCCGTAGTTAACAGCTCGTGGTCAACATCGTCGACAATGGTTTTAATAGACTGAATCTGTACGTCCGCCATATCCTTAACGAATACGAGACTGGCCATCACGATACCAACGCCGACAGCAGTGATAATATCGACAAAAACCGTCAACACGAGAACCACTAACATTAGAACAAGGTCGGTGCCTGGCGCGCGATGCCATCGCTTTATAAAACGCCAATCAATGACGTCGATGCCCACCTTGAGGAGGATACCTGCGAGAGCGGCGTGAGGAATCAGACTAACGGCAGGTCCAAGACCCAATACGATCAGCAACAATATAATGGCATGCAGCACACCGGATAGCGGGGTGCGACCGCCCGCCTTCAAATTGCCGAGCGTGCGAACCGTTGCGCCCGCACCAGGCAGGCCTCCAGCAAAACCTGCAACTAGGTTGCCAATCCCCTGTCCGATGAGTTCTTTATCTGAATCATGAAAACTGCGACTCATATTATCTGCAACCAATGAAGTTAACAGACTGTCGATAGAACCCAGTGCCGCCAACACAGCTGCGCTTACAAGCATGAAGCTCAGCTGTCCAAAATCAAACTGGGGGATCTGCATGGACGGCAACCCCGACGGCACCGCACCAAGCAGCGGCACGTTGGTGATAAAAAGGGCCGCAATTGTGCACACTATCAATGCAACCAGAGGCGACGGCACAATGCGCGTCAGGCGTTTTGGCCACCATATGCAAATAGCCAGTGACAATAACCCCACTCCAGCCGCATAACCATTCACAGATTGGACATCACTTGGCAAAGCCGTCAGTACATTTACGACAGTGGGTGGCGCAACGTGCCCGATAAGGGGTTCAAGCTGCAGTATGATCAATATGCAACCGATGCCTGTCATGAATCCCGATATGACAGGGTAAGGCATTAGATTAATGTACCGCCCTATGCGCAGATAACCGAACATTATTTGAAACGCACCTGCCATCATAACAACAGTAAACGCGACGGTCGGTTGTCCGGCGAACTGGGTAAATACGCTTGCGGCGACAATTGTCATGGGGCCCGTAGGTCCCGAAATCTGGGCGTTCGTACCGCCAAACAACGCGGCGAACAAGCCTACGCATATAGCACCATATAGACCGGCAATCGGGCCCATGCCGGATGCCACGCCAAACGCGAGCGCTAATGGAAGTGCGATGACCGCGGCGGTAACACCTCCGAAAATATCACCGCGCAAATTCTCAATGGATAGTCGATTTACCTTTATACCGAACATGTATGGAAAACGGTCTTATAGTCTACGGTACCGTAGTATCTGCGAACGTGGGTGTATTCGCCAGCTCGATTGGGGGTCGCTGCCTCGTGTGACTCACGAATCTGGGATCAGGCCAATGGATGACTCATCATTACAGGGGTCAGTTTGTGTAGAGGCTTGATAATCTGTCGCTGCGGTATACGGCCCATCCAGTCGAATTGTCGTATTCCTGGGAATCAATGGTAATCTCGAATACTTTTTCCGGCTGTTCGGAATGTGTGACCTCCAGGATGCGAGCCCAATGATGGGCGCCAACGGTACAGCGCTGTTCGGATTCGGGGAGATGTCGGGAGCTACAGTGAAAACTGGAGTGCTGGTGTCGCACCCGACGCTCAAACATATCACAACAAACACACAAACCAGGCTAACTATATGTTGATGGGGCATAAAATTTCTCGTTCCCTTTTTTTTGGCACGTAGTCATTTGGCCGTAAAGGACCAGATTAGTACTCGCAAATTATTGAAACCTTGCGCGCTGCGGCGTCAATCTGGTCATCGGTGGATGCGGCAAGTAGTTGCTCTTTTGCCTCGTGGCATTGCCTGGCTTCACGCACATGCTTTTGGTTGGCAGCGACTGATTGACTGTTGGCGCAAAGCGTGGATGCCACCCGTCTGATGTTCGCGTGCTGCCCACGCTCAACCGAGACGCAGTCGCCTGATTGCAGGTAGCCTTTTTCTGTAATGAAGCTTGACGTATCGCCATTGGAGAATCGAAGACGATAGCTGTACCCCAGTCGATCGCCTTCCAGCGCGGCGGTCGCAAGACCACCCAGTATGGCGCCCCCGACACCACTGGCAACCTGTCCGGCTCCGGAGCCTTTGCGTGAAAGAATGAGCCCTGTGAATCCACCAACCACTGCGCCCACAGGTGCGTTAGACGGCAGTTTCACGCGATCAATATCGGTTATCTCTGCGTATCGAACGCGCATTTCGTAGCCCCGTGCGCCCGACGTGCCAGAACTTGCGCATCCCACTAGCAGGCAAGAAATTGCCACTATTAATACTGCAAATTTCATGATGTTCATACGCATAACTCTCCGGAAAACCCAATCTCAAGCTATCATAATCTCTCAACGATCATTCCGATACCGTATCCGGAAATTGATGGTCTGCGTTCAGCACCGCCAGGTCGATCGTGTTCGCAAATACCGAAAATGCGAGGTAACCGGCAAGCCCGGTTGCCCGAGTCATCCATGGAGGCAGGTAGTTGGGCACACATAATGTTCCGTCAAGAAAAAATTCTTCATACTTCACTACATCACTCAAGGTCATGCGCCCGGCGAAGAAATGTTCGCACAGTTGCAGCTTCTGCTCCTTGAATGCCCAACGGAAGAACGTATGAACCTCCAGCATGCCGCGCAAGTAAACAGCGTCTTTGGTAAAGGCATAACCACCCGTTAAGGGTGCGCCACGAAAAATTCGCATCGTTGAGTTGTAGCTTTCGTTCAGGGTCTGGCCGGTTTCCACGAAATAGCGAAACACATCGATAAAATCGGCACCACCCAGCGCCATGTCTGTTGCAATGATACGCATCGCAATACGCTCAAGGCGTGAAATATCAATCGCACCGGTCACAAGTTCAGCAAACGTCGCTAGCCCTTCCTGCGAAGCAGTGGTTCTTGGCGCCCCAAGACTCATAGCGCTAATGGTCGGTTGTCGCCGGCCATTCAGTGCAGTTAAGGAATGCACAAATGCTTCATGTTGCAGCAGTTGCTGGGCATCGTACTCTGAAAAACAGGTGGCATCACGAAGGCGAATTCGAGTAGCACCTGCGGCAGCTTTTGACGCCAGATGGCGGTCGGTGACGACACTGACCTCGCTGTTTTTGAATACCTCTGTCAGACCCGCTTCGAGCTCGACCTGAACGGCGCTGGCAGTAACGCAAAAATCTGCTTCCTTCAGCCCACTGCCTTGATGGAATTCCTTTCCTACGCTTAAAAAATACTTTGCTGCCTCAAGGCTGGTGGTACCATTTCCGCCGGTAAGTGGGTCGCCCGGTCGGCCGTATATTTCTATCGACAACTCAGACATCCCGGCCGTGCCGATGTTGGTAATCATGCGCGCCACATTGAGATAGGACAGCGCTGTATCCTTGAGAAATTCGCTCAATGGATGAACAAGGGCGGCGGCTCGCTCGGCGATTGACTCAAGCAGAATGATTTGTTGCGAATGGTCAACCTTCGTATAACAAACGACAGGCAGAGCCGGCTTGCCGCGCTGCCAGTTGGCGATAAAGGAAACTTGCTGTTCGGGCTCCCATGCAAGTTCCGATAACACCTTGATGTCGCGAGACGCAGCGACGAGTTCCTTGTCGAGCGCGATTAGGCTGTCTAACTCTGCCATTGAATTCTCCTGATCATCAAGACCGACCTGCGTTATGCGCGCATGAGTATCAATCGACCGTGACATGACTGCAATTGGAATTATGAATATTTTTGCATGGTAGAGACAATCAAGGTCTTAAGGTGGTCTTGACCTCGGGAGTTGACTCGTCGAATTTATCGAAGCAAGCTGGGGTTTCATTACCAATCAGGCCGGCAAAAGGATACCCTCTGATAGCGAATGTTATAGCTCCTGGCGATCAGAAATCGAGAGTGCCAGCGGACAACGGCAAGCGGTTCAACACGTTTGTTGGTGAGCCTGAGATAGACCCGTTACCATTCAGGATATGGAGATAGCGATGGCCATAGACGGCGGAGATCACCAAATATGACGATTGTCGGGATTGTCTTTGGCATTGTATTGCTGATCGCCGGTGGCACAGCACTCGTGCACGGTGCTTCCCAGATTGCGGCCCGTTTCGGTGTCTCTCCAATGGTCGTCGGCTTGACCATTGTCGCCTTCGGCACGAGCATGCCAGAGCTGGTGGTAAATATGATTGGAGCGTCTCGCGGAGCTACCGAGCTGGCGTTTGGCAACGTCATCGGATCCAATCTCGCAAACCTTGCGCTGGTGCTGGGTGTCGCAACGCTCATTCGCCCCATTGATATTCAAGGCCAATTGGTACAGCGCGAGTTACCGCTGCTGCTGTTTGCGACCGCCGTCCTCACAATTATGTCGATGGACGGCTTTTTTGACATCTCTATAGACAAGATAGGCCGTTCCGAAGCAGTCATTTTGCTGCTTGTTTTCGGTAATTTTCTCTACATTATGGCCCTTGACTTCGTTAGATCGCGAAATAGTGATCCGCTATTCGTTGACATCGATAAAAACCCCCTGGTGGACAACGCGCCCGTCAATCGCTTCAGCGCGATATTCGTTATCAGTGGTATGTTATTGCTGTACTACGGAGGTGAGATGACCGTTCACCATAGCGTTGTGCTCGCGGAACACCTGGAAATTTCTCCCGCTATTGTCGGCCTGTTTATCGTCGCGCTGGGAACGAGCATGCCAGAACTTGTCACAACAATAGTTGCAGCTGCTCGTAACGAATCGGATCTTGCACTGGGAAATATCGTCGGTTCAAATTTGTTTAACACGCTTCTGGTGCTGCCTTCCAGTGCCCTGGTAAGCCCCGTGGTTATTCCAGACGGCGGCATTTCGGATTTGGCCTTGTCGCTTGTTTTTACCTTGTCACTAATCCCGATATTCCTGTTTGGCAGGGCACGGCTGGGACGTATGGCAGGAATCGGTTTTCTTCTTGTGTATTTTGGCTGGGCTTTCGCCCGAATTACCCTATAGCTAACAAACGCACTCTGGCCAAACTTCGCGGGGCATTCCCGCACGCTTAAGCTGGCCTGAAATCCTCACACCTACTGGCTTCTGACCAGTTTCAAGCTTCTCTCGATCAGGTCCAACTTTGGAGACCGCACCGGATAGGTTGCGTACGCCTGACGCTCAAATACCGGTGCGTCATTAACCAGGTGCAGCAACCCGAATTCGATGTCTTTTTCAATCATACGTTTTGGGAGGTATGCACTTCCGCCCACCGACACTATGTATTCATAGGCCATTTTCGCGTGCGAAACCCGGGTCATGGCTTCGGCGGCGTCCGGAAATGCCCGCCGGTGATCAAGGCCGAATGAAAGTCCCCAGTCCACGAATATATAGTTTTGCATGAGCGCAGCTTCTATGGACAAATTTATGGAGTTGGAGACGCATACCAACTCCAGAGTAGAAACTGTTCGAATTTGCATGATGTCAAGTTGAGCGGGTTCCAACATGATCGCAACATCCAGGGTTCCGTCAATGAGTCGGCGGGTGAGAATCTCCGGAGTCTGGGCTTCAGCGATTATCGCCATATTTTGGTGCGCTCGCCGCAAATCATGCAACCAGGATTGCAACAACACATCCCATAATCTAAGGCTGCCGCCAATAACCAGTTGTTCACTTGCGCCCGCAAGCGATACATCCTGACGCGCCACTCTCCAACCCGCCATCAGTCGTTCCGAATGGCGGATCAAACGGGCCCCTTCCGGCGTCAGGCGCATTTCACGGCGACTTCGCTCAAAGAGTGTCACACCAAGTATTGATTCCAGTGATTTCAAGCGGCTGCTCACAGCCGCCTGAGTGAGATGAAGTGCATCCGCAGTACGACCGAAGTGCCTGATGCGATGCAACTCAAGAAATGTGCGAAGGAGTTCAAGATCCATACCGTATGATAAATATTTTTTATGTAAACGACAATATTTATTAGTTGTATCTATCAAACAAAAAGAATACTGTGGATATCAAGCGCCGACCAATGGCATATCGACACAAACCAGAGCAATCGTGCTGCATTCATGTCACCAATTCAGGGGTGCACATCATGAAAGAAGACCCCTACAATTGCAGAAGCAAGAAAGGCAAGAAAAGCTACATACAAAATATTGAAGTTATGCTTGCTCAAAAGAAAACGACGCTGGGTTTGGTCAAGCGCAAAATAAACCTTGCGACGCATTCCGGCCGGATTCATCCGAGCGAACAATTGCTGAAAGCCGAGCGCCAGGCCGATGCATGCATCGCAGAATTGAGAAAGCAGCTCGATCAGCTTGGAAGTGCTAATGACCAATCGTGGGAGAAGCTGCGCTTTCAGGTTGATGTCGCATGGGATGAGCTGTCGCAGTCAATCAGGAAGATCGTAGCCCGGTCTCCCTGATTTGATAGACGCCAATGCGCAAATGGCGCCCGGTTGGCAGAAGGCCGAAAAGACCATCTCGAAACTAGTTTAGGGGGTAAAGTGATCAGAGTATTTTTGAGTAACCCCGACACCGGAGAATTGACTCTGGGCGGCAGGGAATTGATTGCAACGTGGCAAGAATCGAACACCCTGAATATATGGGTCGACCTTGAAGGCGAGTCGGATTCGATAGATGAAGAATTACTCGGCGGATTTGGCATACACCCCTTAGCTATACAAGATGCATTACGTCCCCGTCATCCACCAAAAATGGAACGCTTCGACGACTTTCTCTTCATCCTGCTCCGTGGACTCGATGCCGATACTTCAGGCATAGATTTCGGTGTAATTCAGTTGTCTCTCTTCATCGGAGATCGATTTCTACTGACGCGTCATGCAAAACCGTCTACATCAGTTAACTGGATGATTGGCAAGATTAAGCGCGGCAACGCCATTGCGAAAGAGCGTCCGGGGTCCCTTGCAATTCGCCTTGGCAATCGCCTTGCTCGTCGTTATGTCGAAATACTGCTTGAACTGGAGCCACGCCTGGATGAAATCGAAGAGCAAATGTTCAAGCAGCCCGACGATAAACTTCTCGCCGAACTGACTGGCTACAAATCCCAACTCAGAAAACTTACCCGTATCGCGAATTATCACAAACAAATTGCCACAAGACTCAGAGACGTTGGCGATTCGTTCATCGGTACAGAGTTGTCCCATGAAATTGTCGACCTCTATGAGCAGATTGAACGAACCGAAAGCCTTGCCCAGTTACACTATCAGATATCTAACGATCTCACGGGTGGTTACCTGGGTATGTCCTCACATCAGCTGAATCGAGTGATGCAAATTCTAACGATCATCACTGTCATTTTTGTACCGTTGACATTCCTCGCAGGAATCTATGGCATGAATTTCGAGAACATGCCAGAGCTGTCTACACGTGGTGGTTATTTCGCCGTTATAGCAGTAATGGCAGTGGTTGCTGTCTGTCAGCTCATCTACTTCCGCCGCAAGCGGTGGATCTAGTGGAGGGCGAGAAAACAATATTGGGAGATCTGACGAACGGTGACGTTTGGTCTGGTTGGCTGAGCGAAGGCCAGTCCTGGGCTATCGATAACCTGTTTACGACTGCAACCCTTATTGAGCTCGGCATGATCGTCATTGCCGCATCGTTAGCCTGGCCAATATCAAAGGTAGTACGCAACAAGCTGTTACTGCAGCGTACAAAATATGATCGATTCGCCCTGCTTCGACGACTTTGGTCTACGCTCAACAAGCTTGCATTTCCCGCGGTTTGGTTGGCTGCCCAGTGGTTGATAGTCGCAGTCATGGTATATCTCGAGTTTCGGCATGCTGCACTCGTGGTTACCTCCAGCCTGCTAACTGCATGGATCGTAATCAATGTAGCAACCGTGTTTGTAGCCAATCCATTGCTGTCACTCACTATTTCAATTGTCGCATGGATAGCCGCAGCACTAAATATTGTCGGCTTGCTGGATAACACCATCACCTTTCTGGATGGCGCTACACTTTCTTTCGGCCAGGTCGACGTATCGCTGTTGATAGTGGTGCAAGGACTGATTGCTTTGGGCGTGCTTCTCTGGTTGACCACAGTCGTCGGGCAGCTCGTCGAAGGGCGAATAAAGTCATCTGAAAATCTCTCGCCTTCAATAAAAGTGTTATCCACCAAGTTGATGCGCATTGTTCTTGTACTTGTGGCGGTGGTAGTTGCGCTGAAGATTGTCGGTATCGACCTCACCGCATTCGCCGTGTTTGGTGGTGCAATCGGCGTTGGTCTGGGCTTTGGACTCCAGAAGATTTTTGCGAATCTGGTCAGCGGGTTTATCCTCCTGCTCGATAAATCAATTAAACCTGGCGACGTTATCGCAATTGCCGATTACTACGGCCGTGTGGATTCTCTCGGTGCACGTTATGTCTCTGTTCTAACCCGTGATGGTATCGAACACCTGATTCCAAACGAAGAACTGATCACCACGCGCGTCGAAAACTGGTCTTATTCGCAGAATCTGCTTCGCCTGAAGAAAACTATTGGAGTTCACTATAAATCAGATGTCAGAAAAGCCATCGCACTGTGCCTGGAGGCAGCCGATGGAACACCCCGCATCCTGAAAGAACCGGCTGCTGTATGTCATATGCAGGAATTCGGCGATAGTTCAGTAAATCTTGAATTGAGATTCTGGATTGACGATCCGATGAATGGCCGGGCAAATGTTATCAGCGAAGTATTGCTGAGTATTTGGGACAAATTTCATGAAAACGGAATTGAGATTCCATATCCCCAGCGCGACCTTCACCTGCGCTCCTCTTCACTGGAATCCCTGAGCAACGAAATTGTAGAAGGCAAGGACTGAAGTGGACATCGTCCTGATAATAGAGCTCGCGGTAATGGTATTATTACTCGCGCTGTCTGCATTTTTCTCCAGCTCAGAAACAAGCCTGTTTTCCCTGAGCTCGGCACAGTTGCGACAGATGCGACGCGATCGCAATCCACGGTTGGGTTTGATCGAAAATTTGTTGGCGGAACCAAGGCGCCTGATAGCAACAATTTTGATCGGCAACGAATTCGTTAATGTTTCGGCCTCTGTTCTGTCTGCAACGATCATCATTGAAGTGTTTGGTGCCGGTAATAGTTGGTTGAATGTCGTTATTATGGTTCCTTTGCTGCTGTTGTTTGGTGAGATTACGCCGAAGACTCTGGCGTTTGGAAACAATGTTGCTTTTGCGACCTTTCAGAGCCGATACATCGAAATGTTCGCTCACTTCATCACGCCCCTGCGTAACGCGGTTCGCCTTGTTTCGGAATTTTTCATCAAACTCATAGTTACAGAAGAACGGTCGCAAAACAACATTTTGACAGAAGATATGGTGCGCTCCTTAACCAACGCTGCAGTTGGCGAGGGCTCTCTTGATACCAAGGAATCCGCATACATTCATCAGATTTTTGACTTTGGCAACAAGTCTGTCGGTGACTTGATGACCTATGGCTCGCAACTTGTTTCTGTAGATACCTCCATGTCGTTCTCGAAAATCGTTGAAGTAATTCGACAAAGCCGTCACTCAAAAGTGCCGGTTTTTGGCGCAGATGGAAAATCGATAGAGGGTGTGCTGTACGCACGCGATATTCTGGATTTAGATGTGACTGAAGACACACCCTACGCAGAGCACCCAGTCCGCGAGAGATTACGAAAACCCTACCTGGTGCCAGCCACCCGCACAGCATCTGACATTTTCGTTGCAATGCGCGAACGCCAGGTATCGATAGCACTGGTCAGTGATGAGTTTGGCGGTGTAGTGGGACTAATAACACTTGAAGATATTATGCAATGTATATTCGGTGATCTTCCCAGCTGGTCTGATAGCAGGCTGGCAGAAACGTCTTCTTTGGAGGCACTGGGTGCGGGCTTATTCCGCGCCAGCGGATCGCTGACAATTCGGCAATTTAATGCAATTGCTGGCACCAGTCTGGAACGTGCCGGTGTAACGACAATGGCCGGGTTAGTACTACACACGCGCGGCGAGTTCCCAAACGTAGGGGATGTCGTAGACGTAGACAATGTGCTACTCACCGTTACCGAGATCACAAGCCAGAGAATTGTATCCCTGAACGTCAAAGTGGGGCGCGAGTCAGCGTCAAAGTCTGAAACTCCAGTCGGCTCGGAGCCTTAGGTAATGGATCCCGTAACCGCAATTTTTATTATGTTGTTGTGCCTCGTACTGGAGGCATTCTTCTCCGGTTCGGAGATTGGTATTGTTAGTGCTGATCGTGCGAAATTACTTCACAAAGCCGAACAGGGTTCTCGTGGTGCGCAACTTGCACTGGATATGTTAAAAAAGCCCGAGTGGCTACTTTCCACAACTTTGGTTGGCACCAACATATCTATCGTGACCAATACCACAGTTGCCACTATGCTGGTGGTAAGCGTATTTGGCGACAAGTGGGGTTGGTTGGCAGCAGTGATCGTGGCACCCTTGTCATGGGTTTTCGGCGAGATTGTCGCCAAGAGCGCATTCCAACACCACGCTGACAACATTACCCCAAAAGTCATCGGCTTTGTTCGGCTCGCCTCGTATCTTTTTTATCCTCTTTTAGTGGTATTCGGCTTTCTCACCCGTTTCCTTGCTCGGGTTACCGGTCAATCTGAATCAAACCCGTTTACCATCCGCGAAGAAATAGCCTCGTTGATGCAGATGAAGAGCGTAAGTGGCGATGTCGATCCCGAAGAGCAGGATATGATTCGTCGCGTTTTTGAGTTTCACGACACATCGGTTAGTGAGGTTCTTACACCTTTGATTGAAGTAGTTGGCGTAGAAGAATCGGCAACCTGTGGCCAGACCACCAAACTTGCTGCGCAAAACGCGCACCATCGTTTGCCGGTGTATCGAAAACGGGTGGACAACGTAGTAGGTATTCTCAACGCGCTCGAGTTGTTGGGAGAAGATATAGACGCGCCGATTTCCCAATTCGTTTCCCCTGTCAGATTTGTTCCGGGCTCGCAAAATGTGGAAGAGTTGTTAGTAACATTGCGTATGTCTTCGCAACGAATGGCGGTTGTAGTCGACGAATACGGAGGCGTAGACGGTATCGTCACAATCGAGGATTTGCTCGAAGAAGTGGTTGGTGAGATCACGGACGAACATGATGTTGATGATTCGCTCCAGATGATCGAAAAAATCAGCAAAAACAACATACGCGTGAACGCGCGCATCGACATCGAAGATCTCGCCCGGGCGACTCCAGTGAGCCTGCCTGACGGCAACTACGAGACGCTGGGAGGGTTTCTAATTGATCTCGCGCGTGAAATTCCCGAGGTGGGAAGTGTCGTTAAGTACCGCCGGTTCGAATTCTCGATCGAGGAAGTATCCGACAGGGCAATTCGGCGGGTTGGTATCAAATGGTAAGACAACTATTGAAGAAAATTGGATAAAAAGGAATAGACTATGAAACTGGCAATTCTATCACGCGGACCAAAATCCTATAGCACACGTCGTTTAAAAGAGGCCGCTCTGGCGCGTGGCTACGACGCAAAGGTGCTCAACACGCTAAAATTTGCGATCGACCTGGATCAGGGTTCGCCGGATTTATATTTTCGACAAAAACAACTCAGTCACTATGATGCTGTACTACCGCGCATTGGCGCATCAATTACCTACTATGGAACCTCTGTGGTTCGACAGTTTGAGGAGATGGATGTGTTCTGCGCGAACACAGCCAATGGAATTTCGAACTCTCGCGATAAGCTTCGGAGCCTGCAGATTCTCAGCCGACATCATATCGGTATTCCCAGAACTACTTTTGTCAATGACAAGAAAGACGTATTACCGGCAATTGAGAGAGTGGGTGGTGCACCTGTTGTCATCAAACTTATAGAGGGAACCCAGGGTATAGGCGTACTGTTGGCAGAATCTATTAAAGCTGCAGAGTCCATAATCGAACTACTACAAAGCCAGAAGCAGGACGTACTGATTCAAAAATTTGTCGCAGAAAGCAAAGGCAAGGATATCCGTGCGTTTGTGGTAGGCGATCGCGTGGTTGCGGCTATGCGCAGGGTCGCGCAGGGCCAGGAATTTCGTAGCAACGTACACCGAGGCGGCGTAGCAGAACCGGTAGAGCTGTCAAAAGAGTACGTTGAAACAGCCGTACGCTCCGCACAAATTCTTGGCCTGCGTGTCGCCGGAGTGGATATGCTGGAGAGCGATGCAGGTCCACAGGTAATGGAAGTTAATTCCTCTCCAGGCCTCGAGGGTATTGAAACATGTACTAACCTGGATATTGCCGGTGCTATTGTTGAGTACATCGCTGCACGGGTCGACTTTCCCGAGATCGATGTACGCCAAAGGCTGACCGTGAGTAGTGGTTATGGCGTTAGTGAAATTCACGTTCCAAAAGATTCTGAATTCGACGGAATGACTATCACCGAAACGAAGTTGCGAGACAGTGACGTAAATGTACTTACTCTGTATCGCGGTGAGACCGAAATTCCCAACCCAAAGGACAGTCGAACCTTGCAGGCCCATGACAGGCTTCTGTGCTTCGGAAAACTCGACTCGATGCGTGGCTTGCTCGCGCCGAAGTCTCAGCGCCGCAGGCGCCCGAAGGTTAAGAGCCTTAGTCAATCCGCTATCGACAAGGTTGGAAAGTAGTCGCAAGTCTGCTGGTGGCGTTCGCGGGTGGCGGGCGCTACAAATTCGAAACAATCTATACGAGGGAAAATTGTGGATAGCACGATTCGATACCCCGAGAAAAAAATTCGCGAAATGCTGGCCAGCGGTCTGGGAGCGGAAGAGCTCGGTCGGGAAATAGACGGGCTTGATTCAGCGGATTTGTTGCACGCTGTTTACATGTTAAGCCCGGACGACCAGAGAGCGCTCTTATCCGCGCTAACGCCACCCCGGGCGGCTTCTCTGGTAGAGGAACTTCCTGACGCGCACGCGGCTGACCTGATTGAGGATATGTCTGCACATGATGCAGCGGGAATTGTAGAAGAGCTCTCAAGTGATCATCGCGTTGACGTACTCTCCGAGTTGGATAAAACCGAAGCCGACGCAATTATCGCCGAACTGGACGATGAAGATGCGGATGAAGTACGCGAACTAATCGATTATGCGCCTGATTCAGCCGGTGGACTCATGATGACGGAATACGCATCCTACCCGATGACGGCCACGGTGAGAGAAGTTGTCGACGACCTGACCAGTGAAACCGTTGACTACCATTTGCTGACGGTGCACTACGTGTATGTGGTAGTTAAGGCCAAAAAGCTAAAGGGCGTCATCCGCATCCGCGATCTGGTTTTTTCCGATCCCAAACAAAAGATCGGCGAAATCGTGTCACCAGCATTGGTAGTATCACCAGAAACACCGCTTGAAGCATTAGAGGCGTTTTTTGATGAGCACGACATAGCCGCGGTGCCAGTTGTAGACGCTCGCCAGATGCTTTTGGGAATCGTTCGTCGCCGCTCACTTCTGGAAGCGCTAGCGGAACGATCAGAGGCAGATAGTCTCAAAGTGGCTGGTATCATCGGTGGTGATGAGTTGCGTAGCATGCCGGTATGGCTACGTTCTCGTCGACGATTAGCGTGGCTCAGCATTAATATCCTGTTAAACATCATTGCGGCCAGCGTCATAGCTGCATATGAGGACACCTTAACCGCAGTCATTGCGCTCGCCGTATTTCTGCCCATCGTTTCCGATATGAGTGGCTGTTCTGGAAATCAGGCCGTGGCAGTCAGCATGCGCGAGTTAACCCTGGGTGCTGCCGTGCCCTCCGATGTACTGCGGGTTTGGCGAAAGGAAGCAGTAGTGGGCATCATAAATGGAATGGCACTTGGCTTGTTACTCGGAATGGCCGCCTGGGCATGGAAGGGTAACCCCGTGCTGGGCCTCGTCGTTGGCGGTGCACTGGCTTTAAACACGATAGTGGCCGTGTCTATTGGAGGCACCGTGCCGCTGATATTGCGACGTTTGAAACTGGATCCGGCGGTGGCGTCGGGGCCACTGCTTACTACCGTTACCGATATGTGCGGATTCTTTTTGTTGCTTAGTCTTGCAAGCCAGGTACTACCGGCGCTTATCTAACAAGTTGGTTAACGAGTGAACTTATAGAGTATGTCCATAGATGAGTTCTCCGAACTTGTGGCCTCCAGTCGCACGCGCTTACTCAAACTATAGCGAATCACAAACGCGCCTACTGCAGAGAGCGCATTGTAAGTGTAACGAACATAGAGATCTTTTGAGATACGCTTTCCGGCAACGATGGCAAATTCCGATTGGCCCAGGGCAAGCGCACTGAGTTCATCCATGCCGAGGGCATTGCTCAGCTGATCGAATACAGGCGCAGATTTCTTTAGACCCAGGTTGAAGGCTGCTGCAAGCAGACGGCTGTTGTCCGTGTCAGCACCCTCCGATTCAAAATCCCGTCCTAAAACCAGATACGAAAGCGCAGAAGTATCTGAAATGACTCGATTGGAGTACACGCTGGATTCCAAATTGTCGATCGTGCCCCGAACCCGCAAACCAACCTTGAGCGGCGGAGTTTGATCTTCGATCTGACGCACCGCAATCAATTCCAGATAGGGTCGATCCACAGCACCGGTATAAAGCAGTCGGCCGGATTCGACCGTTAGAGACTGACCTTCTGCTTCAAGCTTGCCTCCCGAGATAACCAGCTCCCCCCGTAACGCGGTGAGTTCCGTATTCTCGATATCAGCGACAAGATTCCCGGTGATGCCAACATCCAGGCCTAAA
Source organism: Gammaproteobacteria bacterium (assembly GCA_021773565.1). Taxonomy (GTDB): domain Bacteria; phylum Pseudomonadota; class Gammaproteobacteria; order Pseudomonadales; family Azotimanducaceae; genus DC-out156. The sequence goes on along the minus strand of JAJFJZ010000011.1, from coordinate 31,948 downwards.
CCCGAGTAGCGCACTGCATTACCCAATTCAACTGTGACACGGCCATCAACGGTGAGCGTGCGGCTGGAAGCTTTTTTCGGGGCTGCGCGACCCAGCACGGTGACGTCGAATGAGGGCTTTCGCAATGTTTTTGGTGCGCTCGCAAGCTCAATGGTCGCCTCTGGTACTTCGATTATCCCGCCCAGATTGATTTTGCCCTGGCTGTAGTCAAGAGACAGATCCGGCACAAGGCGTAAACGCACTTCAGGTGAGTCAACAAGGAAACCCGCGCCTGCAATATTGGCCTTAGCACTTCCGTCGAAATCGAGCGTAGTTCCACCGGCCTGCAGGGTGAGCCCCCCCTGGTCGCCCTGCCGACCGGTGGCAGTCGCCGACCAGCGATTATTCGTGGCATTAATAAGTGCTGTGACATCGTCAAATTTCATCGCCGGCTGATCCCATGCCACGCTGCCGCGTTCGAGCATTGCCACCAGCTTGTACTGCGGATCTGCTAGCGTACCGCTGAGATCTATCTCGATGGTGTACAAGCCAGATAGTTTTTCGAAGCCCGGCTCAAACTCTCTCACCAGGGCCAAATCTTCGTCCGTCATCCGCACAAAGCCACTTAATGCCGTAGCCGCAGTAAATCCGTTGGCCGCGAGCTCCCCGGTTAAAACCAGTTTATCCTGCGCAACGGCAATGTCGACACCCCACTCGGTGCCAGATAGCCGCAAATTTCCGGTCACGGCCGGTAATATGATCATCTCCTGTTCCATATTTGAGGCTGTCATCCCAGATATGGAAAACGCAGCTGTTCCCAACCATTCGTCGCTGTATGTGAACTCCCAGGAACCATCGATTTGGCCGGTTGGTGTAAAGTTGAGGGCCTCCACTGGCACCGCCTGGATTGGTAACTGACTCAGGTAGCCGCTGATGCTACCTTCCCTTCCGCCGGTGTACGTGACCGAGGTAATGCACAACTTCCCGATGCCTTGCCAGCAGTGCGGTGTTATTTTCCACGTTTCCCCACCAATACGAATATCAATTGGTGCATCGTTGCGCCAGTTTGAACCAACGTATGTGATCATGGCGTTGGAGTTTACGTGCGCACTCAGACCGCCATCCGACCAACCGAGTTGACCATCGAGATTACCGCCAGACCATTGCAGCCTGACAGCACTGTGCTCAAGAGTACCGCTGGTGCTTATCATGAGATCTGAAAAGGATTCACCCGCATAGGCAACCGAGTCCGCACTGGCCTTTATCGTTACCAGGTCAACGCTATAGCTGGCACTCCCTTGCAGATGTTTCAAGCGGACACCCGAAACCAGTATTTCCTCTGTAGTAAAGTTAGCAGAAATTTCCGGATTATCTGGATTGCCCCTTAGTTCGAACGTGCCTTTGGATAATCCTTCGATGCCTGACACCAATACCGTATAGTCCTCCACATGAAACTCGCCATCTAAGACAACAGAATTGTCAGCAAGGTTCAGCGTGCCGGTGGCAGCAACCTTGTTGGTATCGTCAATAATCGACACTCGGCTTGCTGTAATAGTGTCCCCTGAGACCACCACTGAGTAGTCACTCTTGTACTGTTGGTAACTACCCGAACCCACAATGAGAATATCCGTACCGGTCATTGTAATTTCGTTTATCAAGGACAGCTCGTATTTGGGGAGTTCGTGTTGCAGGCGAGCTCGCAGGCTTTGGACCTCGCTAGCGTTGACGCTACCTCGACTTAACACGGTGACAGGTCCCTCGAATTGATGCTCGACCTGTAAAGCATGCAACAGACCGGTTGCGGTTAAGTGACCTTTGGCATTACTGCGTTGCCATTTAATGTCACCAACGATACTGGGTTGCGCACCAACGGGAATCTCGAGATGACCAGACAAGTCAGTAGCCACAGCATTTAGAGATTCAATGTCAATCGTCAAGCGATCAGTCGCAATAGATAGCGCTGCAACGAAACCCAACAACTGCTCACCCATAATGTTAGCCTCAGCAATTTGCAGCTCTGAAATATTGATCTCGAGCGGCGGTTCCGGCAGGGATAGTTGGGGTGACACGGGATCACTCGCTTCTGTTGAAGTTGACTCTACCAGCAATGTACGGATACGCAGATGGGCCAGGTCCAGGCGACTGTCGAACAACAGTGCCCACAGGTCGGCCTTTACCTGGGTCTCGTGCGCCTCAAAATGTGTTGGCGCAGCGTGGATGCTCAGTTTACCAATCATCAATCCGTCGACCAGATTACCAGACACCTGATGTAAGGATACTTCTTCAAATCGGTCGGTAACCTGATCGGCAAGCCACTGGGCGCCACTACTGGTCGTGAGTAGCCACCCCAAAACACCAATGCAAACTATGACGGTTGTGAAGGTAAAAGCTGTGAGTGCGAGAAACCAGCGTCTCATATATCCGGCCCCAGCGAGATGTGTAATCGTATCGAAGCCCTGTCATTATCCAGTGGATGTGCCAGATCCAGGCGGATGGGTCCGAGCGGCGAAAACCATCGCAAACCCAGGCCAATACTGTGGCTGAAATTCGGTTTGTTTTTGTACGCGCTACCACTGTCAACAAATAAAGCCAGCGCCCAATTTTCTTTCACTGGCATATCCCACTCGAGGGAACCCAGCAGCAATTTTGGTCCGCCAATTACCTCGCCGTCTTCCAGAGTTCCAAGGGCATCCAGATCATAACCACGCACACTATTGTCACCACCTGCAAAAAACCGCAATGACGGTGGCAGGTCTGCGAAGGAATTTTGCCATGTCCAGCCTACCTCGCCGCGAACGATAAAACGGGTGCCGTAGAAAAATGGCACTATCTGCTTGGCTGCAAGCCCGGCTTGCATTACATCACTGTCAGAACCCAGCGCGCGCAAGGCACCACGCACATAAGCATTAAATCGGGTTCCCCGCATGGGACGGCTTTGCTGGGAACCCGTCGAATAGGTCCAATGCGAAGTGAACAACACTAATCGCGAATCACCCTCCTGATCACCCACCTCAAAATCCTCGAACGTAAGGTTAACTGAGGCAACATGGTTCCAGCGGCTCGCCACGCGCTGAGTTCGCTTGAACTGCAGGCTCGTGGTTGTACTTTTGGCAGTATCCGTATCCACGTAGGCAACACCCGGCTCGAGTGAGTACCATTGGTGTGTCGGGTCGCCGTAGGGCCAACGATAGTTGACGTTTAAAGACCCTTTCACGGGCGACGCCAGTCCGCGCAGGGCTGCTTTGTGGCCGTGGCGATTCAGGTATCGTCCTTCGACGTCAATCCTGCCGCGAATTCCCGTGTCCGTGGAAAAGCCTACTCCGGTGAGTGCTGACCAGCGATCCGTTGGAGTTACCGATACGTCCACCGGTACTGCCCCGGCATTGCGTTCGTTTACGTGAGGCTCAATACGCACATGTTTGAAATAATCACTCTCAACAAGGTTTTGGTGCGACTTGATAAAGCGACTGTTAGCGTAGGGTGTGCCTGGTGCGAAATCCAGAAAGGCCCTAACCAGCTCGTCTGAAAGCTGCGTCGTATTCACGTTTACAGCACCAACTTTATACTGCTCTCCTCCATCCAGCACCCAATCAATATCGGCTCTTCCGGCGGAAGGGTCCACGCTTACTTTGTGTGTGGTCAGTCTGGCATCCAGATACCCGATATCGCGGCTGCGGCCCAAAAGATTGAACTTAACCGATTCGTAAATCTGTGGATCAAAGCGCTTTGCTTCTGCCAATCGCAGTTCCTTTTGGGTGGCGGTGATGATTTGCTCACTGAGGATGGGACCCACCACGTCGAGTTTCCACTGCTTGATTTCCATAGGCTCCCCGGGTTGAACGGTAACCTCGCCACGCCAGCACTCTTCGATTTGGCGATGTGCTATGGAGAATTCAGCATTGAATAACCCGAAAGCATCCAGGGCTTGTTGAACCAATTCATCGGCTCCCCGGAGTCGGCGCCTTAAAGCCCGTTCGCTGGCAAAACAGTCAGGCTTATCCAGCGCTAGATATCCCTGAATGGTTTCTGCAAGCTCACCTTCGACTCCGACAATGGTGACGGAGTTTGCGAAAAGATTCGGTGTCCATAAAAGGCTGACAAACAATAATAACCGCACGCGCACAACCAGATTGAATTTTTGGTATGGTTTGGATGATTGCCACGCGGTTTGGTTCATTGCAGTTTCAAGCCCCTGTTGGGGCGCGATGAGAGTCGGTGGCACGCTACCATTGATGAGCGGAAAGGTCACTTAATCATCAGGTTACACCTTATAGAAATCTGTCTCCGCCCGCTTTTAATGGTGCTGATTCAGGCATGCGTTTTTTACAGGGCTTTCTCATACATGGCGCCACCAGCTGCCCCAACCGGATATGTCTCGATACGATTCAATCAACGGCGATCTCAGCGCTTGAGAAGCGCTTGCAGCTCACCATGAACAGGCAACCCTCCGAACAAGGTCAACAATACTTTGGTTTCTGATATTTGCTTCACTGGTATCTCGAATAAATTTCGATCCAGTACTATTAGATCTGCCAGCTTACCAAGCTCGATCGAACCGCTGGTCTCGTCAATACCATTCACGTACGCCGAATTTATTGTGAACGCAGCGAGTGCGGTCGCCAGATCGATTGTCTCTTGTGGCATGAATGGTTCGCCATCGCCCTCGGCGTCAGTTCGCGTAACCGCGGTTTCGATTTGCGGGAAGGGATTTGCAGTCGAAACTGACCAGTCGCTACCGAACGCAACCATACCGCCTGCATTAATGACTGAGCGGATCGTGTACAGCCAGTTCGAGCGCTCCTCACCAATGAACGGAATCGTCAGGTCAGTGATGTAGCTGTCTGCATAGGCCCATAAAGGCTGAAAATTGGCGATTACATCAAGCTCGCGGAATCTGGAGAGATCATTCGGATGAATCGTCTGCAAATGCGAAATGTGATGTCGCCGATGCGCGTTGCCGTTAGCGTCGATGGCTGCAGCGACTGCATCCAGGCATTGTGAAATCGCCGCATCGCCGATAGCGTGGAAGTGCACCTGGAACCCTTCCGCATCTAAAGCGGTAACTACTTCTTTAAGGTTGCCCGGCTCAAACATCGGAATGCCAGTTAGGTTCCCATCGACAAAATAGGGCTCCGACATCGCGGCTGTATAGTTCTCCATTACACCGTCCTGCATAATTTTGACGGCACCGGCATTAACGTTTCCGCTGGAGTACTCCTGCCGGAGGCGCTTGAGCTCTTCAATCTGCTCCACGCCCAATGTTCTTTCCAGCCAAAGTGATGCCACCACCCGCATCGAAAGTTCATTGCGCTGATCCAATGCTCGATAGGCATCCAGTTCGGGTTGCATGACGATGGCATCGTTAATAGCGGTAATGCCAAAGCTGTTCAGGAGATCTATCGAATACTTCAAGCTCTTCTGGTTGAATTCAGATGAGGACGGCGGAATGTGATAAGTTAACAGCTCCATTGCGCCCTCCTGCAGGCTGCCGATAATCTCTCCAGTGTCAGCATCCCGGTCCACAATGCCGCTCACCGGGTCCTGTGTATCTTCACCAATGCCTGCTACTTTAAGTGCCGCACTGTTGGCCCAACCGGTATGACCATCTGCTGACGTCAGGTACACCGGACGATCTGCAACTACTGCGTCAAGCAGCTTTTTGCTCGCCCGCGCGCCAGGGCCGAAGACAGCCATCGACCATCCACCGCCCAGTATCCAGGGCGCTTCAGGATTAGCATCTGCATATGCTTTAACCGCAGCTACATAACTCTCCTGCGAATCCAGGCCACTAAGATTGACAGTCAGGGCATCCTTGCCAGCACCCAACGGATGTACGTGGGCGTCTTGAAAGGAAGGCATCAGCATCTTTCCACCAAGATCAACGACACGCGTATCCGGGCCCCGCAACCCACCGGCGTCGCTGTCATATCCAACGTAGGCTATCTTGCCCCCGAGCAAGCCCACCGTTGTGGCCCAGGTTCGATTGACGTCCATTGTGTATACAGCGCCATTCACGAACAGGGTGTCTACGTAATCCACCGATCTGGTATTAGATGCATCTTGTGTACATCCTGGGGCCACGATCGACAATATTGCGATACAACAAAATTGAATTTTCATGTTAATCCTCGACTGGTTTCCAGGTTAATGCGTTTTAACGGATTGCCTGGTTACGATGTATCCACTCATTCAAAGTGCGTTATTGTTTAATTGCAGCCATTAAACTGTGCCAGAATTGTGCCTCTCTATCTATAACTGTCAATTGCAGTAATGGAAAGCAGATGCACCACGACGGGCGATCTTGTCGTAGCTGGTTGATGCTGACATAGCTTGCAATCCATCTGTAGCGCGGATTAAATGCTTCTTAAACAACAAGAATGAAAAGCATGACTTCTTCTATATATACTCGTCTCAGCGCCTTAATGTTCCTCCAGTTTTTCGTCTGGGGCGCCTGGTTTGTCACCCTCGGCACTTATTTGAACAGCCTGGGATTTAGCGCCACAGACATAGGCAGGGCGTATCTAACCAATAACATCGGCGCCATTATTGCGCCGTTTTTTGTCGGCATGATTGCGGATCGATTTTTCGCCTCTGAAAAAGTGATTGCGGTCATGCATCTATTTGGCGCGCTTGTGTTGTATTACGTGTCTAGCTTAAGCCAGGCCAACGAGATCATCCTGTGGCTGTTGGTCTACAACGCCTGTTATATGTCTACCCTTGCTTTGGCAAACAGTATCGGTTTTGCCCAGATGGAGAAACCGGATGCGCAGTTTCCCAGAGTGCGGGTTTGGGGCACCATCGGCTGGATTTTTGCGGGCCTCTCTATCACCTTCGTACTGGCAGGTAATGCGGCGAATGTAGAAACGACAAATTTACCGATGATATTGGCTGCCGGCTGTTCGGTAATGTTGGGTTTTTATTGCTTCACGTTGCCACACACACCACCAGCAGGTAAAGGCAAGCGCGTGACCATAGGTGATATTGTCGGAATTGAAGCATTGTCCCTGCTAAAGGAGCGCTCGTTTGCAGTGTTTGCAATTAGTTCTTTGCTCATTTGCATTCCTCTGGCCTTTTACTACAGCTTTGCAAACCTGTACCTCAATGAATTGGGCATGCAGGGCGTAGCTGCAAAAATGACGCTGGGCCAAATGTCAGAAGCAGTTTTTATGGTGGCGATGCCCTTTTTCTTTCTGCGCCTGGGTGTGAAATGGATGCTGTTGGTGGGCATGCTGGCCTGGGTGTTGCGTTACGGCCTATTTGCTTACGGCTCTATAGATCTTGTGGGAATGTTATATCTGGGCATTCTCTTACACGGAGTTTGCTACGACTTTTTCTTCGTCACCGGGCAGATTTATATCGATCAACGAGCCAGTAAGGAGATTCGCGCCAGCGCCCAGGGTTTTATTACATTGCTGACCTATGGTGCTGGCATGGCGATTGGAACTTATGTAGCGGGAATTGTGGTGGATGCCTACGTAATTGAAGATGGTCACGACTGGCAGACCATCTGGTTGATACCCTGTATCTTTGCTGCTGTAATCGCCATCGTATTCTCTTTTGTTTTTCATGATACAACTCCCGGGGAATCGGATACAGGTGTAGCTAATGCAGGAGCAAGCAAATGATATTAAGACGCAGAGAGTGTTTTACTTTGCTCGGCACAGTGGTTGGGGTCGGGGCGGGCCTTGCGATGGCGCCTAAACTTATGGCTACCACCTTGCGTAAAATTGAGCGGATCGGCTTGCAGCTTTACACGGTACGCGATGCGATGGCCAAAGATGTGAGTGCAACTCTGGCAGCGGTTGCCGAGGCAGGATATCTGGAAGTAGAGACCGCCGGAACCGGCGATTTAAGTGCGGAGCAGTTCTCAACAGCACTTGGAAACACCGGCTTAACCGCGCCATCGGCACACGTATTGTTGAACCAAATGGCCGAACAGCCCGACGCTCTTCTGGCAACAGCAGAAACAGTTGGGTATAAGTACCTTGTCTTACCCTGGCTGGCGCCCGAACAACGCACCGTGAGCGGATATGCCCAGGTGATCGAAACGCTCAACCGCTTTGGTGAGCGCTGTACCAGGGCGGGTGTGCAACTGTGTTATCACAACCACGATTTTGAGTTTCAACCGATGGGCGGCGAGTTACCCTATAATTTACTATTGCGCGAGTGTGATGCTGAATTTGTGCGATTTGAACTTGACCTGTTCTGGGCGGTCCATGCAGGTGTTGATCCGATAGCGTACCTGCATGCTGATCCGGAACGCTTTCCACTTTGTCATGTGAAGGATCGCAATGCTGCCGGTGAGATGGTGGATGTAGGGCAGGGCAACATCGATTTTCCTGCAATGTTCTCGGCGGGAACTGGTCTTAGGCACTATTAACCAAAGCAACCGCCAGCGCGCCAAAACAGCACGTGCGCTTCAACCACAATGTATTCATTTTTTTCTCCTGACGGGTTAACGAGCGAGTTCGCTTTCGCGAACAGCAACATTAGTTATTGCGTTGTCAGGCTAGAAGAGGGGGTGCACGGTTTTTGTAGGCCGCGGGAGAGGTGAGAGGCTGCCAAACGTCCTCACTATCGATGAAAACAAAGTTACAACCAAAATCTGGCAGGCCGGTTATTTCAGTCGAGTAGGCAATCGGTGTATTCGCAGAATGTCCACAAGTAACACAGCTTATGTCAAAACTGGAATCGCCATGATAGTGACCAAGACCGAGGTTTTGGGTATAGGTAAATAGTACCAATGCGCATACCAGCAAGGGTGCCAATAGCCACCGTGGGCTGCCGCCAATACTTTGTCGATAAAGTCGCGATCTCATCATGCTTCAATAGTATTAAGATTGGGTCCTATTACAAGCCATACTCTCTCGCAATCGGTGGCCGATCCGTCAAATCTTGATAGTTGGAGGAGAGACTCTCGCGGATTACATCGCTATTTCACGCGCTTCTCACATCCCGGGAAGGTAAACTACGTCGTGAATAACATATCGAAAATGGAGCAAGAGCAAACTGAAAACCAATAAAAACAGAAGCTTCCTGGACTTGATCGGCGCAGCCGCAGTGCTAATCGGGCTCGTATTTGTGGGTCTCGAACTCAGACAGAATACCGAAGCAATACAAGCATCGAGTTTACAAAACCAGACCGATGCCTCAACTGAGTTTTTATTGCTGATTGCCTCAGACCACGAATTGTCCCGTATCTGGCTGGAGGCCTCGAGCAATCCGGACGGCTTAAACGAAATTGACCGTGTTCGGTTTTTTCTAATCAGCCGGGCTCGCTGGCTAAGAATGCAGAATGCCTACCTGCAATGGCGTCGCGGAACACTCAACGATGAGGATTGGACCCTGTATAACAGATTGATTTGTACAAGTGGTACCGGTGGCGCAATGCGATTTGCTACGAATTGGAACGATCACAATACTGCTCTGGCGGCCAGTTTTGTGGAGTTCGTTGAAAACTGTTGGGCAGACCCTTTGCAACAACCTCAATGAGTAACCCGCCGTTAACGTCGAAACAATACGAACGACCCTCATGTGCCCATAACAGCACGAAAAAAATACGTACCGTTAACAATGGATAGGAAAAAACTACTATTCCTGCTGCCATCCTCGCTCGGCATATTGATATTTCTTACGCCGGTTTTATGGGACGGTCATTACACGATCGGAATCAGCATTGTTACCCAATGGATCAAGAGCCTGATGGGCGACTACGGTCTGCACATTGTGGTGTCGCTGATGATGACCACCAGCATTCTGACATTGATGGGAACGACTTTACGAGTAGGCTGGATTCAGAAGCACGAGCGATTGAGAGAGTTGTTCAACGTGCCTGTAATCTGGGTAGTTCTAAGACTGCTAGGCACACTATTCGGGCTAATTTACCTGTTTCAGTTCGGGCCCGAATTGTTAAAATCAGAAAGCGTGGGTGGGGCGGTGTTTGTCGACATCGCGGTTAACGTTCTGTCGGTATACATCGGTGCATGCCTGTTGTTGCCATTAATAACTGACTTCGGCCTGATGGAGTTTGTAGGCACTTTGGCCGGTCCGACATTTAAAAAGTGGTTTCGTTTGCCTGGACGTGCAGCCATCGACTCAATCGCATCTTTTGTCGGTGCAGCATCGATTGGCTTGTTGATTACTATCGGCCAGTATGAACGTGGTAACTACACGGCCCGACAGGCAAGCGTAATCGCAACAAATTTTTCGGTCGTGTCGCTTCCGTTCAGCATCGCCGTTGCAACTGTCGCTGGCATACAGGAACTGTTTATTGCCTGGTATGCCTTTGTAGTTTTGGCCTGCCTCGTCGCCGCCCTGATTACTCCCAGGCTGCCGCCATTGTCGCGCAAACGCGATTCTTATGTCGCAGGTTTGGGGGAAGATGCCAACCACATACCCTGGCATTCACAATCGCTTTTGACTGAAGCCTGGGATCGGGCGATCGAACGCACCAGGACAGCACCGGGTGTCCGGCAATTCTTCGCTACTGGAATTACAAACCTGATGTTTTTTGTGTTTTCTGTCATAACCGCCGCCATGGCCCTGGCAACGATCGCAGCCTTGTTAACCTTTCACACACCCATATTTACCTGGTTGTCCTTTCCCTTCGTAATAATTTTGGAACTCGGTCAATTGCCCGAGGCTGCTGCAGCGGCGCCAGGGTTGTTTTCCGGCTTTCTGGATCAGTATATGCCAGCCATCGCGGCAGCAAGTATTGATAGCCAGGTAACAAGCTTTGTATTGGCGGGCTTATCCGTCTGCCAGATCATTTTCATGTCAGAAGTTGGAGTCATTATCCTGAGATCAAGCCTGCCCATCAGTTTTACGGAACTGGTAATAATCTTTCTGCTAAGAACTGTGATCGTAACGCCGGTACTGATAGTGGGTGCACATATAGTCGTGGGTTAACTTGGGCGCGGAATTTGGCACTTTGGACATATATCGGGTATAACGTTTCAATATTATTTCAAGGTTCAAATTCATGTCCTGGTTGAAAATTCTCATCATTGTGGTTGGTGTTCTGTTATTTGGTGGCGGCGGTGTCATCTGGTACCTGCTTAACATTGCAGAACTTGATCCGTATGTGGATATGTATGCTAACAATTGCGCTCAGTGCCACGGGAACGAACTGCAGGGCACGGAAATGGCACTGGGCCTGCTGGGCACAGTTCTCAGCGGAGGGGATAGCATTACCGCATTGCAGGAGAGCATAAAGGGTGCACACGTATTCGACCATGCTGTTGTTTCAAAAAAACTTAATGATATTGAAATCAAGGGCCTGGCAATCTATGTGGGTGAGCGACGCATGGGACAGCGCTTCACAAAATTTCAGTTCGACAGAGATGTTGATATTCCGGAAGATGTGCAAATTAGCGAGGAACACAACTTTACAATAGAGACTGTCGTTGATGGTCTCGACCCACTAATCTTCTCCATAGAGCCCTTACCCGATGGATCGCTACTCGTAACAGAAAAGGAACGCGGGCTCTCAATCGTATCAAGTGATGGCGTTCAATCGGAGCTTATCGAAGGCACACCACAGACAGGCAGTTCGATTGACGTCATGGGTGTTCAGTACGGTTCAGGATGGTTGTTGGATGTGGCCATTCATCCAGACTATGAGAATAACGGATGGGTCTATTTGCATTATACCGATCTTTGCGCGGAGCGTTGTGATTCATCACTTGTGTCCCCTGCATCGCCGTCAATGAATCGCCTGGATCGCGGGCATATTGTTAACGGCAAATGGGTGGACGTGCAGACCATCTGGCAGGCGCCACTTGAGTTTTACTCATCAACACCCGATACCGGCGCAGGCGGACGTATCGCTTTTGATGACTCGGGTCACGTATATATTTCTGTAGGTATCAAGTCTGCGGACGGCTTTGAGGATACCACCCCACAGGATCTGTCTATACCCTATGGCAAGATTCACCGCGTGCGTGATGATGGTGCAATACCGCTCGACAACCCCTTCGTCGTAAATCCCGTTGGGGACGAGAAGGACAATGAATTCATCCGCAGGAGCATCTGGACCTATGGGCACCGTAGCCCGCAGGGACTGGAGTGGAATCCATTACGTAAGAAGGTGTGGAATTCAGAGATGGGCCCACGCGGCGGCGATGAGCTAAACGAGCTACTGCCCGGTCGAAACTACGGCTGGCCCTACTACTCAATGGGACTTGAATATGCCACCACGCGGGTTGAGCGGCATAAGATTACCGCAACCGAATTTGATGAATCTGAGGTGGAACATACGCTCGTTGACATAACCCCCTCCCCGGCAATATCCAGTTTTGTTATCTATTCGGGAGACGGTTTTCCCGGATGGAAAGACAATGTGTTAATTGGTTCTCTTAAGGGCGGCTCACTCTTTCGCATGGTTTTTGATGGGAACAAACTGGTGCACCGCGAAACGCTCATCAAAAACCTTCCACGCATTCGCGATATTGAAGTTGGCTTTGATGGTCTGCTGTATCTGCTGCTGGAGAATAAAGTGGGAAGCTCCATAATCAGGCTTGTGCCTCAAGAACAATATTGAACGCGGTCTCTGCGACACGGCGCACGCTGCCAAACCCGGCCGCTTGCATAATTTCAGAGAGCCTTTTTTCACCCGCCTGTGCACCGAGCGCAAGTCCAACTTCCTGTGACAAAGAACAAGGCGTGCAAACCGCTGTTGAAGCTGCATAGTAAAGTCGACTAACGGGATTGATATTTTCGTGGATCGAATCACCTGCTGCGGGTTCAACTAAAAGTACGGACCCATTCTTTTTCAATCTCTTCAGCGCGTGACGCGCAGCCCCTACGGGATCTCCCATATCGTGCAGACAATCCATGAAGCAGATCAAATCAAACCCGGACTCGGTGTACTCTTTTGCTCCCGCGGTATGAAATTTGATATTTGCATTCACTCCAGCTTCTTTAGCGTTTGCCCTCGCGATAACAATCGACTCATCATGATTATCAATACCAAAAAACCTTGAATGCTGATAGCTCTGCGCTAAAACAATCGTTGACGCGCCATGGCCGCATCCAATGTCAGCCACCTTTGCTCCAGCCTCAAGCTTTTCTTCCATGCCATCAAGCGCTTGAATCCAGCCACCTGTAAGATGGGCCTTGTACCCTGGGCGAAACAATGCCTCGCTGCCACAGAACAAGCGATGATGATGTTCAGACCACGCTATTCCTTCTCCGGAGAGAAACACGGCTTTCACCTTATCTTCATCCAGCCATAAAGAGGAAGCGACATCCAAAGCCGGGAGAAGAAACATGGGGCTCTCCTCATCCACAAGAACTGGTATATGTTCATCTGGAAGTACATAGGAATTGTTTTCTTTGTTATAGACAACGTAGCCACCCGCTACCTGGTTATTAAGCCACTCTCTAATGTAACGCTCATGGGTATTGGTTTTGTCAGCCAATAACTGAGAAGTCATGACACCCGCTCCTGCCATCGCCTTGTACAAACCAAGCTTATGGCCAATATTGCTCATTACACCTGAAAAAGTTGCCGCTATATCGCTGACAACCTGTCCTGCAAATTCTTCTGTATTTCTCATATTAGTAATCTCTGTAGTATGTTGTTGGTCTATTGGAAAGGAATTCGCTGCTCCAATAGAATGCACATATGAAGCAGCGAATTATTTAGGGGCACTATGCCGCAACTTCCCCGGGCTCTGCCGCGGGTCGCCAGGCATATTTTTCAAACTCTTCATCCAGAGAAATGTTCAACGCAATACTTGCATAGTTGCTGAACGTCTTAAGGCTTATTCCCAGTATCACCTCGATGAATTGCGCTCGCGTGAAACCCGCTGCCAGAAATTCATCAATTTCGTTTCGCTCCACATGGCCACGCTTTTGGACCAGACTACGCACCAGTTTCCCCAGTGCTTCCAGGCGCTCATCTGGCACTGTTGTTTTCTCCCTTAGAGAGGAAATAACAGCGTCCGAAATATTCAGTATCTGCGCAAAGGCTGTATGCCCGGATACACAGTAGACGCACCCATTTTCCGTACTAACAGCCAGTTGGATAACCTGTTGTTCTTCGCTGGTAAAAGTAGACGAAGCAAAAGCCGCACCCAGATTCGCAAGGCCCGTCAAGGCTGCGTCTGACTCCGCAACTGTGGCAAAAACATTGGGGATAAACCCCACGTTTTCCTCCACACTTTTTAGAACGTCTGCAGAACAACCAGGTGCTGTTTCCGGGGTATGTATAGTAAAAGTAGTCATTATTTTCTCCTGTCCAATGATTGGGTAATGCCAGTACAGGATGTAAGAAATGCTGGAAGTAAACTACTTCACAATCCATAGTAGCCAACTACAGAAAGTGAAGTTATAAACTATGCTTTATATAGTTATACTTTCCTTATCATTTTTGTCAGGAGCAAGGACATGGAGTTTGGTCAGTTTTGTCCCATCGCAAAAGCAACCGAAATTATTGGTGAAAAATGGATGATCCTGATTCTCAGGGAAATTCTCATGGGAAGTACAAGATTTAATGAGCTGCAACGGGGTTTAGCCATGATCTCCCCGGCCCTTCTCAGCAAGCGTCTAACTTCTGCTGTAGATTACGGGCTGCTAATGAAGAAAAAACTACCAGGGCAGAAAGGCTATGAATACTTACCCACGAATGCCAGCAAAGAGCTATTGCCCATATTTATTGAACTTGGTAATTGGGGAATGCGCTGGACCCGCGATCATCTTTCGGACAATGACTTTGATGTAAATTTTCTCATTCTCTATCTGCAGCGCAGTATTCAACCTGAGAAATTACCCGGAAGGGAAACCGTCATACGCTTTTGTTTCACCGATCTTGAACGTCAGCCTAACTGGTGGATTCTTGTGCAGAATGATGAGGTAGATGTTTGCACGATGGATCCCGGACGAGAAGTAGATGTTTATTTTACCTGTTCAGTAAAATGCATGTCTGATATATGGATGGGGGAGACCAGTTATAGAAAAGAAATCGCAAATGACAATTTGAAACTCGTGGGGCAAAGAGAGCTCACCAAAAATGTGAGCAAATGGATGTCCAATTGTATGTTTGCACTGCCGGGTTGAGTCTCTGCCTGAAATAGATTCCCGGTGCACGATAAGACAGCACTGCCAATTTTCCAAATTCTACAATCCAGCCGGTTTTGGAAAAGCAACAGCCATTTCTTCCCGGGGTAAACGCGTGGTGTTAGCCACAAAACAGATAGTATGGTAGTTGCCACAAAGTGCCATTATTTCCAATTGCTGCTCCAGGTTCCATTGTTCCTGAAACTGATCAAGCGTGTCGTCCTGGATTTTTGCATGCGCACAAAGTTCATCGACACATTTTATTAACAAGCTATCGACTGGCGACCAGCAATCTTGCCCAGCACTTCCAAGTCTGGTCGCAATCACTTGCTCCTTGTCCAAACCCGCAGCTTTTGAGAAGGTCGCAACATGAACGCCCCACTCATACTCACAATCCCGGTTGGCCGTCACTCGAAGAATAACTATTTCCCGCTCTCTCATTGGTAGAGGGCTATTCCTGTCTAACAGATTTACAACACCTTTTTTTCCAAGAAAGCGCAGGCTGTTCGCAAATACCCGGAACAACTGAATGATGTAACCATCCTTACCCTGGGGATATCCCTTTAATATTTCTGCCACCTCAGGTGAATAGGGCGGTGCAACCGGGTTAAGTACGTGTTTCATACAACTATCCTTTGTGCTACATTATTTGTAGCAAATAATAGCGCTACTAATATTGTAGCGTCAAGAGGTAATAGTGAAAAAAAACACCATAGAAACTGGCGAATCTTCCAGTGGCAGACCCATCATGGTGCTTCTGGATGTGATGGGACAACGCTGGGCACTACGAATATTATGGGAGTTGAGGGATGCGCGTCTCACTTTCAGGGATCTGCAGAAGCGATGTGACGATGTATCACCAACAAGCCTCAACACCAGACTCAAGGAGCTTAGAGCCTTAGAGCTGGTCGATCACAATGAGCAGGGATTTGGCCATACAAAATGGGGGCGTGAACTCGGCGAACATCTACTGGGTTTAAGCAAGTGGTCAGCCCAATGGGCCGAGGAGGTACTAAAAGGTTAGACATACCCCAGTTGGAACACCTTTTCTGCCTTTGTGAGCTAATCCAGCTTACTCGCTACTTCCTGGTCAGCAGGTCCTGCACCAAATCGATCCACAAAACCAGACGTACGCCACAAAACACCCCGCTACAGGCTGCTATATTTCCCGAAGTTTAATAATTCGGGACGAACAAGGTGGTTAGAGCAAATCCTGTATTGTCACATTTTAGCGCTGTGTCCTTACAACCGGACTCACAGGATTGTTGTGAGGCCGTGAAAGAGATAATGGGCATTCGTTATTTGTCTCGGGAAGCGCCACTTTTTCCATTAGCAGAATGTGACCGATCCGAAAAATGCAAATGCATATACAAACGTTGGGACGACCGTCGTCAGGACGACAGGCGGGATATGGACATGGGGATAGCCAATCAATTCTTTCATGATGATGAAAAGCGTTCGCTGCGCCGAGGCAGGCGTAGCGCAGACTAGTGTAATTTTCACCCAGGCCAAACTACAATATTCCAGCTCATCAGACATCATAATCCGCCAGATTCAGTGATTTCTCGCAATAATTCTGGTTCAACAGAGCATGATGAAAATGCGTGAGAAACTGCTTCGCGATTCGACAGCAAGCATATATCCTCTCCAATATAAGAATATGAATTTCAGAACAATGGAATCGGGAAGGGATGATTAATATTGATTGATTTGAACAATCACGCGGCGTTTGTGCTGGCCTTGATAAGCCTTGCCCTGATTTTATTCGCTGTTGAAAAAATTCGTCTGCAGGCCACGGCATTTATCATTCTGGTGTTTCTGGTAGTCGGTTTCGCCATTTGGCCGTACCAACTTGACACGGGAGAAATGCTAAAACCTGAGCAATTGTTGTCAGTATTTGGTAACCCGGCCCTGATCGCTGTGTGTTGTCTGATGATTCTGGGTAAAGGTGTGGAGACAACCCATGCCCTGCAGCCCATGGTCGGGTTTATTTCACGAAACTGGTCCTCACGCCCGCGTCTTACTATGCTTGCTATTCTTGTTGGTGCGGCTGTGATGTCTGCGTTTTTGAACAACACACCCATCGTGGTTGTTATGTTACCCGTACTCATTACCATCGCGCAGCGCAACAATACCAGTCCTTCAAAGCTGTTAATGCCCCTGGGTCTTGCAACGATTATTGGTGGTATGGCTACCACTATAGGTACATCAACAAATTTGTTGGTTGTTGGCCTGGCACAAAGTATAGCGGGGCTGGAGATCGCCATGTTTGACCTCGCCCCTTTGATGTTGGTCGCAGGTACCGCAGGTCTTGGTTATCTTTGGTTGATTGCCCCAGCACTTACACCACATAGAGACAAGGAGACCGTTGAGACCAGCGAACCAAGTGAGCCCAGACAATACATGGCCACCCTGGTTATCGATAAAACTTCTCCTCTGGCCCAGGACGGTACTGTGGCTAAACTGCTTGATCGCACGCACCATCAACTCACTATTGACAGGATTCAGCATAAGGAAGATACCTTTCGTCTACCCCTGCCATCAACAAAGTTATATGCAGGAGACCGTATTCACGTTTGCGGAACTCGTGAGGCCCTGAAACTGGCCGAACTTGAGCTACGAACATCCATGCGTACAGAAAACCCCGAAGAGTTTGACGATCCGGAACACGAACCCCAACTCATGGAAATTCTCGTTACCGAACGTTCCGAACTGGATGGCAGTTCCTTTAGACGGCTTAATATGGCCGAGGAATACGGCATCGAGGCAATTGCACTGCATCGTCCTGAACTCGTTCGGGAGCGATCAAAATTGCCGTTGAGCCGGGTGAGACTGCGCGCGCGCGATATCCTGCTTTGCGAGGGTACAAAAGAACAGTTTGAACGGCTTTTGGCCAACACCCGACTCCTGGCGCTCACAGAATCTGTGGAGCTGCATTTTTCAAAACGGGCCAGCATGGCATTGAGTATTATTGCCGGTGTCGTCGTTTTCGCAGCGCTCGATATACTGCCTATAGTGGTTAGTGCACTTGTCGGTGTGGGTCTTATGCGGGCTACAAAATGTATTGCATGGCGACACATTGGCCAGGGACTGTCGACACAAGTGATACTCGTGATTGTCGTGAGCCTGGCGTTAGGTTACGCGCTTATGGCAACCGAGGGCGATGTTTATATCGCCAGCATTCTCGCCAATTTATTACAGGGGTATGGTGCCAACGTGGCAATTCCCGCACTCATGCTGGTAATGGCAATCGTAACCAACGTTGTTTCCAATAATGCAGCCGCGGTAATAGGAACACCCATTGGCATCCAGCTAGCGCACCAGCTCGGAATACCCGTTGAACCGATGGTGTTGGCGGTGCTGTTTGGAGCAAATTTAAGTTTCGCAACACCAATCGGGTATCAAACCAACCTCCTGGTTTTTAGTGCTGGTGGTTACCGATTTTCCGATTTCATTCGGGTGGGCTTACCACTTACCCTCATTATGTGGGCAACACTTTCCATGACGCTCGTTCATATTTATATCACCTAAATTTCTTCATAATCACGGTGTTCACGGCCCGGCAGGGTTCCAATCAGGAATTGCACAAGCATTCCCAGGCCCACAATTGTGAGTACAAGATTCAAAATTCCACCGATAAAGGGCAAATTCACAGCAATCAGTACGATTAACAAGCCCACAAATAGCGTTCGTGGAAGACTGTCACTCTCACTTAACAACAATTGGCCAATCACGGCCCCAACTACAATCTTGGCCAGGTACAGCCCAAGCAACCAGGCAGCTATAGCCATGAATGAGATCGGCAGACCAACCAGTGTGACGGCTACCAATACAGCTGCAATCGGCACACTCACCACGGTGACCAGTCCAATAGCTGCAGTTTTTAGCGTATCGACATCCGCACCTATAGACATGGAGCGCAAGCCTGGCACTAACCAGAGAAAAGCCATACCCACAAGAAAGGCGCCTATCAGACGTGCTGCTTGCCACAGATAATACTTAATTTTTGCGTATTTACTGCCTTCCTCCAGCTCCTGCGGCATATCCAGAAATTCTACTTCGCCGTCTACCCGAACCGAGTCTGCCCTGTGCAATCCATCTTCGCTGTCGGTGCGAAAACGTACATTACCCGCAACATGCGCATCACCTAATAATCTCATGCGGTTGGCGAAGGCTTCCAGATCTTCACCCAGGCTACCGCTAAATTCGACCGTTTCTGCAAAGGCATACAGGTCCTTACCCACCGATCCGTCGATATTAGCGGATCTACTCGCAACACTTGCATTCCTGACCACGCTGGATTCACTGTCGATACCGATTTGTTCACCGGCAACCCATAAATCACCACCGACCGTTGCACCACGCAAGTCGTAAGTGGAAGATGCTCCCAAAGCCATGCCCCCAACTTTGCCACTAATGGTTATAGTGTCAGCAAAGGTAATAAGATTACCTTCCACGGTACCGGAAATAACAACTCTGCGTCCAGCAACCATCAGGTCTCCTTTAATTACCCCCTCAATCAGTATGGTTTCTGCGGCAATGAGAAGCGTATCATCAACAGTCTCGGACGCGGCTATAGTTACCACGTCTTCCTCCATCCGCACTTCCAGCGCATTTACTGGCGCGGGAAAGACCATGGCTCCCATGACAAATACCACCAAACATATGTTCATCGTGACGCGGGTTTTACGGTGCATCAGCAAGTACCATAGTGTAGTAGCAGTGAACAAACTTAAGACAACAAAACCAAGGTATGCATTGAACATGACGGTTCCTTCTTTTAACAAATACAATAAAGTGGCGCTCGACATTGCGTAAATGTCAGGCAGGTATATGGATGTAACCCAGGTCGAAGCATTTACAATCACTTCTCCAAACAGGGTCTTCCACAAAAACTGGGTCAACCAAATCACCAGACCCGTGGCAAGGTTTGCAAGTGCAAAACCACGTAGACCGGAAGGCGCGGAGAATTTGGGTACTGTTACTTCCCCGGTATTTTCCCGTGCCTCAATCTGCAGTGTAGAGCGAATAAAACCAGCTTCATCTTTAATCTCAGCGAATCTGGCCAGGCAGGAAGGGCAGGTCTCCAGATGTTCAGAAACAACAACGGCTTCGGATGCAGGCAATGCCACATCAGCATGCATGGACAACTGTAATTGGGTGGCATGTTTCACTTACGAGCCTCCCCGGTGTCTGAAACAAGATCCGCTCTCAACCGTTGTTTGGCACGAAGCAGCAGAATCCCTACATGATTGCGGCTGATTTTTAACTCTTGTGCTATCTCTTCGTAGCTAAACTGGTTGAAATAGGCAAGCACCAGAGGCACCCGGTATTTGGCAGACAGGTTTGCAACGGCCTTATTCAAGAAACCAGCTTCTTGCACGGAAATAAGTTTGCTCAGCACGGGTGCATCCACATCAGCAAGTTGTTCGAGTTCAGCCGCTTCATCACCAAACAGCGCTCCGGTTCGGTTTTGTTGACGCAACAGGTCTATGCAGTGATGGTTGGCTATCGATGCGATCCACTGCCAAAAAGGCTGTTCCGTATCGTATTTTCCAAAGCTTCTGTATGCTCGCATAAATGCTTCCTGGGCCGCATCCTCTGCCATCTCACTGGAGTTCAACAATCGGCGGCACAGCCCAAATACCCGCACGTAATAGTCTTTGTAGAGAATCTCGAAGGCCGCATTTCTCACAACTTATAAATTCCTTTCATTCAAACAGTAATACGCTGCCGGGCAGAATTTATTACAAAAAATGTCCAAAAAGATCACTTTTTCCATGAAATGCTCCCTTATTCACGTGATTATTCGATAATTCACCCTGTTAAATGGGCCAGATACAACCGGCCAATAGCAGTATGACATTGCATTAAAGTAGCGGATTTGTCTCTGGCAATCTGTTCCGTAGAAGTAGAGACTGGAGCAGAGGGAGAGACTGACATCTGTATGTATTGGTTCGGGAGGACAAACGCGCCTGTCCAGTTTGTATTTGCTTCAGCGCTCTTCAATAAGTAACAAGCTAATTGAGGGACAATAAAATGAAAAACATTTCAATGCTTAAGGCCTGTTTGGGCTCAATCATCCTGCTGGCCAGCCTGTTTGGTCTTACGGCACAGGCCTACCAGGGAGAAGTATTTGCCTGTAGCTACAAAGGCGATGCCGATGTGAGTGACGTATTAAAGGCCAGGGACAACTACGTTAGTCAAGCGAAGAAGGCCGGTGTCACACTTCCACCTTCGTTCCTGTGGTCGAAGATTAAAGGTGGTTCGGATGCAGACCTGCTTTGGTTCAACTTCTACGAGAATGCCGCACAATATGGCACGCTAACAGATGCCACGGCTGCCTCCTCCAGTATGATAGCTGCGGTCAACAAGTTTTACGCCGTGCTTGATTGCGATTCCTACCTGTTGAATCAGGAAGAAGTTTACAATGGAGGAGAAGAAGGGGAAGGCCCGACTGCCTATATCGACAGTCACGCTTGTAACTATCAAAAGGGTGCGGGTCCTGCTTCGCTAGCCGACCTGAAAGCCCACATCAAGGGTTACCTGGATGAAGCAGGAACGCACAAGTCGTTCACATTGTATCAGCAGAACTCCATGACGCCGACTCCAAACTCACCAGACGTGCGATTCTTCGGTGTGCACAATAATGCCGCTGACTGGGGTGCGCGACAGGACAGCCTGGTGTCAACGGAAGGTGGGCAGATGCTGCTTCGTCATTGGAATGCGGTGCTGGATTGCTCCACTGGTCACTGGTCTGGCCAACAGGTAATAGAGGGTCCTGCCGCGGCAGAGTAAATCGACGGCCACAATAACCTGAGGGAAATCTTGCAGTATTCCCTCATCTAAACTAGCCAAGCATCCCCTGCCTGATATTCGGGCTGGGGTTGACGGCTATCCATTGGAAGAACAAACATGGCAAAAACAATAACTACGAGCATAGTTTTCTTTTTATTGGCGTGTGGCGCCAATTACGTAGCAGCAGATGATGCGCTTACTCGCACCATTCAGGAACGCGAAAATGGATGGTCCGCAGCATATAACGCCCACGATACAGATACACTGATCGCTTTTTACGAATCAGATGCCATCCTCATTCCACCCGGCAGCCCACCTGTGACAGGTCATGAAGCCATTGGCGACGTACTCAGCAGCCTGTACCCCTTACTCAAAGACCTGGCGCTTATCGTCGACGAAGTAAGGCCGTTGGGCGCTGATCACGCGGTAGAGATCGGCCATAGCACTTACAAAGTCGCGGGAGAGGATGGTCAACTTATGCCTGGCTCGGACAATTACCAGGTGGTATGGCATCGCGGCGAAGATGGTGTATGGCGCTATGTAACCGACATGTTCAATGCCCGTACCGCGGATCAGTAAGCCTAAATTTCACCCTGCTGAGCCTGAAAAATAGTACCAACTTTTTTCGGGGGCACCAAACAGGGTCGGGGATCATGGCGTGCCCATCGCGCCGGTTTACCCCTGATTAACTGTTCCCCATGACGCGTATTGCGCACAAGATCTGTGTACGCATAAGCATCTGCTGCGGTATAGGTCTGCAATAATAAAGGCCGCTCATAGTCAGAATGATTGGGGTAAGAGCCGTGTATTGTTCTACAGTTATGTACCGTTACTGTGCCCGCTTTTCCGACCGGGAAAACTGCATCGGCCACATTAAGCCGTTGCAGCCAATCGCCAGGAACAAATTGCTCCAGAACCAGATATCCTTTCTGGTGATAGTGCTCAACCTGAGCCGGTGTGAGTATGGATGGCATGTATGATCTCAGTTCCTGCTCTTTTTTCAGGACCTGCTATTTGGCGATATAGTTTTTAATTACAGTCTCAAATTTGTCCTGTGCCTTTTCGATAAGTTTGGGTAAATGGTAGGTCGGAAACAAATCGTCCGATGCTTCGTAATCCCGCAACATCAGTTTAGCAAGGTTTGCTTTGTGTACTTCGGTGGTTCCATCCATTATTCCCATCTGTGGTGCTGACATCCACATATCCCCCAAGGCGGTTTCGTTAGACATTCCCAGGGCTCCATGCAGGTGTATGGCACGATAGATAATGTCGTGGTTCACTTTGGCGGCGCTGATTTTGATTGATGCTATTTCTTTTCTGATTTCCCGGGTGTATGCACCTACCTTGTCGATCAGCCACGCCGTATATAGCACATGTAATCTGAACTGTTTAAGTTGAATATAGGAATCTGCCAGGTCTGCCTGAACCATTTGCAGGTTGGCCAGTAACTCTCCCTTTGCTTTACGACTGAGCGCGCGTTCGCAGGCCATATCCAGCGCCTTGGTACACACACCGACCGCGCGCATGGCATGATGCACACGCCCGCCGCTCAGGCGGGTTTGGGACCCAACAAATCCAGCGCCCTCTTCGCCCAATAGGGCAGAAGCAGGTACACGCACATTGTCATATTGAATGTAGGCATGCCCACCGCGACCCGGACCTGTATTGTAATTCTCCTTAATGGGCGTACCCAGCCCATGCACATTGCGAACAATATTCACGCCTTCTGTTTCGCGATCTACAATGAACATGGAGGCACGCTCAAGCAGAGGTTTATCCGGGTCGGTGACTGCCATTACAATAAGAAAATCTGCGCTCGCGCCATTTGATGTAAACCATTTCTCGCCATTAATCAGCCATTCGTTGCCATCAAGCACTGCACTGCACTTAAACTCACCCGGTTCACCCGCGTGTGGTTCTGTCATGGAGTAGGCTGAGCGTTTTTCGCCCGACAATAGCGGTTGCAGATATCTCTTCTTCTGGTCTTCTGTACCCAGGTGGGCAATTAACTCCATGTTGCCTGTGTCGGGTGCCTGACAGCCGAAAATTGTGGGTCCCATGCGGGTTTGGCCGAGTATTTCATTTAGCAGGCAAAGCTTAACCTGCCCAAGCCCTGGGCCACCCAATTCCGGCCCCAGGTGAAAGCCCCACAAGCCCTGGTCCTTAACGCGTTGTTGCAGTTCTTTTATATAAGCACGAATGGCGTCCCAGCTGTTTTTATCCAGACGTTGGCCATCCCTGGTGCGGCCGGCGCGCATGAAATTATCGAGCGGTTCGATTTCCTCCGTAACAATTTTTTGCACCCAGTCTATTTGTTCCTGAAATTCCGGCTCTACATCAAAATCTATTGCCATGTGTTTCCTCCCGGAGAATAAAAAGTTTTCTAGCCCACTTTTTCCATCGCCTCAAGTCCCAGCGCTTGACGGAAAGAATTATGAAAGTGGTGCAACGCCGGTTCATTTCGCCCAAAGAGCACTTCTTTTAACAATCCGTTTTCAGCAGATTTCTGCTGATACTCGCCCATTAAATAATCTTCCTGTTCAATGGTACTGCTGAAAACTTCCAGTGACGCCGCCAGCGTTTGTACCGCGTTATTGCGCACGTCTTTGTCATACACGTTCTCGGGCGTTACTTTGGCGATACTGTCATCTGTTTCTGCGGCCTTGGCTGCATCAATGATTTCCTGTGTGAAGTAGGTTTCTATCTGGGTTGTTGAGCGCCCGGGGTTCTCTTTATCCGGATAGATTTTAACGAGCGTGCAGCTACCGTGGTTAACCACCAACTGAATATTGGGAAAAAGGTAATAGAGTACAAAGGTTCCAAGAGTGATATCCCAGTCTTCCTCTGGCCGGTCTCTTAACTTGTCTATTCCTTTTGATGCTGTAACAAATCTATGATGACGACCAAACTCCTTGAAGTGGAGATTGTTCCCGTAGAAAACCTGCCCCAGGGTGTTTTTGTGCAGCTTTTGGAAGTGGTAGGTTTCCCCAAAAGTATCGTTTGCAAGTTTCCAGTTGAGATTTTTGGTGATGGTGGTACCACCGGCGTGGACCAGGTTTTCAAGCCTGAAGGAGGCAAGCTCCCCGGCAAGTGGTCCAAGCAACTCAGCAATATTCAATTCACCATCCGGTTGTGGATGCACCCACAAAAAGCCATCACACTCTACTGCCGGTAACGCAACCAGCCCATGACAAGTCTTGTCGATGCTTCCAAAATGATCTTCATTGGGAATGGCTACAAGCTCTCCTGCTGGAGAATAACTCCATGAATGAAAGGGGCAGCTAAACAAGTTTGCCTTGCCGCGCACTCTGGATTCAACCCGAACGCCTCTATGCCTGCAGGCGTTGAGAAAGGCGCAAAAATTCCCATCCTTATCGCGAGTCGCCAGGATCGGTGTACCAAAGTCATCCGTTGTTAAGAAGCTACGTGGTTCTGGCAAGTCTCCCGACAGACCGATGAGCTGCGCATGATTTTGGAAAAACAAATTAAATTCTTTTGTCGCCATCTTCGGGCAGACATAGGACGTTGTCGGGTTTTTGTACTGAACGCCCGCATCGACATTTTTACCATCATCAAGCTGCTGCATAAGTTCTTTGAGTATGCTGACTTGAAGTACCTGGTCCATCTCAACCGCCCCCTGATTTTTAACTACCTTAAACTACAAATTGACAAGTTAAAACCGCATAACCGAACAATCCGGAACGGTTGTCCCAGCCCTGTTACATCAGTTACCCTGAGGATTCAGCATCGAAGCATGGTGCACAAGCGGGAGTAATTCTTGATACACACAGCAAAAGCAGTTCATCCAGTGTTTATGGGCTTTGCCCTGCTATTCGCCTTGATGGCTTCTTCGTGTACCGAACCGACGGCTCCAGTACAAAATTCTACACAAAAGCCCAACGAACCCACGCTTATGGAACGTGCCGAAGCCATTCACAAGGCTGCACTCACGATAGATGCACATGCAGATATAGAAATTCCGGGTAAACCCTCCGCTTACGTTGGGGAAGACGGACGGTCTCAGGTAGAGCCTGCAAAAATGCAAGCGGGCGGACTGGATGCAGTAGTAATGTCGGTAGCGGTAGGCCCTATGCCCAGGAACGAGGCGGGTTATACGGCTGCACGCAGTCTTGCACAGACCAAGTTGGCAGCGGTGCGTACGCTGGCGGCAGACCCAACAAATAATGCTGTAATTCCAGTAAGCGTTGATGAATTACTCGCTGCACATAAAAGCGGTAAATCAGCGCTGATCCTGGGATTTCAAAATACACTGATTCTCGGTAGCGACGTAGCCGCTTTGGATGATTTTTATGCTGATGGCGTGAGAGTATTTGCGCTCACCCATATGGGTCACAACGACTTTGCAGATTCATCCCGGCCATTGTTTAACGGCGAGACTGGCAAACACGAACCTGATGCTGAGCATGGCGGATTATCCCCACTCGGGGTAGCGGCAATTAAAAAAATTAATGCCCTCGGCGGTATCGTGGACATCTCACAACTATCCAAACAGGCAACACTTCAGGTAATCGAACTGTCCAGTGCTCCGGTTATCGCAAGCCATTCCAATGTCCGCACAATGACAGACGTTAGTCGTAACCTCACGGATGAAGAAATCGACCGGATCGGCGAAACCGGTGGCGTCATCCACGTAGCACCTTTTAGAGGTTATCTCTTTGATTCTTCCAACCCGCAGTTTGATGCAGACCTGAGAGCTGTACGTCGTGATGCAGGCGTTGCCGAGGATTACTTGTACCCATTCGAATTGTACTGGGAAATTGAAGACCCGGAAGTGAAGGCAGCATTTCTGAAAAGTGTAAGTGCGCTAATTGGACCACTCAGCCTGGACGACATGCTTAACCACCTGGATTACATCGCGCAGCGCATTGGGGTAGATCACGTCGGTATTGGTACTGACTTTAACCATGGTAGCGGTATTCCCGGTTACAAGGATGCCAGTGAAGCACTAAATATTACTGTTGGGCTTATAAAGCGTGGATACAGCGAAGATGACATCAAAAAAATCTGGGGCGGTAATTTTCTGCGTGTCTGGAGGCAGGCAGCACAGGGTCTGGGCCGTGGCCGGTAAGAGCATTTTTTGGCGCGGGATTGAACAACGCAGTAGCATGCATGGCAACAGCCTGACATTGAATCAGGGACAGCAATAGATATGTTTCATGTAAAGGTTATTACAAGTGCTTTTTTGATCCTGCTTTTCTGGTGTGGCATTAGCCTTTATGGTGCGTTAAGCGGCTGGTGGCTTAAGCCACTAGCTGCGCCGGGAGACACAGCCGCATTTCTGGATACATCCAAATCTCTGCTACATGAACACAGCAAAGGCAACGCAGCACTTATATTGCTGGAAAAGGGAACTGTTTTTGCTGAACATTTCGCGGCCTCAAAAGACAGTATAAATCGGGACACCCTGTTTCCAGCCGCCTCAATGAGTAAGTGGCTTAGCGCCTATGCTGTGATGAAACTCGTTGACCAGGGTAAAATTGATCTGGATAACCCTGCCTCACGGTATTTGAGCCGTTGGCAACTACCACCCGGTGATTTTGACAACGACAAAGTGACGGTCCGACAACTACTGTCCCACACAGCAGGCCTCACCGATGGGCTTGGTTTCGGCGACTATGAACGCCATGAAATCATCCCTTCACTGGAAGAATCACTAAGGCACCCGAGAGCGTCCAGCGGCGATAAAACTATAAAGCTCGGCCGCGCTCCCGGAAGTGAATGGGATTATTCAGGTGGCGGTTATTTGATATTGCAACTAATAGCAGAAGAAGTATCAGGATTGGGTTTTCACACATTGATGCAGCAGAGCGTTTTTGATCCGTTGGGTATGTCGAGATCGACCTATGACTATCTGGGTAAAATTCCCAACATATCCAGCTCCTACGACGCAATGGGAAACCCAGCGCCGATATACCAATATGCAGCAAGTGCTGCGACCGGCTTATCCACCTCCGCGGCTGACATGGCCAGATTTGTTCAGTCACAGCTCAATAACAATGGCAATGGTAGTCCGTTGAGCCAGACTACCCTCGCATCCATGCGGATGCCGCACGGGCAAATGTTTGGCATAGATATCTGGGGTCTGGGAACCATATTGTATGCACCGACTGAAAATGGTGACTTTATCTACGGTCATGATGGCGCGAACGACCCGGCCATAAACAGTAGCGTTAGAATTAACCCGGACAATGGAGACGCAATTATCGTACTGGTTACCGGGCATAAGACCCTGGCCACAATGCTTGGTTTTGAATGGACACTCTGGCAAAGCGGATACCCTGATTTTCTGCTTATGGATAGAGCTATCACGAGCGCCTATATTCCAATGGCCATCGGCGCGCTGGTTATACTGTTATTGTCACTGTTGGCATATAAGGGCAGGAAATAGAAATGGATCTTTACGACGTAATGCATACCACTTTTGCAGCCAGGGAATTCGTCGACGAACCCGTTCCTGATGAAGTAATTTACAAGATATTGGACAATGCCCGCTTTGCACCCAGTGGTGGAAATCGGCAAGGCTGGAAAGTCATTGTCGTTCGGCGGGCAGCAACCAGAGATGCGCTAACGACATTGATTCGCCCCACCCTACAACAGTACAAAGCGCAATCTGCAGCAGGTGAAACTCCATGGAATACGATTATTCCCACCCGTGTGAGTAAAGCTGAAATTGAAGCAACCAGACTGGCAGACGAAGATATTCAACGAATGACTCAAGCCCCTGTTGTACTCATGGTTTTTGTTGATCTCGCGCAGGTCGCTTCACTGGATCAACATCTTGATCGAGTGGGTTTGATTTCGGGATGTTCTATCTATCCTTTCGTCTGGAACATTCTTCTATCTGCACGAAATGAAGGTTACGGAGGCACTCCAACCACCTTTGTAGCTGCCGAAGAAAAAGCAGTACAGAAACTGTTAGGGGTGCCCGAGCAAATGGCAATAGCCGCAATGATTCCCATAGGCAAACCGGTGAAACAACTGACAAAACTGCGCCGCAATCCTGTTAATAGCTTTGCCGTACTGGAACAATGGGGCGGGGATGCATTAAGCGCTGACTAATTTGAGTGTGTTCAACATTCTTGTTCAGCCCACTCTCTGGTATCTATGCGCAAAGACCCTTCCAGCGTTCTATGTACCGGGCAGCGATCTGCGATAGCCATTAGACGTGCCCTTTGTGAATCATCAAGCTCACCTTCAAATCTGATTGTACGCGTGAGAACATCAATCTGAGCGGGTTTCTCTCCGCAGTCTTCACAGTCCTGGGCATGTTCCCGGCTATGCTCCAGCTGAACGTCGATATCCTCTAATGGCCATTTTTTACGGTTTGCATACATGCGTATAGTCATTGATGTACATGTTCCCAGCGCAGCCAAAAGGTGTTCGTAAGGATCAGGACCCAGGTTGTCCCCACCCACGCGCCTGGGTTCGTCTGCCAGCCAGGCATGATCATCAGACACAACATCTCTTAAAAAACGCTGGTTCCCTTCGCCTACATATACTTCTCCGCCCGGCACTTCCCGTTTTTCTTTATCCTCCGAGCTGGTGAGGTAGCGACCCGCCCATGCAGTAATGGTGTCTGCGATATATTGTGCATCAGCTACCTTGCTAACAAGATGGTCTGCACCATCCAGAGATATGAAACTTTTCGGGTGTTTGGCCGCAGTGAAAATAGCAGCGGCCTCACTGATAGACACCACGTTATCAAAAGGTGCATGAAACACCAACAAAGCCTTTTTAAGATCCCTGATACTTTCTGTTAGGGAGTGTGTGCGCAAATCATTAACAAATTGGCTGCTAATGGTAAAATCACGCCCGGCCAACGTTACCTTTTTACTACCCTGCGCTTCAATCTCAGGCAGGTCTGCAGAAAACTGTTTTAACACATGCTCGGGAGAAGCTGGCGCCCCAATGGTAACAAGCGCTTCCGCTTCCGGTATTTGTGAAGCAGCTGCCAGCACGGCAGTGCCTCCCAGACTGTGCCCAATGAGTAGCTGCGGAGCCCTATGCTGACTGCGAAGGTAGTCTGCAGCAGAAAGCAAATCCGAGGTATTGGCACTAAAGTCAGAGTTGGCAAAATCACCCTCAGAACTTCCAATGCCGGTGAAGTCAAATCTCAGGACGGCAATTCCATGTGCCGTCAGTGACCTGCTAATACGCGTAGCAGCAACTATGTCTTTTCCACAGGTAAAGCAGTGTGCAAACAGGGCAAACGCACGCGGTGAACCTGTGGGATATTCAATAACCGCCGCTAGCTGCACTCCGGCCTGATTTTCAAATGTTATTCGTTCTTTTGTGGCCATGAGGTCCCCCGATTGTTCAGTAAGCCAAGACTAGATTCAATAGGAGCGAAATACCAACACCCATTTAGCCGTGTATTTGCTCGAAAGAATCTTCACCGCTTGCATATCCAATCTTCGAACCGCATTCTGTACCTGTTCATGCAATCTGGTCTGTGTGGCCAAAACCATCCTGGACTAGTTTTTACCCAACCGGAGTTATTAAGGCATGCGGCTCAGCAAACCCACGATAATAGATCTGGACGGGATTGATGGACCTCTGGTATCGGGCTTAAGGGAAATATGCATTGGCCACGACATGCTTAAAAGTGAATCCTTCGTCTCACCCGGACTAAAGCCTATCCTGGCGCCCTTGTATTCATCAGGTCGTTTTCTCTTAAGAAGTATGGGCAAGGGTTTGGCGGACGCAACCAGCATGCACAAACACTATTGCGATCCCAGCTTCATCCGCTTGAGCACTATCGCCAAGAAGGCTGCTGAAAACGCAGCGAAAAGCGAACTGTCACTGGTAACGGCATTAACACATAAGGCCAAACGGGGTGAATTCAGTAGCTGGCACAATGGCTACTATAGCCCATACATTTACAACGATGACGCTGACGTATTATCACTTTGGATTCCCCTGCAGAATATTTCGGCAGAGACAGGCTCCGGTTTCAGGTTCTGGTTTGGTGGTGGTATAGAAACTCAAATGAAGCGTTTATGCAGCCAGCGTTGGAAACAAATGGACGCCAAGCGTCGCGGCAGCCCTAACGACATCATTAACCCGGGAAAGGAACTACGTGCGATGTACAAAGTCGCAAATGATACGGACCTGGAAACTGATGAGCATCGATGCACATACTACGCACAGCTCGGCGAGGCCATATTGTTCAATGAGTATTGGCCACATAAAACAACCAAATGGCAGGGCAAGGACGTAAGGCTTAGTATCGTCCTGCGCTTTGTGAAAAAAGGTACTGGCCTAAATAAGGCGCGCTTACAAAAAAGAAAACAGGCGCTTAAACTCGATGGCGATGAATGGGTACAATATTGCACTCATATATCCAAAATCGCTTTACGATAATGTATAACCCACAGCAGTACCTGTCACCGTGAGTAGATCAGAGAAATGGCGTGGAAGGTTTAAAGCTTCATGATGCAGTAGTTTTTCTGGCTGCTGCCGGATTACTAATACCGCTCGCAAAACAATTCAGAATAAGCCCCGTTTTGGGCTTTTTGTTGATTGGCCTGGCCGTTGGTCCCTTTGGTCTTGCGCGTATAGTGGAAGATTACGCCTGGATACGGTTCCTGTTGATCACAGATGTAGAGGGCGTGGCTGCACTGGCCGAACTCGGGGTTGTGTTTCTGCTGTTTATGATTGGCCTGGAGCTCTCACTCGAACGTCTTTGGGCTATGCGACGCCTGGTTTTTGGTATGGGCTCTGCGCAAATCGTTTTGACGGCACTGGTTATTGGAAGCATCGCGTGGGTGTTTGGAAATTCCGTAAAAGCCTCCGTACTTCTTGGCG
The DNA here is from genome assembly GCA_021773565.1 of Gammaproteobacteria bacterium. GTDB lineage: Bacteria > Pseudomonadota > Gammaproteobacteria > Pseudomonadales > Azotimanducaceae > DC-out156. Next base: position 283 of record JAJFJZ010000011.1, on the reverse strand, counting down.
CTTGCCTTGCACTTTCTTCCACAGCAGTTGTTACACAACTGCTCATTGAGCAGGGTCGTTTCGGTAGCACAGTGGGTCGGGGTAGTTTTGCGGTACTGCTTGCACAGGACATCGCAATTGTACCTATTCTGTTCCTTGTAGGCGTCTTTGGTAGTAATACCGAAAGCTCGGTAGCAAGTGAACTCGGATTGGCCCTGGGAGAAGCTTTTCTCGCAATACTGAGCATTCTCGGTATCGGGCGTCTGGTAGTGCAACCGCTCTTTCGATTTGTTGGGCGTACCGG
>JAJFJZ010000002.1 GCA_021773565.1 Gammaproteobacteria bacterium | reverse complement strand
CTGGTTGAGATCGTCTTCAGTCTTAATGTTCTTTGCTGCCGCCTGAGCGATAGCTTGCAGGTCTTTCTTGTTCATAATTACCTATCCTTACCCGATATCGGGTTCAATGATAGGCAGTTACACAGTTTTTGTTACAGTCTCACAACGTCTCGAATTCGTTCTTTAACTTGTCCGCTAACTCCTGACTCATTTTGACCGATTGTTCCTACAGAAGAAAAAATTTGGCAGTGCACAGAATAAGAAAAAATGTCGAGCGCCACCCCCTATCTGTTTCGACGGATCACCCATCAGTTAGCTGAGATAGAAAACAATTACTTACTTGGACCTAGTATTCAGTTATTGGGCGGGTTCATCTAAGTCTTGTGCTTCTTCATCTTCACTTTTTGCGGTTGGTTTAGAAAACTTGTATGTATCCGAAAAATGGCTCGTTAATGCCTCAAATCTCAGTTCTATAAACTTTTGATAGTCCGCTACCTTAAGGGAGCCCATGTTTAATATTTTGAAAGCATCCTTGGGTACAAACTGTGGTTTGTAAGACTCCTCATAGACTTTTTCTCCTCGAGCGGTCTTAGCATTATTTATCTGATCTGCTGGGGAAAAATTGAGCCAGTCCCCATTTGTCGTATCGCTAACAAGCATAATGTTGAGCGCTAAATTAGTGGAGTACTTGTCTTTTAGTTTTTCTCCATCAACTAAACCTTTCGGAGCCCAACGAGTTGGGAATATATGATGGTCGTTAGTATTTGGAGCCGTATTGTAATATCCGATCGATCCACCTTGAACGGGGTCTATGGGTTTGGCCTTATTCAGCATACAAATGATTAACTTGCCCAAAGCGCCAGATGGAGTGGCAGATTTAAGATGTAGGGGAATTACCACATCGTTTATCCAATCGGGTTTTACATCACTATCAACCCAAGTTATATAGTCTTCCAGGTCCTTGGTTTGCTTGGTGTGCACGCCTTCTTGATACCTCTGACTCAAAACGGAGCCCACAAACCATGTCTCTAGCTTATCTTTCGCTGCCCCTTTTTTTGCGGCTGACGGCTGCCCTTCCGCATAGTCTAGCGCTAGAGCCATAGGTGCAAATACAGCATCGTAAGGTACGTACTTACTTTTTACATCTAGCGCTGCCCCAACTGAATTAGTTAGGTATACACCCAGTTTTTCGAGCTTTTTCGCAGACTCATCAGCAAATTTACCATATTTCAGATGGTCTATATTTTTGGGGAGATCTGATTTCTTAGGCGAAAGTCCAGACAACAATGCGACCGTCTGCAGTAGTATCTCCCCATTACCATCCATATTGGAATAATGTGTATACTTTGCCCTATAGGCTTCAATATCATCCTCCAAATAAATGTTATTTGGAAATAGGATGGCAACTACAAGCTCGAACGGCGAAAGCAGCTTCCCTGTGGTGTTGATTGTCGTAAAAACCCGACTTACAGCTGCTAGATCAAAGTGCTTTGGTAGTTCTATCATTGGAACTTGGTGTGTAAGATTGGGTGAGAAATGTGGTTTAATTACCCGGCGAATAAATTTTTTCTCATACGCCTTTTTATCATACAACTCGTCTAGAAGTTCGCTGTATCGCGCTTCCTTCTCCTGTGTTAGAAGTGGCGTCCAAATAAGTTTGTTGTCTTTTAAGTGACTTTCTCTATCTTTCCTCTTAGCCTTGGAAACCAGATATCCATCATCCGTATCAATGGCCAATGAAAATGCCTCAATCGCATCTTCATCCTCGATATTCAGCTTTCTATCTTTGGCTAGAGCCATTAGCTTTGATACGTCAATGTAGTACTCGGTTCCATGATCCTGAGAAATTCCAAAATAGATCGAAATCCCAGCTGTGATTCTCTGCTGCCCATCCAATACAAGAGTAGAAGTATTCGGATTAGCTGCGGATTTATTACTCACACCGTAAAATGGCCTGGGGTTAAGCTTCGAGATGTCCTCTGAAGTCATAGTCAATACCGATCCAATAGGATACCCCATCCGAAGGGAGTCGTATAAAGACATAACTTGCTTCTTGTTCCACTTCCATTTTCGCTGAAACGCCGGAAGTTTGTATTCCCCGACGTCGGCATTGGCAACTATATCCTTAAAGGTAGATATTTCCGTATTAAAACTAGGCACATTAGCCTCCTCATCATGCGATACATTTTTCGATATCTAGTTACGTTGACTACTCATGTTCTAAGATTGCCGATTATTTAGAATAACCTATTTAGTACTCAATCATTTGGTCGTACGAATATATAGTTCATCGATCAGCGTAGATATACATTTTTGAAACCAGAACATATTGACTTCATTAAACGCAAGTTCTAGTCAGATTCCCGGTCTCGCGCAATCAATATAGAGTTCCGCTTTCGGCCGAGGCTGTGTGAAAACTATTTAGGGCCAATAATAATCCCGAAAAACACGCACGAGAGACCAATCTTGGCAATACACTGCCTTGTAGAACGCAAAGCAGAGGCTTCTCGTTCGTGTAATGTTTTTGTGGAATGAGTTTTCACACAGCCTCGGCCAGAAGCGGACGCCTACCGTCGAGGAGTGAACTTTAATTCTTTGTCATACCAGTAAAATACCGCATCGAGCGATCCGCAGATTCAATCGTGGCTTCGCCACTGGCGATTCGCTGGTCGATATTGGCACGTACTTGTGGCCACACTCCATTCGTTTCTTTCCACCAGACAGCGCCACCCGGCGCTGTAACGCAGAGGACCATGCGATCCGCCACTCTATCTAGTACCACCTTGTCGAGCAAACCTGCTTCCACTTGCATTAAACCGTTAGCAAGATTAGCGAGATATGTTCCCATGCCCAGGTCGAAGGCGGATTTGTCCTCGTTCGACATATTGGGCCAATCAATCACGCAGGCTCCGAACGTATTGAGCAGCTGAGGGTCGCGAGCAAGATCCCAATCCCGTGATGCCCAAGTGTCAATTAGAGTCTGCCGAGCTTGTGCGCGCGGTAACATTAGACCGTCGAATCTGGGCTCCTAGATAAATGAGCGCAGCTATTGCTGTGATGACTGCCACAAACTCACCGACACTGGCCAATACCTCAAGCATAGTCATTTCCCCCGGCATGCTTCGCATACTACGGCCCAGCATTAGGGCCTATGTTCTAATTCTAGCGCGTCTTACTGGTAAAAGCCGCAGGATCAGTGAACGTAAAGATGGCAGTAATGGGCACATTTGAGCCGCTCACCATGCAACACAGCAAAATGCGGCTTTCTCGTTGTGTTTTACCACTATCAATCATTTCCCTGGCGTATTGCACCCTATTAAATAGGGCGACGGTATAATCGAATGTAGGGAGGGGCGGGTCGAAAGTCCAACCGCTCTAAGCGGAAATCGTAGTGGGCCAAGAACTGTGCAAAAGGGTAACATTCGTTCATCGGGTTTTTTACATTCGTAACAGGCGCGGTGACATTTAGAGGCCCCAAACGCTTGGCGGTCAGAGCAGTTAGTGCCTGACTAGGTGAATAAAACTGCCTCTTTTTCGCTAACCATTTTCCCGCATAACAATACTCAAGGTGCTTATTTTCCACGTGGCGCTATAGCCAATCAGGCATCGACGTATTGATTTGGTTTGATATGATCGCAGAGACACCAACCAATCAGCAACCCGTCTGATATTCATTAGCTATAACGGAAAAATATGTTTGAACAAACCTTCAAGAATATCGACGACATCCTACACAAGGATGCTGGCTGCTCCAGTGAGCTAGATTACACAGAGCAAACCTCATGGATGCTATTTCTCAAGTACCTAGATGATCTGGAGCATGAGAAGTCCCTCGCCGCTGAGTTAATGGAGAAAGAATACAGCTTCATCATTGACTCAAAGCACCGCTGGAATGCCTGGGCCGCCCCAAAGGATGCCGATGGCAATTTTGATCACAACAATGCCCTAACCGGCAGTGACCTGATGGACTATATCGATACTGAGTTGTTTCCCTACCTGAAGTCATTTAAGCAACGAGCCGAAAGCCCTGACACTATTGAGTATAAGATTGGCGAAATCTTTGGAGAAATCAAGAACAAGATACAGAGCGGTTATAGCCTCAGAGATGCTCTGGAAAAGATCGATGAGTTACGCTTTCGCTCACAGGAGGAAAAGCATGAGCTGTCCCACCTTTATGAAACCAAGATCAAGAACATGGGTAACGCTGGTCGCAACGGGGGTGAGTATTACACGCCCAGGCCACTGATTAGAGCCATGATTGATGTAACCAGCCCTAAGATAGGTGAGACTATCTATGACGGTGCTGCTGGCTCTGCAGGCTTCCTGTGTGAGGCCTATGATTACCTACGTCAACGTGAAGGTTTGTCCAGTAGTGACCTTAAGATACTTCAGGAGAGCACCTTCTACGCCAAGGAGAAAAAGTCTCTAGCCTATGTGATAGCCATCATGAATATGATCCTGCATGGCATCGAAGCCCCCAATGTTATTCATACCAATACCCTAGGTGAGAATCTAGCTGATATTCAGAATAGTCAACGTCATGACATTATCCTGGCTAATCCACCCTTCGGTGGCAAAGAGCGCAAAGAGATACAGCAGAACTTCCCGATTAAGACAGGCGAGACTGCGTTCCTGTTCTTGCAACACTTTATCAAGATGCTCAAGCCGGGTGGCCGTGCTGCTGTCGTTATCAAGAACACCTTCCTATCTAACACAGACAATGCCGCTGTTGCTCTGCGCAAGGAACTACTAGAAAACTGTAACCTGCACAGCATATTGGACTGCCCTGGTGGAACGTTTATTGGTGCTGGTGTAAAGACCGTTGTCTTATTCTTTGAGAAAGGTGCCCCCACGCAGAAGGTCTGGTTTTACCAGTTGAATGTGGGTCGTAATATGGGAAAGACCAACCCGCTGAATGACAAAGACCTGAAAGATTTTGTTATCCAGCAAAAGACCTTTGCAGAGACTGAGCAGTCTTGGTCAATCGATGTTAATAACATTGACCAAAGTACTTGGGACTTGTCGGTTAAGAACCCCAATAAGAACGATGAAGTTATCTTGCGAGAGCCTTTGGTTATTATCAAAGAGATTATGGCTCTGGATAAAGAGAGTGAAGAGATACTGCTGAGTATTCAGGAGTTATTGTGATGGAGTGGAAAACTTCACGACTCGGTGACGTATGCCAGATGATTAAGCGCGGCGTCGCGCCAAAATACCTAGAAGAAGGCGGTATTTGTGTGGTTAATCAAAAATGTATCCGCGATCATTCTGTGAACTATGACTTGGCAAGACGACATAATTCCGAAGCGAAGAAAGTTAACGAAGAGCGGTATGTAAGGGTTGGTGACGTCCTTGTTAACTCAACGGGTACGGGGACGCTCGGGCGAGTGGCTCAGGTTAGAAGTGCTCCAAGTGAACCAACAACTGTCGATACACATGTAACAATAGTAAGGCCCAAACAAGATTTTTTCCATGATGATTTCTTTGGCTACATGCTTACTAAAATCGAAGAGGAAATCACTTCTGCTGGCAAAGGCGCAAGCGGACAAACTGAACTTGCGCGAGCAAAGCTGGAAAATGAATTCTTTGTTTCATACCCAGATTCCATCCCCGAACAAAAACGCGTCGTCGCGATCCTCGATCAAGCCTTCGCTGACATCGAGAAAGTCCGGGTCAATGCTAAGCAGAATCTAAAGAATGCTCGTGAGTTATTTGATAGCTATTTGAATCAGGTGTTTACCGGTGTCGGTTCCTGCAACGATTGGCATTCAGTGCGACTCAAATCTATCGTCGACAGACTAACTAATGGATTCGTTGGGCCTACAAGAGATATCTATAAAGACTCTGGAGTTCCTTACCTTTTAGCAAGGCAAGTCAAAAACAATATTCTTAAGTTCGATGGGAGAACCTATGTCTCTGATGAATTTAATATAAAGAATAAGAAATCGCTTCTAAAAAAGGGCGATGTGTTACTTGTTCAGAGCGGCCATATCGGTCATTCAGCCGTTGTCCCAGCGGAGCATGAAGGACATAACTGTCACGCTATGATAGTAATTACACCAAAAGACGAACTGACAAGTGATTTCCTATCGTTTTATTTTAGCTTTCTTCTTTTCACAGGTCGAATATCAGAAATTAGATCAGGATCAACAGTCCCTCATTTAACTTGTAAACTGGTCAAAGAACTGCTAATTCCCCTTCCGCCCGTGAGTGAACAGAAAAGAATTGTTGAGAATATTCGTATGCTGGCAGAGCAAACCAAACAACTCGAGGCCAGCTATGAACTCAAACTCAAGTCCCTAGACGAACTCAAAAAATCCCTACTCCAAAAAGCCTTCTCAGGTGAACTCACCAAAAGCAAGGGAATTGCTGCATGAGTCGCAACGAGGCGGATACTCGCGCCGACCTAATCGATCCCAAGATAAAACAAGATGGCTGGGGAGTGCTTGAGAATAGCTATATCCGCCGAGAAGTTATTTGTCCTGGTCGCATCATTACCGGAGGCAAACGTGGCACAACGGTGTCCAGTGACTACGTACTGAATTACCAAGGACGTAAGCTGGCGGTGGTGGAAGCCAAACGAGAAGGGCTATCTTACACAGAGGGTGTTCGGCAAGCCAAAGACTATGCTACACGTCTGCAGTGTCGTATTGCCTATGCCACCAATGGTCATGAGATTTACCAGATTGATATGCTCACTGGGGATGAGTCGCTAGTTGACGCTTATCTGACCCCTGCGCAACTTTGGAAACTTACCTTTGGCCCCGCCGATGGAAGCATGGAACCGGGCTTCGCGAGCATCTGGAGAAAGCGTTTTGCAACCATTCCTTTCGACACCAAGAGTGGCAGTTGGGCACCGCGTTATTATCAAGAGAACGCCATTAACAACGCGCTAGAGGCCATTGCACAGGGTAGCAAACGCATTCTGCTAACCCTCGCTACAGGCACTGGTAAGACCGCTATATCCTTCCAAATTGCGTGGAAATTATTCAATAGTCACTGGAGTGTCAACGCACAGAAAACACCGGAGTCTGCCAGGAAAAGACCACGCATTCTGTTCCTGGCTGATCGCAATATTTTGGCTGACCAAGCCTTTAACGACTTCGCTGCATTTGGTGATGATGCCCTCGTGCGTATTGCTCCCGATGAAATCAAAAAGAAAGGCCGCGTGCCAAAGAACGCCAGCGTCTTCTTCACTATATTCCAGACCTTTATGAGTGGTAAAGATGAAGAGGGAAATGATGCTCCCTACTTTGGTGACTACCCGGAAGACTTCTTCGATTTCATTGTTATCGATGAGTGTCACCGTGGTGGTGCTAAAGACGAAAGCAGTTGGCGTGATGTCATGAATTACTTATCTCCTGCTGTTCATTTGGGGTTAACAGCAACTCCCAAGCGCAAAGACAACGTTGATACCTACAGCTACTTTGGAGAGCCTGTTTATAGCTATACCCTTAAAGAGGGTGTCAATGATGGCTTCCTCACGCCCTTTAAGGTTCACCCCATTGTCGGGACGATGGATGAGTACATTTATACGCCTGGTGATGGTGTGGTGGTAAAGGGTGAGCCCGAGGCGGGCAGGTTATACAAGGAAGGTGACTTCAATAGAATCATTACCATCCCCGAGCGTGAAGAGAAACGCGTGCAATACTGGATGGACAAGATTAACCCCAAGGAAAAGACCATTGTTTTCTGTGCCACCCAGGAACACGCAGGTAACGTTCGTGACTATATCAACCAATATGCAGTCAAGCGTGGCTGGACAAGTAACTCTGACTACTGTGTTCGCGTAACAGCAAATGATGGCAAGGCGGGTGAAAAAGATCTGTTGCTCTTCAAAGATAACGACAAAACCATCCCCACTATACTAACCACCTCTCGTAAGTTATCGACTGGTGTAGATGCGCGAAATATTCGCAACATTGTATTGATGCGCCCCTGTAACAACATGATCGAATTTAAGCAGATCATTGGTCGGGGTACACGTGTTTACGAGGGCAAGGATTTCTTCACAGTCTTCGATTTTGTGAAAGCGCATTACAACTTTGCAGACCCCGAGTGGGATGGAGAACCACTACCCCCCGATAGCTGCGACACCTGTGGTAACACCCCTTGTACTTGTGACGCCACACCCTGCGTTGTGTGTGGGTTTCACCCGTGTGTTTGTACGAAGGTGTGTGCTGAGTGTAGAAATGAACCCTGTGTCTGTGAGAAACCTCCGTGCCCCAACTGTGGGACAAACCCTTGTACATGCGAAACCCAGGTCTGTGAAGATTGCGGTAATGCTCCTTGTACCTGTAGTGAAAAAATTGTCATCAAGCTTAGTGATGGGAAGACCCGAGAGATAAGGCATATCTCCTCTGTCATGTACTGGAGTGCGGGAGGTAAGCCTATAACGGCCAAAGAGTTTGTAGAGAGAATGTTCGATGACTTACCGCAGTTCTTTGAGGGTGAAGATCAACTGCGAGCAATATGGAGTAACCCGACGACCCGTGAGAAGTTGCTGGAAGAGATGTCTGAAGCTGGTTATGACGCCGAGAAACTCGATAGTATGAAAGACCTTATCGACGCCAAGGATAGCGATGTTTACGACGTCCTGGCCTATGTCGCTTACGCTACAGCGACGCATACACGGAAAGAAAGGGTAGAGTCGGCTAAATCTGCAATAGCGAAAGCCTTTTCAGATTATAAACAGCGGGAATTTATCGATTTCATACTCAGTAAATATATCCAGGATGGCGTGCATGAACTCGCTCTCACCAAAATGACCAGCCTCATCGAATTGAAGTACAACACGATAAGCGATGCAGCACGAGAATTTGGCTCAACGAAGGCGATCAGGGAAACATTTATAGGGTTTCAGGCATACTTATATCAGGTGTAACCAATTTTATTGGTGCACATTTACGCAATTAGCGAAGACGCGCTCACCGACTTCCTTCCTGCATATATGTGCTGCAACCTGGCAGATTATAATGGCGAACTCTGGCTTCAAAAAACGATGAGGCATACGAAGAAAAATGACTAATGTTGTATTAATCGAGGCGCAACACTAATTTTATTGATTCATTGTGCACCTCATCCAACCGGCAAACTAGCACCGATTTTATCCATGAGAAGTTTTCTAGATATATGTCTGATCTAGTTTTTTTGGAACTCTAGCTGGAGTTTGACACTGAATTGCTCACGTTCTACTTAGAATGTGTATTTTTCCCGACCACATCGCGTGGAGGAAAAGTAAATACTCTATAAGATGGGAAGCCAAAAGCATAATTATGTCTGCAATGTGTAGAGGTTTTTTTGTAACAGTTCAGCAGGCTTGTCCTTGGGGTCTCAATTAGTGCAGAATATGGGGGTTCAGCGCTGTTGTTAGGTGACTATAGCTGTTTTCTCAGTCTGTGCAAAATTTGAGGAATGTAAATGAAGTTCGATCGGAGCGAGGATTTTCATCTAATTTTCAATCTTCAGAAAAAGCAACCTTGGTTGGTGAAAAAAGTAGAGGCGTTGCATAGCTTGCTATTTACCGAATGCCCGACTGATGCACACCGCAAACTTGTTGTCGAGTTGATTGATCGATTTTGCTATTTCTCTAATAGAGACTATTCTACGCTTTTAGAAAAACTGGTAGCTGATATTAAGGACGATATTGAACTCAGCGACGGTAGTACTCAACTGGTATCGATGGCAGCGGATTCAGACGCAGATAGTTCTCAATATTTACTCTACAGCTTAAAACCCATGCTCGAGGACTTGGGGTGGCGTGATTATGTGCGAGTCAATAAATTTTCTCACGCCTTTCGTGCATATGGGCGGTCAAACGCTCACAAGGATATTGTATTGATTGATGAGTTTTTGGGAAGCGGGAATACAGCAATCAATAGGGTAAGAAACATTAGGAGCACGTTCTCCAACGCCGGGATTGAGGATTATTCGGTTAGAGTAAAGGTCCTAATCGCCACAGAGAAGGGAATAGAAGCAGTACGTGCTGCTGGTATTGATTCTTCTACAATTATTAGTCTTCCCAGAGGAATTACTGACTATTATGAGAGTAGCATTGTAGAGACAATGATTTCACTCATGCGTGATTTAGAATCTATACTTCTTCAATCATATAAGGACACAGACTTGCCAAGCCTTGGTTTCGGATGTGCAGAATCACTTTATTGCAGGGAGGAAGGGAATACACCAAATAACGTATTCCCAATCTTCTGGTGGCCTTTCTATCTCAACAGTGACGAACGGAGTACCCTGCTAACTAGAGCAATGGGTGATGTATGATTAAGCTGAAACGATCCACTAGAAGAATTCTTGCAGAACTCTTGAAAGCGCATGGCAAATTGGATGCTTTTACTCTTTTTAAGAGATCAATGATGAGCTTTACCGAGTTTGCAAGATCTACAGAAACTCTTTTCTCAGAAAAATTGGCAGGAGAAGATGACGCGGGAGTAGTGTTTTTAACGAAGACAGGAAGGGATTATATTAATCGTATCGAGCCAATAGCTGGGATTCGTAAGTGGCGAGAAGTACCAGAGCACTTAACGGTGGGTCCTCATTCACTTGACGATCCATATATCCCTAATATTCGCATACTTGATAAAGGAACTTTTTTTATGAACGAAGAAAGTGTAGATTGAGGAACATGGCTTGCAGAAGCTAGTACGTTGGAGTGTAGTCGCTCCCCGGGATAAGGTTCCCGTTAACCATAGACCATAAAATGATTAACATCATTTGTATGGTGTCCCAAGTACGCTGAAGGGCGCACTTGAGACAGCGCTTAAGTTACTTTTTGTTAGCGTATTCGCTAACAAAAAGTCTTATGCGCTCACGCAGAGTATAGAAGGTAGCTTCTGTAGGTCATTTTTATGTCTGGTAGAAAAACAACCCAATGGTGGCTTAGCTATTTTGAAAACAGAGGTATTTCAGAGAGCGTTATCGCTGAGTATATCCCCTATATTCGGAAGCTACAGAAAAATAGAGTCCCCGTAATATTTGAATTTGAACACCTTTCAAGACTGCTGGGTTTACGGGGAGACGTTCTTGCTAAGATTGTTAATTCGCCTGAATCTTTTAGTCGAAAATTCTCCATACCAAAAAGGAGAGGGGGGAAGAGAGAAATAATTTCGCCCTACCCCTCGCTACTACATTGCCAAAAATGGATTTATAGGCATATTTTGCAAGATCGACCCGTAAGCGCTAGTGCCCATGGATTTACCAAGGGAAGATCCATTGTGACAAACGCAGCCAATCATCTATCCCAAAAAGTTTTACTGAAAATGGATTTGGAGAATTTCTTTCCCTCAATCCCCATTAACTGGGTAGTTAATTATTTCTCCTCTCTAGGATATTCAAATAATGTCGCTTTCTATCTTTCAGCAATGTGCTGTTACGAAAAAAAACTGTCACAGGGTTCAGCTACTAGCCCTTGTCTGTCCAATTTATTATTAGCGGGTTTAGACGAAAGGTTTTTGAGATTGTCGAAAAAATATGGCTTAACCTATTCTAGGTATGCAGATGATCTAACGTTTTCCGGAGCTTACATACCTGTAAAATATGTGGGTATAGTAAGTAGTATTGTTGATAGCTACGGACTAACCGTAAATGGTGAGAAAACTAGATTGCATACCAAGCCAGGACAGCGGATTGTGACGGGATTATCGGTGGCCGGTGAAGCACTACGACTCCCTAGAGCTACGAAGCGAAAACTACGACAAGAAGTTCACTTTATAAGAAAATTTGGTTTTCTGTCTCATGTAAGCAAAACCAAGATAGGTAATGCTTACTATTTGGAATCACTAATAGGAAAATTGGGTTTCTGGTTGCAGGTAGAACCAACGAATGAATTCGCAAATGAATCATTTGTTCAAATGAGAATTCTTCAGAAAAGTCTTGAGCGATAATCCTTCTTTAGAATTGTGCTTTCATTGACCATGAATGGTTCTCAAAGTGGGTAGATTCATGGTGAATTGAATTGCTTTCACGAAGCAGGGTTGAGTTTTTCTGTGTAGGGTTACTTATAGAGTCTATAGCTAAACAAAGACTAATTGAAGCTAACCTATAGAAAGCATAGAGTTATATTATTGGTTGGCGGAGGGGGTGAGCACGGCGTCGAAACCTAATGTAACGGCCTTTAAGGCGATGTGAGCCCTGCTCGCTTCTCTATGAGGCTGTAGCACTAGCAAAACATGATATATCACAAGCTGATTCATATAAGAAAATGGCACTAGCCTAGCGACATTTCCTGCTGGTAATCTTTAAATCAAATGCTTACGTGTGCACTATATATGCACTATGACTGATATATATTAAAAATTAATTGTTAAAAAACAACAGTTTGAGTATATGGGCAAACCCTTAGGAGGGGGCCGCGCTATCCAGCTGTGCCATCGGGGCGTGTATTCCATGAAAAGGCAAGTTTACTGGAATTGTTGCCCGTGTTCATCTTGCGTGTGGTATAAACTTTTTATCCCCATCAATGCGCCAGCATGGCCCGCACCGGGGATTGTCCAATCCATGTTCGATGAACAGACTGACTGATCCTATGCTTTGATTTGAGTCAAACGGTTCATACATCGATAAAGTTCTTGTAAAGTGAACGCCAAATACGAATTATCAGCCCTATGAAAATTTTTCGAATAAGTTTGCTCATTTTGCTCACCTTGATAGCCGCATTCGCTATCTATATCTACAAAGGTGAAATTCCCGCAAGCATTGTTGACGCCAAGTATGCTAACGAAGCTTCACAGTTTCTTGTTATGGATAATGGTGCACGGGTACATTTCCGGGACCAGGGGAATATGTCTGGTCCCCCAGTGGTTTTGGTGCACGGATCAAATGCATCACTACACACCTGGGAACCCTGGGTTCAAATACTCGGACAAGACTACCGAATCGTTACGATGGACTTACCCGCGCATGGTTTAACCGGCGCAACTCCAGACAAGGACTATTCAGGCGAAGGGCAAGTAAAAACGGTTAATGCGGTTGTTGAGCACTTGAATATCAACGAGTTCACTCTGGGTGGTAACTCCATGGGCGGAGGGGTAACGTGGCAATTTGCCATGGCCTATCCCAAAAAAGTGAATGCCATGATACTGGTTGACGCCAGCGGTTTCCCGCGGTTCTGGGAGGCAGTGAGTGTTATGCGAGCAAAACAAACAGCAGGGCAAGAAAAGGAATCACCGTTAGTCTTTACGTTGTTGGGTCAAAGCTGGTTTCGCGCTATTTCCAAATACATGGACCCTTACTATCTAACAAAGCAAGGTGTGGAGTCTGCCTATAATCATTCGCACGTCGTGACGGATGAGCTAATCGACAGGTACTATGAGTTGGCACTTCGCGAAGGAACAAGAGAGGCGACACTAAGCAGGTTTTCCGGCACGAGGGCTGACTATGATCCGGTTGATGCGGACATATTTACCCAACCCACTCTTGTTATGTGGGGTAGAGAAGACTCGCTCATTCCGATTGATGTGGCCTATATGTTCGATGAAGCCATCGCGAATACCACTTTGGTGGTTTATGATGATGTAGGCCATATGCCCATGGAAGAAATTCCCCAACAATCGGCTGAAGATGTACTGAAATTTCTTAAGAGGCTGCCTAATTGAATGGATGTAGTGTGGCTAAGTAGGTCCAAAAATTGCCCGGAAGTCGACATTGACAGAATTTGAACTGCTTGCTATTCCGCTGTCCCTCGTACTGGGCCTTGGCATTACACAGATACTCAGCGAGCTCGTGGCCGCCATCAGAAACCGGGAGAATGCCCGATTGCACTGGCTACCCGCAACCTGGGCGGCCTGGATCTTTCTGGTACATGTACAATATTTTTTCTACCTGTGGGACCTCAACGAGCTTGAGGTAATCTGGACATGGAGCCAGTTCGGCCCAGTACTGTGGCACGTGACGCTGCTCTTCCTTGCCGCGGGGCTTATCCTTCCGGGCCCGCGTGAGCGCGCCAGAAACCTGCCACTGATCGATGACTTCCAACGTCATGGCCGATTAGCACTGATACCGTTTGCACTGGTAACGATCGACGGCATCCTGCTCAATGTCTTTCAATATGGTGACAGCTGGTTTGGGAAAGCCAATGTTTTGAATATGATTTTCGCAGCCCTGGTGGTGGTAGCATTTTTCTCGCGTGGGCGAGGCAGAGTAGCATCGACGCTATTTCTTGGTATGGTACTTTTTTACGGATTGATTTTTGTCTGGTCTGCCCCTGGTGTATCGCCCGGTGGTTGAGGAGCCACGTTATGCCTAACAACAATTTGAGAGATGCCCTGTTAAACAATAGATCCGCGCAGGTCGGTGAGCTTTTGGTGCTCGCTGCCATACCACTGGCATGTTTTGTGTTCATTTTGCCCTTGGTAGGCGAGGGCGCTATTGCACGACAAAGTGTTGCCTGGGTGATTAACGTCTTTATGTTAATACTCGTTTGGTTGGGCCTGCGCCTGCGTGGTCAGAACTGGAGTCATTTCGGACTGGTTTTTGGCAGGCCGCAACGGGAATCTGCGATTAGAATATTGTGGCAATCAGTTGTGGTGTTTTGTGTAGCGCTTGCTGCATTTGTGCTTGGTTCTATTGTTATGGCAAATATTGTCGGTATTCCCGAGAGTGCTGATATGAGTACCTACAACTACCTCTATCAAAACCTGCCTATGCTAATTGTGGCATTGATCGGCGTGTATATTGTTTCCAGCTTTGGGGAGGAGGTCATTTATCGCGCATTTTTGATGACGCGCCTGGAAGAGCTGGGTTCGAATGTAAATGAGCGCACGATGCGTACCATCGCTGTGTTAACCAGCGCGGTTATTTTTGGGCTGATTCATTTTGACTGGGGCTGGATGGGTGTGGGGCAAACGACCTTTATGGGTTTGGCATTGGCGATTGCCTATTATAAGGTGCAGCGTAATCTCTGGGTGAATATTATTGCCCATGGATATATGGATACCATCCTTCTCGTTCAGATGTTTTTTGTGCAGGGCTCTGAAGCAGGCGTTTAGGAGACCCATTTTATTTTTTGTCCGTGAGGAGCATCCTATGCCCCTAATTTCTGTATCCAAACGTCGTCGCATGTTTTTCTTGGCACTGGCTGGCTTGATCGCATACCTGGTTATAGGCAATTTTCTGCACCTTATCGTCTTTGCTGAAAATGCACCCGACCCAAACACTTACCCCGTTGCCGGTGATGTATTCGGTAGCGATGCTGAAGGATTTCATCAGGAAATTCTGGCTGTCGATTCAAGGGCATGGGTGCAGTCGCGCCTGATAATTGCGCCACACGCTGCGGGCCCGCCTTTTCACTATCACGAACACTTTGAAGAGCACTTTATTGTTGAGAGCGGTAACTTGTCAGTGCAACTTGAATCTGGCGTGGTCACGATTGGGCCTGGGGAAGAATTGCGAGTCCCGGTCCTCACCGCCCACCGTCCGTTCAACCCAACCGATGTTCCCGTTGTGATTGCCGGGGAGGGTCCCGTCATGCCGCAGACATTTGCCGCGTGCCTGGTGCAGCTTTATCCGGTGTTAGACGCTGGTGGCCCAGGGATATTGTTACAGATGTCGGTCATTGATCCGATTTGCGACACACATATGGCAGACATACCCGAGTTGGGAATGGTGGTAATGCGAGTAGTGTTGGCACCTTTGGCAAGGCTACTGGGCTATCGCTCATATGATCCAGCAAAGTCTTTACATCCTGATGGGACTACTTCCCGGGGGTAGCTGCCCCGGGTTGTCAGACTAGGTTATGTTTGTTGAAATACCGGCCATCGCTCGCTAATCTCCCCGTCTTTAACAGGCAGCAAATCCCCGAATTGCAACATCACGTGCTCGCTCTGGGTGGGCCGCAAAAACATGTAGTCATCTACCTGTAAATCCACGCGTTTTGAAGTGGTGATCGGGCTTTGATTGGTGCTTTGATACAATGGTGCAGGCACACCTGGAGGTGAAACCATGCGTGCTTTCCAATAGCCACCGTAGATATAGTACAAACGCTGCATGTTAGGGTTCCACTTGGGCAGTAGGTCGGTAAACCACGGATCACCCGGAATAATCAGATCATCATAACGCTTGAGTATAGGAGTTGCGATAAACAGGGCCGGTCGGTTTTCGGAAAGATGGTAGGTGTCAAAATCCGTTGGCATTACAACACCCGAACCTGCGGATAAATCATTCATGGTATTATCGCGCTCATAAATGCGCAGGGTGTGGCTACCCGCACCATTCAACGTTAGTTGATCTACACTGATGCCCGCACTTCGGGCTTTGTCCTGAAAACCACGATATATATTCAATACTTTTTGCACGGAAGGCTGGTCCAGTGAAGCCTTTAATCCTGTGAGATGGGGCTCGTAACCCATAAAACCGGAAAATTGCAAATGTGTGGAGTCTTCCTGCATGATTTTTAAAGCGGTATCAAAGGCTGCAATTTCAAAACCACCGCGGTGCAGACCCAGGTCCAGCTCCAGATTGATCCGCATTTTAATGCCCAGCTCCCGGGCCAGAGTTTGATATTGTAATAGTCGCTCGGGGGTATCTACCAACCATTGCACCTGGTTTTCTGCATTGAATGGTGTGTTGCCCAACTTTTTATAAAAGGTGCGCACGGCACTCACCGGTAACGGTTTTCCGATCAGGGTATCTGCCCGGGGAAATGTTTCCGCAATCGCATTCAAAAAGGGTTGGTGGAACACCATTAGCGCGTCCGTCTTGGCCCTTTGCATAACATGCTGTAGCAGGGGTACGCTCGGCAAGGACTTGACCACCACGCGGTAGGTTTTATCCGGCCCAACTGAATTGGTGAGCACATCAATATTGTGGTTCATGCGCTCGGTATCTATCAACATGACTGGCCGTCCAGGGCCATCGCGCTTTAGCAGTGCGTTTAGTTTTGAAAAATAGGCATCATGAGGTGCGCCCTTGTCCTCCGGGCGCCACAGTACAGCGGCGCCGGTGGCAAGCGCTGCTACTCCAACGGTTCCTGCAAGAAGTGATCTGCGTTTCATAGCAATGGTTCTCGTGTGGTTCTCGTTTGCTTCTCGTATAATTAGCGCCAGTGCATTCGCTGGGTATCCTTAACATGTATCCTGAGACGCTCAGGTATTTTGAGCGTGACTGCAAGCTTATCCCACCCGGCAAAAGTATCCACGGTTCGTTTTAGTATATCTTTATGGGAATTTCTGGGTAAACCCGCATATTCTTCCAGATGTTTCAGGTCGGCCATACTGAAATTATTCAGTTTGCCATTAAGGCTCAACTGATGTGTCCGGGTAAACTCACTTCCTTGTGCGTGGCACAGGTCGTAGGCAGGGGATAGCGACCATTGTCCCTGGCGATTCATGACGAACGCAAAATTCTTGACATGATCATCCTGGTTGCAGGCCACCAGATTAAAGATTGTGCGGCGAACTTGCTGTTCTATCATTGCTGTAGGCATGTTCAGTTCTCGCATGCTCATGATGATCTGTTCATAGGAATGTGCACCGGTTTCAAAGTAGTCGAAATGTCGCATTGCTGCCAGGGTTTGAACAAAAAGTTTGTCTGTGGTGGTGTTCCCGGCATTTGTGGTATCGGGTCGGTCAAAGCGGCGTGTCATGAAATGGCTGCGTCCGTTCTCATTGAACAGGCGAGACTCCATCATCTGAATACCGCATTCCAGTGCCATTTTGTAGTAGCTGAACTCCAGCAGTCCATAACCTGCCGGGTCTGCGATCCCCCAATCACCACTAAATTGCACACCGTCGAATTTTATCAGCCAATGCTCATAACCGGGGGGTAAATCCAGTTGACCTGAGCGCACCGATCCTGTGTCCCTGTTGTAGGCTATTACCGCTTTTGCGCGCGCACCACCTGCTGATGCACCCACACTGAGAATGTCCAGCAATCCTTCGCCAGCGGTTTTATCAAGTTCTGTGTGCAGGGCATCTTTTTCTGCGAAAGCGATGGATGCCAATTCAACCAGCTCGCGTATGTGAAGCTCTTTTGAGGGGTCATTGGGAGAATCATTAGCGGGTATAAATTCCAGCGCTCCCATACCCCGCTTGCCTACATAACACAGGCGATCGACGGCGTTAAAATCTTCTGCCGGACGGCCAGTTCGAGCCAACCACACGTCGATCAGGCGGTTCCCGTATTTGTCGGGCAGACTGTCCGAAAGCATTCCCGGTAAGCCGTGGAAGGCGCGAGTATGAAGATCTGGAAAGCTGTAAATTACGCCCTTTTTGGCAGGCATCGTAAAGGGTGCCAGTTCAATTCCGCTTCTGACAAAATCGGGGTCGTATTCAAAACGAGCAAAACTTTCGGTGCTGCCCATTGATACATATCCAATGGTAGTCCCCCAAAGTTGCACGGTAGCTGTGGTCATGACTTACCATCACCCCAGAAATGTTGGCTTCTGGCCTTTTTGCCACTGCGTCGACTTTGTTTTTGTACTTCCGACATTGGGGACAAAATCTGTTCGGGGAGAAGTGCATCTATTACCGGCGTTTTATCCAGAACACCAAATATTTTTATCCAGGAGCTGAACTGGGCATCCTGGCCATTCTCGATTCTTACAATGGTGATTACGCCCAGGCCAGCTTCTTCTGCAAGGCGAGCCTGAGTGTATCCCTGCTGTTTTCTGGTTAGTGCAAGGCGTCTGCCTAACTCTTCCAGTGTGCTGAGGTGTGGAGTTGTGTTGGTAATTTTCATTCTATCTTATCTGCTACTATTTAGGATATTTAGTCTAGATTATAGCTTATATGATAGTACATGTGATTGTCGAATAACGTAGAGTAGCTATCATATGTGATAAAAAATTACAAATAATGTAATAAATATATCATATAAGATATATTTACATAAAATTGTGCGATATTGCGCGAGCGCTGGGGTATTGGTGCAGAGCGAAAAGACCGTTAAGCTTCGGTGCATGTTTTCACCTGGGTAGTAGTTTCATGATTAGAATAGTTGGTGCGCTGGTAATTCTGCTGCTGAATAATCCGGCGTTTTCGCATGAAGACCAGGCTGATGCCCGCTACCTGGGTAATGAAGGTATTCTGGTGCGTCATGGCGAGCTAAAGGTATTATTTGATGCCTTTTACGACAGTAGCTACGGCACCTATGTTCTGGTAAATACCCCTACACGCGATGCCATGATGGCAGGTACTCCACCCTATGATGGCGTGGATGCACTAATTTTCTCCCATGTACATGGGGATCATTTTTCTCCCAAGCCAACACTGGCTTATTTGAGAGCGCAAAGTGCAGTGCATCTGTATGGCTCAACGCAGGTAGTGGATGCACTGCTAAAACTGGCGGGACCACAGCAAGCACAATTGGCGGTCCGTTTACATGCTGTCGCTCTTTCTCCCGGAGACAGTGCAGTGAAACTTGGTCTGGGAAATATTGAAATTGAGGCTATCGCGGTACCGCACTCGGGTGGTGCTCGGCATGCTGCTATCACAAATTTGTTGTTTCGTGTTGATCTGGATGGATTTCCGGTGGTGATGCATATGGGTGATGCCGATCCGATAGATGCAGAGTTTGCCCGACAACAGGCCTTTCTTGATCGTAAACACACCCACACAGCTTTCCCGCCGTACTGGTTTTTGGGACTGGATCGGGGAGAGGCGATTTTGCATAACCGTATACAGCCGGATCAGGTGATTGGTATTCACGTGCCGGAAGCTGCCGTGGGTGACGGTGAAACCTGGCGAACAAGAGCGGGTGGTGATCTGTTTACCGATCCGGGTGAATTACGCGATATAATGCACTCTCACTAGTCATGGAATCGCTTGTTCAAGAGGTGTATGGTCGAGGTAGCACATACCGTAGTCAGGTATTCTTCTAATTTGGTGAGCTGAACTGAACAGTTGCTCACTTTTACCCGGTTCGCCAGACACGGGTTCCAGGGAGGATCTAACCATGGCAGAAACAAGACTTTTTCACGATATTCAAATATCGAGCCACGAGATTGAAATTCGCAAACTTACCCTGAGCGATGTGTGGTCATCGCTTGGTGCAGGGTACAACGACTTCATGTCAAAACCATCCAGCTCCGCTGTACTACTGCTTATTTATTACCCATTGTTTGCACTGTTGTTTACTCAGTTTTTGATACGTGATGACCTGCATTACATGATTTTTCCAATGGTTGGGGGGTTTACATTGCTGGGTCCTATCGTTTGCACCGCCGTTCTTGAAATGAGTAGACGCATTGAACTCGGGCTGGATATCAGATGGCGCTCAGCTTTCAATTTTATTCATACCTCGGCCTTTGCGCCGATACTTGGCCTGTCCATTTTTATGATGCTGCTTTACGTTAGCTGGTTGAATATGGCGGAGTTGATCTATTTTGGTCTGTACACAACAGATCTACCCTCGACGTTAGATGAGTTTGTCAGTCAGTTGCTAACAACCCAAAGAGGTGGCGCGCTAATCATGTATGGGGTTGGGGTGGGTTTTCTGTTTGCCGTTGCAGCACTTGCTATTTCGGTAGTGGCCTTCCCGCTGCTGCTGGATAAACCAACGACCATGCTCACTGCCATTAAAACTTCGATCAGAGCAGTAGGGTCCAACGTACTGGTGATGGCCGTTTGGGGCCTTGTTGTTTTGGCTGCCCTGGCGGCTGGTGCTGCCTTGTTTTTGGTTGGGCTGGCTGCAGTGTTGCCGATACTGGGTCACTCAACATGGCATCTGTATCGCAAAGTCATCGCGCCCTAGCCAGGTTTAGCGCCGGGCCGAACAAGACATATTTGTTTGGATGAAAATGCCAGCTGGCGCTGCCCGCAGTGAATGGATACTATCAAATGGTACATTCTAAGTTATAGCGGGACAGGCAATGAGCGAAGAAGCAGGTGAAATCAGGGTAGATAAAAAACCCAAGTCCATAGTGATGCGGATTGTTACCTGGTTACTGGCTTTCGGATGTTTCTACCTTGTGTATGGTCGGGTGGAAGTAGCTGCGGCAAGGCTTGACTTAAGCCCGCAAGAGTACCTGATACAGTTTTTTGCCGGTGCCGATTGGGTCATGTGGCTGTCGCTGATGATTCCCTATTCCATATTCTTTTTTCTGGTGGATTCCCATGCTACCTGGCGCACTATTCGCTGGTTTAATACCGCCGATATAAAGTTGGTTCAGATATTGCCCATTCGCGCCAGTGCCTACATTTTATCCCTGGTAAATGAACAGGTGGGCAAGGGCGCCATGTCACTGTATTTGTTACGTAGCCATAAAGTTCCCGGGTGGGAAGCCTTATCATCGATGATATTCTTGGGTATCGTTGAAATATACCAACTACTAATTATTTCCTGTGTGGGTGTAATCCTGTATATGGATCTGGTTAATGCAGCCTCTACACAGCTGCCGCTTAACCGAATTTTGCCTGCGGTATTTATGGTAGCCTTACTCTATATACCAGTTCACCTAATGTATTTTTCCGGCCGAATATTCTCGGGCTCAACACTAAGGGACAAACCGCTTCTGCGGGCTTTCAGGCAAGCCAGACCTTTAAATTATCTACTGTTACTGCTCTTTAAACTGCCCAACCTGCTGATGGCGGTGGTGGTTTATACCCTGGCACTGGAACTGTTTAATGTACCCGTAGGTTTTGGCCAGATGCTGGCCTTCTTGCCAGTTATATTTCTTGCCGCGGCACTTCCACTGCCTTTTCATGCGGGTGCCCTGTTGTTGTGGACGGTATTGTTTCCTGACTATCCCGAGGTAGGCGCATTTAGCCTGGTGATGCACACCTTCTTTGTATCATTTAATGCAGTGATTGGGCTGATATTTCTGCCGAAGGCTAATAAAGAACTGTTTGGCTAGGCCGCAGCTCTTTATCCTTTTGCGGCCTCTTTAGCCTTGTTACGCCTGAGTTGAATGAGCGCCCATGCGCGATCCATTATCGATAACACAGTGCTGATGATCAGTATCCATCCCATGGCGTACACAAGCTGTGAGGGTATCCATTTGAAGCCGGGCAAGTAGTGCGCTATTGCGATTCCCAACAATACAAAATAGGCGATACCGTTGTACCTCCCCAGAATACTCATTCGCAGAGCCTGGCCCGCAAGCGCCTTGCTATCCAGCACATATTGGGCAAAGGCCAGCACTATCAGTATGGGCAGACAGAAAGGAATATCGCCAGCCAATACAAGGGCGGAGAGATTCACACTAACAAACGCAGCATCGGTGGTATGGTCGAATAATGCACCAACCTTGCTGGTTTGATTGAGTCGGCGTGCCGCTATTCCATCGCCAATATCGCTGAGTACGGCCATGCTAAATATTCCAATAGCCCAAAACCAGAGCTGGTTATCTATGGCATAAGCGCCCGGCAATATCAGTACCAGGCGGATAAAAGTAAGCAAATTAGCCAGCGTCAGCATAGGTATTCTGATTTATACTCAAGGAATCTCTGGTTAGTTAAAGTTTATGAGCACTCATTTAACATCAAGTTCACCCGACATTCGAGGCCCGGTATTAATTACCGGTGCAAATGGTAATTTGGGACGACGCATGATATTGCGCCTTGCACCCAAAGTGCCGGTTACCGCTCTGGTGCGCTCAGAGCGTGCTGCGAAGGTATTGCGAAAGGAATTGCAGGGTAAAGACTATTTTACCAACGTATCTATTCGGGTGCATGATTATGCCGATGCGGGTGCCATGGCCGAAACGCTTGATTCCTGCAGGTCGGTGATTCACCTTGTGGGCATAATCAAGGAAACCGCCACCAGCACGTATGTGCAGGCACAGGAAGAAACTACCCGGGCTTTATTAAGTGCCGCCCAGGGTAAGGAGATTGCGCGCATTGTGTACGTGAGTATCGCCGGGGCAGATGAAAACTCAAAAAATACCTGTCTGGCGTCCAAGGGAAGGGCAGAAAAAATATTGGCAGAAGGGGCAATTCCCTCCCTGATACTACGCGTGCCTATGGTGTTGGGCGAAGGGGATTATGCGGTTGCTTCGCTGAAACGTCGGGCGAATTCCAAAGTGGTTTTTTTGTTGCGCGGGGCAAGCCTCGAGCAGCCAATTTTTGCCGGGGACGTTGAACAGGCCCTTTATCGTGGCCTGGCGTGTGAGTTGGCCCACACCAGAATACTTGAGCTCTCCGGCCCTGAGAGTCTCAGCCGCAAAGCGCTTACCCTGAGAGCAGCACAGGTGCTTGGTAAAGTACCGCGTATTGTGTCCTTGCCTTATTCGCTGGGTTTCGGACTGGCCTGGATACTGGAACAACTATCGAGTTCACCACCGGTTACAAGAGCCATGCTGGGTGTGCTGGATCATGATGACAATGTTGACGCAGTACCTGCCTGTGAAAGCCTGGGAATTGAGCTTACCTCCCTGGACAAAATGCTGGGTATGCTGATTTTGGGCTGATGTATCAGGCGCCTGTTGCGGGTGTTCGCTTTGCGCCTATAAAAACGCGTTTTACACGGGGATAGGATGCTTTGATGGCCCTGTCCATCTCTTCTATCGCAGATTCGATTTCAAGCGCAGTTGCTGTATCCGAAAATTTGGCGCTGATATTTACCAGAATAAATTCTGGACCCATGTGCATGGTTAGCACTTCGTGCACTTTGTTAACTTGCGCAAAGTCTGCGGTAAGGGAGTGAATTCCATTTACTATGTCGATATTGGCACGCTCGCCAATCAACAATCCCTTGGTTTCTACGGCTATCCAGGTTGCCGTTCCTGCCAGAACAAAGCCTATGAAAATTGACGCCACACCATCCAGCCATAAATAGCCCAGACTTGAACTCATATACACGCCGATTGCAGCAATCATCAGGCCAAGCATCGCTGCGCTATCCTCAAACAGAATTAGAAATACAGAGGGGTCTTTACTACGACGAACCGCCTCCATATATCCCCTTTCGCCCTTTATTTTCCTGAACTCCCGAAATGCCAGATACCAGGCAGCACCTTCTATAATCAGTGCTATGCCAAGCACCAGATAATTAACGTTCGGGCTTTCAATGGCGTGTGGGTTTAATACCTGTGAGATGCCTTCATAAATGGATATGCCTGCGCCAATACCAAAAATGAGTATGGCCACGACGAAACTCCAGAAATACACTTCCTTGCCGTGTCCGAACGGAAACAACTCGTCCGGGGGCTTTTGGGCCTGTTTGAGTCCGTATAAAAGCAGTACCTGATTACCCGTATCAACAACGGAATGAATGCCTTCCGATAACATGGCAGAACTGCCCGTTATGGTTGCAGCGGTAAATTTGGCAATCGAGATCAGGCCATTGCCAATCAGTGCTGCCACTATAACTTTTTTGGATGACGACACAATATTTCCTATTTACGGCCCAAGTGCCGTCATTCTTGTTAAACTGCGTAAAAATGCGTAACTACATACTGGGACGAACTATATACAGTCCTGGGTGATTGTTTCCAGAAATAAATGAGAAGCCATATGGCAGTACATCTAACCGAACATCCACTCATTCAGCATAAACTGGGGCTGATGCGTCAGAACGATATTAGTACCCGGTCCTTCAGGGAGCTGGCAAGCGAAGTGAGCATGTTACTCACCTACGAAGCGACCAAGGATTTGCCCACTGAAGCAACAACCATTCAGGGT
This sequence comes from Gammaproteobacteria bacterium, assembly GCA_021773565.1. Classification (GTDB taxonomy): domain Bacteria; phylum Pseudomonadota; class Gammaproteobacteria; order Pseudomonadales; family Azotimanducaceae; genus DC-out156. Next base: position 109,545 of record JAJFJZ010000002.1, on the reverse strand, counting down.
TGGTGCGGGCCGGTTGAAATTCAACAGGTGAAAGGTAAAAAAGTCACAATCGTACCGATCCTGCGTGCAGGTATTGGGATGTTGAACGGGGTGATGGAATTGATTCCCAGTGCACGCATTAGTGTCGTTGGGCTCTATCGAAACGAAGAAACGCTGCAACCGGTTCCCTATTTCGAAAAACTGGTCACCGATATTCAGGACCGCGCTGCCATTATTGTTGATCCCATGCTGGCCACTGGTGGTACCTTTAATGCCACCGTAAAAATGGTGAAGGATGCCGGGTGTAAAAATATAAAGGGTCTGTTTCTGGTTGCCGCTCCTGAGGGTTTGGCTGCTGTCGGGCGGGAGCATCCCGAGCTGGATCTGTATGTTGCTGCAATTGACGACCATCTGAATGAACAGGGTTACATAATTCCGGGTCTGGGTGATGCCGGTGACAAATTGTTTGGCACCAAGTAACAAGGGTCGTATTGAATGAATACCTTTAGCAGCCTGGGATTACAGGCCGACCCGATCGCCAGTTTTTCTTCGTGGTTGAAGGAAGCGGAAGCGGCTGGCGTTGCGCAATACGAAGCCTTTAGTCTGGCGACTGTAAATGCCAACGGCAATCCTTCCGTTCGTACGCTTTTGTTTAAAGGTATGTACCGCAATGGTTTTGGGTTTTTTACCAATTACAACAGCCCCAAAGCCGAGGATATCAGGAATAATACGTACGCCGCCCTGCTGTTTTTCTGGCAGGTACAGGCACGCCAGATTCGTATCAGCGGTACGGTGGAAAAGCTTGGCCAGGCTGAGTCCCAGGCATATTTTGCTACCCGTGACCGAGGTAGCCAGATTGGTGCGTGGGCCTCCGCGCAGAGCGAAGATCTGGCCTCCAGGGAGCACTTGCTTGAACAGGTGAAACGGCTTGAAGCAAAATATGCCAATCAACAGATTCCCTGTCCCCCGCATTGGGGAGGATTCCGGCTTGAACCACAAACCATGGAGTTCTGGCAAGGGCGTAAAGATCGTTTGCACGATCGCTTTGAATTTACCCGAACAGATACTGAATGGACCTATCGACGGTTGGCACCCTGACTGGCTGCCAGTAATTTTTGCAGTCCACCGCTCCAGTGGGGCAGGCTCGTATCCAATGCCTGTTCCAGCTTCGTGGTATCAAGCACCGAGTTGGCAGGCCTTTGAGCGGCCGTGGGATATTCAGCAGTCGATATAGCCTTGAGTTTGGGTATGCGGGTAATAAGCCCTGATGCATGCGCGCACTGAAAAATTTCTTCCGCAAAATCGTGCCAGCTAAGTGCACCATTGCCCGACAGGTGATAGATGCCTGCTGGAATGTTGTGTTCTGCTGCCTGAACAAGTCGTGTGGTAACGCGAGATACAATTTGTGCGATATCACCGGCATAGGTTGGACATCCCACCTGGTCGCTTACCACACCGAGTTCATCGCGTTCCCGGGCAAGACGTAACATCGTGTTGACAAAATTAGCGCCTTCTTCAGCAAACACCCAGCTGGTTCTGAAGATATAGTAGCGTGTGCAAAGCCGTTGAATCGCCTGTTCGCCTGCCAGTTTGCTGTGGCCGTATATACCCGTTGGGGCAGTATCATCCTCTTCACTGTAGGCAGATGGCTTGTCTCCGGAAAAGACGTAGTCTGTGGAAAAGTGGATTAGCCAACTGTCATTTGCTGCCGCATACTCGGCAAGCACCTGCACGGCATGTTCGTTAACGCTGAACGCCAGATCCGCATCACTTTCTGCAGCATCCACAGCCGTATAGGCGGCGGCATTGATAATGATGTCAGGCTTGAGTTTTTGCAAAACTGCCTTAATGGACCCTGGTGAGGCAAGATCCAGTTCGCTGCGACCAAGAATTTTCGCTTTAGGAAACAATGGCGCCAGCGCTTTGCCAACCTGGCCATCCTTGCCCAGAATTAACACGTTCATGGTGTGTGCGCGGGGTCTTCGCAGCCGTGTTCATGTGCTTCCGCCAGCATGGCCAGGCTGGGAAGCTGTTGGTCCTTTTCAGCCAGCAAGGCGGCTTGAAGTGGCCACTGAATACCCACCTGGGGATCATTCCACAAGAGACCGCTTTCACCACCCGGATCGTAGTAGTCGGTGCATTTATATTCCACGTCTGCGACCTCTGAGATTACCTGGAAGCCGTGAGCATAACCCGGTGGAATGTAGAGCTGTTTTTTATTCCCAGCGCTGAGAGACGCGCCGTACCACTTGCCAAAGTTTTTTGAATCGGGGTTTATATCAACCGCCACATCAAAAATTTCACCGCACACCACACGTACCAGCTTGCCCTGGGGTTTTCTGGATTGAAAGTGTAAACCCCTGACAACACCTTTCGTGGAATGGCTATGGTTGTCCTGCACAAAGGACATGTCAGGTGAAAGTAATATCTGGTAGTCGCTGGCCCGAAAGGTCTCGAGAAAAAAACCACGTTCATCGCTAAACACGCGTGGCTCAACTACTACCACACCGGGTAGTGAGGTATAGGTAATATTCATTTGCCATAGTCCAGCATGGAAATCAGGTACTCTCCATAACCACTTTTCATAAGGGGTTTGGCAAGCGTGCGTACCTGGGCAGAAGAAATCCAGTCCAGTGTCCAGGCAATTTCTTCAGGACAGGCAACTTTCAGGCCCTGGCGTTTTTCCAGTGTTTGAATGTAGTGCGCAGCCTCCAGCAGGGAGTCGTGTGTGCCCGTATCGAGCCAGGCCATGCCTCGACCCATCACTTGTACATCAAGCTGGCCGCGTTCCAGATATACATTGTTTATATCTGTTATTTCCAGTTCACCGCGGGCCGAAGGTTTTATTGATTTGGCTATCTCTACAATAGAAGGGTCATAAAAATACAGGCCGGTGACTGCAAATCGACTTTGTGGTTTGCTGGGTTTTTCCTCGATGGAAAGCGCGCGCATATTTTCATCAAACTTCACCACCCCGAACATTTGCGGATCGCTTACCGAATAGGCAAACACGGAAGCACCACTGGTTTTGCTATCGGCATCTTCCAGTAGCCCGATCAGGCCATCTCCAAAGAACAAATTGTCACCCAATACCAGTACACAGGGTCCGGAATCGATGAACTCCTCTCCAATGATAAAAGCCTGGGCAAGGCCTTTAGGTTCCGGCTGTGCCGCATACGCAATCTCTAAGCCCCACTGACTACCGTCTCCCAGTATGCGTTCAAAGCGCCGGGTATCCTCAGGTGTGGTTATAACCAGAATCTCCCGAATACCAGCCTGCATAAGGGTGGTGAGCGGATAATAAATCATTGGCTTGTCGTAAACCGGCAATAATTGTTTGCATACGCCAAGCGTTACGGGGTGCAGGCGTGTGCCGCTGCCACCAGCCAGGATAATGCCTTTTCTCTTTTTTGGGTTTTGTGTCATAAACTGGACTGCTTCTATTATTGTTCAGCTGCGGCTATTTTACCCAAACGTTCAAGCTGGTAGCTACCGTCAATAATATGCTCGCACCAGCTGGAATTTTTGAGATACCACTCCACAGTATTACGTAAGCCGCTGGTAAAATTCTCGGCAGGTTTCCAGCCCAGGTTTTCCGTGATTTTTGTAGCGTTGATTGCGTAACGCACATCATGGCCCGGTCGATCCTGCACAAACTCTATCTGATCTTTATAGGGTGAATTTTCACCTTCGGGTTTTGGTGCAAGTTCCTCAAGAAGGGTGCAAATGGTGTGCACTACGTCGATATTTTTAACTTCATTCAGACCGCCAATGTTATAGGTCTCACCTGTTTTTCCATCACTTAGAACCCGGCACAGGGCGTGTGCATGGTCCTCGACATAAAGCCAGTCCCTGATCTGCTGGCCATCGCCATAAACAGGCAGTGGCTTACCCTGTAATGCGTTTAGAATCATATGTGGAATGAGCTTCTCCGGAAACTGGAAAGGCCCGTAATTGTTGGAACAGTTGGTGATTATTATCGGCAGTCCGTAGGTTCTGCCCCACGCACGTACCAGGTGGTCTGCACCGGCTTTGGAAGCGGCGTACGGCGAACTGGGATTGTATGCAGTAGATTCTTCAAATGCCGGATCACGTGCCCCAAGATCTCCGTACACTTCGTCGGTGGATACATTTAGCAGCCTGAATGCGCTTTGTTGTGTAGCACTCAGCGTGGCCCAGTAGGCTCTGGTACATTCCAGTAAGGTGCAGGTGCCTACCATGTTGGTTTGTATAAACGTATCGGGGCCCTCAATTGAGCGGTCGACATGGCTTTCGGCCGCCAGGTGCATTATTGCATCGGGTTGAAAGTTTCCCATAATCTGCTGCAAGGCTGACGCATCGCAAATGTCGGCCTGAACAAAATGGTAACGGGGGTTTTGATCAATTTTAGCGAGAGACTCCAGATTGCCAGCGTAAGTTAACTTATCGAGATTCAGAACCTGAAAATCAGTGGTGTCTATGAGATAGCGTACCAGGGCGGAGCCGATAAAACCGGCACCACCGGTTACCAGTATTTTCATGAATGTACCGTAATAGATAGTCTGTAAGCGGGTATACTAAACTATTCTAAAGACGTGCGTGGTGCTTTAACATGGGCTGCGTCATGCTGGTAAAATAAGCCGACGCGCTAAGGTCCTGAATGAAGAAAAAAGACAATAACGATGTGGATTTTTCTCGGGCGCTTGATGCCTATATTGATAAACATGCTGCCGGAAAAAACGAGCCCTTACTTAAAGAGTTTGCACACCGGGTCTGGGAACATGGGCCGGTAGAAGAACTCGCCGAACGCAAGCTGTCAGATGTATTTGGTGCAACCAAAACCCTCTATGAAGTCGTAGCCCAATCTATCGCTCCCGGGGCAGTCGAGCCTTTTGGTTTGCATATTAGAAATGTAAATCTGCAGCGCGACGGTTGGGAAAACCCCTATACGCTGGTTATGCTTGTGCATGAGGATATGCCATTTATTACCGATTCGGTGTTGCTTCAGTTAAGCCATCACGGCCTTACCAGTCATTTTATGCGCAGCACCGTGGTACATTTTCAGCAGGAAAATGGGCACATTGCAGGGCTTGAGGGAGGTCCGGCGCAAACGCTGATTTACGCTGAAATCGACCGTATCGAAGCGCAGGAATTTCCGGCCTTACATCAAAGAATTGGCGATGCACTGGCAGAAGTGCACCAGGTTGTAAGCGACTTTTCTCCCATGAAAAACCGGGTAGAAAGGTTAGTTAAAGATGTACAACAATCCAGTGTATGGAGTGACCAGCAAAAGCTGGATGCGGCTGAATTCCTGCACTGGCTTTTGCAGGATAACTTTACTTTCCTGGGCTTTCGAGAGTTTTCATACGCAGATGGTGTCGTGAGTCAGGTGCCGGATACAGCCCTGGGTATACTTAGACTGCGTCGACCGGCCACCAGTCGAAAACTGGTGGATTTGCGTGAGCGCACACGAAATTTCATCCTTGAGCCGGAATTGCTGACATTTTCCAAGTCTGGCACGCGCTCCCGGGTCCATCGCTTTGCGTATCCGGATTACATTGCCATCAAACACGTGAATACCAAAGGGGAAGTTATCGGCGAATCCGGGTTTCTGGGTCTGTTTACTTCCCGAGTCTATACAGAACATCCTGAAAATATCCCCATTATTAACCAGAAGGTGCAGCGCTTGCTGGCGCGCTCCAATCTGCGCATGGATGGCTTTGATGGCAAGGTGTTAAGTCACGTACTGGCGACGCATCCAAGGGATGAATTGTTTCAGGCCAGTGAAGATGAATTGTTTGGCACGGTCATGTCGATGACCTATAACCATGAACATTCACGCATAAAATTGTATATGCGGGAGGACAATTATGGTCTGTTTGTGTATTGCCTGGTTTATACGCCCAGGGAGTTATACAGCACCAGTTTGCGGGTTCGTATACAGGAGATGTTAAGCGAAGCCCTGGGAGCAGAGGATGCCGAATTTTATGCATTTTTCTCGGAATCCATACTGGTGCGTACCCAGTTTATTCTGCGGGTTGATCCAGCCAAAATTCGCGACTATCAATTGGAGAAACTTGAAAAACGCATCGTTGCACTAACCCGCGACTGGTCCCAGGATTTTGTATCCACGCTGGATGAAGTATTTGGTGCACAGAGAGCACGAGCATACGTACAACGATATGGGAAGGCATTTTCAACCTCCTATAAAGAATCTTTTTCTGTACGCACCGCAGCCTACGATGTGGAACACCTGGAGGCACTCAGTAAAAAGCGCGATCTTGCCATGCGGTTTTATCGTCATTCCGGCGATGAGGATACCCGGGTAAACCTTAAAATATATCGACTTGGCCTACATTTGCCGCTATCCGACATTATGCCTATGTTGGAAAACCTGGGTCTGAGAGTGATTGGGGAGAATTCCTACAGCCTTTCCTGCCCCGGAAATATAAATTATTCGATTCAGGATTTTTACATGACTTCGGATCAGGCTCTTGACCTGAATCTGATTGGTGATGTGTTTGAAGATGCCTTTATCAATATCTGGTATGGAGAGGCTGAAAACGACAGCTACAACCGTCTTGTGCTGATGACGGGCAGGGCATGGCGCGAAGTGGCCATGTTGCGCGCGTATGCACGATACGCAAAGCAGATAAGGGTTGGTTTTAGCCAGCAGTTCATAGCGGATACCCTGGTTAAACATCTGCACATTACCGATCTGCTAATTCAGTGTTTTCATGCCCGTTTTGGCACAGGTGAAAGTGTGGATCCTGCAGATGAGAAGGAATTTGAGCAGCGTTTACAAAATGTCAGGGATGAGTTGGAAAATGTTCAGTTGCTGAATGAAGACCGCATACTGCGCCAGTACATGTCCCTGATAGAGAACACCGTGCGCACCAATTATTACCGCACCAACGATGAAGGGAAGCCTCTGGGATACTTGTCCTTCAAACTGGATACGACTGCCCTGAGTGATTTACCCGAACCACGACCGGCACACGAAATTTTTGTCTATAGCCCCTGGATGGAAGGTGTGCATTTAAGAAATGGGGAATTTGCCCGGGGTGGCTTGCGCTGGTCAGATCGGCAGGAGGATTATCGCACAGAAGTTCTCGGTCTGGTAAAGGCACAGTCCGTTAAGAATGCAGTGATTGTTCCAACGGGTGCCAAAGGGTGTTTTGTTGTCAAACGCGAGACAAGCAGTCGTGAAGACTTTATCGCCGAAGGCATCAAGTGTTACCGGATATTTGTTCAGGGATTACTGGATATAACGGATAATCTGGTGGCTGCAAAGATAGTGCCACCCGAAGATGTTGTACGTTATGACGGGGATGACTCTTATCTGGTAGTGGCCGCGGATAAGGGCACCGCAACTTTTTCGGATACGGCAAACGAAATTGCCGAAAGTTATGGCTTTTGGCTGGGGGATGCTTTTGCTTCCGGCGGTAGTAATGGCTATGACCATAAGGCAATGGGCATTACCGCCAAAGGTGCATGGATATCGGTACAAAGACATTTTCTGGAAGCCGGTATTGATGTACAAACCGAGCCCGTAAGCGTATTGGGAATTGGCGATATGTCGGGAGATGTTTTTGGTAACGGTATGTTGTTATCCAGCGCTTTAAAGGTGGTAGCAGCATTTAACCATATGCACATATTTATCGATCCTGATCCAGACACAGCCTTGAGCTTTGAGGAGCGCAAACGCCTGTATGCCTTGCCCCGCAGCTCCTGGACAGACTATAAGGCGGAGCTTGTTTCCCAAGGCGGGGGTATATTCTCGCGCCTGGATAAAGCCATCCCCATATCCAAAGAGATGCAAAAGTGTTTCGACATCAGTGAAACGAATCTTTCCCCCGATGAACTGATAAATAAACTGCTAAAAGCCCCGGTAGGTTTAATCTGGAATGGCGGAATCGGAACGTACGTTAAATCCAGCACCGAGACAGATCTGGAGGTGGGAGACCGTACTAACGATTCTGTTCGGGTTAACGCAAGCGAGTTGCGGTGTAGCGTGTTCGGAGAAGGTGGCAATCTGGGTATGACCCAAAAGGCCCGCATCGAATTCGCATTGAATGATGGAGCGGTAAATACTGATTTTATTGATAACTCGGCTGGTGTGGATTGCTCCGACCATGAGGTAAATATCAAGATACTGTTAAACGGCCAGGTTGCCGATGGTAAGCTGGACTTAACACAAAGAAATGCGCTATTGGTAGAAATGACGGATGAAGTTTCCGATCTGGTGCTGCACAACAATTATCGGCAGGGTCAGGCCTTGAGCCTTGCAAACAAACACAGCGAAAGCCGTTATACAGAGTACCTGCGGCTGATTCATATGCTGGAACATGAGCAAAACCTGAGTCGGGAACTGGAAGATATTCCCACAGATGAAGTTTTGCTTGAACGTAAACTGGAAGGCAAGGGTTTAACACGCCCCGAGCTTGCTGTGCTGTTGTGTTATGCCAAGCTGCATATCAAGACACAATTACTTGCTTCAAACATGGATCAGTATGAAAGCATGAGCCGTGCAGTGTTACTTGAATTTCCTCCAAGCATTCGGGAGCGATACCGGGAGAGCATCTTTAGCCACCCACTCAAGCGGGAGATTGTTGCTACGCAGATTGCCAATGACCTGGTTCACCACATGGGCATATCATTTGTCAGCCACATGAAGGAATTTGTGGGTGGCAGCAGTATGGATGTGGTGCGCGCTTACGACATTAGTGTTTCGGTATTTCGAATTCGGGAATCCTGGAATGCGCTTGAAGCGCTTTCGGGGGTGAGTGAGCACCTCAGGCTTGAGCTTCTTTCCCAGTTGGTAGTATTGGGGCGACGCGCAACGCGCTGGTTTTTACGTCATCATCGCAGCGATTTTGATCTTGATACGCTTGTAAGTCACTGTCGTCCCATACTGGATAAACTTGCAAAACATCAGTTGATAGTTCGAGGTGCCGTAAATCATTCCAAATGGCAGAAAAAAATCGCCCAGGCGATAGAAGCCGGAGTTCCCGAACATCTTGCCGAGGTATGTGTTGACGCGGCGGCGGCAGCTTCTGGTTTGCCCATAATTGACGCCGCCCAGAATGCCGGGGTTGACGTTGAACTGGCGGCTGAAGTGTATGCCAGGTTGGGGCGCACATTGGGCTTCAATACCTTTGGATCCCAGGTGGTGGAATGCAAGACCTCCAATCACTGGCAGTCTATGGAGAAGAGTAGCCTGCTGGACGATTTAAGTGCCTACCTTAGTTTCCTGAGCACGCAGGTACTCCAGGGCATGGGTAGCAATGACAGCGTGGAAGTTGCCATCCAGAAATGGACCCACGCCAACACAGGATTTGTTAACGCCTGCGCCCACGTTATGGATCAGGCCCGCCACGCGCCTGAGCAGGTATTTGCCCTGTACACGATGACCAGCCGAAAGTTACGCGATCTGCGCGTATTGGTAGAGTAGAACAGGTTTAGTCGCTACCCAGTAGTACCTCTATGGCCAGGTCTATATCCTGATCAGTGATTTCCCGTCCAACAAGGGATGCGCATAGATTGGCACCTGCAGGTAGTGCTGGACTATGTTGTTGGAAAAGTGCCAGGGCGGATCCACCGTCGTGGATCAAATCCTTAATGACCATCGGGCTGTACATACCTGCGCGCTCTACGACCGGCTGGCTGCAGATATTGTTAATTGCCGTTAGAAATTTGGGCCCCGCAAACTGTGGGGCAAAGGCTCCGGAATGCATGTGCAGCATTTTTTGTATCGAAGCAATGTAAAAATGGAGAAAGCTGTTATTTGTTCTGAAAAACATAAAGGCGTTATGTATTTTTGTATACACTTTCAGTCGTTTTTCAGAATCCCCGGCACCTTGTATCCATACTTCCCGACCAAAAGCATAAGATTCATTACCGAGCAGGAGGTTTTCCGGGTCAAATATGAGAAAGTCTGCATCACACCAGACCACACAGTCGTAGCCTTCTTCAAGCGCAGATTGCACCGCCAGCAGTCTTGCGAGATCGCTGGTAACGACAAGTTGCCCGGCGGTCTTTTTTCGTAGTAAAGGATCAACCAGGGCAAAGAGCTCATCCCCGATAAAGCGGTACTCAAATCCCTGAAGCTGCGCCCAATGTTCGACTGATTGCAAACAGCTTTGTAACCAGGCGTACGGCAGCGGGAATGTATGTGACTGTATAACAAGAACCTTCTCCCGCACGTCTAGGGATACTGCAACTGAGTCTGTAATTGCTCAAAGGCGTAAGCAAGGTTAATTATTTTTTGCTCAGCATATTGTTCTGCAATGATTGAAAGTCCCACTGGAAGTCCGTGTACCCTACCCATAGGAACAGTAATGTTTGGGTATCCGGAAACTGCCGCCAAACTGCTGGACGCGCCCAGGTAGTTATCGCCATTTACCAGATCAATGGCCCATGCAGGGCCTGTTGTCGGGGCTACGAGTGCTGCCAACCTGTGCTCTGTCATCAGCCGATCAATGCCGTTTTCACGTGTTTCCTGTTGAACGAGACTCAGTGCCTGCAAATATTCCTCGGAGTTTAAATCACCCAGGGCCTGGGACTGCTCGAAAATTTCCTGCCTGAACCAGGCCAACTCCTCATTTTCATGCTGATTATTAAATGCAATCAGCTTCTCCAGTGTAAGCTGGTTAAGATCGCCAGAAGAGGTAAGGGGTAGTTCCGCGAAATATTGATTTAGATCAGCCTTGAATTCATACATCAGCACAGCATAGGAGCTTGTATTAAACTCCTTTGGCGGCTCAAATTTCAGGTCATCGACAATGACAGCTCCTGCCTCGCGCAGGGCTTTTATGGCCTGTTCAAACAAGTTATCCACGCCCTCATGGTAGCCTGTTGCAGAGCGTAAAATTCCTATGCGGGCACCTGCCAGACTGTTTGCATCAAGATTTGTGTGATACTGGGTTTGCACCCGGTTATGAGGGTTGTCGGTAACCGGGTCCTGCGGGTCAACGCCGGCCATAGCACTTAACATTAAGGCTGCATCGGACACGGTTTTAGCCATGGGTCCCGCTGTGTCCTGGCTGTGCGATATTGGCACGATAAATTTTCTACTCACCACGCCAACGGACGGTTTTATCCCAACAATACCAGTAAGGGAAGAGGGGCACACTACAGAGCCATCGGTTTCCGTACCCAATGCACCTGGCGCAAGACCAGCAGCAACTGCTGCACCTGAACCAGAGCTGGAACCGCAGGTAGAGCGGCTGGTATCCACTGGATTTCGGGTTTGTCCGCCGACTGCACTCCAGCCGGAAGATGAGCGTGTAGAGCGAAAATTGGCCCACTCACTTAAGTTGGTTTTGGCCAGAATTATCGCGCCTTCTTCGCGCAGCCTTGCAATCACGGAGGCATCCCGATCGGTGGCATTGTCCTTAAGTGCAAGCGATCCGGCGGTGGTAGGCATGAAGCGTGTCTCGATATTGTCTTTTACGACAATGGGAATACCAAATAACAAACCATGCCCGGTGCCGTCCGCCAGTGCCTCATCCTGTTGGCGCGCCTGCTCAAGGGCCTTTGGATTAACCGTAATAATTGCATGTAGTTCCGGGTTTTTGCGTTCAATTTCTGCAAGGTAGTGACCGGTAAGTGTCTCTACAGAAAAATCCCCGGCCCTAATGGCGGCTTGAATCTGCACAATAGACAGGCCCGTTATACGCGCACCCAGATTGTGTTCTTGTGATGGCATTTTCTTGGCCTCGCTTGATGTTGGTGCAGGAACTTGTTGCTGGTCGCAGGCGCCTAGCAACAAAACAATGGTGAAACATGCGAGTTGTTTTAGATTACGCATAATCCTGAATCCTCCTGTGAATGATGGATTTTCTATTAATCGTTTTTGATATCCCTGAATTCCCTGCCGTCAAAGTTTCGAATTGCCGGAATGCGCAGCGTCACGAACATACAAAACAGCAGACTTACACAGGCCCCAAACAGTACTGCCATGGGGGCACTGAAACTGTCTGCCAGCATTCCCAAAAACAGACCTCCCAGGGGAACCATACTATAGGACATGCTGTGAATTCCATTTACCCTGCCCCTATATTGGTCTGTCACTTTCATTTGTAGCACTGTCATACTACTGATCATCAATGCTGAACCGAAAGCCGAAGACAACATGGTAAACAGAATAGCGCTGTAAAAACTTCCGTAAATCGCACTCAACCAGAAACCTAGTAAACAGATACTCAAACCCGCAGCACCGGCCAGAATTACGCGGCCAAGATAGGGAGAATGTTGCAAGCTGATAATGAAGAAAGTGCCTACTAGTGAGCCCACGCCACCAGCTGAAAGAATAGTGCCGTAGCCCTGTTCATCTGACCCCATAAGATCGATAAATACCGGCATTATCTGAATGTAGGAGTTGCCAAAGAACATACACACCATGGCAAGAAGAATGAGCCAGCCGAATATTTCGTGGTGCAAAATAAAAGCAATTCCCTGCTTGGCCTGCGTCCACGTTGAGTGGGTTTTATTGCCTGGAACGTGAATTTTCATGGTCAGGATAACGCCAAACATATAACAATAGCCCAGGGCTGCCAGCGCAAATATGCTCCAGGTACCCCACAGCGCAATGATCAGTCCCCCAAGTGCTGGCATAGCCATACGGGTGGATTGCCAAATAAAGGCATTTAGCGCCACCGCGCTTAACATGCCATCTCTTTTTATCAGGTGTGGAAAAAACGCGGAGCGAGTGGGCCATTCGATACCGGTAATAAATGAGATCATCAGAGCGATACACAGGATATGCCAGACCTCTACCACCCCAAGAAAATCAAGCAGGGCCAGGCTGCTGAGCAATAGTACGTTTGATGCAGAACACAACATCAACAGTACCCGCTTATCGAAGCGGTCTGCCATTGCACCCCCGATGATGGCCAGCAAAATAGTTGGTATTGAAGCCGCCGCACCCAGATAACCTAATTCCAGAGCAGACCCGGAGAGCTTGAAGATTAACCAGCCCTGTCCAAGTATCACCAGTTGGGTTGCACCTACCGAGGCGAAAGATGCAATCCAGTAACTTCGAAACAAAGGGAAGGCCAGAGCAGGGAATTTTAGGTATAGAGCGTCAAAAATAGGGAGTGGATCTCCACCTAAATACAATTGGTTCAATAGAACAGGTTCGATACACTACACTGGTGAACATGCCCGATTCAATGACTTTACCGCTTGTGGATCCTGAATGCCTGAAATAAGGGAGCGATCCGGGCGCACCCTGTTTGAAGATACGGTGAATATACTGCATTTTCTGGAGGCCGATCGCGCAGCACCCTATGCAAAACGCCAGCATCGGGACAGGCAAATAGGGCAGGGTGCATGTGAGAACATTCTGGATCAACCGCTAAAGACGGTTCAGTGCTGGTGGCAACAGATAAGCGCAGACCGTCCGGGTGAGCATAACGAAGGCAATAAGTTGATAAGGGTCCGTGGACTGGTTGGCCTGGCGGCAGTCGTGTTTGGCTTGTTAAGCGGGTTGGGTGTGATTGCTGCAGTCTTTCAATACGATGGCAGCCACCCGATTAATGTTGTGACACTGATAGCGGTATTTGTGATTCTGCAGTCAGTGTTTATTGGAACTTCCTTACTCATGTTATTGCCTGGACAGAACTTTTTGAGCAGGGCATTGGCCAGCCTCAACGTGGGAGCAATGATATCCGGGATTATGCACAGAACCCTGCTCAAGTCTTCATCCAGTTCAGTATTTTTTATGGGTACATCGGACCATACCCAGGCGCACAATCTCCTGTTGCGTTGGCAATTGTTTTCCTGGTCCCAACTTTTGGGCTGCGCCTTTAATACCGGTGCTCTGTTGGGCGCTGTACTACTGATCGTATTTACCGATCTTGCCTTCGGCTGGAGCAGTACCCTCATGTTTGAAACGGTTCAGTTCCAAAAGCTCATCTACCTCGTGTCCTTACCATGGGCGGGAATCTGGCCAGATGCCTCGCCAACACAAGCACTTATCGAGCAGTCCAGGTTCTACCGATTGGGTGCAGAGCAAGCCACACCTTTTATTGCACAAAGCCTCACCGCCTGGTGGCCATTTGTGGTGGCCTGCATATTGAGTTATGGATTGCTGCCCCGAGTTGTGCTGTTGTCTATCAGCCGGGTGTTCGTACAAAGGGCGTTGGCGACGCTGTTGATGGATAACCCACAGGTGATCTCCCTGCTGGACCGCATGCGCACGCCCGAGGTTGCGCTTGGATCGCCCGTTTTGATTAGCCCAGAGATGCTTTTAGACGAGGAACCCCATGCCAAACCAAATTCGATATCGGGTAGTGTACCACTCATCATCTGGGCAGATGCGGCAGAGAGATTTCAACTGTTATCACGGCTTGAGAAAGACAGCAGTGTGCAGGTTAGTCAGGCATACAAAGCGGGTGGAGCGTGTAGCATGGCGGAGGATATGGAAACCATCACGACACTGCTTGAGAAGCGCTCGGATAGCATTCTTATTGCAGTGAAATCCTGGGAACCGCCACTTAACGACATGCTCGATTTTATTGCGCTGTTGCGCCAGAAATGTGGGGACAAAACCCAGATTATTCTGTTTCCGCTTGGCCCTGATTTATCTGTTGCGGACCAACAGGAGGTACGCATCTGGCGACATGCCTCAAAACGCCTTTCCGATGCTCAATTGTTTGTTGAGCCCGACTTATGAACAGCACACCCCGTTTTGCCATAACCGGGCATCCCAATAAGGGTAAAAGCAGCATCGTTGCCACCCTTGCAGAAGATGAAACTGTGGGTATTTCTGAAATTCCGGGCACTACCCGTGACGCCCATTCCTACCCCATGTGCATGGACGGTGAAACGCTTTATGAGCTGATTGATACCCCGGGATTTCAACGTGCCCGTGAAATGCTTGAGTGGTTGAAAAATTCCGAAACATCTGTGGCGGACCGACGTGCTTCGTTAAACAGGTTTATACAGGAATTTGCCAATGATCCTCGATTTCATGATGAATGCGAACTGTTGAAACCTATTATGAAGGGTGCTGGAATTTTGTACGTCGTAGACGGTGCGCGCCCTTATGGGTCCGAGTATGAAAGTGAAATGCAAATTTTACAGTGGACCGGGCAGCCGCGCATGGCGCTGATAAATCTGATTGGTGGTGAAGAACATGTAAGCGAGTGGCGTCGTGCCCTGGATCAGTATTTTTCCATCGTCAGGGTGTTTGACGCCCAGCATGCAGATTTTAAAAAACGCATAGATTTGTTGCGGGCCTTTCAGGCGCTGGATGAATCGTGGTTTGCCTCACTGGATCTGGCGATTGGCGTACTGGAGGAAAACCGGGCACAAAGGTTACACCGGGCGGCGCGTGAAATTGCCGAGCTACTGTTGGCGGTGATGTGCAAACGTGAGTCTGCTCAACTGGATGATGAGAATATTGATTTACAGTTGCAATCCAGTCTGGTTTCCAAACTAAAGGACAACATTCGAGAGCGTGAAGAACAATGTTGTGATGTGTTGCAACAGATTTGTGGACACACAAAACTGGAACGTAATATAGAGCGCAACCAATTGTTGCAGGAAGATATATTTTCCGAGCGCAGTTTTAGTTTGTTTGGTTTATCCAATACCCAATTGGCAATTACCGGGGCTGCTTCCGGCGCCGTGGCTGGCGGTGGTCTGGACATGATGGTGGGTGGGGCATCGCTGTTTCTAGGTGCGGGTATTGGCGCTGTGGTGGGTGGAGTGAGTGCAATTTTTGCTGCCAGACAGATATCGGACGTCGAAGTACTGGGTAGTCCCATAGGTGGCTATGAGTTACATGTGGGGCCCGTATCAGATGTTAATTTCCCGTGGGTCGTTCTGGGACGGGTGGTACTGTTTTATCGTCTTGTCTCCGAGAGAAACCATGCACTGCGCGACGCAATAGCTGTTAGCAGCGAATCTGCCAATAGTTTCTCCGAGTCGATGAACATGAAACAGAGACAGGTATTGAGTGATCTCTTTAAACAAATTCGTGAACACCAGTTGATAGACTCAAAAGGTATGGTTAGCCTGGTACGCCAGATAGAAAATCTCTGTAAGTGAGTCCTTCCTCAACTATCAGTCGGGCGCGTGTTCTCCGAATAGCCTGGCCTATCATTCTTTCCAATATTTCTATCCCCTTACTCGGGCTGGTGGACACTGCAGTCATAGGAAACCTTGGGCGTGTTTCACTTATTGGAAGTATCGCACTGGGTGCCCTGATCTTCAGCTTTTTGTATTGGGGTTTTGGTTTTCTGCGCATGGGGACCACCGGTTTGGTAGCACAGGCCTATGGTGCGAACGAGATCGAAGAAGTGAAAGCCTCCGTATACCGCGCCATATTACTGGCCCTGGCAGTTGGGCTAGTCCTGCTTGTATTACATGTTCCGCTGTTGCGTGCGGCTTTGTATTTTCTGGATGGCAGTGTCCTGGTTGAAGAAGGAGCGGCAGAATACTTTTCTATTCGTATCTGGAGCGCACCGGCTACGCTGATAAATCTTGCGCTGTTGGGTTTGTTTCTGGGATTGCAGGATACCCGTGCAGTCCTAAAACTACAGTTTCTGTTGAATGGTGTGAATATTGTACTCGATGTAGTTTTTGTTCTTGGCTTTGAATGGGGTATCGCAGGCGTTGCCAGTGCCACACTTATCGCCGAATACCTCACCCTTATTGTTGCCTTGTTTATGTTTCGAAAGCGCCTGACAACGCTTGGCTCCTTTGCCACTCGTTCTCTTGGCGTCACGCGTGGCAGACTGCTGGATGCCGTTGCCCTGCGGCGAATGCTGGTAGTGAATGGGGATTTGATGATTCGCACCATTTCACTCATTTTTGCGTTTGCCTGGTTTACAAACCAGGGTGCCAAATCAGGAGATGTATTGCTCGCTGCAAATTCAATACTGATGCAACTGGTAAGCTTTGCGGCATTTTTTATGGATGGATTTGCCCTGGCGGCAGAAAGCCTGGTTGGTGCTGCGATAGGTGCAAAAAATCGACAGCGACTGGTATCGGGCATCTATCGTACCAGTGAGTTGGCGATACTCACTTCGGTACTGCTTAGTGTGGTTTTTGCACTGGGCGGTGAATCTATCATCAATTTTCTTACTAATGTGGAGAGTGTGAGACAGGCAGGCCTTACGTATTTGCCCTGGGTAATTGCGGCACCGGTGGTATCGGTTTTTTGTTTCCAGCTGGACGGTATTTTTATTGGCGCTACTGCAACCAGGGATATGCGCAATGCCATGTTGATCTCGCTTGCCCTGTATCTGGTTACATATCAGATATTGGGGACAAACTTTGGAAACCATGGTTTGTGGGCATCACTTATATTGTATTACGTGTATCGCGCCATCACTCTCTGGTTACGGATGGGTTCTGTTTATAGTAAAATTTCGGGCCTTCCCAACTTTACCCCAGGTGGTTTATGAGCAAGTCGCGTTATCGCAAGACAAAAATAGGTGCGCAAAAATTACATCCTGAATCACAAATGATGTCGTACGGCTTTGACCCGTTTATGTCTGAGGGTTCTGTAAAACCGCCCCTGTTTTTGACTTCCACCTTTGCTTTTAAATCCGCTGAAGACGGGGCTGACTTTTTTGATGTGGTAGCTGGTCGCAGAAAACTTTCGGAAGATGAAAGCGCCGGTCTTGTATATAGCCGCTTCAACAACCCCAATTTGGAAATTCTTGAGGACCGATTAGCACTATTTGAGCAGGCGGATGCGTGTTCCGTGTTTTCCAGTGGCATGGCGGCCATCAGTGCCTGTTTTCTGGCGTATTTACGTCCAGGCGATGTGATATTGCATAGCTCACCCCTGTATGGGGGCACAGAGACCCTGATACGCAAGTTATTGCCAGAGTTTGGAATTAAGTCCGCTGATTTTTATGATGGATTGTCCGAGGAAGGCATTAACGATGCCATGCAGGCGGCCGCTGAACTGGGCACCATTAAAATGGTGTTTATCGAATCTCCCGCCAACCCAACAAATTCCATGGTGGATTTCAGGCTCATACGGTCTGCAGTTGATGCCTATGAAAAACTTACCGGAACGCGCCCGGTAACCGTCTGTGATAACACGATGTTAGGCCCTATCTATCAAAGCCCTTTGGCAGAGGGTATTGATATGGTTATCTATTCCCTTACCAAGTATATCGGTGGCCATAGTGACCTGGTTGCGGGAAGTGTGGTTGGTAACTCGGAAATGCTTGGCAAGATTCGAATGATACGCAGCGCTTATGGGTCACAACTGGACCCGCATAGTGCCTGGATGATTGGTCGATCCCTGGAAACCCTTGTATTAAGAATGGACCGTGCTGAAGCATCGGCTAAAAAAGTGGCAGACTGGTTGAGCAAATCCACTTATTGCCCGGTGAATGTGCTGCATCCCGCCCACATTAAGGATGCGCGATTCCAGGCTTTGCTGCAGTGCCAGACCAGCGGTGCGGGCTCGACGTTTTCTTTCGTGGTTGATAACCGGGAGCGCGCGTTTAAAATTATTAATGGCCTGAGCCTGTTTAAATCTGCCGTAAGCCTGGGTGGCACCGAGAGCCTGGTCTGTCACCCGGCATCTACCACCCACTCTGGTGTCAGCGAGGACATACGCAATCTGGTTGGTGTAAGTGACGGCCTTATTCGCATATCCGTAGGTCTGGAACACCCTGATGATCTGATTGCAGATTTAAATGAAGCGCTGAAGGGTGCATGCACAGATTAACCGGCTGGCGGGCCTTCAACCGGGCAGTCCAGTTTCATCCCAGCCATACGCAGGCGATTGACCAACACATCACCAAAGGCGGTAGCCGGAGTCAGGAATCCTGCCCGGGATTCGCCGCCGGGAAGTTTATTGCGATCCATTACAAGGCAAAGTGCACTCTCACATAGAAACATAACCGTGGCTCGGTTACCCGGGTCGCCCTTACCGGAAATTTTTGCCCAGGCTTTGCTACCATCTTCGGCTGTTCCAACGAGCAGGCACTCAAAGAAGCCGTTGTCCATCGATGCTTCACTGGGCCCTTCTCCCGGACTTGGGACGATTTTTTCAAGCAGGTTAGGGGCACCCGGCACCTTACCTAACAAATTCATTGTGCCTGCCACTGCAGAAACTGCCGTGGTGCTCAACAGGGAAACAGTCCTGCCGAGATTCATATATTCCTGATATTGAAACTCGCTTCCATATGCAGCTTGTCGAGCGCTTTCCAGGGCATTGCTTCTACGTACCACGCGGGTATTTATAGGCCCCATAATAAAAGGGGCTACCCAGTATCCCAGGTCGGCATCGTCCGAAGGAAGTACCGGATCCATATTTTTCAGTGCATCTTCTGCATGACGCATATTGTTGGGGTTTAACAACATGGGGTCGGCCAGATCACGCTGGATATCCGGGTTACGCATCATATTCAGCATGGATGCCGCGGTGCCCCCGTTAAACCCGCCCTTGCCCTTGTGAAATGCCTTAACCTGCCTGGTGCCTTTACCCTGTGCACGAAAATAGTCCACTATCAGAAAAGTGCCGATGTCAGAAGGAATTGAATCAAAGCCGCAAAAGGGCACTATTTTAGCGCCGGTTGAGACAGCCTTCGCCTCGCAATCGTCGATCATCTGGCGGATAAAAGGTGTTTCTCCGGTAATGTCCACATAGTCCACACCTGATTCGGCGCAGGCGCGAATTAGCGGTTCACCGTACAAGGCATAAGGTCCTACGGTGGTAAGAATTACCCGGGTACTTGCAACCAGTGAGTTGATGGCAGGGATATCCAGAGAATCTGCAACGATGACGTCTACCTGCAGGTCGAGCGCACTCTTAACCTGCTCAAGTTTGTTGCGATTCCTTCCTGCAATAGCCCAACGCACTGTCGAAGGTGCAGTTTTTGCAATATAAGCAGCGGCCTGTTTGCCGGTAAAACCAGTGGCGTCATAAACTATCAGGTCGTATTTGGCAGATTCGTTCATATTTATTCTCTTGTGAATTATCTTAAATTGGTGGGCTTACCAGAAAGTTGTCGACCATAATCTCGACCAATGCCGACATCAACCATGCGGCTGGCGGCAGAATCAGGTAAAACGCCATGCGTCGAACATGTGCATGAAATGGCCATTCCCATACGGCACCAATGCGATCCTGGTAATAAAGCAGGTCCGGCAACTTGAAGTGCCGCGCGTGTCCTTCTATGCGAGAGCCGAGCAATGCGTTTTTTTCCCCGTTGATGGCCTGGCGAATCTTTTTCAATTCTCTGCGCTTGGCGCTTCGTACACGCTTGCGCAGATGCCAGAGCGGTGGACTAACAATGATTGTAGTAATCAGCATGACTATTTGCAGTGGAATGCCAACCGTATAATAACTGTTGCTCAGTGCGTTATCGAGGTCTCCCAACACCAGCATACTGGAAACAAAAATGATGGTACCGGTAAGTGTACGAATTGGCTGGTTTGCAAATACTGCTAACAGATCAGTGCCTAATAAATCTATCTCCAGGGATCGTGCCATGGACAGAAACAGTCTGGTTTGACGATGCAGAAAGGTCGTAATACGCACAGAACAGATGCCCACTATGGTCATCGAAACAAAACCCAGCAATGAGAAAGGGACGACAAACCAGTAGGACAAATCATCCATAAATGCAGTAGTTGCCCCTTTTAGTCCCTCAGGTTCCGAACTGGCACGGCCCAGCACATACATGGTACATCCAAAAATAGCGCCGATTATCAATTCAAGTTTGCGTTTAGTACTGTCTTCCTGAATAAGACCCTGCATGGGAACGGATGAAAGCAGCCTGGATTGTTCAATCTCTTCAAAATCTGCCTGAGCACCTCTAACCAAGGCAACCCATACCGTTACAAAAATAGACACCAGTGATCCAAACAGGTATTTCAGCTCGCTAGGGGGCCCTCCACCCAAAGAATTATTTTTATTGATCAGGCTTTCTGCGGCAAAACAAAGCGCAAACACGATCACAAACAGGAATACGGCCAATCCAAAAAGGTTGAGTCTCAGTTTGTCTATCCACTTAATCCCCCAATAATGGGTTAAAGCAATAGTGTTATGCGCCTGCATACAGGGATTATCCGGTTAAATTGAGGGCAAAAGTTAAGTCACATTATACTCAATTAGCCTGTGTGGGTTCGAGTTTGAGCTAGTTAGCCCGGGTCTGTGCCTATATTAGCCGAGATTTATTCAACAGGGATTGTCAACCGATTGCTCCATCCTTCGTTTTATTAGATACGACTAACTTTTTGGAGCAGTATCCCATGAAAAAAGTATACAAATTAGCACTCATAGCAGCCGCAGCCGCCAGTTTTCCGGTTATGGCAGATGCCCCGTCCAATAAGGAGCTTCGGCCAGCTGCTGCTGCACACCGGGTGGCACATCGTGTAGACCGCGCCATTGATCGCAGGGTGGATCGAGCGGTAGATCGCAGAACAGACCGTGTTCGTGATCGAAAGATTCGTCGGCATAAGCATCGACATGCCGACAGACGTCGTTATCATCGACGCATGCATGCCAGTCAGTAAAAAAAAGGAAAAAAAGGGGTCAGGTTCAATTATAAAATTGAACCTGACCCCTTTTTTTGCTTTTTTAATCTTCCAGTTCAGTCCAGCGCTCAATTGCCAGGTCCAGGTCAGACTGGAGTTTTGTATACTGTTGCATGGTGATGGCAATTTTTTCTTTGTCCTGCTGGTAAAATCCTTCGGCGCTAATTTCTGACTGCAACTCTTTTTGCGCATTTTCCATGGCATCAATTTTTTCAGGAAGTTTTTCCAGTTCGCGTTTTTCTTTATAAGTGAGCTTGGTGACTTCGGCTGCCTGATATTTTTTTTCCAGAGTGTTTTTGGAACTTTCCACGGATTGTGGTGTTTTTATGCTTGTCTGTCGTAGCCAGTCAGAATATCCACCAACGTATTCATTCACCAACGCATCCCCTTCAAATACCAGGGTGCTGGTAACAACGCGATCAAGAAATTCCCGATCATGGCTCACCAGAAACAGAGTGCCGGGAAAGCTGTCCAACAGATCTTCCAGAAGTTCCAGGGTTTCAATATCCAGATCGTTGGTTGGTTCATCCAGTACCAGTACATTGCCGGGTTTTGCGAAGAGACGCGCTAATAACAAGCGGTTACGCTCCCCGCCGGATAAACTGCTGGCTTTTGAGTCGATGCGTTCGGGCGGGAATAAAAAGTCCCTGAGGTAACCGGCCACATGACGTGACTTGCCGTTTATAGTGACGTGATCTGAACCTTCGGCGACATTGTCCCGCACACTTGCACCAAGGTCGAGTTGTTGGCGTTGCTGGTCAAAGTAGCTGACTTTCAGTTTTGTCCCTGTGCGTAAAGTTCCGCTTGTTGGCTCCAACTGTTCCAGAATAATTTTGAGAAGAGTGGATTTTCCCGAACCGTTTGGACCTATGATGCCAACTCTGTCACCCCGCATGATAGTAGTGGATAGATTTCTGAGAATAATCGATCCAGGTTCACCGGGATAATGAAAACTTACGTCTTCCAGTTCTGCGACAAGTTTCCCCGAACGTTCTGCGGATTCGATTTTAAACTTCACCCGACCCTGTTTTTCCAAACGTGCAGCCCTTTCTCTACGCATGGCTTGTAGATGACGCACTCTTCCTTCATTACGTGTTCGACGCGCTTTGATGCCCTGACGAATCCATACTTCTCCTTCGGCAAGCCTTTTGTCGAACTTTCTGTTTTGTTCACTTTCTGCTTCGAGCATGGCTTGTTTGCGCGCCAGATAGGTGTCGTAATTCCCCGGAAAGGAAGTAAGCTGCCCTCGGTCCAGTTCGATAATGCGTGTTGCCAGATTACGGATCAGGCTTCTGTCATGCGTGATAAATATGATGGACCCGGGGAAGGTAAGCAAAAATTCTTCCATATGTCTGATTGTTTCTATATCCATATGGTTGGTCGGTTCGTCCAGAAGGAGAATTTCCGGATCATTGACCAGTGCCCTGCCAAGGAGTGCGCGGCGGCGCAGGCCACCCGAACTTTGCTGATAATTTGCATCCGCATCCAGATTAAGGCGGCTTAGTACGGCTTCGGTTTTTTGTCCTATATTCCAGGCATCCGCCTGCTCGATTTTGTTTTGCAGGTTTGAGAGCAGCTCCAGACCACGTTCGGGATGCTGTTGTACGGCCACACTTTCGTCATGATAGGCCGACATAAGTAAGCCAGCTTCCCCAAGTCCTTCAGCTACCACCTGATAGATACTATAGTTCAGTTGTATATCAAGGCTCTGTTCCAGGCAGGCGATACGTGTACCTTCCCGTACCCATCGTTCTCCATCGTCGTGGCTACCCTCAAGAAGCACCCGGAACATGGAACTCTTTCCCGTACCATTTCTCCCGAGCAGGCATACGCGTTCGTTGTTCTCGAGTTGGAAGTCTGCCTTGTCGAGCAATGGTATATGACCATAGGCCAAACTCGCTTGCTTTAATCTTAAAAGGGTCAATTCAGTATGATCTCGTTTGAAGTTGTGCTTGAAAAATATTTTCCTGGAAAGACGATAATGTAGAACCAGATTTCGATTTTGCGGGATAGACATCTACATTTAGCAGCAATAACCCGCGCATTGAGCGTAGTATTTTACACGCTATAACCAGTGAGCGTGCGCACATGCAAAAACCCCTTGATTTCAAATCCTTACGTGAAGAAATAGTTGGCATCAACACGATGCTGGATACCCCGTACGGGTCGCGTTTGATGTTGTATGCGGATTATACGGCATCGGGTCGAAGCCTCAAATTTATCGAGGATTACCTGGTCGGATTGCAGTCCTTGTACGCCAATACCCACACTGAAGACGACACCAGTGGTCGGGTCACCACACAGTTATTGCATGATGCGGAACGACTCATAAAAAAAGCGGTTAACGCAGGGCGCAATGGCTGTGTAATCGCATGTGGCAGCGGCGCAACGGCAGCAATCGATCGGATACAGCAACTGGTCGGAATAAAATTTCCAGCAACCAGTCGGGTGCAATTGTGTGAATTAATGGTTCGTAGCCTGGGCCAGGAAAAAGTAGATGCATTTAATGCTTTTCGGGAAGAGCATCAGGCCGTGGTTTTTGTTGGTCCTTATGAACACCATTCCAATGAAGTGTCCTGGCGCGAAGGAATGGCTACCGTAGTTGAGGTTGATCTGGACGAAAATGGTGGCGTGTGTCTTGAGCACCTTGAATTGTTATTACAGCAGGAAAGGTATCTGGGCCGCACACGTATTGGTTCTTTTTCAGCCGCGTCCAACGTGACTGGAATGAAATCCGACGTAAGGGCTATTGCAAGATTGTTGCACAAGTACGATGCCCTGGCATTTTTTGATTACGCAGCAAGTGCGCCCTACGTAGAAATAGACATGAATCCGCCATCAGGTTCGTCAAAAGGGCCTGCGGGTGATGCCAGTATTGATGCGGTATTTATTTCTCCACACAAGTTTATTGGGGGGCCAGGCAGCAGTGGCATACTGGTTTTTAACAGCTCGCTCTACCAGGGCAAGCTGTCTCCCAGCGTGGCAGGAGGGGGTACGGTTGATTATGTGGGTCCCAAAACCCACGATTTTATTGAAGACATTGAAACTAGAGAAAGTGCGGGTACACCGGCAGTCTTACAAACGATAAAATCTGCCCTGGTATTTGAATTAAAACAGTCCATGGGTGTGGAAAATATCGAAGCGCGAGAACACGAAATTCTTGAGCGCGTATTTAAGCGTTGGCTGGCGCACCCAAATATTGAAATTCTTGGTAACCAGGATCCCGAAAAACGCGTTGGGATAGTCTCGCTGAATATAAAATCGGGGGATCGTTACCTGCACCCGCGCTTTGTAACCCGCCTGCTTGACGATTTATTTGGTATTCAATCCCGTGCCGGTTGTTCCTGCGCAGGTCCCTATGGTCACCGCTTACTAGGTATCAGCGAAGCGTTGGCACTGGAGTACAGATCCTTGATTGCAGAGGGATATCAGGGCTTTAAACCAGGATGGGTGCGGGTAAGTTTTCACTATGCCTTTGATGATACGGATGTGGACTACCTTATAGATTGTATGGAGTTTGTGGCTGAGTTTGGCGGAAATTTTCTTAACCATTATGATTTTGATCAGCAATCAGGATTGTGGACGCACAAACAATTTGAGGAACAGGCTGCCTGTGTGTGTTTATCGGATGCCCTGGCGGGGATTGGTGCCACGGACAGCACCTTACAGATCCCTGCGTCACGGGCTGAGCATTATCAAAGCAATCTCACGCAGGCACAGTTTTTAGCGGATGAACTGGGGCCCGTTACCGAGATTGAAGCGGAACTTGATGAGAATTCCAGCGATCTTGTACGCAGAATGCGCCAGCTACAATTCTTTGAGATGTCCTGCAGCCGACCGCGCCAGTATTAATCCGGGACACTCAGCCTTAAGCCATAGAACGCATAGATAGACGGGCAGAAATGCTTCAATTTTGGTACCCTGCGCGGCTTAATCCCTGGTGTGCGAAATTGCGGGAGCTAGCGTGTGGGTGAGGGTGTGAAACACAATTCAGAAAATTCCGGTTCAGGCTCCCTGGATAACCCGGGATTAGCGGCTGTGCACCCCACCGGCTTAATCGTGCAGGAAGTTACCAGCAAACGCTTACTCGATGTTTTTATTAAAGTGCCATGGCGCGTGTATAAGGATGATCCAAATTGGGTGCCGCCCCTTATTTTTGAGCGCAGGGAAGCATTTTCTGCCAGACATCCCTTCTTTGAACACGCCCGGTGGAAGGCCTGGGTAGTGTACCGCGATGGAGAGGCGGTGGGTCGAATCTCCGCCCAGATTGAACAACTGCATCTGGATCGGTATCAGGACGCCAGCGGCTATTTTGGTCTTATTGAAGCGGTCCAGGATTCGGCTGTTTTTTCCGTGCTCTTTGATACCGCCGAATCGTGGTTGCGTTCTCAAGGCATGACGAGAATTGTGGGCCCGTTTAACCTGAACCCCAACCAGGAAACAGGCCTGCTCGTAGAGGGATTTGATAGTCCGCCAAACATCATGATGGGACATGGCTGTCACTATTACGATGCCAGCGTAAAAAGTTGCGGGTTTTCACCGGCGCAGGAGTTGCTCGCATATGAGATGGCGATTGAATTTGAAACGCCAAAAGTTATGCAACGACTGTGTGAAAGAGTGGGGAAGGGCATAACTATCCGAATGCTGGACAGGAAGAATGTGGAGCGTGAGCTGGAAATCATGCGGGATGTTTTTAACGATGCCTGGTCCGGAAATTGGGGTTTTGTGCCCTATACCGAAAACGAGTTCAAAGCTGTGGGCAAGGAGATGCTGCTCATACTTCCAAAAAATTTCATTCATATAGCGGAACTGGATGGCGAAGCCGTCGCTTTTATTGTGGTCTTACCTAATCTCAACGAGATAACAGGAGACCTGAATGGCCGATTATTGCCTTTTGGTTGGCTTAAACTGCTGTGGCGATTGAAAGTCAAATTTCCAACTACCTGTCGTACCCCGTTGATGGGAGTGCGTAAGAAATTCCATGATACTGCTTTGGGGGCAGCCCTGGCATTTATGGTAATTGATGCGATGCGTAAACCGGCAATGGATAAGGGCCTGGTCACTGCCGAGCTTTCGTGGATTCTCGAAACCAACAAGGGTATGTGCAGGATCATTGAGAGTTTGGGTGGTGTGGTAAACAAGCGCTACAGAATGTATGAAAAACTCCTCTAGGTTCCATTACATCCTACTGGCCGGAGAACGTCCGGGTGGCAACGCACTGGCGCGGGAATTCAAGCTACCCGTTAGTGTGCTGGTAGAAGTGGGGGGGCAGGCGTGTATTAACCGGGTGCTGCAGGCGCTACAGAACAGTAAAAATGTGGATGAAGGCATACTGTGTGGCCCCGGGCAGGATGTTGTTGTTGCCAGTTCGGTGTTCAGGGACGCACTTGAGCGTTTCCCCATTACCTGGCTGGCACCTGAAAGTGGACCGGCGGCGAGTGCAAAAAATGCGCTCACGACCCTGGACCACTACCCTGCACTCATCACGACAGCGGATCATGCGCTGCTAAAAGCGGAAATTATTGATGATTTTTGTGCAGCGGCCCTAAAAGACCAACACAATGAACTGGATTTTATTGTTGGACTTGTGCCGCATGAATGCGTGAAAAAAGTATTTCCCGACACAAAAAGAACACTGCTGGGATTTAGCGATGGAAATTATTGCGGCAGCAATCTGTTCGCGGTACTAAATTCCAGGGGTGCCAAGGCGTTGGCACTGTGGCAGGAAGTTGAGAGCGAACGAAAAACACCCTGGAAGATTGCCCGCCGGCTCAGTTTTGCCATGATGCTGAAGTACGTAACCGGCCGTCTGAGCCTTGACCAGGTATTCGAAAATTTGTCCGAACAAAGTGGCTGTCGGGTAGGTTATGTATTGCTTGATCACGCTCGTGCAGCAGTTGATGTGGACTCTAAAGCAGATTGGTTGTTGGCGGATGAATTGTTAAGGCGTGAGAACCACCTGGGTTTGGCCTGTGATCCGTCAACGGTAAGATCTGAGCCGTGAAAGTCTGTGTGTTCAGCAATCCCAACGGTCGTCGGGTGAAGCGTTATCTGGGTAAACTCATTGCCGAATTATCTCATCTGGAAGGCCTGGAACACCTGGTAACGGCAGATGAAAGCGACCTCGCAAATCTGGTATCCCAACGGCGGTGGACAAGCGAAGACCTGGTGGTAATAAATGGTGGTGACGGTACCGCCCAGCAGGTACTGACTGCATTTCTGAACCAGGATATTGATTTGTTGCCGCGATTTGCACTGCTGCCGGGTGGCACTACCAACATGACAGCAAACTGTTACAACCACTCGCGAAGCTACAGGAAAGCCCTGGTGTCCCTGCGGCGTAACATCACAAAAAACGACCCGCAAGCTCTGGCAGCCCGCTGTCTGGTGGAGGTAAACAGTGCGAATGGAACGATCTACGGAGCATTTTTTGGTGCTGGTCTTATCGTACAGGGAATACAGTTCTGCCATGATTACGTATACAAAACGGGCATGCGTAGCGAAATTGGGGCAGGAATAGCGCTGGTTCGCGCGGCGTGGGGAATAGCCCTTAAACAAGCACCCTTCTCAAAGCCCAGTGTAATCCGCATTGACGAATATCCTGAGCTACCCATGCTGATATTCATGGTTTCCTCACTCGATAAGCTGTTTCTCGGGATGCGACCATTCTGGGGCCGGGAAAATGGGGCCTTGCATGTCACAGGAATTATGCAGGGCGCGGTTCAATTTTTACGTCGCCTGCCGCGTATTATCAAGGGCGGTGACAGGGCTGCAACACTGAGCAGTGCACAGGGTTATGAAAGCCGGAATACAGACCGGGTAAATCTGGATTTTGACGGACCATATACCGTTGACGGAGAATTGTTTGAATCCCACGGCATGCCTGTAAGTTTGTCTTCATCCCGGGTAATTGGAGTATTAGGTTTGTGACCAGGACTTTGCGCAAATGTTAACTGATCTGGATAAACATTCAGGCACGGCCACACTGAATGCCGACGTTTGCATTGTGGGTGCTGGTGCTGCTGGCATTACGCTGGCGCGGGATTTAATGCTGGCAGGTGTTGACGTTGTCCTGCTGGAAGGCGGCGGGATGGATTTTGAAAATTCGACACAGTCTCTTTTTGACGGGCGCAATGTAGGGATGGAATATTATGAACTGGAGCACTCCCGTCTGCGCTTTTTTGGTGGCACCACCAACATATGGGGTGGGCGTTGTATTCCGCTTGATCCCATAGATTTCAAAAAGCGCGACTGGGTACCCCATAGTGGCTGGCCGATAGACCTGGGTGTACTGGATAGCTGGTACAGGATGGCCCAGCAAACGCTTGAGCTGGGTGACTACCGTTACGGGGAAGAGATCTGGCAGGAGATAGCGGACAGTGCACCGGATTTCTCGGAAGACAGTTTTCGCACACTATTCTGGCGCTTTGACAATATGAGAGAACGGTTTAGTTGGTCCCGTTGTGCTGATCTTGTAGCCAGTGACAGGGTTAATGTTGTCTTGCATGCCAATGCGGTGCACGTGCAGGCCAATGCAGCCGGAACGGCAATTACACACATTGATGTTCAAGCGCTTTCGCAGGACACGATTCCGGTAAAAGCAAAACACTATGTTCTTGCCTGCGGCGCAATTGAGAATGCGCGTTTGTTGCTGGCATCCCGGGATATCGAAAAAAATGGCATCGGCAATTCCTCCGACCAGGTCGGCAGATACTTTATGGAGCATCCGCACGGTCGGGTGGGCCGGATAGAAACGAAAAATCCTTATGATTTGTGGGCCTTGTTCCGCAAACGCTTCCGCAAGGGTGATACCGACGTTGCACCTTCTCTGGTTGCAAGCGAAGCGCTTCAGGAGCGGCTTGGTGTGCTTAACAGTGCCATGACTTTCAAATTACAAAGAGACCCGGATGTGGGCGTGTCTTTGAATAAACGCGCCTATATGAGCCTGAAACATAATCTTAACCCAACTAAATCCGGGCGTTTATTGTGGCATAGCTACAGAAATGTCAGGGCGTTTCTGCAACGACATATTCGATTGCCTCTGGAACGCGCTCGAGTAAGGTTTGGCAAGGCTGGACTCTATGTGATGACCCGGGCGGAGCAGGCTCCTAATCCGGAGAGTCGGGTAATATTGGGTAACGAACTGGACCACTTTGGTAACCCCAGGGTGGAACTGGACTGGCAACTGAATGCACAAGATAAATACACCGTCAGAATCCTGGGGGAATCGCTTGGCACAGAACTGGAAAGACTATCACTGGGTAAGGTACACATTGCTGAGTGGTTAAAAGATAGTTCACATGCCTGGCCGGTAGATCCCACGGTAAGCAACCATCCGATTGGCGGTTATCACCACATGGGGACTACGCGTATGAGCGAACAGGCAAGCTCCGGGGTCGTGGATAAACACCTGGCTGTGCATGGCTACAACAATCTGCATGTTGCTGGAAGTTCGGTGTTTACCACGGGGGGTTGGGCAAATCCCACACTCACAATAATCGCTTTAAGTCATAGACTTGCGGCACATTTGAAAAATCTACTTTAAGTAGACTGTCAGGCGCTGAAGCTTGGCCTGTGTTTACTTACGTGGTAGCGTGTGCGGCCATTCCACATACGGGCAAGCTGATAAGGCAGAACTATAATATGCGAGCAATAATTCTTAGTGCAGGACAGGGCAGACGCCTGCTCCCATTGACCGAAAACACGCCAAAGTGCTGTTTGCCGCTGGCAAACCATAGCATTCTGGAATGGCAACTCAGTCAAATCAACAAGGCCGGTGTGGATGAGGTGGTGGTTGTAACCGGCTTTGAATCTGAACGCGTTGAGGCGGTCGTTGAAGCGGCTTCAGAAAAGTTTTCCGATCTGGAAATTCGTACCCTGCACAACCCATTCTATGCACGTTCCGACAATCTGGGAACCTGTTGGGTGGCACGTGGTGAAATGCTCGAAGCTTTTTTGATTATCAACGGAGATACACTTTTTGAAGCGGCAATTCTTGAAAAGCTGCTCGCAAGCAAAAACGATTATCCCATAACACTTACTACAGATTCCAAAGGTGATTATGACGATGATGATATGAAAGTGGTGACTGATGAAGGCCGTTTGCTCAGGGTTGGAAAAACCCTCGACAGGGAGTACGTCAACGGTGAAAGCATTGGCATGATGGTGTTTAACCAGCAGGGTGCTGATACCTTCAGGCACAAGGTTGAAGCCCTGATGAAAAGTGCAGAAGGGCTTACGCGCTGGTACCTGTCTGCCATCGATGAACTTGCCGATGAAGGCCATGTGGGGGTGTGTTCCATACAGGGCCTTAGCTGGTGCGAAGTGGATGACCATGCAGACCTGAAACATGCCGAACATGTTGTTGTGACCTGGCCAGATCATCACGGCAGTGGGTCGATGGTATCCTGAGGGCCAAACAATGAACCAGACAATAGAAAATTTCGGTTACCCGGCAAGCCTTGTGCAGGAATATAAGCACTGGGTGGTGCTGCTCCGCCCCCGGCAAGCAACCCTTGGTGCGCTCATATTAGCCTGTAAGGAAGACGTGCAGGAATACGGTGCAATATCGGCACAGGCCCATGCAGAAATGCAGCAGATTACATCAGAGCTTGAAGCCTGTCTTAAAAATTGCTTTGGTTACCAGAAGATCAATTACATGATGTTAATGATGGTTGATCCTCACGTGCATTATCATGTTCTGCCAAGATATGCAGACACCCGGGAGTTTGGCAGCGTAAAGTTTGACGATCCCGGCTGGCCTGCTTTACCTGATCTGGGACATGCAGCAGATGTGAGTGAAAATTGTCGAGCTGCCCTGTTAGCCCGATTGAAAGATAACTGGGCTTGATACCCACTGTATCCTTTTCACTATTTTTCTGAAGGAACTACCTGAATATTGATGCCGCCATCCCCGCTTGCAGAATAGCGGTCAGCATCAATATCGTACTCAATTACCTCACTGCTAAGCTGGTTGTCCTTGCGTTTGAGCGAGGCTGATCCGGTCATTTTCAGTTTATTACTAGCGCGCAGGTATTCGATGTGAAGCGCGCTGCCCTGGACGTCTTCGAAGCCAGGGTCTGTCTGGGTCGCTGGTTTGGGCCTTGGTCCGGATTGTTCATTTTTTCCCGAGTTTGGGCCTGTGTCCCGCAAAAAGAAAATTTTGGCCGGTTTGCCTTTTAGAACAACCTTATTCGGATTGTCCAGTTTGCCGTAGACGGTAGCGGTATCGGCTGACATATACCAATCAGGAGCACGCAACACGAAATTTCCTTCAAAATGTATAACATCAACTTCGTCACCCTCCCAGGCGTTGTCAGCGACAATAGAGACAGTATCGTTAGTGTTAAAGTCCAGAGCATAGGATGGCCCGCCAGGTACGAGCAAGGTTAGACCGAGGCACAGTGTGATTATGTAAAATCTGCTGATAGTTGTGCTGGTATTTATGTAACTGAACATTTTGTAGACTGTAGGCTCCAAGTTGGGGTCAGCGTGTTTAACTGTGGTTTTTGCGCTGGCCTGCAGCGAATATTAACATGGCTTGGCGGACGGCGCCCTTGCGCCAGAGGCTGCGCTTTGCAGATCATATTCCTGGTAAAAATGGAGCAGTATTGATTTGATAATTGACAGGCATTTGATTCGACAGGTAGCCATGCCTTGTCTGATGGTCGCAGCTGTTCTTCTGATAATTTTTGTGGGTTTTTCGCTTTCGCGCTTTCTAAACCAGGCCGATGCCGGGCTGCTTAATACTGCCGAGGTAGCCCGTCTGACGCTCTTGAAGGTGCTCATTGCTCTGGAAGTACTGTTACCAATCGCTTTGTTTTTCGGACTCATGCTGGGACTGGGCAAATTGCATAATGATTCCGAGATTTATGCGATGCAGGCAAGTGGCATGAGTGAGACCCGCATGATTCGTCCGGTTGTGTTGATGGCGGTATTACTGGCGTTATGCATTGCCGTATTGTCTGTGTATGTGCGTCCATGGGCCTATGCAGTCACCTATGAAATGTTGTCAATCGCCGAGGCGTCCTCAGATATAGACAGAATTAAGGCCGGGCAGTTCTATTTGAGCAATTCCAGTGAAGATGGGTCTGCCAGCAATACTGATGCGAAAACAGGGCTGGGGCAGGATCGGGCAATTTTTATTGAAAAAATTGTGAAGGATCAGGATCTTGAGGGTATTTTTATCCGTACACGCAAGAGCGCAGAACTACAGGTTATTTCTGCCGCCACAGGTGTGTTCACGGCAAGGCCTCAGGCTGATTTTCATACGCTTGAGCTTGAAAATGCACGCCTGTTTAAACAGGTAGTTGATGGTCCGGACCTGTTTGCTTCTATTGGGCACTTCAACCTGAAAGTGAAGAACGAGCAACCTGAGCCGCCCGGATATAAAGCCAAATCTGTAGAGAGTTCGATTTTGCGACACTCCGTTGATCCCGG
Source organism: Gammaproteobacteria bacterium (assembly GCA_021773565.1). Classification (GTDB taxonomy): domain Bacteria; phylum Pseudomonadota; class Gammaproteobacteria; order Pseudomonadales; family Azotimanducaceae; genus DC-out156. The sequence continues at coordinate 76,626 of JAJFJZ010000002.1, read as the reverse complement.
GGACAGCGCAGAGTATCAATGGCGGGTATCCACTCCGATTTCCACACTTCTACTTGCACTACTTGCCATTCCACTCAGTCGCAGTAAACCCAGGCACGGCAGATATGCAAAGCTTTTGTTGGCACTTTTGGTATATGCGGCATATTACAATTTAATTGGAATCAACCGAACCTGGGTTGAGCAGCAGACAACCAGCAGTATCTGGTGGACTCCCGGGTTGTTGTTACTTGTGGTGGTATTTTCCTACGTGCCATGGAGCACGGTTGAGTTCGCTCTGCGGAGGCCATCCCGTGAACAGGTTTGACAGGTATATCACTACCAGTTTCGTAGGAGGGTGTATTCCGGTACTTTTGCTTCTGTTGTCCCTGTTTAGTTTTCTGGCGCTGGCAGAAGAGCTTGAGGATGTAGGCAAAGGCGCGTATGAATTGGCGGATGCGCTTCTGGTTGTGATGTACACATTACCTGCCCGTATAGTCGATCTTCTCCCCGTAACAGTTCTGTTGGGCGGATTGTTGGGTTTGGGAGCGCTTGCTAACCAGGGCGAGCTCATATCAATGCGGGCCGCGGCTATTGCACCGTCGCGAATTTCAAGACCGGTAATCAATCTCTCCATTGGTCTTATTCTGCTGGTGCTGGTTATGCAGACATGGGTTATTCCGCTGGTCGAACATAAGGCCACAAAGATGCGTGCCAAAACGCTTGTGGATACCACGACAATAGATATTGAATACAGCGCGGACGCGGGTAGCAGTTCCGATTTCTGGACGCGCCATAAGGGTCAGTTCATCCGAATTGGCAGTGTGCAGTCCGATCGCCGGTTGGCCGATGTGGAAATTTACAAATTCGACGAGCGCGGCGAACTTAGTGCGCTTATTCAAACCAGTAGTGCAGAATTGTTGAAGGGCAATACCTGGCTCTTGCATGATGTGCAACACACCCTGGTCGAGGGGGGGCTCTCCGAAACCCAAACAAGCGAAACCTTGATGTGGGATGCCTTATTGAGTGAGGAGCAGACCAGGACGCTCATTGCACCGGCAATTTCAATGGCCCCAGGGGATTTGTGGCAATTTATACAGCACCTGGAAGAAAATGATCTAAATTCCGAATCCCATCGCATTATGTTCTGGACACAGATGAGCATTCCGCTGGGTTTACTTGGAATGGCACTGCTTACATTGCCTTTTTTGCTGGGCTCAGTTCGTAGTGTGTCTGTAGGTCAGCGAGTGGCCATGGGGGGCTTGATTGGCATTAGCTATTATCTGGTGCAGCAAATCAGCGGGCACCTGGCTAGCATTATGGGTTGGAATCCAACCGCAACGGTCCTGGCACCGGGACTACTGATACTGCTTGTTGCCATTGTCCTTTTGCGAAGGGCAAATTAGATTCCGGGTTAAACGGTTTGGTCTTCAAGAACGTCACCAATCAATGGCCAATAACGATTTCCCAAGCGTCCCTATAATTCAACCGCGTGCCGCTCATCATCCCCCCAACGCGTTCGATCAGCGGTATGCAGATTAGCGTCGACTCGAGGTGATGCATCCAGGATAAGCGCCTTTCTTGTTTTTGCGGTATAACGTGGCCAATCCGACAGACCGGGGGCATGGGTAGCGCCCAGTTCTGGCATCGTCTAAACGGGCAGATCGAATCGATAAAGCCACCCACCTGGGCATGCAGCACTAGCACAACCGGCGATCACCTACTTCGGATACCGTGCCTTGGTACGTAGGTGATATGCAGCACCGTTCGTGTCATTCAAAATCGAATTTTCACCAAAAATCTTTTCCTTCTGAATGCCGAACTGTTTACGATTTTCTGCCAAAGGCGCGAGCTCTTCAGCCTTGGCTATTGCTTTTTGCAGCAACTCATCCATCGTCGCAACATCGTTAGCCACACCAGCATCGACTGCGTGCGGACCACCCCAACGTCTTGCTAATTGCACGGACTCGTAGAACACATGGGCGGATAACTTGTGGCGAAACAGGGAAAGTTCAGCTGCTGGAATGACCATGCCAAGTTGAATTTCATTTGCGCACATATACCCTCGGTCCTGGCGCATAATCCTGTAGTCATGACAGAGCGCAAACATAAAGCCAGCACCAAAAGCATGACCATTAACCGCAGCGATTGTCGGGACTGGTAGAGTAATCATCCGACTCATAAATTCCATAAACAAAAAGGCGTTCGGGTCACCAGCCTCAGGGTGATCGGCTGGAGAGTTACGCCAATCAAGATCCAACCCGTTGGAGTAGAACTTTTCGCTTGCCCCTGTTGTGACCAAAGCGGCGGCCCCAGTGCTGTGTTCTATCTCATCCAAAGCGGCCGTCAGTTCGTCAACAAGCGCCGTGTTCCATCTATTTTCGCCTGCATCCATCGTCAGGGTGAATACGTTGCCTGTTTTTTGCAATTCAACCAATGCCATGTCTTTTCCTAGAGAAGTCGAGAAAAAAGGATAATACAACGAAAGCTGGTACGCGAGTCGCAGTAGCAATCCACATGAGCGATCGCGCTCAAAATACCAGAGGCAGTCCCGCTGCTGCGACCACTTGACCCCCAGCGACTAGACCCGATTAACAAGCCCACAGTTTCTGCTCGCTTGGAAGCCATCCTCAGCCTACCAATATCCGACCAGTTTGGATTGAGAAAATCCGATGACCTAAGACCCTTGCAGGTGAGTTGCCAACTCGTCCTGATCGCGTAGTCGCTGGTATGTAGCATATATGCTACAAACAACGATTGACTAATGTAGCATATTTGCTACTATTGCCAGCATGAAAAAGGTCGTATTCCAGGGACAAGCAAAGGATGAAATCAGAAGCTTTCCTATTAACGCGAGACGAATAGCAGGCGAACAAATAATGCGACTACAAACCGGTTTGAATCCAACAGATTCTAAACCCATGAGGACCATTGGCACCGGCGTGAGGGAAATCCGCATTCGAGACCTGCGGCGTTGCATGACTACAGGAGAACTCTATGAGTGATTGGATAAATAGCAGTGGGAATATTTTTGAAGATCTCGGCTTTGACCCAGCTGAAGCCGAAGTGTTGAAAGTGAAAACTCAACTCAAAATTGAGTTAGAGAAAGAAGTAAAACGGCGAAAGCTGAGTCAAACCGCAGCGGCAAAGCTTGCTGGAGTAGATCGGCCAATGTTCAACAAGATCATGACAGGCAAGCTCACTGGAATAAGCATCGACAAAATGGTGCAAATGCATAGCCGATTAGGCAAATCGGTTAATGTGAAAGTTAGAAAACAATCCAAGCGAAGTGCTGCATAGGCAGGTGTCCGTTCTAGTCGAAGATGTTACCAACGACTTTAGAAAGGGATTTTTGGTCGGGACGGCAGGATTTTACCGACAACGCAGGGCCTGGGTATTGGCATCAGCAGTATCGACGGCAAAATGACTTTTAATTTTACTGCCGACCCTCGCCTTGTGCCCGACCTAGACAAGCTTGCTGCGATGGTGCAAAACAACTTTGAGGAATTGCGCGGCCTGGCAGAATCCGCAAACGAGAAGGCAACCAAACAGGATTCATAGTCCTCATTCGCTTTTACTCGGCGTCCAAGTTCGTTACATTCTGCCTATCAGAAGCGAGGTCCCCTATGACAGATGCACCAGAAGGCTATGCGGTAGACGCCGTTGAAGCCTGGATATCCAGCAACATACCCAGCCTTTCACCGCCATTTGTCTGGACAAGACTGGAAGGGGGTCATTCCAACCTCACTTACAAGCTTGAAGATAGTAAGGGCGCGGAAGCTGTCATCAGGAGACCACCCCAGGGCCAGCTTCTGCCCAAGGCACATGACATGGGCCGGGAATGGTCACTCATCTCTGCACTCGGGCCAACGGCTGTTCCCGTGCCGGCAGCACTGGGGTTTTGCGAAGACCCGGATGTGACAGGCGCATGGTTTTACGTGATGGGTTGTATTAACGGCAGGCCGCTTTACAACAATGAAGAAACCGAAGCCTGGGTACCGGAAGAAAAACGAATAACGCTCGCAAACTCTTTCGTTGATGTGCTTGCGGACCTTCATTCCCTCGACCCGGATGACATCGGTCTGGGTGACCTGGGTAAAAGAGACAGTTACGTCGGACGCCAGCTAAAAACCTGGTATCGGTCGTGGACTTCCTCCATTGAAGGCGCTGACTTTGATGACACTCGAGCGCATGAATTGCAGCAGTTTTTTCTGGACAACCTGCCGGATCAGGAAAAAGCCCGGGTGGTGCACGGGGACTATGGCCTGCACAACTGCCTGACCGGTCCGGACTCTACCGTCGCCGCAGTCGTGGACTGGGAAATTTCCACGCTCGGTGATCCGCTCGCTGATTTCGCATATGCACTGAATTTTTTCCCGGATCCATCCGATACAATCCCGATTGCCCCGGAAGCTGCAACGGCAGTTTCCGGATTCCCAACCCGAACCGAGATGGCCGCAAGGTATGCAACCCGAACGGGCCGGGATTTATCAAACCTCAACTACTACACGGGGTTCAACCGCTGGAAATCAGCGTGTATTGTGCACGGGGTTTACGCCAGGTATATGGAAGGCAAGAAAAGCTCGGAAGGGGTTGACCTTGAGCAAATGCGAACCCGCATTGAAGGTTCGCTGACCCTGTCCGAAGAGGCCGTCAATCGGCTTTAGATAGTCAGGACTCCAGCGGGAATCCGCAAGGGGTAGGATTTCCACAATTTTAAACCCTGCCTATATCCTACCAGTCGACCAGGTACAGGAATGCCAGAGGAACTAGAACACTACTAATCGGCAACCGCGTTGGGGCCGTCACACGGCAGCGACCACTTGGCCCCCAGCGATCAAACCCGTTCCAACGAGCCACATAAACTGCGGGCTACAGGGCGGATTCCACCTACTCCAATTCGAAAAGGATTCCAACTCCACAGAATCTGTACGCATGGAAGCCATCCTGCGTCTACCTATATCCGACCAGTTTGGATTGGAAAAATCCGATGAACTTATCTGCGCATATTAGATGTACCAAGGTACCCCATGGTTAATGGCGAGGGTATTGGCAATCAGGACGATGAGTAGAGCAGCTATGTTGCCATCCCAATCTACTATGGATCTCTGCATGGCTGCTATTGTGCCATCGAGATAGGACCTAAGCCGCGAATCGATCACACCGCTAACAGACGTTAAACAGGAAAAGCGACCTCTAGAGTGATCGCGGCGGACGGCACAACCAAAAAATCAGTCAGGTAAGCCAAGCACCCGTTTGGCTATGATGTTCAGCTGCACTTCCGACGTGCCACCTTCGATAGAGTTGGCCTTCGAACGCAGCCATGCGCGAGTGATATCGAGCTCAAACTCAGTGAAAGCTGTGTCGGCATCCCAGCCAAGGCTGCGGGTACCCATGATATTTAACAACACTTCAAAGCGTTTCTTGTTCTGCTCTGTACCGTAGTACTTGAACATCGAAGATTCCGCGCCTGGCGCTTTGCCGCTTTTTCGAAGATCCGCTGAACGTTGCATTGTCAACGAGAAAGCCCGATCATTCATGTTCTGTACCAGCACCTGCTCGCGAATTGCCGGATCGGCGATTCGACCGTTGTCTGCACCCAGGTACTGCAGAGCTAATTCTTCCAGGGTCGCGCTTTTTTGGCGACTGCTGCCGATGGTCCCGATTGACGCACGCTCGTATTCCAGCAGACGCTTTGCCACCGTCCACCCTTGGCCCGGCTCACTCACAACATTTTTGCGTGGCACACGAACATCGTCAAAGAAAGTTTCGCAGAAAGGTGAAAAACCGCTGATAAGTCGAATCGGTTTAACAGAAACACCCGGTGTGGTCATGTCAAATAGAATGAAAGTAATGCCTTCGTGCTTCGATGCATCAGGGTCGGTGCGCACAAGGCAAAACATCCAATCCGCATTATCTGCGCCGGACGTCCAGATTTTCTGACCATTGATGATGTAGTCATCGCCATCCACTACCGCAGATGTTCGTAGGCTCGCAAGATCGGACCCTGCATTAGGTTCGCTGTAACCCTGACACCACCAGATTTCGCCGCGGGCGATCTTTGGAAGATGCTCAAGTTTCTGTTCCTCATTACCAAACTCGAGGAGCGCTGGACCAATCATGGTGATGCTCATTCCAAGCAACGCTGGACGAGCGTTAATACGCCGCATTTCCTCCCGCAATACCTTGGTCTCGTTAGCATCGAAACCGGATCCGCCATATTCTTTGGGCCACATGGGCACAGTGAATCCTTGCTCTGCCATGCGATCGAGCCAGACCTTTGTATCCGGGTTCGGATACTCTGCTCGGCGCCCGCCAGCTGGCATCTCTTTTGACGGCATCGGCGTTCTCATGCTGGCCGGGCAATTATTCTCAAGCCAATCCCGCACCTCAGCTCGAAACACCTGCAGGTGACTGTCGTCTGGGTTTTCTTTGAGTTCCATCTGCCTCTCTACCAGAGTCCGTACTTCTGCACTTCTGCTCGTCCCACCACCATGTGATGCACCTCATCCGGTCCGTCTGCAAACCGCAGGTGGCGCATGTCGGTGTAAAGCGCAGCAAGCGGTGTCCATTGAGAAATGCCGGTCGCACCATGAATCTGGATCGCATCGTCGATAATTTTACATACCCTCTCAGGCACCATCGCCTTGATAGCACTGACATAAACGCGAGCCTGCTTGTTACCAAGAACATCCATGGCTTTAGCCGCCTGTAGCACAGACAGGCGCATCGCGTTGATCTCTATGCGAGCACGCGAAACCTGTTCGAGGTTCTTACCCAGTTTAATGAGCGGACGACCAAACGCTTCCCGGGTTGCGCCACGTTTAACCATCAACTCCAGGGCAACCTCAGCTTTGCCTAACGAGCGCATGCAGTGATGGATCCGTCCAGGACCAAGCCGTACTTGGGAGATTTCGAAGCCGCGACCTTCGCCAAGCAATAGGTTCTCTTTTGGCACACGGACATTATTGAACCGAATGTGCATGTGGCCACGCGGCGCATTGTCATGCCCGAACACTTCCATGGCTTCCAGCATCTCGACACCCGCGGTATCCGTAGGCACTAGAATCTGTGACTGTTGTTTCCCAGGAGGTGCGTCGGGGCTTGTTTTCACCATCACAATCATGATTTTGCAGCGCGGATCAGCGGCGCCGGAAATCCAGTACTTCTCGCCATTAATCACCCACTCATCACCTTCGAGCACAGCACTTGTGCTGATGTTTTTAGCATCTGATGAAGGCAATCCAGGCTCGGTCATCACGTAGGCAGAACGGATCTCTCCATTGAGCAGCGGCTTAAGCCATTTCTCTTTCTGGTCCGGGGTACCCACCCGTTCCAACACTTCCATATTGCCTGTATCTGGCGCGCTACAGTTGAGGGATTCTGCAGCGAGGGGAGACTTACCCAGTTCAGCCGCAATGTAGGCATAGTCCAGATTAGTCAGACCACTTCCGTACTCTGTGTTCGGCAGAAAGAAGTTCCACAAACCCGCGGCTTTGGCTTTGGCTTTCGCGCCATCCAGCAATTCCATCTGCCGGGGATGCCAGGACCAACGATCTTCGCGATTCTCTTTGAGATCAAAAAATTCCTTGGTGATCGGATCCACGTTGTCACGAATGTGCTTCTTAACCGCGTCCATGAGGGGTTGCGCTTCCTCGGACATTTCCAGATTGAATAAACTCGACTGTTGCTCAGACATAAACTTGTACTCCTATTTTTTGTATCTGCGATAAACGGGGTGATCTGCTAGGCAAAGTCAATGCCCTCGAAATCACCGCTTTCACGCCATTCTTTGATATAACGGAAGAAGGCTGGCGCGCCAGTTGGATACCCCACGGCATAACGCGCCTGGGGAACCATTGCCCGACCTTCGTTGTTGTAGTAGCCGGGAGTACAGTCCGGCGAACCAAGTGGCCCACCTGGACCAGTCAGCAAGTGAGCTACCCACGCATCCTGGGCTTGCTGAGAGACTTCAATAGTTTGACAACCTCGATCCTCAGCGTGTCTCACTATCATGGCAATGGTCATCGCTGATTCCAGGATGTTAGACGGAACATTGATGATGAAATTGCCACCCTGGGTGGGCTGGACAATAAATGCGTTGGGGAAATTACGCACATGGATACCATGTTTGCTGCGCATGCCATCACTCCAGGCTTGCGAAAGCGTGATACCGTCGTGACCATAGGTCTCAAACCCGGCACGACGAATCAGTGAAGTGCCGACTTCAAATCCCGTGGCATAGATGATGCAATCGACTTCGTACTCTACACCCTGAACCACCACTCCTTTCTCGGTAATATGGTCTACCCCTTTGCCGTCTGTATCGAGCAGAATAGTTGAGGATTCGTTAAATGCATCCAGGTACTCGTCGTGAAAACAAGGACGCTTACACAGCTGTTTGTACCAGGCCTTGAGCGACTCAGAGGTTTTCTTGTCCGCTACAATACTGTCTACTCGGGCGCGGATATCCTCCATCTTTTCAAAGTCTGAGTTCTCAACGGCTTCAAGCATCTCTTCCGAATCACTGCGGACATCTTTGGGGAAATCAGCCATAGCATCACGAACCCGACGCGACATGTCAGTCCAACCATCCTGCACAAGATCTTCTTCCGCGCCACCGCCAGCCAGATTGACTGCAAAGTTTTCCAGCCACTTCTGCTGCCATCCTGGGGTCGCCATTTCTTCAAACCACTTAGCATCAATAGGGTGATTGCCCCTGACGTCTACGGATGAAGGGGTTCGTTGGCAAACATAAACAGTTTCACAGGCTTTAGCGAGATGAGGCACACACTGAATCGCTGTTGCGCCCGTGCCAATGAGGGCCACGCGTTTGTCTTTCAGTTTTTCCATAAACCCACCGCTTGCGTCACCACCGGTGTAAGCGTAATCCCAGCGACTGGTATGAAAAGAGTGGCCTTTAAAGTCTTTAATGCCGTCAATACCCGGCAGCTTCGGTACGTGCAGGATGCCTGTACCGATACCGACATACTGAGCAGTAAAATCATCGCCTCGGTTAGTTAAAATGTGCCAGACCTGATCGTCTTCATCCCAACGTAACTCGTTCACTGCAGTGTGGAACAGCGCGTTGTCATACAAGTTAAACTGATTGCCGATAGTCTGGCAGTGTTCCAAGAGCTCAGGGGCATGTGCGTATTTTTCCGATGGCATATGGTTCGTTTCTTCCAGAAGCGGCATGTAAACCAACGAAGCGATATCACACTGCGCTCCGGGATACCTGTTCCAATACCAGGTGCCGCCGAAGTCGCCGCCTTTTTCAATGATGCGAACATCATTGATGCCGTGCTCCACTAATCTGGCTCCGGTTACCAAGCCCGCATAACCACCCCCAATGAAAGCAAACTTCACATGGTCCGTTTTCGGCGCCCGTTCTTTTATGGGCAGGTAAGGGTCTTCGCGATAGTGAGAGAACTTACCCCCAATCCGAATGTACTGATCATTACCATCAGCCCGCAGTCGCTTCTTACGCTCCTCGGCATATTTCTTCTTCAGCTTTTCTTTTTCAGCGGGTGTGATGGCCACGTTTGTCTTCCTCTACTACTGGGTTGTTAGAACTTATTGCGCTGGTCGCTGGGCGCACACCTGACCGGCATTGTGTTGATCAGATGGCCGTCCGCAGCCTTGGGGTTTCAGTATCACGGCCCGAGCGCACCACAAGACCCGGCAGCCGCCCGGTATGTTTGCCGTCTTCAATGGTTTGCACGCCGTTGACAAAGACGTGTTGAATGCCCTGCGCATCCGCGTAAATTCGCGACTCATTCGCCGGTAGGTCATGCCGCATGTAGGTTTTTCCCGAGCCAACTTTCTCCGGATCAAAAATCACCAGGTCAGCATGCCATCCCGGCTTAAGCAGACCCCGTTCTCGAAGGCCATAAAGCTCTGCCGGTACCTGTGTCAACTGATGGATTGCCTCTTCCAACGAAATCACCTTGTGGTCTCGAACACCGCTACTTAGAACATGTGAGGAGTAAGCAAAGGTATCGATCATGTCGAGATGCGCACCGGCGTCAGAACCACCGACTACCGTACGCGCGTCACGCCACAGGTCACCGCGCACCTTCCAAAGTTTGTCTTCGTCTGTTGCAGGCATGGGCATAAACGAAGTACGCAGGCCTTCTTCGATGGCCAGGTCTAACATAGTGTCAAACGCTCTTCTGCCGAGCTCTTTTGCAATATCGCCCAGGGTTCGGCCTTCAAGGTGTTTGTTTTTTTTCAGGTACGCAGCGTGTACCGCCATCGTTGACCAATTCGCGAGACCGCGCATGGGTCCCCCCGATTTGGCAGCAGCGTTTAACTCGGTACGATGTACCGGATCATTAAGATATTCGATACGATCATCAATAGACAGCTTAAACAGATCTGCCCAACCCTCCAGCGAGTCAAAAACAAACCCCGAATGCAGGTTGATACGGATAGTAATGGGCTGTGGAATCGTCAGCGCGCGAATGTCTCCACCACGCTCGAGTGCTCGATCAGAGGCGGCGAGTTGGTTCGCTATCAAATCGGAGTTTCCTGCCGTAAGCGCATTCCAGTTCAGAGGTCGCTTCGCTGTAGTAGTCAGCTCAAGCATGAACTCAATGACGTCGTCAGAGAATTCCCCTATCGCAGGCATAAATTCCAACGAGGTACCCTCGTAGTTTGCGCAAATACCTGCAAGGGCAAGAATCTCTTCATGACTAGCATGCCGCGACGGCACAGGCTCACCGTTGGCGTCATTGTGTGTGATTGCAATTGTCGAAGAAAACCCGATCGCGCCTTCCTTTAAGCATTGCTCGAGCAGGCTTTTCATGGCCTCAAGTTCTTCTGCTGTAGCCAACTGGCCAACCGCACGTTCGCCCATCACCACACGGCGAATAGCACTGTGCCCAGCCATAAATCCGGCGTTAACGCCAATATTGCCATCGAGTTTAGACAGGTATTCGTCAAACGACTGCCAATCCCAGGGCACGCCGTTTTCAAGACTGGCAACGGGCATGCCTTCAACCCGAGCGAGCATGTTTAACAAATAGGGAGCCGCGGCAGGGCTTAAAGGTGCGATGCTGAAACCGCAGTGACCACCAAACACCGTTGTGACCCCGTGGTAACAGGAGGGGCTTACGGTCTTATCCCAGAATACCTGGGCATCGTAGTGGGTATGGACATCAACAAATCCAGGGCTCACCACCATACCCCCAGCATCGACGGTTTGTGTTGCGGATTCGGGCGCATCACCTACTGCAGTAATGCGTCCGTCTACAATGCCTAAGCTGCCCGGATAAGCCTGGGCGCCAGATCCATCAACGATGATGGCGTTCTCAATTTTTAAATCGTACACGATTACCTCAAATTATCAGGCGGTAAGCACCGCCATACGATTGTGCATTTCGATCAGGTAATGTGGCATTGCAGTCATATCACCTTCCACCACCACCGAGGTTTCACCAGGTGGTTGCTGGGCACGCTCGGCCAGAATCTCTGGGGTATAGACGAGGCGAGCATTCGGCAGGGTCTCTGTGTAATCTGCGCTGATCCGAACGTCTGTGTCATCCACTTCACCCTCACCCACACGCACCTGTCTGCCATCAATGTAGAAATGCCAGGCTGCAGTGCCACTTGCTGCCAACGCCGACGGCGCGTTTGTAAAGCGCTCGCAGATACTGAATGCCTTGGCTTCTTCACCTTGCTCTGCGACGAGCTCTTCAAGCACCTCTCGTGCTTTTTCGACCCAAGCTGAGCACGCAAACTCTATTTTCTCTGTCATGCAAACGGATCCGTACCAGTTTTCATAAAGGGAGCCACACGCTGCCAATCCGCATTCTGGCTGTCCTGGTATGGGTACAAAGATTCGCCAATTACTCGCTTTAGTGCCGGGTATTTCTCAAGCAGGCGTGGTGAGGTATTTTCATAGTCGTGGTGCACACGCATGTAGCTCCTTGCGTAGGCTTGTACCAGCGTGACTCGCAAGCCCGGGTTGCTGCGAACATACGCGCCATGCCAGGTGGCACCGTTCCAGATTGCCAGCGAGCCCGATTTGCCGACTAACGGCACAACTTTAAACGGCGTTGTTGCCAGATCCTCTTCATGAGGCAGAGTCGCTCGCGCATGGCGATGACTACCCGGCACAAACACTGTGGGGCCATCCGCTGCATCTTGATAGTCACTGCAAAGCCACGAGGCATTACAGGTGTGCGCAACGTGCCCACCACCGGGTGGAATACCGTGCGCATCACTGTGCAGATTGAGACCGGGGTAACCTTCGCCTTTGATAATCCACGTCTGACCGGAAAAGACTGCACTGCCGCCCAACAACCAGCGCACCAATGCCAGGTTGACTGGGTTGATTGCGGCCTCGACAAATACCTCGTCTTCTTCCAGAAGGTCCCAAGTGTTTCGTCCGGCATCCACCTGAGCAAGCTCCGAGGCCTGGTAATCTGCAATCTCAACCCCGTTGCGTCGTTCACAGGCACGTAGAATTGCATTTCTAAGTCGATCTACAAATTCCTCATCAACGCCCATCGTTTCCGGAGGCACTACGGTAATGCCGTAGGCCTCAAGCTCTACAATGTGTTTGTAGAGCCCGAAACGATCGATGTCTTCCATTATAGGGTCAACGTGCTCGGACACGCCGTGGTCCTTCATGTCCATTACTTCGCCACTCCACTCGCCTTTATTGTTGTGGTCTGAAAGTGAACTCAAGACCAATCAAACGTGGTGCCTGATTGCCAAAACACGGCCCGGTACCAAACGAGCTGCAGTCAAACACCACCTCGTCCTCACCGGTTAGGTTGGTGGCAAACACCGACACCTGCCAGGTATCGTTGGGGCTGGAGACTGAAATCCGTGTATCGGTTTGTTCGGTTTTTGGCAAACGATCAGGCAAACCCAGATTGGCAAGTTGAGAAGCAACTCTGGTGTGGTTAACCATCCAATTGACAGCAATACCATTAGACAGTTGCCAGGTGTAATCGAGTGTTGCGTTGGCTGACCATTCTGGCGAACGCGGTAGATCCGTACCCTTGGGGACGACTCCTGCCATCTCGTCCAGCTCAGACTCGTTCAGATCGCCACCCAAACGCAAGCGCAGGTTATCAGTAATGTTACCAACCAGTTCCAGCTCGATGCCCTGAGTATGGGCAGCACCGGCATTGTCGTTGTAAAACCGGTTTAAGCTTGGCAAGTTGAATTGGTTGAAACTCAGAATGGTGTCTTCCCAATCGAAATAGTATATCGATGCGGCCACGTTCCAGCGATTATCAAACAGTCGTGCCTTTAGGCCCAGCTCGTAGCTCACCACTGAGTCGCCTTCGAAGGAGATAAGCGATTGCGCCAGTGCCGCGGCCTCGTTACCGGTGAGGTCGTCCGGGTTCGGTACAAACGGATTGGCCGGTATAATATTGTCGCCAGCACCACTCAATAATCGCACGTTAAACTCCTGGCCAGGGTTAACGTTACCTGGTCGGAAACCGGTTGTGATGTTAAAGTAGGTCAGCAGGCCTTCTCGTGGCACCCATGAAATCCCGAATTTAGGTGAGAACACCTTGTCGGTGGTTTTGGCGTTGCTGTCATCCAACGATTGCTTCATATCGGTATAACGACCGCCGATGGTGATTTCCATGGCGTCGTCAAGAAAGGCGTAGGTCGCCTCACCGAAGACACTCACCTCATCCAGGGTAGAGGCATTGTTGTTGGCAGGGTCGGTGAAGAACGCCAGGTACGTTGCGTTGACGGTTGGCGCACTGACAGTATCGAGGTCGGGTCGCAGCTGGAAGGGTTGGAAAGCCAGGCGAAGGTCGTCGCTCTCCTTAACGAATATTCCGGCGACCCAGCGCAGGTTACCCTCGCCGTTGGATAGCAGCTTGGCTTCAAAAGTAGTACGCTCCGTTTTCGCTGTATCGTTTACGTTGAGGGCAAAAAGATTGCTGGCCGTGGCGAAATCGGGATTTATGACCCAACCTTCGGACACAAGTGCCGGCACCTCGAGTGGGTTGCTGGGGCCGCGAAACAGCACAAAGAGTTGGACAAACGAATCGAAAAACGCAGCGTTGGACAAAGGCGATTCAGTCTCACGCACGGTTTCTCGGTCAAGGTACGAAAACGACGTCTGTAACGTCGCGAAATCAAACTCGTAGTCAAGATCCAGAGTATAAATACTCGTTTCATCTTCGGAGAACGGGTCACGACCAGGCTGACGGATGTTGCGGAAATCTTCGTATAAACGTTGTGTGGCTATTCCGCCTTCGGTTTCAGTTTCAGAAATGGCTATGCCCGCTTCAACAGTGAGACGTTCGCTCGCCAGCCACAACGCGGCTATGCGACCGCCTAGAGTCGTTTCGCTATTAACATCGTCCTCACCCAGATCAGTCTTGTCGATCCAGCCAGCTCGCTCGTTGGTATAGCCATTGATGCGCACAGCGAAGTTGTCAGCAATGGGAATGTTAACCATAGCGTCAAGGCGGTGGCCGAGGTCGTCGGATTCATCACGCGCGTTCAAGCCGGCTTTAACCTTCCAGTCAAAGCTATCGACGTCGGGCTTGTTCTGAATAAACCGGATAGTGCCACCGACTGAACCTTCGCCAAACAAAGTACCTTGCGGTCCTTTAAGTACTTCGACACGGTCGATGTCAAACAGATTACCGGCAATCTGGCGCGCGGGGCCCCCACTGGCGGTCATAGGGGTGTCATCGATGTAAACCGATACTGCTGCAAATGTCTGCGCAAAAGCATCAGTACCCGTTTGCGAACCCACACCGCGGATGGTGTAGCGCTTGCTGCCCGTTGCGGCACCTTCGGTGGCGTTAAGACCGGCAATGTTACGAAATAAATCGTCCATGCTGATCGCACCCAGGGCATCAATCTGCTCTGCGCTCACCGCGCTGATCGCCTGGGGGGTTTCCATTAGATTGGATTCGCGCAATGTTGCGGTGACGATAATCTCTTCTATCACGGGCCGCTCTGTTTCCGCCGCTGCAAGCCCGTAACTTGTGATTAGGGCGGCCAATCCTGCACTTGCGGCCAACTGACGCACTGCTTTCCTAGATATGCTCACGATCTCTCCCCTCATGATTTGATTTAGACCAGACTGCGAAGAGACAGTTTAAGCAACTGCGTTTCCGAGTCAGCATCTCGTCATCAGTATATCTTTAAGTAAAACATTATATCAATTACAATCTAATACTATTAACTAGTCTGACTAGCAACTCGAATTTCCTTAACGGGGACGTCCAATAGACGTGTGGGGATCTTTACAATGCACTTAACAAGCGAGCAAAAGCGCCAGCTTTTCCATGACGGCTACATCATTTTAAAAAACGTGGTACCCCAGAACTTGGTCGACGCAGCGAGGGCGCGCATCAAGTCCGCGAGCAAAGGAGAAAACCTAACGACAGCCAGCGAGATGACAGACCTCGTCAACAAATCCTCCATCACGCCAATTCTGCACGAAGCAATGGGGCAGTTCGACCCACCAAGCCGGGCACAGGTTGGGGTGATTAAGCAGACACCCCCCAAAGATCAGTTCACAGCCCTGGGCTACCGCGAAAAAGATCTGCCCTATTTTGGCCACGGCCTGCACGCTGAAGGTCTATTTGCTGGTGTATCACCTCAACAAACCATGACTGGTACGCCAGAAGAGATCTACCACCATATGATTTCATCCGGTCCAAAAGGTGAAATTGGGCGCTGTGCGGATGTTATTGGCATCAACAGTGATCCTTTGTTCCAGGATCCCGAGTTGACGCTCTCGATCGGCAGCTTTACCGCTTTTGCCATCGTTCCCCTCAACGATCAGACCCGCGCAGGCGTTGGCCAAACTTCGGTAGTACCCGGCGGCCACCGTGTGCTGGAGGCATTTTACCGCTGGCAACTTGAGCAAAGCGGTTGCATCGGTCCGGAAGGACCAGGCTGGCCACGCTTTGACCACGATACGCCAAACCGTGCCGGACACATCCTGCTACCACAGCCTGTGCAGGACAAACTCATGGAGTTGAATCCGAACGATCTGGACACCACCCCGGATGGGCGGCGGTGGCCAAGACCAATTCAAATCATGATGGAACCGGGTGATGCTGCTATCACGCTCTTTAACATGCCACATACCGGTACACGTAACGAATTTGGCACTGAATCACGCAAGAATATGATTTTCCGCATTCGTAACAAACAACGTCAGCCAGACAAAATAGCTACTGGGGTTTCTGACCATCCAGATCGCGGTCAAATGGGCGAGTGGCTCGAATACGAAGAAGGTAACAACCCCTGGGAGCGCTCAAAACACGCCCTGACTAACATGTGGCATGAGTGGGAAGGCATGCAGGACATCGTGACGGAAAAATCGACGAAGCTTACGCCCGTCGATTTTAACCATCTGCGTGTGTGACCCCCAGAACTATAGGGTTTGGGCTTACTCAATCTTTTTTGGTTCGATAGTCACCAAACTTTTCATCGCGTTTGGTTAACGCAGCGGTAAGTCCTTTCTGCATTTCTGCATAGTACTGTTGCGTGGAAGGCGTAAGGGAGGCAAGCATTTGCATTTCTGTACCTGCGCGTATGCCTGCGCGAATGCCCATAGCGTCCATCTGCCGGTGTACAGCCCGTTTGTTGATTTGTTGGATGTCTGCGGGAATGCTGGCCACTCGGGACGCCATTTCCAGCACTTTACCTTCAAGCTCATCTTCGGAGAAACACCGATTGGCAAAACCGTATTCAACCGCTTCTTCGCCAGTGATCGCGTCCCCTGTGAGCATCATCTCCATCGACCGGCGCATACCCACCACCCAGGGGAAAATCTGATTGTCAGGCGGACTGATTGAGCGCACCGGCGGATAACCGATGCGCGCGCTGTCTGCGACGTAAATCAGATCACAGGCGGAAGCCAATTCGCTGCCACCGGCAAGGCAATAACCGTGCACCTGGGCGATGACGGGCTTACTCAAATCCCAGATGCGAAAGCAACCTTCGGTGACGTGTCTTGGCCAGTTGCCCATTCCTCCTGCGGTGTAGAACGGCTGATCTCCGTGCAGGTTGGCGGTCAGATCGTAACCCGCTGAGAAACAGGAACCTGCACCGCGAATGATCATGACTTTGATATCTTTGTCCTGATCGGCACGCATCAATGCATCAAACAACTCGCCGCGAAGATGATTATTCATCGCATTGCGCTTCTCCGGGCGATTGAGGGTGATGCGCAGAAGGGTTTCAGCTGGAAAATCTACTTCAACCATCTCATAGTCGGGGTACGTTTCACTCATAAATAACTCCTCGTCGGGGCGGTCCAATGGGCATTTGTTCAGGTTTTGGCCCACTCCTGGGTGCGTGCAATTTTATTGATATCGGCAAACGCGCCGTCAGGTGTGTTGAGAAAGTCTTCACGCCCAAGTAACACGCGCATCTCAAAGGGTTTGTTTTCCAGCCAGTCCTCGCCGAGGAAGTCATAAGATTCGACTGGGCGGAGGGCAAGGCGGCTGTAGCTGACATGCACAACCACACGCTTACCGTCGATCCTGCGCGGCGCGTTGCCGGTATGCCAGGTTGAGCCATCCCAGAAGGCAACAGAGCCGGCCGGACACTCAGTATGAATAGCACCCGCTTCGGTTACCATCTCCTCCTCGTTCGGGTGGCGTCGATGTTCGTGAGAGCCGGGTACAAGGCGTGTTGAGCCTGCACGTTCAGAGAACTCATCACAGGCCCAACAGAACGTTGCAATATGGTTATGCACGGGGAAAGGTGCCGCCATAAAAGATTGATCTGCATGCAAAGCACCCTTGCCATCGCCGGGCGCGTCAGTTTTTGTCTTGACGCTCGCAATCAACTGGGAAAGCAATGCACCCTTACCGCACATCACCTCAGCCATTGCGAGCAACTTCGGGTTGAGTACAACTTCTTCGAAAATCGGGTGTTTGTGCAGCAGCATATTCACATTAAACGCAACGGGTAGGCCCACGTCGGGAATGGTGCTCGGAAGGTCCAAAACGACCTCACGAAGACGTTGGATGAATTCCATCGGCGCCAGGTCATGTATGTAGCCATAGCCGCTTTCTTCGACCTGTTGCACAGCCTCTTCAAGACCAAGCGCCGTGACTTTCTCAGACAGTTCATCGGATAACTCAAAAGGTTGCCGCACTGCAGCGATCTGCTGATCCGCAGTTTCAGTTTGTTGGTTACTCATCAGGACTCCCGGTAAAGATATATAGTAGACAGATTTGCATAATAGTTTATATATTTTATTCTTTATAAATCAAATCATTTTGATAACCTCCCCGGCGGAGCAACCAGTTTTTCCTTTGAAAACTCGATATGTGACGCAACTAACTGTAGTATTCTATAAGTCTTTATATACTATCCTTACTAGTCATAAATACTATTTGGATTGATGATCTACCAAATACAATCGCGAGAGACCCAAACATGAGTTCGTCACACAGACCCCGCAGCGAAGAAACCCGCAGAAAGATTCGGCAAGCTGCCTTAACCGTTTTTACTCGGTCAGGCTTTGAACGCGCAACCCTGGCAGAGATATCCGACACGGCAGGAGTACACCTGCAGACACTCATTCGCCACTTTCCAACCAAGGGCGATTTGATGGCAGACATTCACATTCTCACCGCGAAACATTTCAAAAAGTTCTTGCGCGAAAGAAACATGGACGCATTGAGTACCTGGCGCGCCTGGCTAGAGCTGACCGCAAACGAAACGCCTGATATGCTGGTTTTCCCATCCGACTCCTACCGATTTCCTGCGGTTACTCCTGAAGGAGAAGCGGCGATTCGTGAATTAAGGGAAGTCTTGGCCGACGTCATAGCAGAGGACCTGGGCGTCAATGTGGACAACGACCTTCGCCCTGTACTTATCGCCAGCGCATTGATCGGCGGAAACGCCCATGTTGCCCTGAGTTGGGCTGGCAAGCGTATGGATAAGAAAAAATTTATCGCCTCGCTCCTTGAGGTGGTTGACGTGACCCGGGAATCATTAGGCAAAGATTTCAGCGCGCGCAAGGTAGCCGTCGCCTGAATCCAAAACAAACAATGTTGGAGCAGACATGCCTAATGCTAACGCGTCCAAAACAATTTTGACCGAGTATCAGGTTGACCCAGCATCGATCGACAAATGGCTCGGCCACTGGCGTTCAAGCGCCTTGGATGCGCTCAATTCTGCAACCCTTGTCTCGGCTCACGAAGCAGCTCTCTCAGATGAGAACGATTCCTCGTTGCTGATTTATGAACGACATACCGCTGGCAGCAGCACACCCCGACCCTATCAGCCAGCGTCTGCAAACGGACAAGTGAGCGCTATGCAGATTGAGTGTCACGACATTGATGGTTTCGGCTGGTGGTCGAGAAACCTGGTAGGGCCACAACAAGGTCATCTCAACCTCTCCATGACTTGTTTACGATTTCCAGACGAAGGACACCGGCAAGGCTTCATTAAGCTTTCCCAAAATCATGCAACTTACTGCTGGGTCGCAGAGCCCGACACCCTGATATACAGTGCCGGCATTGTGACCAATTACAGCGAGAGTGAACTCGACATCAAGTCTGGGGACATTATTTTTATCATGGGTTGTACTGACCAAACCGCCGTGCAGAAACACTTAGAAGACTCGAAACATGTTGCCCTGGGGTACGAGCTTTATGATGCAGGTGTTCGACTGGCACCTACGTTCAGCAAGTCTTACAAAACGTACGGAGACGGCTTTTTCTATAAGCCCTCAACCTAACAGAACTGACCAATCTGAAAACCTCAACCGGCCCCTGCCGCAGCCTCCCGACGTGTTTCAAGCTCAGATACAATCTCCTGGTGGCGCCGATAGTTGATGCGATAACGAAAGTAGAAAACCAGCGCCAACAGGGAGAATATTGAAGTTGCCGGACCGGCGATAAGGCCAAGGTTCCATACCGTTTCCGATACCACCTCGCCACGTGTAGCCCCTGTTGGAAACTCTATCAGCGATAGCATAACACCACCAAGAACAATACCGATTGCACCGCTCGCCTTCAGAGAAAAGGCGCGGAACGCATAAATAACACCTTCCCGACGAACTCCGGTGTCCAGTTCGTGCTCATCCGACAGATCCGCCAACATGGAGTTGACAGTTGCGGCAATAATCGGAGACGCCAGCCCACCAACCGCCGAAGCACCCAGAAAAATCCACAAAATCCAAGGCGAATCGTTACCCGGGAACCAGGAAACCTCTAACAGCCGCAGGCAGATAGGTATGTTGGTTGCAACAACCCAACTGCCGAGGGCAGCAATCACAACGTATTTCTTATCCAACCATCTTGTCAGCATCGGTATAAGTGCAAAAGAAATCGGATACAAGATGAGACCCAGAAAAGCCAGATATAACAATTGTTCCGTTCGAAAACCCCAGAAATGGATGCCCATGAATGGCATAAAAGCAGATTCTATACCGGTGATAACGGCGCTGAGCAAAGCGCCGATAAACACAGCACGAAATGACTTGCTGGCAAGTACAGCCTTCATCTCCCGGAACAGTCCTAACAGGGTCAGTGGTTCGCGCTGCATGGTTTCCCTGAGATAGGGAATCTGATTACGTGTTCCAACAACACAGAGCAAAATGGCGCCAACCATCACCGCTGCAAAAGTCAGACTCATGCGCGTGTAGCCGGACGCATCGAGAAAACCAGGATCAAACTGCTCGGTTGTTGGGAAGTAGTAACCCGTAATCAGGCCGTAGGCCACAGCAATCGACATGGCGGCAAAAAACGCCGAGTATCCGAACAGTGTAGAACGCTGGTGATATCCGCTGGCCATCTCTGCACCGAGAGACAGATGGGGGATATTGTAAAAAGTGTAACTTGCTCGAACCAGAATGCCGAACACCGTCAGCCACAGGAACCCGCCGAGATCAGACATACCCTGGGGTGGATGAAACAGAAGCACAAAACTCACCGCCAGCGGCACCGTAGAAAACAGCAGCATGGGGTGGCGACGGCCCCAGCGGGACTGAATCCGATCAGACAACGCACCGATAAGTGGATCTGTGATGCCGTCAACCAGGATAGCAATGCCGATCGCTAAACCCACCAACGCTGCCTCAACACCAACAATCTGCTGATAGTAGAAAAGCAGCAGTACACTCCAGCCTACATTCATGAATGCGCCAGCTATTTCACCTGTTCCGAACGCAGCCATGGTGGGTGCCGACAGGTGTCTTGGTTCGCTCAAATTCTTGATCCTTGCCAGTATACGATGGTTATTAAACGGTCCACGTTCACGAAGACTTTAACTGCCTTTGTATGAGGGTTTGCGCTTCTCTACATGCGACATCACGCCTTCCATGTGATCGTCGGTTCGCCACAGTTCGTCCGACAGCAGGCGACCATACTCTTCAGTGTCATCAAACGTGCTTTCGAGACCGCGCTGTACGCAACGTTTGATGGCGCGCTGCGCCAAAGGTGCCCCCCAGGACAACTTTTCAATCAATTCCATGACCGCATCTTCCAGATCAGCATCGGGTACAACTCTGGAGACCAATGACAAGCGTTCACACGCTGCTGCGTCTAAAAGCTCACCCGACAACAACAGCTCCATCGCACGCGAGACCCCAATCATCCGCGGCAGCAGCCAGGTTCCCGCGCCTGTACCGACGACGCCACGGCGCACAAAGAATGACCCCATCTTGGCGCTCTCTCCAGCGACCCGCATATCACACAGCAATGCCAGATCCATACCAATACCCACGGCTGCCCCGTTCACTGCAGCAATAGTGGGCTTCGTACAGCGCATGATGATATCTAACAGCGGAGTTGCAGCACCATGCCTGGTTCGATAGCGATTGAGCGAAGCATCAGATCGCTTGCCCGGGCCGTCCTCAGAGAAGAATATCTCCTGGAAATCATCACCTGCACAAAACCCACGCCCGGCGCCGGTAAATACGATGAAACTCGTCTCAGGATCCGCATCTGCCTGCTCAAAAGCGTGGACAAGCTCGGGGTGGGTTCGTGGACGGATCGCATTCATCTGCTCTGGGCGATTCAAGTAGATCCAACTACTGGCTCCGCGTGTCTCGACACGCACGTCCTCATATTCCATAGATACTCCTGGGTGGGAAATGGGTGGGTTAAATCGGTGCTCCAATACCAGCCGCGTTTGCGCGAGGTGAGCGCTCCAAGTTGCTAAATCGGCGCATCGGCAATCTTAAGGAGCTGTTTGCCTTTATTTTTGCCCTGGAACAAGCGCAAGAATGTTACCGGCGCGTTCTCAATGCCTTCCTGTATGTCTTCAGTATGTTTGATGCGCCCTTCGCTTAGCCAGGCGCTCAAATCCTGCATCGCCTCGCTGGCTTTGTGCATATAGTCAAAGACGATAAAACCTTCCATCCGGCCGCGTTGCACAATCAACTGCGTATAGTTTTTCGGACCCGGCGGCAGGTCTTCATCGTTGTAACCCGAGATAGCACCACACAATACGACCCGACCGTGCATTGCCATGTTAGTAAGCGCGTCATCAAGAATAGAGCCGCCAACGTTATCAAAGAAAATATTTATTCCTTCAGGGCATAGCGTTGCAAGTCGATCCTCAACATTTTCAGTTTTGTAATCGATTGCCGCATCGAAGCCCAACTCGTCCGTTAACCAGACGCACTTCTCAGCGCCACCAGCAATGCCGACAACTTTCGAAGCACCTTTAATTTTTGCAATTTGTCCGGCAACAGATCCCGTAGCCCCGGCTGCACCAGACACAACCACCACATCACCTTGCTTGGGTTTACCTATATCGAGCAAGCCAAAATACGCCGTGAGCCCGGTACCACCCAAAACACTTAAAGCCAGGTGCGGTGGTATGCCTTCAGATAATTTGCTCACGCCCGGCGGCCCACCGCAGGTGACATACTCCTGCCAGCCCAGCATGCCTTGGACAAAATCACCCGGACTGAAATCAGCGGAATCGGACTCGATGACCTGTCCGACAGTAAACGCACGCATGACTTCGTTAACTTGAACCGGAGGTACATAGCTTTCGACATCGTTCAGCCAGCCGCGCATAGCGGGCTCAAAGGAAAAATACAGATTGCGTACCAAAAACTCGTTAGCTTTTAAATCTGGCACGGGTTCAGTAACAAATTCAAAGTCTGTTGTTTTGACCATGCCGACCGGACGGGTTTTAAGCCGCCATTGGCCATTTTTACGATTCGACATCGCTCCCTCATCTCTCATCGATAATCATTATGCTAATATGTATAGCTAATATCTTATATCATGGATTTTTTAAATGATAACCTTTCTGTCGAACATCTAAAGGCCAGGCACATGTACCCGAGACACTGGGCAAAACTAAGTCCGGACAAACACGCCGTGATTGATAGCGTCAGCGGGGCAAGCCTCACCCACGCTGAACTCGATGGGCAATCCAACCAACTAGCACAACTGATGTATGCGCACGGCCTTCGCCGCGGTGATCATTGCGCGATCCTCATGGAAAACGACGTCCGCTACTTTGTTGTGGTGTGGGCCGCACTTCGCTCTGGTCTGTACATTACAACGGTCAACTCTCACCTGACTAATGAGGAAGCCGCCTACATTATTGATAACTCAGAATCACGCATCGTCATTACGTCCAGCACGAAAATGGGCGATTCCAACGACTTGCCGGAGCGCTGCCCAAAAGTTGAAAGATGGCTGATGCTGGGTGATTCAGAGCACGTTGTGCACCCCTACGAGCATTACTACAATGCACTTAAGGCGCACCCTGCAGCGCCGCTCAGCGAAGAGCCTATGGGTGGCATGATGTTGTACTCATCTGGCACCACCGGCAGACCCAAGGGCATTGTCAAACCACTAGCAGAGCAAAGTATCAGTGAATGCGGTGTAGGCGCACTGCAGCGAGAGATCTGGGGATTCGATGAAAACACAGTCTATCTATCATCGGCCCCACTTTATCACTCAGCCCCAATCGGGTTTGCGATAGCCGCCCAAGCCAGCGGTGGTACGGTGATCATGATGCCGCGATTTGATGCCCGCAACGCATTGGCCGCCATCGAACAGTTTCACGTCACCCACTCGCAATGGGTGCCAACCATGTTTTCACGCATGCTGAAACTGAACGAGACAGAACAGCAAAGGTTTGATTTATCCAGTCACCGCGTAGCTATTCACGCCGCAGCACCCTGCCCGTTAGGCGTTAAGCAGCAAATGCTTAAGTGGTGGGGACCGATCATCTACGAGTTTTATGGCGGCACCGAGGGCAACGGGCTTACCCACGTTACCCCAGAGAATTGGTTAGCCAAGCCAGGCACAGTAGGCCAGTCAATTCTTGGCGTGCTGCACATCTGCAATGAGGAAGGCAAAGAACTGCCGACGGGGGAAACTGGCCTGGTTTACTTTGAGTTACCCGAGTTGCCTTTTCGGTACCTTAATGACGATGAAAAAACCCGCAGCGCCCAACATCCCAAATACTCAAACTGGTCCGCGCTCGGTGACGTCGGTCATGTCGACGAAGACGGCTTCCTGTTTCTAACTGACAGAGCCACATTCATGATCATTTCTGGTGGTGTCAACATCTACCCCCAAGAAATTGAAGATGTCATCATCATGCATCCCAAGGTTCAGGACGTTGCCGTTATTGGCGTTCCAAACGAAGAAATGGGCGAAGAGGTGAAAGCCGTTGTGCAGCTGATTCCGAGCGTTAGCCCACAAGAAACGGTTGCGCAGGAAATCCTGGCCTATACCCGCGAACAGATCGCCCACTACAAATGTCCGCACAGCATTGACTTCGAGAACGAGCTGCCTCGTTTACCAACGGGCAAGCTCTACAAACGCATCCTTAAGGACCGTTATTGGGGTAAAACCGATTCCCGCATTGTTTAGGGCGTATACAGCATGAAAGCACTGATACTATTCGTTAGCACCACAGCTCTGCTTTGGACATCATTTGTCTTTGCTGAATATAACCGTGATCAAGCCATGACGAAAGTAACAGCAAACGGTATCGATATTGCGTACACCCTGGCTAGCAGTGATAGCGCACCGACTGTACTCCTGATCACCGGATTATCCGCTTCGCATCGTCTATGGGACGAAGACTTTGTGAATGGCATTGTTGATGCTGGTTACCGTGTGGTGCTTTTTGATAACCGCGATACTGGCGAATCGACAAGGCTTGACGATCTGGGCAACCCAAGCTTGTTGTGGCTAACGGTGAAGGCAACCCTGGGCTTCGCCGTTGACGCACCTTACAGCTTAAATGATATGGCGGCAGATGCCATCGGTTTACTGAATGCACTGAACATCGAGCGTGCACACATTGTCGGCGCTTCGATGGGTGGAATGATCGCTCAGATCATTGCAGCAGACTATCCACAAAGAGCACAGTCGCTGGTTTCTATCATGTCGACAACCGGCGCCTCACATTTGCCAAGAGCACAAGGAGATTCGCAAGGCGGGTTACTTCAGGTGGCCGATACTGAGGGAGAAATGCAAGCGGAGCTCGAAGAAAACGGTATGTTCCCGAGCGCCATGCCACGCCAGGTGACGGCCATCGTTGCTGCCGGTGATCGTTCAGACAAGGTGTCTCAAATCAGCGCGCCAACGCTTGTGATTCACGGCGCGCAAGACAACCTGATGCCGAAAGAACACGGTCAACATACCCATGAACTTATCAAAGGGTCGAAGTTCATTGTTGTTGAAGGTATGGGGCATGACCTTCCACCAAAAGTGGTGCCCCAGATTGTGCAAGAGATGGACCAGCACTTCACAAGTGCAGGCGAGTAGCTACCGCAATAACTGGGCCTTAGTAGATGGTCGCGTCAGTAAATCATTCAGTAAATCGATACTGGATTCATTTTTAGAAAGGGATTATTGGTCGGGACAGCAGGATTTAACCGGCAACCGCGTTGGGGCCGTCACAATGCTGCGACCACTTGACCCCCGGCCCAGTACTCGGTAGCAATTTCAGAAAATGTACCGCTATCAGGTGTTCTTTGGTGCAGTGACATCTTTATCTGCACCGGGCTCTCATCGGTGAATATATCTATCACCCGGTAACTGGCATCGTACTTGCTCGATGCACTCGCTGTACCCAGTACACGGGTATTGTGTATGCGTGTTTGCACATTACGGTGATTGTGGCCATAAAGTACAAAAACAGGCTGGTACTGTTCTATGAGTTCTTTTAGTTCGGCGGTCTCAGCGAGAGCACGGCGATTACCTGTCAGGCCGGGCAGGGGCGGGTGGTGAATCAGCCAGCCGGTAGACTGTCCGGAAAGTGTGTCCAGCATGTGCGTGAACTTTTTAATCTGTGTTTTCCCCAGCCTACCCTGGGCTGAGTAGAAGGGCATTGGCTCACTGGAAGAAAGACTAACCAGATTAAAGTTGCCTATTTGTTTCACCATAGGGTAACTGTCGGCGGGTAATTCTGACTCTGGAGGGGATGTGAGCCCAAGGTAGGACCCCCACGCTGCAGCGATGTTCTGCCAACAGCCGGATTGGTAAATATCATGGTTACCGGGTACCAGGGTTATCTGTTCCGGGCTGCCCAGAGAATTTAGCCATGACTGTGCCTGTTGAATTTCATCGGGGATGCAAATATGCACCAGGTCACCGGTGATAAGGATTTGATCCGCACCTTCTGCCAGTATCGCGTTTGTTACCTGGTCCAGAATTTCCCTTAGATGGATATATCGACGTTTTCGTTTCCATGACAAATAGCCCAGTTTTCGCTTACCACGCTGGGCCGTGAAGGACGTAGCACCCAGACTCGTGAGGTGTGGATCGGTAAGATGTATGAAACGCACGCGCTTTGCGCCTTTACCGCTATTCATCTGGCAATCTATAATTCGCCGTTTCTATAAGCATGGCGGTGGGTATCATAATAATCGATGTAGTAATTAGTAGAGTCGCTAGTTTAGCTGATCTTTGTACAATCAAAAAACCATTGCCTGCCCGGGGAATCATCCTATGACGGTAGAAGTGTGTCTATTGCGAGACTCGCCTACGCGATTATGGGGCTTGAGTGCCCGTGAGCGCCTTAAACGACAGTTCAGGCAGGTTGGAGGGCTCGAAATCGAAGGATCAGCATCCGGCCTGGACACAACAACTGAATCGACTTCGGGGCAACAATTGTTCATTGATGCCAATTTTCTTTTTGAACCCCGAACCCTGTCCGAGTTGCTGGCTCGGAACAATACGGTGCTTTCTCTGAATGGACGCCCGGCAGCGGCAGTAGTGGATGCAGAACATGTGGAAGGTGCCAAAGTGTATTTTGGTTCAGAAGGCGCGGGCGATCTGCCCTCAGGGCTGGATGAAATTTGTACGGATGACCTGAATGCCTTCGATGATCGCTTGCGGCGCTCTGATCCACCACTATTGGAACTCGTTACCACAGACCGTAAACAGGCTCTGGAATCCCAGTTGTACGGTAATTCCTATAAAGGTATTACCGACCTGGTAACCAAGTGGGCATGGCCGCGGCCTGCGCGTTATGGTGTAAAGTTGTGTGCCATGCTGGGAATTAGCCCCAATATGGTAACCAGTTTCGGGTTTTTACTGGTCATTGCAGCCTGTTATCTGTTTTTGCATGGATATTATGCGACCGGTTTGTTGTGTGGCTGGATCATGACCTTTCTGGACACCGTGGATGGCAAACTGGCGCGAGTTACAGTTCAGTCCAGCCCATTCGGGCATTTCTTCGATCACGGAATTGACCTGGTGCATCCTCCGTTCTGGTACTACTTTTGGGGAATGTCACTGGTAAATTCGGGTCCGGTATTTGGGTTTTCTGTTCCTGAAATGATCAACTGGATAATTGTGGGCTATATAGCCGGCCGTATTGTGGAAGGTCTGTTTCAACTATTGGGAAGTTGCGGCGTGTTTACCTGGCGCCCTTTTGATGCCTGGGTTCGATTGTTTACCGCGCGTAGAAATCCCTGTCTCATAATACTAAGTGTGAGCATATTGTTGGGATCCCCGGTATGGGGGTTTGTTGGGGTATTTGTCTGGACAATACTGTCTTCAGCCCAGCTTCTGCTACGATTATTTCACGGAACTGTAATCAGACTAAAGGATGGGCCCTTAAGTTCATGGTTGGCGGATACTGATGTGAGTGAAAAACATGCAAACGCCTATGCAGTGTTTGGTGGTACTCGTGCAGCCTATAAAGAAGTAGAAAGCTCAGTGTGAATGACCCTGTTCTAAGCGTTATCCGTAATCGGGTGCTTGACCTGTCCACGGGGCAAGCTATCCCGGGACAATCTGCGCAACCTGATGATCCCATGAAACTACTCCTGGCGGAGATTCATCGCCGTCATGCCGGTGCAGCAGGTGTTAACGCGTTAGGGCATGCGCCTGGCGTTGCAGCGATACTGGTATATGGGTCCTACCTGAGAGGAAAGCGCGATACCTTGCTGGATTTTTATGTGTTGCTGGATGACTTTTCGAACATGCCAAAGTCCTGGCATGCGTATACGGCACATATATTGGCACCTAACGTTTACAACATTTGTGTGGGTAAGATTCCGGATCAGGCGCGTGCAAAATACGCAGCATTAAGTCTCAGGCAATTTGAAAAGGCCATGACGGGTCAGTTTCACTCCTATTTCTGGGCGCGATTCGCCCAGCCCTGCGGTCTGGTATTTGTCAAGGATGAACAAACAACGTTAAGGGTGTTAACTGCTCTACGTGATTCTGTCTGTACTTTTTTTAAACGGGTACTACCCCTCACGGTAAATCCATTTTCTTCCCAGGATTTCTGGGAGCTGGGTTTATCGCAAACGTATCGGTGTGAATTACGTGCCGAATCAAGCCAGCAGGCAAAGAAGTTAAGCGAGGCAAATGCAGAATATTTTTTACAACTCACCCAGGCTGTCGCCCAGGGTACGCCCCTGCTCGAAAATTATGCGCCTAACGACTCCGTGATTAAAACATCCAGCAGCCAGTTTGAAGCCAGTATTGCCAGACGCGAGCGTCAGATTGCCGGTTTCTCCTGGGCCCTGCGTAGATTCCAGGGTAAGTTTTTGTCAGTCGCCCGCTTATTGAAAGCCGCAACTACCTTTGAAGATGCACTGGAATATCTGCTTTGGAAAATTCAGCGCCACTCGGGCGTCTATTTCCCGCCAACAGATCGACAATTGCGCTATCCATTGATCTTTGCCTGGCCGTTACTCTGGCGGCTGTATCGGCATGGCGCATTTAAGTAACTATTGCAGGGGAAAATGAACAGCATCTGGAAAAACTTTTTTACCCTGTTGCAGGGCCGGGGCGTCGCTGCGATTTTGACGCTGGCCTCCACGGCCATTGTGGCAACTGTTTTGTCGGTACAGGATTTTGGCATGGTTGTGCTCATGCACACCTATGTTGTGGTGGTAAGGGGTCTGTTCCAGTTTAAGCCTTTTGAGCCGATCGTTCGATTTGGCGTTCCGTTTATGGAGGATGGTAATCACGAGCGCTTGTCCAGCCTTCTTTGCCTGACGCGAATTATTGATGTATCGACAAGTATTGTCGCGACCTTGAGTGCCATACTGCTGGTCCCTGTCGTGTCGGCTTACCTTGAATGGGACGTGGAACTGGCAGAGGTAGCCGTACTTTACAGTCTTGTGCTGTTGTTAACCGGAACGGGTACGGCAAAAGGTATTCTGCGCCTGCATGATCGATTTGATGCACTCGGTGTTCAATTGGTGGTGGCTCCAACGGTACGTTTCTGTGGAGTGCTTATGGCTGCGTATTTTGACGCTGACATGAAAGCATTCATGTTTGTGTGGGCGCTTGCGCTGGTTTCAGGGCATGTTTATCTGATGATACGCGGCCATCTGGAATTGCGCAGGCATAAGACGAATGCCATATGGCGCGGCCAGAGTTTACAAAGTATTTTGTCAGTGCCGGGAGATTTCTGGCATTTCTCCTTTGTGATTTATGGGCAGACGCAACTCGATCTGATAAATAAAAATACCAATACCTTACTTGCTGGATTCCTGCTTGGACCCTCAGCCGCTGGCCTGTTCAGGGTAGCTAAAGATTTTGCCAATATTCTTTCAACACCTGCGGTACTTATGCGCCAGGTCTTGTTTCCTGAGTTAACGCGGGCGTGGCATACAGGTGAGGAAAATCTTAAGAGTAAAGCCTATCGAATCAGTATTTCGGCCGGTCTGGGTGGGCTGTTGCTGGTTGCCCTGTCCCTGCCCCTGGGTCCGCATTTGCTTGGTTTGATTGGCGAAGACTATGCACATGCCGCGCTATTGTTAAGCCTTTTGCTTGCCAGTGCGAGTCTGGATTTAGCGGCCGCACCCGTACGAAGTGCGGCCTACGCGGTAGGTAAGGCAGTTTCAGTGTTAAACATTCATTTGTTATGCGTGGGGCTGTATCTGCTTTTGTTTGTGCTGTTGGCACCGGTATTAGGCCTGACGGGGCCAGGTATCGCAGCCATTGTTGCTTCGACCTGTGCACTGCTTGGGATGCTTGGGATGCTTTCCAAAATAGCGGGCGTCAGGCCAAACTAGTCATCCGCTAATTCGGCTAATCATCTGCTTATTTAGCTAATCATCCACTTATTTGGCTAAAGGCTTTAATAATTTTGTCGATCTGTTCTTTCGTGTGGGCGGCACTCACAGAACATCTTAGAAAACTGCTGCCATCGGGAGAGGCGGGAGGCACGATCATATTCGTGTAAACGCCTTGTTCGATCAGATTTTTCCAGCCTGCAAGCGCAGATTCGTTATCCTGCATGCGTACTGCGACAACAGGGCTTATGTCGGGCCCAAGATGTAAATTTAGCGCCTTAAGCCCTGTGTACAGCTGGTTGGCATTGGCCCAAAGTTGTTCGCGTAATTCGGGGTGGCTTTTCAGTTGTTTAAGCGCCGCACGCGTAGTCGCGATGACAGAGGGGCTAGGAGATGCAGTAAAAATATAAGGCCGCGATGCATAACGAACAAGATTGAGCTCGTCGTGATTACTGACACAGTATCCGCCCGTAGCACCGAGACTTTTACTAAAGGTGCCCACAATGAAATCAATTTTTTCGTCAAGCCCGAGTTCTTCAGCTACCCCCCGGCCGGTCTGTCCGAACACACCCAGTGAATGTGCTTCATCAACAAACAGATAGGCGCCATATTTTTCCTTGAGTTCTACCATTTCTGCCAGCGGGGCGCAGTCACCGAGTATGCTGTACATGCCTTCCGTAATTATCAGGCAACGATGGGCCCGCGCACCCAGGCGTCTGAGGCGTTTTTCCAGTGCTTCCACATCGTTGTGCTTAAATCGATAAACGTCTGCACCGCTCATTCGGCAGCCGTCATAGAGGCTGGCGTGTGCATCCGCGTCCAGTAATACAGCATCCCCCGGTTCCAGCAGGGCAGAGAGAATTCCCAGATTTGCCGTGTAACCTGTAGAAAAGATCATGCAATGTTTTGTGCCATAGAATTCGGCGAGCTCCCGCTCGAGAGCCACATGTCCGTCAAACGATCCATTTGCCATACGCGAGCCGGTGGTTCCTGTCCCTTGAGTGCGTAAGGATTCCCGGCCTGCTTCAATGCACTGCTCGTTAAAAGTGAGACCAAGGTAATTGTTGGTACCAGCCAGAATCGTTGTTTTGCCCTGTATTTTGCCCTCGGTAGCGGAAAGTATTTCTTCGATCACTACATGGGTCGGGTCCAGTCCGGAAGCTTCGAGCTGTTTTTGCACCGCAGCGGAAGCGGCAAATTTGTCGAACAGGGATTTTGATTCGTTCATGGCAGGGCTTCTAGGCATGATTGGTTGGATTTGAATGTATGGCTTAATTCAGTTGGCGTGCAACAATGCCTGCCAGGTCCAGGATAGTTTTTGCATTGGATAAACTTTCCAGATCAATGGAGATATCGTAATCATCTTCAATCTCAACGACGTATTCCATAATCTGGATGGATTCCAGCTCAAGATCGCTGGTAAGGTCTGTGTCCGGGCCAATTTCTGTAGCTATTTTGTCTGCTACATTTTCCTTGATGTAGGTAACTAACAGGCTGGATAGCCTGCAGGCAATATCGTCAATAGCGGTCACGGGATTTCCTTTCGTTTCTCAGTTAGGGATCTTAAAAAAAAGAGTACATGGTCTTTAAACCGGCTTCCAATCTGATTCCCGGTTCCCAGCCGGTAGCCCGGGTAAAATCAGTGTTGTCGCCTAACCATTGGGCCTGTGTCAGTTCATTAACCTTTCCGGGTGTCAGCATGGGTGCATACCTTAGTAGCCTTGCAAAAGTACGATTAGTATAGGCGAATACAGAAAGCGCCCATCGTGGAATTCTGACAAGCCTGACTTTTTTTATGTTCTCAGAAGCCTCGTTATTGGTTGCCCGGAGAGCCTCCAGTATTATCTCGCTTACCATCTGCCAGGTGTATCCACCGTCTTTGCCATCGTCCAGGGTGTATGAAGCGTGGTGACAATTTTTCCAGGATTTTAACCAGGCCACTGCGGCCCGGCCTGCATCGTCTACATGCAATAATGATATACGTTGTCCGGCAGGACCCAGAACCGGAAGTATACCGCGTTTGCCCAGGTCAAACAGCGGCTGCATTTCAGTGTCTCCGGGGCCATAGATGGCGGTGGGTCGGATAATTGTCCAGGGAATCCTGGAAGAGCCTGAAAGCACACGCTCTCCCAGGTGTTTACTTTGCGCGTAGTCAGATATACCTGGACGACTGGCGGCAATTGAGGATATGAGTAACAGGGGCGGTGGTTCGGGTAGCGCTTCCAGACGCTGCACGATTGACGCCAGGCCTATTTGGTTGGCCTCAAGAAAGTCTTCCAGTCGGGCACCGCGCACACTTCCGGCACAATATATCACCGCATCGGCTCCAACTAGAGCATTGGACAGTTGCTGCTCCTGCCGTGGGTTTTCAGGTACAAGGTTTACGCAAACCTGTTCGGTTTGCGTGAGTAAGTGGGGATTGTTGTCCAGTTCCTTGCGAACCAGCGCCCTTGGAGTAAATCCCGCCTGTAGCGCTAGTCCCTGAAGCGTTCTTCCAACAAAACCGGTAGCGCCTGTCAAAACCAGGAGCGGTTTAGCTTCAGGCATGCGCCCTTTCGGCGAATTGGCCTTCAGAGGCCTGTTGAATGACCAACTTGGCAACGGAAGAGCGCTTTAGGAAACCATCTCGTGTCTGTGAACGTGAAAGTTTCCCGGAAGATGTACGGCGAAGCGTACCGGGCAAGGTCAGTTCAATGTGAACCTTGAGCCCAAAATTCAACTGCAGTGCATGCGCAAGACGCTCAATCAGATCAAACCTTGAGGCCTGGTCCTTATCACGGGTTTCAACCACCAGAACGGCATGTTCCAGCTGCGCATCATCAGTTACACCAAATGCTGAAACGCCACCCAGGCGGACACCACTGGTATTCTCAGCAAGCATTTCCAGATCTTGCGGCCAGATGTTACGACCATTGATGATGATGACATCCTTGCGGCGCGCAGTGATAACAATGTGCGATCCAATCAGATAACCAATGTCACCCGTGTCAAGCCAGCCATCCGCCGATAGTACTTCATCGGTAGCAGCCTGGTTCTGGTAGTAACCCGACATTACCGACGGGCCCTTGAGACAAATTCTTCCACACTGACGTTCACCCAGGTCATTTCCTGCATCATCACGTATGGCGTATTCAAAACTTGGCAGAATGGACCCACAGTCAACATAAGGGGCCGCATCAGCTGTTGCTGGAATGGCTTTTCCAGAAGTGCCAAGCGCGTGTTTATCAACGTAGTCCACACTCAGCCCGGCATTTAACGGTGCAAAGCTGATAGCCAGTACACATTCCGCCATACCATAACAGGCAACAAAAGCATTACGGTTAAATCCTGTTGCACTCAGGGCGTCGGCAAACTTTTCCATGGTTTCATGGTTAACGCGCTCAGCGCCAACACAGGCCGCCCGCCATGAACTCAGGTCGTAGCGTTCAGTGTCAGAAGGCCTAAGCCTTTTGGCACACAGTGCGTAGCCGAATGTTGGGCTGGAGGAGACAGTACCCCGGTTGTCAGAAATAACTTTTAGCCAGAGCCGTGGGCGCATCGCGAATGTACGGGGACTCATATAATCTGCTGAAAGCTGACTATTAAGTGGCACCAGTACAAATCCAACCAGGCCCATATCATGGTAGAACGGTAACCACGATACAAAGCGGTCGCTTCGTCCAAGTTTCAGACCATGAATTGCTATCTCAGTGAGATTTGACATTACGGTTGTCTGGGTAATCTCCACTCCGCGAGGAAACTGGGTGCTACCTGAGGTGAATTGCAGATACGCAGGTTCATCAGCTGTGAAGGGATGCAACTCAATGTTTTCATCATAGGGCAGGGCATCGAAATCACTGCTGGAACCAGACATCACCAGGTCGAGCTTTGCAGAGGCTTCTGAAAGAAATGTAGTGTGTGTGTCGGGTGCAACCGCTATTTTAGCGTTACAACCTTCCAGCATCCGCGCAATTTGTTCGATATAGATATTGTGCGCACCCAGTTGAACACCGGCGGGTAAAGCTACCGGGATAAGCCCGGCATATTGACAGGCAAAGAAAAAGCGGTGAAAAAGCGGGTGTGTTTCAGCAACAATGCCTACCACTGAACCACGGGCACAGCCCAGTGCTACGAGTTTTCGCGCCAGAATTTTTGCTTCTACCAGCAGTTCCGAATAAGGCAGCACAAATTCCAGACGGCCACGACCATCATAGAAATTGTAGCCACTATCACCTTTGGCGGCGTACTCAAGCGCCTCCGAAAGATTGGTAAATTCGGTATTCTCGAGCGGCAATGTTCGATTGTGTTTAGTCGGATGCATCAAATTTGTCGTAACTTGTTGAAATTTATTATTATTTAGCTTGCGGCTTCATAATCTGCGCCATTATATCCATTTTTTCTCCATTGTGAAGATGCCGAATTGTATCAATTCTGTTTCAGAGCGCATGTTGACCGACACAAATGGAAAAAAACTGAAGAGAAATGGGAGCCTAGCGCGTGCCGGCGGGCTAATAATTGATACACTGCAGACAAATAAATATTTTGTGTCTGGTTCACATATTCAACATCTTTAGGAGATCACAGCTTTGATTCACTCCCGAATGCAAAGGAAGGCGTTTCATTTTGGTACATTATTATGTCTTGCCTGTTCCATTTATCCTCAGATTGAGGCATCAGAAGTACCAGATAATGGCGATGAAGATTCCACTTTTGCATCCCGTTTGAGCGCATTTTCGAACAAGGTTCTGGTAGCGGACACGATTATTGATCCAGGTTCGGCAGGCAGCGAGGCGGGTAATATGGATACCAGCGAAATTCTGGAAAGCATTTTGCCCTATTTTTCGTATCCCCCTGTTTCCAATGCCGGACTCTCCGCCCAGTTTCGTCCTGTGATTATGCGTGGCCTGTCACCAGACCATACGCTGGTGCTTGTAAACGGAAAACGGCGCCATAAAGCGGCACTTTTACACATAAATAATATTGTTGGCAGAGGTGCACTTGGCGTTGATTTCAACATGATTCCAGCGGTAGCGGTAGAGCGCATTGAAGTAAGTCCTGAAGGCGCTTCAGCTTCATTTGGTAGTGATGCGGTTGCTGGGGTAGTGAACTTTCAGCTTAAAGAAGACACCGGAGGATCATTTGCCGTTCATCTTGGCACGCACCTGACAGAAGTGACCGATGTTCCCGATTTACTGGAAGTGGGTAGCACGAATGGTGCCTTGTTGTTTGACGCTGCCGGTGATCGCAATCCCGACGATGGGGATGGAAATGTATTATCTGTTGCGGGCGACTGGGGCTTTCGCCTGGGCCGAGAGGGATTTGTGCATTTTAGTGCAGAGTTTCGTGACAGTGAAGATACGGATAGAACCGGTTTTGATACCCGTCAGCAGTACGCACTTTTGGGTGATGGGTCATTTGATATCAGGGAACTCACATTTGATCGTTTTAGCCATCAGCATGGTAGCGCAGAGATTGAAGACATTAATTTTTTCGTTAACGCAGCTTACCCGGTAACGAGTGACGTTGAGGTCTATTTTTTTGGCAGTCATGGTAAACGCAAGGCGCTCAATGGGCTGGATTATCGGCGTGCGCTAGACGAACGGAATGTTACCGACTTGTATCCGGATGGATTTTTACCCCGAATAGAATCGAATGTAGATGATGTATCGGTAACGCTGGGATTTCGTGGAGAAAAGCTGGGTTGGCAATGGGACCTTAGTTACACCGACGCAAATAATGAAATAGACCTCAAGCTCCATGATAGCCTGAATGTTTCTCTGGGCTCGAACAGTCCCCTTGAATTTGGTGTTGGCAACAATGAGAATCACCAACAGATATTTAATATTGAACTACAGCGTTCATTTGATGGCGGCTTGCTTGCGTTCCCGATAAATGTGTTGGCAGGTTTCGAATTGAGCAAGCAGTCCTATGAAATTGAACGAGGTGAACCGGCTTCTTTTTTGGATGGCGGATTTTTAAACCAGCTTGGGCAGCCCGGAGCGATCGGTTCCCAGGGTTTTCCGGGCATCCGGCCAGTGGACGAATTTGATGAGGGCAGAGACAACATCGCCTTGTATGTCAACCTTGGCGCGGAGCCCAGTGCATCTTTGCGGCTGATGTTCTCTGCCAGATATGACGATTACTCTGATACGGGGGGCCAGGGAAGTTTGAAACTGGCGCTTGGCTATGCGTTTAACCGACAGTTATCGCTTCATGCTTCTGTCGGTAATGGATTTAGAGCACCCGATATCGCACAACAATATTATCGCGCAAGCCAAAGCATTCTGGACACGGGTTTATTGTTGGAGTCAGGAATTTACCCTGTACAAAGCGCAATCGCCACAACGTTGGGAAGCACCAAACTTGATTTTGAACAAAGCCTGGATTTCAATTTCGGTTTGGATTTCGTGGTGCCGGAGGAGTCCCTCGCAGAAGGCCTGGAACTCTCGTTAAATATTTACCAAATCAGTATTGATGATCGTATTGTACTTTCAGATGAACTTGCGGGGGCAGGGGTATCAAGTCTATTGACCGCTGCTGGTATCACGTCTGTTACCGGTGTGCGCTATTTTCACAATGGCGTGGATACGCGCACGCGCGGCCTGGACCTCTCTTCCAGATATACATTGGACATGGCCACCCATGGCGCGCTCTTGCTCTCTGCTGTGCTAAATTTTAATAGTAACAAAGTAGAGAAGGTGCACGAATCCACTATTTTGTCCTCATCCGGTGCGAATCGTTTTGGTCGCCGTGAACAAAAACAACTGGAAAAAGGCGTACCAGATAGCCGCCTTATGCTGAGTGCCCAGTGGCAAAAAGAACGAATGCGGGCGACAGTAAAATTAACAGCGCTGGGAAAAACAGTCGTTGCAGCAGATGACGCTGTACAGGATAGAAAGTTGGGCGCTATGTGGTTGCTGGATTTATCCGTACGTTACCAGGCTACCGAGACGATAAGCCTTGTGGTTGGTTCCAACAACGTTCTGGATGTTTATCCTGATGTGCTGCCGGTTGGAGCACAGAGTTCTGTTTTTGACCAGATCTATCCTTTCTCAAATTATTCTGCCCATGGGTATAATGGTCGTCGTGTGTATGCCAGTGTTTCAACTTCCTTCTAGAACGCGAGGCACGATATAAATAATTTATCATCATCAGAAGCTTGAGGTTATTTTGAATAAAAACGGAATTTGGATATGTGTGGTTTTGTTGTCCCTTTCTGCCCATAGTGCTGAAAAGCAGGATTACTCGCAGTGGGGAGTTAACGTACAACATATTTCTCCGGGCGTTTACACAGCAGGTGTACTCGATCCGGATAGGACAACTGAAATAGCAGCCTCAGGCGTGGATGCGGTTTTCAACTTGCGCTTTCCAAAAGAAAGCAAATATGAAGAAGGGCCCCTCATAGAACAAGCGGGCATGCATTATGAAAACTTCCCTATAGGCGGGGGTGTGCCTGCGCCTGACACCGTTGCGCGGTTCTCCAGACTAGTGTCTCAATACGAGAATAAACAGGTGCTGATTCACTGTGCTTCCGGAAACCGTGTCGGAATTCTTTGGGCAGCACATTTGCTGGATCAGGGCCTTGCTCTTGATGAAGCACTGGAACAGGTGAAGTCGGTTGCCACACGCAGTTCCAGCGTTGCTGCTATTCGAGAATACGCAAAAAAACACCACGCCATAAAGTAGAACGCGGGTTAAACCCTGAATCCGAAGTAGGCCTCAAATCGGTCGCCATATTCTTCGTCGCTGAGGTCGTCACCCATACTTACCCACGCTTCATCGGCTATTTTTGGGCGTCCTGCGTGAATTCCGAATGCATCCTTCCCTACCGGCCAGCGCAGCTTGTATTCTTCTGACTCTATTGCCTTGAGAATGGTTTCTGCAACGGTTTCGGGTTGCGCATTGTTTTGAAAACCTGCAGCGTATAATTTTCCATTGCGACGCATTATGGGTTGGTAGGCAGATTGTTTGTCGTAGCGCGTGGCTTCTTGCGAATTTTCAAATATTGAAGTCATAAATACGCCTGGTTCAACATTCACGACGCGTATCCCGAATCTGTAGACTTCGTGTGCCAGACCCTCTCCCAGACATTCTACCGCCCATTTTGACGCGCTATAAGGTATCTGGTTGGGTGTGGCCAGTAGTCCAACAATTGAACTAATGTTGACTATGGTACCTGATTTACGCTCCCGCATATGTGGGAGAACGGCCTGGATGCAATTAACCGTGCCAAAATAGTTGGTATCAAAAATTTGCCGGTGTTCTGCCTCTGGAGTTTCCTCCAGTGGGGTTGCCCCGCCAATTCCTGCATTGTTAACCAATACGTCGACGGGCCCCGAAGTGGTAATATGCGCGAACGCGGCGGCAACGGAGCTGGTGCTGGTTACATCCATTTCTACGACTTCAATTGGTAAAGACTCAGCCTGTGCTGCTTGCTGCAAGGTATTGGATTTTGCCAGATTTCGCATTCCTGCAAATACGCGGTACCCGTGTCTCGCCAGGTGTAGTGAAGTGGCAAGACCAATGCCCGAATTGGTTCCGGTAACAACTGCTGTTTTCATGATTAAAGCCCATAGAAAAAAGTGATGGGCAGAAATATCTCAGACTGTATCGCTGCTTGCAACCGGCAAGCAATTCCCGGTAATTGTGACTTGTGTCACGGTGTAAAAGGACGGCCTCTCCAAAACTCTGCCAAATGGGACTTAAGCACCTGTTCCCATTGAATATTCGTCGCAAAATATTGGCGATATAAGCTCTCTGGAACGGGAAGATGACAGGCGAAGCACCGGATAAGGGTATACAAAGCTCACCCAGGGCTATGGTTGGAGTGGGTTGTGCGATATTGGGTGTACTTCTGGCGGCTTGTTTGTTTATTGAGGCTGGACAGATAGAAAGAGACCTTGCCGGGCAGGTAGAGAACTATGCCAGCCAATCCGGTTTTGACTGGTTAAGTGTAGAGGCCGACGGACAGAATTTGATCCTGTCGGGTAGTGCACCTTATTTTGGTGATCGTCGCGATGTCGTTGAGTATGCCGAAAACATTTGGGGTGTAAGCGAAGTCCAAAACAAAATTTTATTGTTGGGCGAATCCAATACCTGCCAACAGGAATTCGACCGTTACCTGTCAGTGGGGTCGATCGAGTTTGATAGTGCGGGTTCCGGAATTTTGCCAGCAAGCATTCCGATGATTGATCGACTTTCTGACATTGCCCGCAACTGTAATGCCAAAATACGAATTACCGGACATACCGATTCACAAGGAGACGCTGCGCGCAATTTGCTCCTGAGTACAGTGCGTGCCAGAAACGTGCGAAAACAAATGCTCGCCCGTGGTGTACCTGACGACCAGGTTACCGCAGTGGGTTACGGTGAGACTCGACCCATAGCGAACAACTCCACTGTTTCTGGTCGTGAGAAAAACCGACGCATAGAAATCAGGGTTACGGGAAGAACTTGATGTTGTATTTACTGTTCAGAATTATGTTGTTTCTTGTTGCAGCGGCGGTATTGGGTTTTGGCGTTGGTTGGTATGTGCGCCAGGTGGGCGCTGCCAAGCGGGCGGCGGAAATACAAAAACAACTTAATGCGGCGCGTAGCCGTGTGCCGCAGTTGGAAGCCTCGCTTAAAAGCCGCGAAGTAGATTGCGCGCGGCTCAGACAGGAACTTGAAGATATTGACAGAAAGTTTGCGTCTGCCGGTAGCATTATAGAAAAGCGCGATCATGAAATTGTTGAGCGCGACCGAAAAATTACCAGCCTTGGCAACAGTTTGGAAATTTTGAAATCGACCTCAACTCAAAAGGG
Organism: Gammaproteobacteria bacterium; assembly: GCA_021773565.1. Lineage (GTDB taxonomy): Bacteria > Pseudomonadota > Gammaproteobacteria > Pseudomonadales > Azotimanducaceae > DC-out156. The sequence continues at coordinate 36,423 of JAJFJZ010000002.1, read as the reverse complement.
AGATTTCTATATAGATGAATCTCCGGATTCGCATTCAGGCTATCAAAAAGCGCTTACTGAAAAAGATGAAGCCCTGCGCGAGCAGAAAAAACTGATGTCACAACTTGAAGCCCGGCTTGATGTACAGGATAAGTTGATTAGTGAGGCTGAGATACGCGAAGAGGCAGAGGCGAAGGAAATAACATCCATAGAGGCCCGGTACCTGAGCCAGTTAGCTACTCTGGAAGAGATGCTCGAGGAAGAACAGGTCCAGGTGGCCACATTTGTTAGCGCACAGAATGAAAGCGAGACGTGTATACGCACATTGACAGATGAAGTCTCTGAGCTACGGTCGGCTGAAAGCCAGCATGAAACAGAAATGACAAGGATCGAGGACGAATTTGATGCGCTTAAACAGTCACGCATTAAACTTGAGCATGAGCTGGAAAACGCCCATAACTTGGGTCAGGAAGTGCATGCTCTGGAAGCCGCGCTCAGCAAATTACAATTGGAGTCGGATTCACGCCAGGTACTTGCAGAGAGGGAGTTAGCCGAGATCCAGTCCAGGCTGGATAGTCAAACGAAGGAACTATCTCTGGTGGAAAAACGCAATGCAGGTCTGGAAGACCAGCTCACCCGTTCCCGACAGGCACAACTTAAGCTGGCAACGGGTTACAACGAAGGTATGGACGCGCGAAAACAGTTGCAGGCGCTGCAGGATCAGGTTGCTGAACCTGTAGCAGACCAGTCAGAATTATCCCGGCATGAGGCACGTATTGAGCTGCACCTTGAAACGCAACACTCCCTGGAAGCCCAGGTGAAAAAACTCGAGTCTGAGGGGGCGCTACAACACAAGTCTCTAGAGATACTTGGCCAACAATTGAAAGATGCCCGCGAAACAGAGATACGACTCGTACAACGTCACCGGGATCTGGAACAAATTATTGAAAAACTGGAACAAGCATCCCTGCCTTCTGAACCTGCGGTTTTGTACGAGGAGTCTCCAGAGCGTGTGGATAATCTAAAACAGATCAAGGGTCTGGGTGTGGCGGCAGAAAGACAATTAAATAGTCTGGGGATATATCACTTTCAGCAAATTGCTGCTTTTGATGAAGGCAATATCGATTGGGTAGAAAATCAGCTTAAGAAGTTAAAGGGTCGTTTTCAGAGGGATGACTGGATTGCCCAGGCGACGCATTTGTTAAACACGAAGCCGCCTTCGCAGGATTCTGACATGGCTTTTCACTAGGGACGCCCTGCGCCAACTCACATTATTGCCTGGTTGGAATGCAGTCGGAATAGTCGCTGCGTTATAAAAAGTCCAGTGACAACCAGAATTCCAGCTGCAAAAAAAGCCGCTCCGGGGAAATACAGGCCATTATCAGGCGCGCTGTAATAGAAAAAGAGTCCGGTCATTATCAGGGGAGCAAATAGCGCCGTAAGACCCACCAGGCTTGAGAGCGCACCTTGCAATTCTCCCTGACCAGACTCACCTACTCGACCAGCCATGATGCTGCGCAGCGCTGGCCCGGCTAGCCCACCTAACGAAAATGGTATGGTGAAGGCGTACATCATCCATCCCCTGGAGGAAAATGCGAAGCCGATAAATCCAATCGCCATCATACTCAAGCCGAAATAAATGGTTTTGCGCTCGCCCAGCTTTGGGATAAGAAAGCGAATGAGACCCCCCTGCACAAGGGCAATTCCAATACCAACAAAAGCCAGTGACAGGCCAATTTGCGATTTGCTCCACTGAAATTTTTCCAATACGTAATATGTCCACACACTCGGATTTGCATCATGCGCCAGCTGAAAGAAAATCATTGCCCCCAGTAGCCCGAATACCAGAGGAAATTTTTTCATTTGCAGTAGTGCTCCAACAGGGTTGGCACGCCGCATGGAAAAAACCCTGCGTTTGGTGTTAGCGAGCGTTTCGGGAAAGACAAAATAACCAAAGCTTACGTTGGCGAAAGCCAGTGCGGCTGCTGCGTAAAAAGGTGTGCGTGGGCCAAGGTCGCCCAATAAGCCACCAATTGCAGGACCAGCTATAAATCCAAGACCCCAGGCGGCACCCAGCATGCCAAAGTTTCCTGCGCGTTTGTCCTCCGGGCTGATGTCAGCAATGGCAGCGTTGGCTGTGGCATAGGATGCACCCGTAATGCCAGCTACAGTACGCCCAATCACGAGCCATATAATGCTGGGTGCGAGGGCCATTAACAGATAATCCAGACCAAATCCAAGCAATGAAAGCAGTAATACAGGGCGGCGCCCAAAACGATCACTCAAGTTGCCGATTACAGGGGCGAAGATGAACTGCATACCGGCATAGATCACCATAAACCAGCCACCGTACAAGGCCGCTGTGCCGATGCCCTTGTCGGTTAGAGTCATTATCAGTTCTGGAAGTACCGGGATAATAATACCCAGCCCTATGGTATCTATGAATACCGTTGCCAGAATAAATTTGAAGGCATTTGGGGAGATCGAAGCATTCGCCATGTGGCATGAACCATTGTTATTGTTTTGTGAAACTGTAAACGAAAACTGACAGAGTTGTGAAGACGTGCATATAAAAGGCATGTTACGCTCATACGATGTTTACATATATTGATTCAACTGTTCGCAAACGCCTGATAGCAGAGGGAAAACTGAAGCGAATCGATGCATTGGGAAAACTGCTGCAGGCCGATGCGGTCCCGCAACCCGGAAAACTTTCGGTAAATGTACTGGGGCCTATTCCTCTACCGCTGGACTTACCGACCGGGAAAATGAATGTGCATTGGTATGCCTGTGTTCGCAATACAGAGCTTAGCAAGGTAGAAGAGCTGGCCAGCAATTTGAGAGAATCAGGAGGTCAGCACCTGTTTGCCTCACTGGCTTCCTCCATGGCCGTGAATAGTGTGTTGATATCCGGAGATCCTGAATCCTGGGAAAACCCATTGGTACGGGTACATTCCAGTTGTCTTACCGGAGACGTATTTGGTTCCGAAAGATGTGAATGTGGGCCCCAGATGCAGGCTGCGCTTGAAAGCATTGCACAGGATGAACAGGGTGGCATGTTAATTTATATGTCTGGACACGAGGGACGCGGTATTGGTCTGTGGGCGAAGGCGGCCACTTACCTCCTGCAGGATGCGGGTGAAGATACCTACCAGGCGAATCGTTCTTTGGGTTTGCCCGACGACTGCAGGGACTTCAGCGATGCAGCCGCGTTATTGCACTACTTTGTGAAGGGAAAGAAGTTTCGCCTGTTAACCAATAACCCCAAAAAGATCAATGACCTGCACAATTTTGGTCTGAACGATATTGAACCCGTTAAACATTTGATTGGAGTAGGCCGCTGGAACAAAAAGTATCTTTCAGCCAAGCAGGCCTGGGGACACAAACTGGAGGATGCAGACCTGGAAACGGATGGAAAACCCGGGTCTGCCAGAAATGAATAACAACACCAGACAGCGCATGGTGCGGCGCATAAGCCCTGCGGCTACCGTTATTATTGCCCGCGAGGCAGATGTGGATTCCGAGGATGGACTTGAAATATTTATGTTACGCCGCACCAGTAAAGCCAGTTTTGCTGCAGATATGTATGTATTTCCCGGTGGTCGAGTTGAAGGTGATGACCATCTGCACAGTTATGATGATTTGCGCGAAGGACCTAATCCTGCGCAGGCTGCGCAACAAGCAGCTATAGGCAATGAGTGGCGTGGTTTTTGGGTAGCAGCCATTCGAGAATGTTTTGAGGAGAGTGGTCTGTTGCTCGCATATGACAGCAATGGCAAATTGTTTGAGTATGAAAATGATGCTACCGCCGAAAAGTTTAACCGTTGGCGACACGATATTCACGAAGGCAGGTGCAGCCTCGCCGACGTGTGTCAGAATGCATCCCTGAAGCTTGCAGTAGACCACGTACACTATTTTAATCGATGGATTACTCCGCAAGGCAGGCCTCGCAGGTTTGATACACGTTTTTTTATTGCCGAAGCGCCCATGAATCAAAGGGGTGAGCATGATCAAAAAGAAACCGTTGACAGTTTATGGATTTCTCCAAACGATGCGCTTAAGTTGCACGCAGAAAAGAAGTTTGGACTGATGGCGGTTACCCGTATCCAGCTGGAGAGTCTATTGGAGTTTAAAAATCTTGCGAGCTTGTCCAAAGCACGGCTGGATGCCAGAGATTTTCCTGTTTTTCGCCCGGTGCTACCAGCTTGATAGAGCCTTCAGCGCAAAAAGAGCCTTCAGCGAAAAAAAAGGGCTGGTCAAAAGACCAGCCCCCTTGCTACAGATATCATTATCACCTCCTTTTAAATAGCCAGAGATGGCACGATTATGCCTTTTTGGAGTCTCAGATCAAGCACTAATTTTGCCGGATTGTGGGCTGAAAAGTTCGGAATATAAACCAGGGAGGAAGCCACTAACATCTTCTATATAATCTTGTGGACAGCGCTACTTTAGACTAGATTTATTTCATTTTATCAGGATCCACTTATGTGCTGGAGTGTCTATATAATTCATTGCAGCGACAAAAGCCTGTATACAGGCATCACGACCGATGTACAGCGTCGGTTTGCAGAACACGAAAATATGCACACCGTGGGTTTGGGGCCGGGTGCCAAATATTTTTATGGTAGACGTCCTGAAAAAGTTGTTTTTGTGGAACCGGGCCATTCCCGCAGTAGTGCGTCGAAGCGGGAGGCTGCGTTAAAAAAACTCAGTAGAACGCAAAAAAAATCACTTATTACCAGCCATTCCATACCGGTCGGCTATTAGAAGGCAGGGGTGATATCTTGCCCAGCTCCGTCCAGGAATTTTCCGGCGTATGAAAATCAGAACCACAGGAAGCTAACAGGTCAAAATCGTCTGCCAGGCTTCCAAGCGTAGTAGTGATATCTTGCTGCTGCGACCCTGACACTACTTCCAGTCCTGTTCCCCCCTGTGCCGTAAAGTCTTTCACCAGTGACCGGAGCCGGGTACGGGTGAGTTTGTATTTGGCAGGATGTGCCAGCACGGGCAGCCCACCTGATTTTGTAATCCATTTTATAACGGTGTCCATTTCTGCCCAGAGGCTTTTGATATCTCCTGCTTTCCCTGCGCCCAGATACTTTTTATATGCAGCCTTCAGACTGGCACATTTGCCTGTGTCGACCAGATGTCTGGCGAAATGCGGGCGGCCAATCTGGCTGGTTCCTGCAATCTGGCGAGCACCCTGAAGTGTGTCCGTCAGGCCTTTTTTCGCCAGGGCCTTTGATATGAGTTCGGCACGCTGGTCACGCGCATCAGACTGAAGTGACGTTGCTTCCCGCATGGCCTTTGAACCCGGATCTACATTTAAACCCAGTATATGTACATTTATGTTCTTCCAGGTGGTGGACAGTTCGATACCCGGAATCAGGGTTAAGCCCCCTGTGTCTAACGGTTCAAGGTATGCAGCCAAAGTGTCATGATCAGTAATGGAAAGCAATTCAACGCCATTCTTACAAGCACGTTCTATGAGTTCGGAAGGTGTCAAAACACCATCAGAATGCATGGTGTGGCAGTGCAGGTCTACGTGCATGGTGTACTTTAAGGGTTATGATGGCCAACCAGTATACCTTTTTGGCTAAACTAATTAGTTGCATGCAAACAATAAATTGCGCAAGCTCCGCTGCCATAGACAAAGCTGAAAGAAATTGGAGGAATTTTATGATTGTTCGTAAGAAGAAATCCGTAACCACCCCTGCAAGTGGTGTTTTTTAAGCGCGATTAACTTCCGTTTACCTGCTTGCATGATTTGGTATAACTCCAATTATCTGCCCTGATTCTTTTTCCGGGCGGCAGGCAAGGTATTAGAATGAAACAATCGAAAGATCGTCTGCACCAGCTTGGCTGGTGTCCATTTTTTCAACAACAACTGGATGACCGTGAGCGGGAAAACAGCATTCCCGGTCGCATCACTGCGGTTCATCGCTCCGGCTTGAACATTACAACACAATCATGCGAACTCAACATTGCGCTTGCGGGAAAGTGGTTTGAATTTGATCCGGAACAACGGCCAACCATCGGAGACTGGGTATTACTGGATGCAGACCTGGTGCTCATCGAGCGCTTGCTGGAGCGCAAAAGTCTTTTCAAGCGTATGGGAGCTGGAAACAATCCGGAATTGCAATTACTTGGTGCAAACATAGATACCCTGTTCGTCGTTAGCTCATGCAATGAAGAGTTTAATCTTTCAAGGCTTGAACGCTTTCTGTCACTTGGTACGGAGGCATCTGTTGATACAGTAGTTGTGCTTACCAAATCAGATCTGGCTGAAAATACCGACCACTATGTGGATGAAACCCGAAAACTAACATCTGTTGGCCACGTGGAAGTGGTTAACGCACTCGATCTCGAAACGTTGTCTGGCATAAAAAGCTGGTGCGATGTGGGTCAGACCATTGCCCTGGTGGGCTCATCCGGTGTAGGTAAATCAACATTGTTAAACACCCTCTCACAAAAAGATTTGCAGGTTACCGGTGCTGTACGCGACTCTGACAAACATGGCAAACACACTACCTCGCACCGCTCCCTGCATTTATTACCCGGGGGTGGAATGGTGTTGGACAGTCCAGGCATGCGCGAACTTCAAATGGCTGATTCGGAAACAGGGCTGGCTGATCTGTTCGACGATATTGATGCCCTGGCGATACAATGCAAGTTTTCAGATTGTGCGCACATCAGTGAACCTGGTTGTAAGGTGGTTGAGGCCATCGAGAGTGGCGAGATGGAAAGCCGCCGACTGGATAGTTACCGTAAACTGGCCCGGGAACAACAATTTGCCAATGAGACCATTGCGGAACGCCACAAGCGTTTTCGAGAGTGGGGTAAGATGGCAAAGCAGGCAGTGGACATCAAGGCCCGGAAGTAAGCACATTTTTCATTCAACCAGCTAAAAGAGTACAAACCGCATGTTAGCAAGAGGAGACCAGGCGCCTTCGTTTGATTTAGTCAACGAGCAGGGTGACACGCAGTCATTGGGTGAGCTGTTGCAGGACGGACCTCTGATTTTGTATTTCTATCCTGCAGATTTCACAGCAGTATGCACAAAGGAAGCATGTGGAATCCGGGATATCTATTCGGATATTAGCAGTGTTGGCATGCGAGTAGTTGGTGTTAGCCCCCAGAGTGAGGAATCCCATAAACGGTTTAAGGACCGTTATGCGCTACCGTTTCCGCTTGTGCATGACGCAGGGAAAAAACTCATTGACGCATATGGCGTAAACGGCCCGTTGGGGATAGGCGTACGACGTGTTACTTTCCTAATCGATAAGGATGGACGAATCGCGCAAAGGGTAGTCTCTGATCTCTTTGCAGGTAGTCACATCGAATTTATCAAGAAAATTATAGCCGAATAGAGCAGTAACACATGCAGGATAAAGCTGGAACAGCTACTGGTGATCGGGCCAGCTGGCAGACACCGGAACTACTTCTGGTTTTGATGTCAGTAGCCATGCCGGTAGCCTTTTCTACCTGGGCTGCCTTGTTAAATAACTTTGTGGTGGAACGTGCCGGTTTTACCGGTGTTGAGCTGGGGTTGCTTCAGAGCTTTCGGGAAGTACCCGGGTTCCTCACTTTTACCATGATTTTTCTGTTGTTTTATATCCGCGAGCAGAACTTTGCCGTAATAAGCCTGCTTCTGTTAGGCGTGGGTGTGGCCAGCACGGGGTATTTCCCCTCTGAACTTGGTTTGTATACCACTACGATCTTGATGTCAGTAGGATTTCACTATTTTGAAGCAGCGAAGACTTCCCTTTCGCTGCAATGGCTGGATAAAAAACGTGCACCCCAGGTGCTGGGGCGCCTGATTTCTATAGGCTCTCTAACTTCTCTCGGCGTATACCTTGTATTGTGGCTGATGCTTGAAATTGCCGGAATAGATTACCGCTGGATTTATCTGTTGGCCGGGGGCCTGTGTACCTTACTTGCTGTATTTATGTGGCGCGGGTTTCCTTATTTTTCCACTCCCGTGGAACAAACCCAGAAGTTGATCCTGAGAAGACGTTATTGGCTGTACTATGCCCTGACCTTTTTCTCGGGCGCGCGCAGACAAATATTTATGGTTTTTGCCGGGTTCATGATGGTCGAAAAATTTGGCTATTCAGCTTCCGATATTGTTCTGCTGTTTTTGATTAACTACGCCTTCAACTGGCTGTTCGCAGAAAAAATTGGACGCCTGATTGGTAGAATCGGTGAGCAGCGGGCCCTTATCATAGAGTATCTCGGGCTCATTGTTGTTTTTACCGCCTACGCTTTTGTGGAAAATGCGAATGTGGCAGCTGGCCTGTACATTGTAGATCACATGTTCTTTGCTCTGGCCATTGCAGTGAGTACCTATTTTCAGAAGATTGCCAATCCTGCTGATCTGGCATCTTCTGCAGGTGTTTCGTTCACTATTAATCATATTGCTGCGGTAGTTGTTCCTGCAGTGCTGGGCCTGGTTTGGGTGGTCTCACATTCCATGGTGTTTCTAATTGGCACCCTGTTTGCAGTTGCCTCCCTGATACTCGCAACAAATGTGCCCGAGCATCCTGCCGCAGGTAACGAGGTTCGTCTGGGGCGCATAGCATAGTAAAACGAGTCTGGTGAACCGCGCCTCTTACTTTACACGTGCATAGGTAGCACGCCAATCGGGATTTCCCGGCCACTGGTGTGGTGTATTTTCCACGGTTCCCGGTTTTGTTGCCGTTTCGTACAGCATTAATGCGCGATGAAGAATGTCTTTTTGCATATCGGGCTTGTAAGGCACACCACAGGGATTTCCCAGTGGCAGGTCGGTAAACAAATATCGCGGCGCGCCACAATGGGTCACAATATCCAGTGCGGAACCGATGATTACTGTGGCAATACCATTAGCTTCCAGATGTCTTGCAGTCAAACACACGGTTTGATGACAAACAGGTCACAGAGGCACCAGCAGGGCGATGTCAACATGGTCTGCGCGCAGCCCCTCCAGAATGTTGGGTGCATCAACCGTACAGGTATGGTTCTGGCTAAACAGGGTAGGGACGCAGTAGTAGTGCTGGGCAATTGAACCTATGCGCTTACTGTGTTGCATGTCCAACAGATGCTGCATGGGAAAAAAAGAGTCAAGATCGTCGGTGTGTGTTGTTTCCTTGTCCCATGCAAGGTCATTGGTATGCATTTTTTCAGGCAAGGGTCTTGTGGCTCTTATGTGTAATTGGCGTTTTTCACCAATCGTGTCTACAGGTGTTGCAGTGGTAATGAGCGCGAGCCTGGATTTTGCTACCGGTTTGGCTGTCTGCGTAAACGGTATGTCCGTATTTTGGGCCCATTCGTAGGGTGTGGGAAAGCCCTGGGACAAATAGTAGGCTCGGGTTCTGTCTATATACTTGACGGGTGAATCAGGCATGATATTGGCTATCTGGTCTGCCACTTGGTGCACCTTTTAACTGGATCAGCTTAACTTTATCCAACTATTAAGGTGAAAGCGACAGGGTTAATATTACTTCTTTCAAGGCACACAGGAATTACCTATGGGTTTCAGGCTATCCAAAATATATACCAAAACAGGGGATAAGGGAGAAACGGGGCTTGCTGATGGCACACGCATAAAAAAGTCTGCGATGCGCATGGATGTTATTGGCACCATAGATGAACTGAATTCCTGGGTTGGTGCGGTAATTAGCGTATTGCCTGCAGAACGTGATGAAAAGCTTGGAAAAGCAAAAAACTATTTATCGGGTTTACAACACACTCTGTTCGATTTGGGGGGCGAATTGGCCATTCCCGGGAGTACGCTGATTGATGAAGATGATGTTACCCTGGTAGAGCAACACATTGATTTGATAAACGATACGCTTGAACCTCTGAAGAACTTTGTCTTACCTGGGGGTAGCAACTGTGCCTCCCAGGTCCATCTGTCCAGAACCTGTTGCCGACGCGCAGAACGGCTGATGTTTGCCCTGATAGAGAAAGACCCGGTAAACCCCGTGTCAGTACAGTTTATAAATCGGCTTTCCGATTTCCTGTTCGTGCTCTCGCGTTATGTAATCGTTGCTGAAGGGAAAGAAGAGGTGATCTGGCAACAAAAGGGCAGCATTAAGCGACCCGGTTCCAGGTAGTCCTGTTTCGGGGCTCGCCCTCTCTATACACATAATGAAGCTGTATGCTGTGGCTTGCGACAATGACAATGACTATGATCCAGATGCGATAGCTAGCCAATTTGCCAACGATGCCGTTTGATCGTTAGCAAACCAGGACAATGGAGTTACGATGACGAACATCCCCTTGCATTACGAAGATGCGCTTTCGGTTGCCACAAAAATTCATTGTGGTGAGACTACCTCGGTGCGGGTCACAGAAGCACTGTTGCGCAGAATCATGGAAGTTGATGCTGATCTTGGCGCATATGTTCGGCTAACTGAAGCAACCGCAATTGCGCAAGCTGAAGCCGCAGACAAGTCGATTGCTGAAGGTGTCATTCTTTCTCCGCTACATGGTGTGCCAGTTGCGGTGAAAGACCTGTTGGATACGAAAGGAATACCCACTACTTACGGCATGCCGTTAAACAATAACAATGTTCCTTCCAACAATGCCACGGTAATTCAAAAGCTTGCCAATGCAGGTACTGTTTTGCTGGGTAAGCTGAAGTTAACGGAAGGTGCTTACTCCAAACATCATCCCGATGTTTCGCCACCGGTTAATCCGTGGAACGCTAACTGCTGGGTGGGAGCATCTTCTTCCGGATCCGGGGTTGCCACTGCCGCAGGTCTGTGTTTTGGGAGCATTGGCAGTGACACGGGTGGTAGCATACGTTTTCCATCCGCCGCTAACGGTATTGTTGGATTAAAACCTACCTGGGGGCGGGTTAGTCGTGCAGGCGTATTTCCACTTGCATATTCTCTTGATCATATTGGACCAATGACCCGATCAGTTGGTGATGCTGCGGCAATGCTCGGGATCATAGCTGGTAGCGATGAGAGAGACCTCACGAGCAGTCCAAAAGATGTCCCGGATTATCTGTCTGCATTGAACGGGATGCCATCTGAATTAACAATCGGGATTGATCGATCGTATATTGAAAAAAATACCCACCCCGAAGCGGTAGCAGCCGTCATGGAAGTAGCTGATTGTCTGGTTGGTGCCGGTGGCAAGATTGTTGATATCACCATCCCCTATGAAAGCAGTTGCGAAGGATGGGCGATAACAACCGCGGTTGAAGCGCTTCATGCACATAACGAAACATTTCCTTCTCGTAAGGAGGAATATGGTCCGATTGGAGCTTTGTTGCAGTTAGGCCAGACCATTGATGCAGCAAGCTACATGCAAATTGAAATGGGGCGTCGTGAACTAAAAGCGCTGCTGGCGGATATATACCAGAAAGTTGATATTATTCTTTGTCCTTCCATGCCATTTTATGCCCTACCCAAAGAAGGTTCAGCCGAGATGGATGCGGCAGAACAAAATATGGCTGACACGCTAAAATTTACTGCGCCATATGATTATTCTGGTAATCCTACCCTGTCTTTGCCGTGGCGAATCGGAAGCGAAAAAATTCCAGTAGGTGTGCAGCTTATCGGGAGAGCGTTTGAGGAATCACTCTTATTGAAGATAGGGCATTATATTGAACAGCAGAGTGAACACCCGATGCACCCCAAGGAGTTTCCCTAGAGCCCATCGGCAGGCAAAACGTGGTCGCCATCCAGCGATATGACGAATCCCGGGGAGCGTCCTTTTGATCTATGTCAGGGGCTAGAATCTTCCAGTAACGAACGCGCTATTATCAACCTTTGTATCTCACTTGTGCCTTCATATATGGAAGTGACCCGTACGTCGCGTGTCATGCGTTCCAGTGGAAAATGCTTGGTGTATCCTGCACCACCTAACATTTGCAAGGCATCGTAACAGGCTGTGTTGGCATTTTCGGTAGCCGTTAATTTAGCCATTGAGGCTGCAGTTGCGTAGGGTAAGCCTGCATCCTTTAGACAGGCGGCCTGCATTAATAAAAGTCTTGCGCACTCCAGTTCAGTATAGCGATCTGCCATTTTCCATTGTAAGCCCTGAAAATCTGCCAGTCGTTTGCCAAATTGTTTTCGCTCCAGTATGTAGTCCCTTGCGTAATCCATCGCAGCGAGACCAATGCCAAGTGCAAGACTTCCTACACCAATGCGGCCTCCACACAATTCTCCTACCGCTATGCGAAATCCGTCATTTTCCTTGCCCAGCAGGCAATCCGCTGGAATCTCACAGTTTTCGAAACGAATCTCGTTGGTAGCGCTGCCGATCTGTCCCAGTTTCGATTCGGCCGGACCAACTACCAGCCCCGGCGTATCTGCCTCAACCAGAAATGCAGAGATACCCTTGCCTCTGGGTGCATCCGGGTTGGTGACCGCCCATACAACGAACAATCCTGCGTAGCTGCCACTGGTAATGAACACCTTGTTTCCATTAAGCACATAACCCGGGTGTTTTTTATCTGTTCGTTTTTGGGCCTGGGTTCGCATAGCGGCTGGATCAGAACCTGCCTCTGATTCGGACAGGCAAAAACCGGCTGCTGCATACTCTCCATTGCAGATACGGGGTAGATATTTCTGTTTTTGAACTTCGTTTCCGACACTTTGAATGACCTCGGCAACCAGATTGGTTACAGACGTGGTTACCGCTGTTGATGCACATGCGCGAGCAATCTCGGTGATGGTAAGACTGAATGCGACGGTACCCACTTCAGACCCACCGTACCTGGATTGAATGTTCAGACCCATGAATCCCATTCGTGCCAGCTTGTTCAGCTTGGGAAGCATTAGTGCATGATTCCCTGTTGAATCCAGTTCAGCAGCAATAGGGGCAAGCTCTTCTTTTGCAAAGGCCCGTGCGGTGTCCTGTATCAGTGTTTGTTCTTCACTCAGGGAAAAATCCATAGGAGTATTTCCTGCTCTGGTCGAAAATAGGTCGGGTAAAAAGCAAGTTTAGTGATTTTACTTGCTTGTTGCAAACAAGTATCATGACTGTGTATTCCGCCCAACTACTGGAACCAAAGTAATTTATGGCTGAAAGTCTAGAAATCAGGCGTACCCAGGCAGAAAGGACAGCGCTTTCCGATGCCCAGATGTTGGACACCGCAATCAAACTCATTTGTGAGTATGGTACAGAGCGCACAACACTAAAGGCGGTGGGGGAAATCGCTGGATATAGCAGGGGGCTTGCCGGTTCCCGTTTTGGCTCCAAGGAAGGTCTGCTGATATTTGTTGTCTTGTCAGTCAGTAAGGAATGGTTGTCAGATCTTACCGCCGTTACACGTGGTAAGGCGGGGCTTGAGGCAATAGACGCGGCTACTGATGCGCACTACAAATTTTGTGTAGAGGCACCAGACCACGTACGCGCGTTTTATACGCTGTGGTTTGAATCAATCGGACCAAACTCGGAAGTAAAAGCAGTGATTGAAAAGATTCATGAGAGACGCCGAAGGGATGTTGAACAATGGATTACCCAGGGCATCCAGAATGGTCAGATTAGTGGTGATGTGGATACAGCTGCAATCGCTTTGCAGTTTTGCGCCACTATAATTGGAATAGTTTATCAGTGGTTGATAATGGGAGATGCCCATGAAGAAATTGAATCGCTGCACACCCAACTAAAGCGCTCAACGCATATAGCGTTGTGCGGCGATGCCGGAGGTCATAAACAGACATGAGTACAGCCGTAACGAGTATCAGCACTACAACAGATCAGGACACAACTATACCGGTGCGTTTTGTAACCGCAGCAAGCCTGTTTGATGGCCATGATGCTGCCATCAATATAATGCGGCGAATTTTGCAGGGTCTTGGTGTTGAAGTAATTCATTTGGGACACAACCGTTCCGTGCAGGAAATCGTGAATGCAGCCATCCAGGAAGATGTGCAGGGAATTGCTATAAGTTCATACCAGGGTGGCCATATCGAGTTTTTTCAATACATGCTGGATATGTTGAAAGAGCGTGGTGCAGAACATATTCGTGTATTTGGCGGTGGTGGCGGCGTGATCATTGCCTCGGAAGTGAAAGCATTGGAAGACTACGGTGTAGCGCGTATTTATACGCCTGAAGATGGTCAAAAAATGGGCCTTAAAGGCATGATCGAGGACATGGTTTCTCACTGTCGTTTTGATCCGGCACAAATTAAGCAGACCAGCGAACAAAAACTGAATACTGACAAATGGTCAGAACTGGCACGCAGAATTACTGCAATTGAAAATAGCAGTTTTAGCGAAGCAGATCAGGCGAAACTGGCAACATCCATTGCAGCACTTGAGCAAGCGGTACCCGTACTGGGCATTACCGGAACAGGCGGGGCCGGTAAATCTTCGCTAACGGATGAACTGATTCGCCGCTTTAGACTGGATTACGATGATGACCTGAAAATTTGCATTATTGCAATCGACCCGACGCGTCGCAAAACAGGCGGGGCTTTGCTGGGAGACCGCATACGCATGAATGCAATCGAGAGCGATAATATTTTTATGCGCTCTATTGCCACGCGTTCAACCCTTACAGAGGTTCCCGCGCACCTGAGCACTATTATAGATGTCGCCAAATTGTCTGGCGTTGATCTTATAGTTGTCGAAACACCGGGTATTGGGCAAGGAGATGCTGGTGTAGTGCCTTTCGTGGACTGTTCCCTGTATGTAATGACACCCGATTTTGGTGCAGCCAGCCAGCTGGAAAAGATTGATATGCTGGACTTTGCAGATCTGGTGGCAATAAACAAATTTGAGCGTAGTGGCGGTCCTGACGCATTGCGTGATGTCGCAAAACAGGTGCAACGAAACAGGGAAGCTTTCGATACACCTACCGACCAGATGCCAGTTTATGGAACGGTTGCCTCGCACTTCAACGACGATGGTGTAACTGCCCTGTATCAGGGTTTGGTAAAGGTCTTGTGTACGCTGGGGTTAAAACAGGTAGAAGGCAGGTTGCCTGTAATCCAGGGCCGGTGTTCCACCGGTGAAGCCGTCATTGTGCCTGCAGCGCGGGCACGTTACCTTGCGGAGATTGCCGATGATATACGCGCCTATCACAAGCGTGTGCGAGAGCAATCCACATTGGCGCGGGAAATGCAGCAACTGCAAGCCAGTGCCAGAATGTTGGGAGACAATACAACGCCCAGCCTGGATGCCTTGATTGAAGCGCGTACTGCACGCAGTGAACCCGCCTTGCGTAGCTTGCTGGACGGCTGGTCCCAAACGCAGGAAAGTTATTCAGGGGATGAATATGTAAGCACTTCGGGTTCGCGTGAAGTTCGCACAGCGCTCACTACCACCAGCCTTTCGGGAACCCGTTTGCCCAAGGTGGTATTACCAAAGTATGAAGATCATGGTGATTTGTTAAAGTGGATGCTGCTGGAAAACCTTCCGGGAAGATTCCCCTTTACGGCCGGAGTATTTCCCTTTAAGCGGGAAGGCGAAGATCCTACCCGTATGTTTGCGGGTGAAGGGGATGCCTTTCGTACAAACAAGCGCTTCAAAAGACTGTCTGAACATGCAGTGGCCAAGCGGCTGTCCACTGCATTTGATTCGGTAACGCTATATGGAACAGACCCTGATGAGCGGCCTGACATTTACGGCAAGGTGGGTAACTCCGGAGTATCCATTGCGACACTGGATGATCTTAAGGTTTTGTATGATGGTTTTGATCTCTGTGATCCTGCGACTTCGGTTTCAATGACCATCAATGGGCCCGCTCCTACGATTCTGGCACAGTTTCTAAATGTGGCAATGGATCAACAGGCTGAGAAATTTCGGCTGGAACATAAGCGTGATCCTGATGCAGCGGAGCTGGACGAGATAAACAGCTATGCACTGGAGAATGTTCGCGGAACGGTGCAGGCCGATATTCTAAAAGAAGACCAGGGGCAAAATACCTGTATTTATTCTACTGAGTTCAGTCTGAAAGTAATGGGCGATATTCAGGCCTATTTTGTGGCGAACAAGGTAAGAAATTTTTATTCGGTATCTATATCGGGATATCACATAGCAGAAGCGGGTGCGAACCCCATTTCACAATTAGCATTTACGCTTGCTAACGGTTTTACCTATGTGGAAACCTACCTTGCACGCGGCATGCACATTGATGATTTTGCATCCAATTTGTCATTTTTCTTTTCAATAGGTATGGATCCTGAATATACCGTGCTGGGCAGGGTGGCGCGCAGAATCTGGGCGATCGCGATGCGCGATAAATATGGTGCCAGCGAGCGGGGCCAGAAACTGAAATATCATGCGCAAACTTCCGGGCGTTCATTGCATGCGCAGGAAATGTCGTTCAATGATATTCGTACCACGCTGCAGGCACTCATAGGTAATTACGATAATTGCAACAGCTTGCATACCAATGCCTATGACGAGGCGGTAACCACTCCAACAGAGGAATCGGTGCGACGTGCAATCGCCATACAGTTAATAATTAACCGGGAATGGGGTTTGTCAAAAAACGAAAACCCTACCCAGGGCGCTTTTGTTATTGAGGAACTCACAGATTTGGTGGAGGAAGCGGTTCTTAAAGAGTTCGAGCGCATCGCAGAACGCGGTGGCGTGCTCGGTGCGATGGAGACAGGGTACCAGCGTGGAAAAATTCAGGAGGAATCCATGTATTATGAGCACAAAAAGCACGATGGCAGTTTACCTATTGTGGGTGTGAATATGTTTGAAAATCCCGAACCTGATGAACACAGGGAGATAGAACTGGCGCGTTCAACAGACTCTGAAAAGAAGAGTCAGATAAAACGCCTGCGTGATTTTAAAGCACGAAATATAGATGAAAGTAGCATCGCGCTGGACCGTCTGAAGCAAGCTGCAATTGATTACGACAATGTATTTGAGGAATTGGTACGGGCCGTTAGACATTGTACTTTGGGTGAAATTACGGACGCCCTGTATCAAGTGGGAGGAAAGTACCGGCGCAACATGTAGTACAGTACTTTTTCAGTGGGAATGCGATTTGCACAATTCGTGGTTGGACAGAATTTCAAGGACACGACAGGTGGCAATGTTGCCGTGATTGCATTCCACAACCATACGCTCGAGCTCAACTTTCAGGGCATTCAGGCGCGTAATTTTACTGTTAACTTCTTCCAGTTGTTTGCGCGCGATACTATCTGCTACATGACAGGATGCCTGTGGCTTGCTTGCCATATGCATGAGTTCTCTCAGCGCATCCAGGGAAAAACCCAGTTCACGCCCATGCCGAATGAAAGTTAGTTCTTCCATGTGTTTGTCGGTAAATCGTCGCTGGTTGCCTTCGGTGCGCGAAGGAGGGGACAAAAGGCCAATTTCTTCATAATAGCGAATAGTCTGGCTGGCACATCCGGCATTTTGTGACAGTGTTCCAATAGAATACGACATAAAGTGCTTGAACCTACATTCGTTGTAGGTTTTAGAATACCTCTTCCTGAATATTAGTGGTAGCGCTGTGTCGGCCAGTTGTTGTGAAGACGTGACCTTTGATGGTGATAGTGTGCGCTACAAGCGTGCCCTGTGGGCCGTTATCGCAATTAATATCAGCATGTTTGTTGTTGAGGTTGGCGCCAGCATCTTTTCCGGTAGCCAGGCCCTGCAGGCTGATGCGCTGGATTTTCTTGCTGATTCGGTAACCTACACCATTACTATACTGGTTGTCGGAAAAAGCCTCAAAGCACGTGCCAGCGCGGCACTTTTTAAGGGTAGCAGCCTTGCCATCATGGGCCTTTGGGTTCTATTGTCTACTTTTTATCATCTGTTTTATGGCGACACTCCGGTCGCGGAAATTATGGGGTGGACGGCCAGTCTTGCGCTGGCTGCCAATCTTGCCAGTGTGTTTATCCTGATCAGATTTCGTGATGGAGATTCCAACGTACGATCCGTATGGATTTGTAGCAGAAACGACGCGATTGGTAACGTTGCGGTATTGATAGCTGCATGGGGCGTGTGGGAAACTGATTCTGCACTGCCAGACCTGGTGGTAGCATTGTTTATGGCGAGTTTGTTTTTATATGGTGCTACACAAATTATTCAGCAAGCCCGCAGGGAACTCGCGACTGGTACCGTTGTTCCGGATTCGGCGCACGCCCACTAGGTTTCACTACCCGCTATTAGTCTTTTCCCTTTGCCTCATCCTGCTGGGGTCGTGTACTGATACGGATGGTGGAAGTGCTCAAACTGAATCGGCACCAAACAAACTGAATATTCTGGACTTTTCATCGGGTAAAAATAGTTCCACGCCCCATCTAAGCGTGGGCGCGAGTGGTCCGGTAATGAGTTGGGTGCGTCGTTCCGGGGACGTGAGCGGTTTGTATTTTTCCTCCTGGGATGGTTCTGCGTGGTCGCCGGAATCCCTGGTAGCTTCCGGCGATAACTGGTTTAACAACTGGGCGGACTTTCCCTCAGTCGTGCCTATAAACGGAGAATTATGGGCAGCACACTGGCTGGTGCAAAGTGCGGATCAACATTATGCCTACGATGTTTTCGTTGCCCTTTCCGTTGATGCGGGTATTACCTGGCAGCCATCCCGTAAAATTCATTCCGATGGCACTGCATCCGAACACGGTTTTGTATCCCTGTACTCCGATGAAGGCGAAGCTGCAGCGGTTTGGCTCGATGGTCGCAATACGCTGCTGCAAAATGTGCCGAAGCCGGAGCGTGGGATGACCCTGCGCTCTGCGCGGATTCTACCTGAAGGGTTTATTGAACGGCCATTGCAGGTAGACAGTTTTACCTGTGATTGTTGTGGGACTGATGTCGCACCAACAAAACATGGCCCCATGGTGGTGTACCGTGACAGAAGCGAGGATGAAGTTCGGGATATATCAGCTGCCCACCTAACAAAATCTGCTTGGAGTGCGCCTTTCCAGATAGCGCCGGACAACTGGGTGATTGAGGGCTGCCCGGTAAACGGGCCCACTCTGGACTCGCTCGGTAATCGGGTTGTTGTGGCCTGGTTTACGCGTGCACAGGATCGCGCAAGGGTAAACCTTGCCTGGTCGGATAATGGCGGTCTCGACTTTTTTAAGCCTGTAGAAATTGCTTCAACAGGCACACAGGGCAGGGTAGACGTTGTGTTGATTAGCGAAGGACAGGCTGCCGTAAGCTGGCTGGAAGTACCGCCCGGGGAAGAACAGGCGAGATTGATGATCACCTATGTTGATCGGGATCATCAAGTATCAGATGCATTGACTGCGACCGAAATAATACGTCTTGAAAACAGCCGAAGTGCCGGCTTTCCACAGATGATTGGTTTTGACGGACAGCTTTTCTTCGCCTGGACAGACTCCACCCACAAGCAAGTCTTTGCCGCAGCGCTTTCCACAGGCCGAAGCCACCTATGACCATCAGTGTTTTTGATCTGTTAAAGATTGGTATCGGCCCTTCCAGTTCTCATACCGTCGGACCTATGCATGCGGCTGGAATATTTGCCAGGGAGTTGCAAGTGGCAGATGCGTTTAAGTCAGTGACACGGGTTAAAGCTGAAATGTACGGGTCTCTCGGTGCAACGGGCCTTGGTCATGGAACGCCTCGCGCGGTAATCCTGGGGCTGGAAGGAGAAACTCCGGAACAGATTGATGTTTCCTGCATGGCGCAACGGGTAAATGCAGTTCGTGAGCACAAACGCCTGATGCTGGCTGGGCTCAAGTCGATCAGTTTTGATGAGAATACAGATCTTGTACTGGATAGCCGCAATGCCCTGCCTTTGCATCCCAATGGCATGTTGTTTACTGCCTTTAATGGAGAAGGGAGCGTACTACTATGTAAAACCTTTTACTCTGTTGGTGGTGGATTTGTTGTGGAAGAACCGGTATCTGAAAGCGACCCGGTAATTGATAATGTCCGCCCCTGCAAATATCCGTTTACTACTGGTACAGAGTTGTTAGCGCTCTGTGAATCTACAGGTTTCAGTATTTCTGAACTGATGCTCAAAAATGAACTGTCGTGGCGTGAAGAAGATGAAATTCGTACAGATCTGCTTGCGCTTTGGGAAGTGATGCAAGCGTGTGTACAAAGAGGTTGTGAAGTAGAAGGAATTTTGCCAGGTGGATTAAAAGTAAAGCGTCGAGCGGCAGAGTTGTATAAAAAACTTTTGCAAAAGCCGCAATCAGACCTGGCGGATCCGCTCACTGTACTGGATTGGGTAACCCTGTATGCGCTGGCGGTAAATGAGGAAAATGCCTCCGGGGGGCGCGTCGTTACCGCACCCACCAATGGCGCAGCAGGTATCATCCCCGCGGTCATGCATTATTACGTGCATTTTGTGCCGGGCGCTGAAGACTCGGGTGTGATCCGGTTTTTACTGACAGCAGCGGCGATTGGAATATTGTATAAAGAGAATGCGTCCATAAGCGGGGCTGAAGTTGGTTGCCAGGGTGAAGTGGGATCGGCCTGTTCTATGGCTGCCGGAGCGCTCGCCGAGGTTCTGGGTGGAAGCCCGCAACAGGTAGAGAATGCAGCCGAGATAGCGATGGAACACAACCTGGGTTTAACCTGTGATCCGATTGGTGGGCTTGTTCAGGTGCCCTGTATAGAACGCAATGCAATGGGTGCTATAAAGGCTATCAGTGCGGCGCGCATGGCCTTGAGGGGAGATGGCTCACACTTCGTTTCTCTGGACAAGGTGATCAAAACCATGCGTGATACCGGCCGGGACATGCAGGACAAATATAAGGAAACGGCCAGAGGCGGTTTGGCAATAAACGTCGTGGAGGTTCCTGTCAACATTATTGAATGTTAGGCCGGTTTACTCCATTTTTTGTTCGGTGGACCTTCAAAAGCGGGGCGACAGCGTTTATGGTAATTGGACAATTGTGTTAACCAGTCCGCAAGGGGAAAGAAATGGCTATTAGTGCGTCTACAACAGGTGAGCTGCTGATTGATCAGAGCGACAATATAGTCGTTATTACGCTAAACCGGCCGGATCGCCTGAATGCCATTAGCAGGGAAATGCTACAGGAGCTTTCAGACAAAATTGTCGAAGCCGATCAGGACCCTGACGTGCGGTGTATTATCCTGACGGGTGCTGGTAAGGGTTTTTGCGCCGGACTGGATCTGGTAGATGTGAGCCAGGGCGGCATAGGTAGCAAATCCAAAAAGGGCAGTAATCGTCCCAGGCAACTTTTTAACCTGCGAGATGCGCCAATTACCGTAATGTGGAATATTGATACACCCATAGTGTGTGCACTTAATGGCGCCGCTGCGGGTTATGGGATGGATATTGCCCTGTTGTGTGATATCCGAATTGCGGCGGAATCATCCAAGATGGCAGCAGTAACGGCAAAACGTGCTGTCGTACCCGAGAGTGGTGGAACCTGGTTATTGCCGAGGCTGATAGGCTGGGCAAAGGCCTCGGAACTATACTATCGGGGTCGCGTGGTGCTGGCACCGGAGTGTTTGGAAATTGGTTTGGTAAACACCGTTGTACCGGATGATCAGTTGATGGACACTGCCATGGAATGGGCGCGTGACATAGCAGACAATGCACCACTGGCTGTACAGACAACCAAACGAATGATGCGAATGGGACTGGAACAGTCTTACGATACTTCGGTTGACCAACTGATGATGCACCTGAGCGGTATGTTTGCCAGCGAAGACTTCGAAGAGGGCGTGCAATCATTTCTGGAGCGCAGAAAACCGAAATTTACCGGACGATAAACTGCGGCCATCCAGGAACCAGGCGATGACGCTGATGGCAGTCTACCTTGCGTCACCCCTACTGCTGGTACTGTTATTGATCAGCAGAAAAAGCGGCTCCCGAACCGGTGTGTGGCTATGTAAACCTGCACTTTCTGCTGCCTTTGTTCTATGCGGCATGCTCAATGCCCAAAGCTGGGGTAATTTTGAACTATTGATGTTGGCGGGCTTTTTTTGTTGTTTTCTGGGAGATGTTTTACTTATCCCCGAAAAAAAAATGACGTTTTCCGCCGGGCTGGCCAGTTTCCTGTGCGGGCATCTTTTTTACATCGCGGCATTCGCTGGTTTGGCGATATTTGCCAATATGCTTATCGTTGTAGTAATTTTTTTGCTGGTGGGCATCGTGGCAGTGATGCGGTGGTTAAGTCCTTATCTGGGGGAGATGCGTTTTCCCGTTGTACTGTACGTTCTGGCAATCTCCAGTATGGTATTTGCAGCCTGTGCACTCGCATTCAATGACCAGGTTCCGATGGTAGCCCGGGCACTGATTGTGGGTGGTGCCCTCGGCTTTTTCCTTTCCGATCTATTGGTTGTCAGGCAACGCTTTGTAAGCAGATCCTTCGTTAATCCCTTGTTGGGCTTGCCTCTGTACTATGGCGCCCAGTTTGCCCTGGCCATTTCACTGGCCTATATTGCATGATCCCCAGGTGATTTGAGAGAAATAGATTGAAAATTGTACTGGCAGAACTTAGCCACGAAACCAACACTTATTCGACAGTACCAACGGATCTTGCGCGGTTTTCAGGCGCATCGGGTTTGCCTCCTGAAGGTGAAAAGGCGCTGGATATTTACCGCGATACTGCGAGTTGCCTGGGTGGTTATATAAAGGTTTGTGAAGCCGAAAATCATGAGATTGTACTGGCAGTTGCCGGGGGTGCAGCGCCCAGTGGTCCTGTGTTTGATGATGCCTATGAGTATATAAGCGAAAAAATCCTCACGGCCATAAGCGCGGGATGTGATGCGATTATGCTGGATTTGCATGGTGCCATGGTGACGCAGAGTTTTGAGGACGGGGAAGGTGAGCTTTTGCGCCGCATAAGAAAAATTGCGCCCGATGTACCCGTTGCGGTATGTCTGGACATGCATGCAAATATTTATCCGGACATGGTAACGCTGGCTACGGTGGTGTGTGGTTATCACACCTATCCGCATGTTGATATGGATACCACCGCTGAGCGGGCAGGGGAATTACTCTTACGAAGTATTGCGGGTGAAATTAATCCGCTTATGGCATGGGGAAATGTACCCATGTTGCCGCATGTGATGCGTCAGGGCACTGATGATTCACCCAACAGGGAGTTGCAGGCGCGCGCAATGGAATTGGAAAAATCCGATGCTCTGGCAGTGAGTTTATTTACCGGATTTCCGCATGCTGACATAGTCAATGCCGGACTTTCGGTTGTGGTAGTTGTAGATGGTGATGCTGCATTGGCAAATCGCCTGCGCGACGAGTTATTGGAAGCTGCATGGAATGTTCGGGAAACTTTCGTCTATACGCCTGAGCCTTTGGTTGATTCTGTTACACGGGCAAAGCTTGCCGGAGAAGCAAACCCCGGTGCTCCGGTCCTTATTCTGGACCACTACGACAACACTGCTTCCGGGGGCACCATGGATACCACGGACGTTCTGGCAGAGGTACTACGCCAGGACTTAAAGGACGTGGCAGTTTTTGCTATTTACGATCCGGCGGCTGCACAAACAATTGCAGATGCGGGTGTAGGTAACGAGGTATCGGTGAGCCTGGGTGCAAAGCTTGCAATGCCAGCGCTTGAAAAACAGAGCCAGCCCTTGCAACTGAGTGGCCGGGTTAAACTGATATCCGATGGCCGCTTTACTACAACGGTAGCAATGTCCCGGGGCCTGGTCATGAGCATGGGCCTAAGCGTGGTGTTCAGCGTAGGGGAGGTAGATATCGTTGTAATATCAAGGCATGTAGAGCCCTACGATCCCGGGGTATTTACCTCGCTGGGTATCGTCCCACAACAACGAAGGTTTTTGATGTTAAAAAGTCGTATTCACTACCGCGTTGGTTTTCGTGATCTTGTTGCTGAAGTAGTGGAATGCGCTGGATGCGGGGTCTGCACCTCGGATTATTCCCAGATAGAATTTAAAAACGTACGGCGTCCTATCTATCCCCTGGATGGAGACAACTTCAATTAGTTTTCCATCCTTGCACCCGCCAGTATTCCGCGCATTGCGTAATTAGCTTCATGGCAGGCATATTCGTACAAGGGTCCTTTGGTTTTACGCATGGTTAGCTCGCCCACCCAGGTAGAGGTATAGGCACCTGGATCCTCTACCTGAAAGCTGTAGTTAATTTCATTCATACTGATGCGTTGAAAGCGCTCGGTGACAATGGCGTCTTTGGTAAGATAAAACTGATGTTTGATTGCGGCGCGAAAACTCTGGCCCGGGTGAAAATTGGTGGTTTCCACGACCAGGGTATCGCCTTCCCAGTGACCGATTGAATCGCCTAACCAGGGTCGCACATCATCGGGTAGATGTTCGGTGTCCAGTCGTATAATTCTGGCATCGTGGTTCATTTCCACATGAATAAGTACATGCCCGGGGGATTGGGCGATCTGGTAGTGATTGTTGTACAGCACAGGCAACATCGGGGGACCGCCCGTAGAGCCAAAACCGACTATGCATCTTTCTCCCAATGGGCGTTGTTCGGGCCCGTCAAATGCACCTTGAACGCGCAAAAAGAACTGGCCGAGTTTCATGCGGGCGCCCAGCCGAAAAGGTAATTTGCCATTTTCAGGCGAGGTAAGAATGCTGCTTCTGATTTCCCCGTTAACCCGCAGTGCACGGGTACCCGGATCCATCCAGAACGAGTTGTAACCGCCAACATCACCCCCGGATTCCAGCCCGTCTTCCGGAACTTCATCAATGGAAGCAAAAAACTCTCCGGTTGAAGTTTCCCATTCTTTAGCTTGTGTATCAGACAATACCAAAGCATCAAATTGTTTTGGTCGCTCGAGCGCCGTAATAGTTGCATTGGTCCATAAGCCCTGCAGATCGGGATCGCCAAAGTCGGTTTTTGGTACCTGCCACTTTTCTTCAGCAATTGCAGAGCAAGCCATAAACACAATAGTGGTGCAAAAAGTTATCAGGGAAGTCTTCATTGCCTTACTCATGATCTTTTGGCTCCTCATTTTCCGGTACTTCATTTACTGGCTCCTTGCGCAGGTGCCCATATAAAAGTTCTTCAACAAATTCGACGCATTTAAACTGTTGCAGCCGTGCATCAGCGCCCACCCGTCGGTAGACGGGCATTTTAATTACCCAGGGTTCAGAAAAAGTTTTCGGGTCTTCTATTTTTGCCTCGTATTCCATCACGTGTGCGTTTAATAGCGTATACCGCTCGGTAACTACCAATGCCTCACTGTGAAAATTTCCACTGCGGTCAAACCAGGTTTGATCATTTTGCCCGGTGACCACAACTACCAGCGTATCTCCGTCCCATGTGGCGGTCGACTGTCCCATCCATGAATCCACCGGCGCCTCTCCTGGATCCTCGAACAGCAGGTTGCGTGTCGCGCCTGCAAACTCGTAGGCGATAAATATCGAGGGTCCACTTTGCAAAATCTGGAATGGGTGGGGAAGGTAAGTCGCGCGCGGAACGCCGGGCAAATAGCATTTTATTTCCGGGTCCAGTTCCAACCAGTTGGCCTTGTTTTCCTTTTGCTTTAACAGGCTTTCGGGCAGATAGGGAATATGGTTGTTTTCCACGACACCCATTCCAGCCGGTACTGCTCCAACCGCACCCAAAGCCACGACCTCTTTTGCTGGTACCTCTCCAAAAGGCCCCGGTTGCATTGCCATTGCTGCTTTTGCCGAATGGGCCAGAAGATTGTAGTTGGCGCTGTTGAGTACCTGCCATACGCCATTAAAGTCGGGTTTGCCTTGTGATGTGCGTGGAATATCCTCTGCCAGAACAGATACTGTTAAAAACATCAAGCCCAGAATTGGGATGGTAATTTTACCCGACTGCATTTGTATTCTCCTTTGACCAAACCCACCATAGACCGGCGATTGCGCTCAGTCCCGAAATTATCATGGGCAAAAAAAGTTCCGGCCAGCTGGTTATTGAGTAAAACCAAACCAGGCCCGCAAGGCAGCCCAGGCTACCAATGACAGCAACTGCCCGCTCGAGCGCGGGCGCAAGCGCAGATGGAATTATCGTCAAACCGAGTGTGCAGAGTATTACACCAAAATATATTGCTACTTCCACCAGGCGGGTGTGCCAGCCTTCAACGCACGCACCCCCTATCATATTGTTATCCGAACACATGGTATCGGCGAGATTAACGCCCCATCGCGTACCCTGTATGACTATAAGTGCGATGGTTGCAGCCGATAGTATGACGAGCAACCAGCGTCCCAGGATTTTGATAATTCTCAATGTGATTTCATCCAATTGTTAATGACGCTATTCCTGAAATTGTACTATAGGGTATAGTACGCGGCTTTTATCAATATACAGGAAAAAAATGAGCGCCATCAGTCTTGAACATGCTATTCGCGAACGCCGTTCAGTACGCGGATTCCTTCCAGAACGCGTACCACAGGAGGTGTTGCGCAGTGTGTTCGAGCTGGCCAGATGGTCGCCTTCCGGAACCAATATCCAGCCCTGGCAGGTATATGTAGCTTCGGGTTCGGTGCGGGACGCCTTGCAAGCTGAATTTATTAATCGCGCGCAAAACAAGGTGCGTCCAACGCCGGATTATACGGATCGTGGTCGCCTGGGGGAGGTGTGGCGAGAGCGGAGGCGTGCGTGTGCACGGGTGCTATACAAGGCCATGCACATCGAGTGGGAAGATAAGTCGGGACGTGCGGGAGCTGCCTTTAGAAATTTCGAATTATTTGATGCGCCTCATGTTGCTTTCTTATGCATGGATGAAGTTTTTGGTACTTCATCTGCTGCGGATGTGGGGATGTATGCCCAGACCCTGATGCTTTCCATGACTGCGCATGGGCTTGCTTCCTGTGCACAGGGAACCATGGCACACCATCCGGATCTTGTGCGTGAAACCTTTAATATACCCCTGCAAACCAAGGTATTGTTCGGCATAAGTTTTGGTTATGAGGACAGTAGTGTACCTGCCAACCAGGCACGTACAGAACGCGCCACACTGGATGAAAGTGTAATGTTTTTGGGTTAGCTGGTAACCACCAGGTAACACACCAGTTCATGCTTCCCGCAATTGGCTATGCAGTGCGCAAGATCGGCTCGATAATGGGCAGAATCACCCGCTGACAAGCTGCACTGGCTATCACCCGATTGTAGTCTGGCGGCTCCGCTGACCACTGTAAGCAATTCCTTGGTACCCTCAAAATGGGGGGCACTGGTCAAACTCGCATCAGCCGCAAGGCGCACCTCGTAAAACTCTATGTTTTTTTCCATGTGCAGGGGAAACAGGGTACGTATGGTACATTCGCCGTCCGAGCGAAAAAGGTTGTTGGGATCATCACCATGTACCCGCTCAATTGACGAAGACCTCCACGGTTGCTCGATCAACTCTCCAATAGTCATACCAAATGCTTCGGCGATCCGGTAGGTAACAGCCAGTGTCGGATTGGCTTGCCCACGTTCAATCTGGCTCAACATCGAACGGCTGACACCGGATGCAGATGCCAGCTGTTCCAATGTGAGACCGCGTTTTTTGCGTAGCTCAGCAACCCGCAGACACAGAGTCTGACTAACGCCGTCTACTTCGTTATTACCAGTTTGCGATTTTTGCACCATTAATTTTATCCAGTCTTGTCTGTCTTATATATAAGAAATTATTCTTGTATATGCGAACTAATTGTTTAGTATCTGTGTTTACTATACGGGATTAATATCTAGTATATTAAACAATAATCTAGCAGGTAAACACGGGTCATGAAAGCGCTGGTTAAACGTAATGCTGAAGTGGGATTGTCTCTGGAAAACGTTCCAGACCCTGAATATGGCATAAATGATGTTCTCATCAAAATTGATCGTACTGCTATTTGCGGCACCGACCTGCACATCTGGAACTGGGACAGTTGGGCTCAAAAAACCATTCCGGTGCCCATGATTGTTGGCCATGAGTTTGTTGGCGAGATTATAGAAGTTGGAGCCAATGTCGATGGCTTTCATGCAGGCCAGCTGGTATCTGGCGAAGGACACGTAGTTTGTGGTCATTGCCGCAATTGCCTGGCAGGTCGACGGCACCTGTGTGCGCACTCAAGTGGTATTGGTGTGGACCGACCGGGTGCATTTGCTGAATATCTGGCGCTGCCCATGGCGAATGTGTGGGAACATCGTCCTGGCATTAATCCGGACATTGCTGCCTTATTCGACCCTTTGGGAAACGCGGTGCATACGGCCCTGCAGTATGACCTGCTGGGAGAGGATGTACTGATAACCGGTGCCGGACCTATTGGTGCCATGGCTGCTGCGGTATGCAGGCACGCCGGTGCGCGTCATGTCGTGATCACAGATATTAATCCTGTGCGCCTGGAACTGGCACGTAAGTTGGGTGCCACTCGTACGGTAGATGTACGTAGTGAATCCATTGAAAGTGTACAAAAACAACTCGGTATGTCAGAGGGGTTTGATGTGGGTCTTGAAATGTCCGGTAGTGCGGATGCCTTTCGAGAAATGTTGGTGAATATGTGCCACGGCGGCAAGATTGCAATGTTGGGTATCCCCTCTGAAGAAATGGCGGTGGACTGGAATACCGTTATATTCAATATGTTAACCATAAAGGGCATTTACGGGCGTGAAATATTTGAAACCTGGTACAAAATGTCGGTAATGATAGAGTCCGGACTGGACATAGGGGCGGTAATTAGTCACCGCTTGCACTACACCGAATTTGGTCAGGGATTTGCTGCGATGAACACCGGAGAAGCCAGCAAGGTTATATTGAACTGGAGTTAATAATGAGTGACAAAGAGAATACCTTCCGCACCTTTGTAGAAAATGAATTATCTGCCATTCGTGAGGCAGGTTTGTATAAAAACGAACGTGAAATTTTCTCGCCCCAGGGTGCACACGTTGGTCTTGAGGGTGGAGCAAAAGTAATCAACCTGTGTGCCAATAATTATCTGGGTCTTGCCCAGCATAGCTCCGTTGGCAAAGCTGCTGAACGAGGCCTGAAGGAATGGGGCTATGGCATGGCATCGGTAAGGTTTATTTGTGGTACCCAAAGTTTGCATAAGCAGTTGGAACAATCTCTTGCTGAATTTTTGGGCACTGAGGCTTGCATACTTTATCCTTCGTGTTTTGATGCCAACGGTGGGCTTTTTGAGGTACTGCTGGGTGCAGAAGATGCGGTAATTTCAGATGAGTTAAACCATGCAAGCATTATAGACGGTATTCGCCTGTGCAAGGCGCAGCGTTACAGATACCGAAATAATGATATGGCTGACCTTGAAAAGCAGTTGCTTGCTGCACAGGAAAAAGGAGCGCGCTTCAAGTTAATTACCACCGACGGTGTATTTTCTATGGATGGCACCATTGCCCGCCTTGATGAAATCTGCGATCTGGCGACCAGGTATGATGCACTTGTGCATTTTGACGATTGTCACGCAACCGGCTTCGTTGGAAAGAAGGGGCGTGGCACGCACGAATATCGAAATTGTATGCATCGCATCGATATTGTGACTGGGACACTGGGAAAAGCTCTGGGGGGAGCCAGCGGCGGATTTACCTGCGCCTCAAAGGCAGTAGTAGAACTGCTGAGGCAGCGCTCCAGACCCTACCTGTTTTCCAATACGGTTGCACCTCCCGTAGTGGCGGGTGCGCTTGAAGCCATTGAGCTGGTAAAGAATTCAGACGATTTGCGCGAGCGTCTGGCGAGTAACACAGCCCGGTTTCGGCAGGGGCTGGAAGAATTGGGGTTTGATCTGTTACCCGGCATTCATCCCATTGTGCCGGTTATGTTATATGACGCCGCCCTTGCGGTGCGATTTGCTGAAGCCATGCTGGCGGAGGGAATTTACGTTGTGGCATTTTCTTTTCCCGTCGTCCCGGTGGGCAAGGCACGAATTCGCACGCAAATTTCTGCAGCTCTTTCGCAGGAAGATCTGGACTATGCTATCGTCGCCTTCGGCCGCGTAAAAAAACAACTTTCCATGTAGCACTCGGTTTATGGGGTGCTTTTTACTTGCGCTGGCTCTTCCACTCATCAATCAGGCGTTGCGCTTCTGTTACCTGAGACGGATTTAGTGCGCGGCGTACCGCTGCGCGGCTTTGGCGAGCAGAACCATAACGTTTGCTGGCTGCGAGACTAAACCATAGATAAGCCTGTACCAGATCCTGGGGCAGGCCTTCACCGCGGGTGTACATAACACCGAGATTGTATTGGGCGGGAGGGTGGCCGTTGTTGGCGAGCGTGCGAAACCTTGATTCCGCTTCCTTAAAATCAGACCGCTCATACGCCCTCTGTGCGATATCATAGGAGGTATCAGACGCTGCCTGCAGATTAGCGCAAAGTAGCAAGGATAGGGTAAGTGCGAGCGCGCTTGCCAACTTACGATTCGCACCGGTATGTATCAATGACATTGTGGTTCCGGAATTCATGTTAATTGTAGGTGCTCAGTTAGGTTGTACGACAATTAGACCATATTTTCAAGTATTTAGGGGAGTGGTCGCTACATTACGCTATTGAATTCGACCCAACTTGCTTCACCGCTGTATATCGATTGCGTGGCGCTCAACATCTGCGTGTGTTCAGCCCAGTTTCCAGCCTGATTGCGGTGTGCGTGGAATTTTGGAAAGTCTGAGGAAGAAATATCCAGGCGTAACCGTGAACCCTTTGCCAGGGTCCACTCTATAGGCCAAAACTTTATCTTTATATCAACGCGTGTGTTTGCGGTATAGACGAGTGGTTGCCGAGCACCATTACGATAAGCCAGCGAGGTGATGGAATCCCGGACATTAATTTCTCTCCCGTCCGGTAGTATTTCCACCAGTTTCGCAGTAAAAGCAGTGTCATTGGCACTTGAAGACACACTTAAAGACACACTGATGTCTCCTGCTATTTTCAGGGCAGACTCAAGTTTTTGGGTGGTAAAACTGAGAATGTCCTGGCGCTCGCACAAGCCGTTTTGTAATACATTGGCGGGAGGTGCACCGTTAAAGCCGGGTAAAATAAAGGCCAGCATACCGGCGCCCCCACGTGTGGGTACCGGATTGTTGGGGTTGTATTCGTAGTTGACCCGGGACATCGTCTGCGGCGGATTGGCCGTCAGGCTCCCTCCTGTGCAGCCCCTGGCCTGCGCCAGGTTACCCAGAAAAAATCGTTTTGGCGTACCTGTCGGCGGCCACTGGGTGTACTCTTTCCAAACATTCTCACGCATCACGTAAGCCTTTACACCTGCAGAATGCATCAATGGCCCACCTTTTAGATGGTGCTCGAGCCAGGGCAGCATTTCTTTCCATTGATTCAGGCCACCCTCTGCATCCGGTGTTTCGAGATCTTTACTCCCACCACCAATGTGTGTCCAGGGGCCAATTACAAAACGGCTACGCGAGCGGGTTGCCAGTTGTTGCCAGTCCTGTAGCTGTGGGCCGATGAATACGTCATACCAGCCCCCGATCATTAGAATAGGAACTTCGAGTGAAGATGGAATGGCTCGCAGCTGAACCGTGCCTGGCTCAGACCAGAATTTTGCAGTTGGGGATGCACTATTTATCATGTCCTGATACCAGGGCATGGCTTGCCCGAATATCTGTTCGTCCACCTGATTGTGTGGCAGGTGTTTAATTGCACGATGGTAGTCACCACCTGCATCTTCAGCATCTGAATTGCTGCCGCGCATCATGCTTGCCCAGGCAGTGAATGTTTCATGTCGAAACATACCTTCCTGATACATAACAGCATGGTTGTTGGTCGCGAAAACTGCCGGTACAAACGTTTTTACTTCTTCTGGCATGCCCCCAATCGCAGCTGCCCATTGCACGGATGCCAGATACGAAGCGCCCACCATGGCAATATTCCCATCCTGGAATTTTTGTTTCACTAACCAGTTCAGAGTGTCGCGGCCATCGCCTATTTCGTTAACTCCGGGTTGCCACGCTCCCTCGGACAATCCCTGCCCACGCACGTCCTGAAAAACGCAGGCGTATCCATAACGCACAAAACGACCACACATTGTATCGCGCATAATGGTACCGAATTCAGCATAGGGGTTTCTGATCAATATGGTGGGATAGGGACCCAACCCGGATGGCAACTGAACGGTGGTATGTAGTTTTAAGCCATCCTGCACACTGACCCATTCCGAGTAGCTTTCGCCTGAACTATGGGTAAATGCGGGAAGCCCCTCCCAATAACGGGTGAGTTCATTTCGACTGAGGAATAATGTTATTCCCGTGAGAAACAGAATCGAAACCGCCATTAGTGAATTTCGTACCCATCGATTCATTGCTCGTCCTTCTTATATATCGAAATGTGCATATTGCTTTCTGAGGTGAAGGGTATACGGTCCCAACTACCCCAGCGCGAATGTAGGTGTAGTCCTGCAAGTCTGGCCATTAAATCAATTTCTGCTGGCCACGCATAACGCATGGGCAGAGGTTTTAATTGTATGCCCTTGTCTGTGATTCGAATACGTTGATAGTCGATGGTTTGTCGCAGGGGGTCGTGCACTGTGGCTTCCAGCATTGCCGACTGCCTGTCAACATGCAGGGTTTGCAGGTTTTGTCCCCTGGTAAATTGCGTGACATCGGGTACAAAGGTCTCAACTAGAAACATGCCTCCCGGGATCAGATGCCCGGCTGTGTTTTTGAAACACCGAACCTGGGCGTCCTGGGATTGCAGGTTAAATAGTGTGTTGAAAATCAGATAGATAAAGCCGAAATTGTTGTCCACTCTTACGTCTGCCATATCACCTGTGGTCACAGGAATTGAAGCACCCCCTTTTTTGGCGCGTAGCTTCGAAAGCATTTTTTCTGATGCTTCAATCCCGTGAATGTCCAGTCCACGTTCGAACAAAGGCAGGGCTACCCGGCCGGTGCCAATAGCAAGCTCCAGCGTCTTTCTTTCCGCTGCAAGCTCCCACAGCAAGGCCACTGCAGCATTGGTAGTGCCGGGATCGTGTTGTGCATCGTAATTTTCAGCGTAGAGTTCGCCAAATGTGGTGCGATCAAAGTTCTTCATGATGATTCCTTAATTAAATACGTAACAACCCATTGAACGTGCAGCGGGCGTGGCAATTAACGCAGTTTAGTATCAGGAACGCATTTTGTGAGCCTAGCATAATATGGCACGATCAAGGAATATGCCATTTGGCTAAATTCATTTAATGCCGGGTGACCACCCTTGATTCGGTTGGTATATTTTAAGCCTCTGTAGGAGGAACAGGATTATGAAAAAACGAATCTGGGTTTTTGGACTAATTTCCGGTTTTATTATCATCTGCACCAGTCTGCTTAGCATAGAGTTGGGCGTCGCTACAGCGTGGCTTGGGTTTCTTGTCATGTTTTTGGTATTCACTTCTATCTTTGTGGCTATAAAACAGGTTCGCGATGAAGCGCTGGGTGGCGTCATCCGATTTAGCACCGCTTTTTTGGTAGGCCTGGGGATAACGGTGGTTGCAAGTCTTGTTTACGTACTGGTTTGGGAATTCTATCTGGCACAAACCGACTACGCCTTTATCGAGCTGTATACGCAAGCAATTATCGATGGTGCCAGATCCAGGGGAGTGCCGGCTGCAGAACTGGCTAACACGGTCGCAGAGATGGAGACCATGCGTCAGCAGTATGCAAATCCCGTTTTGCGGTTACCCATGACATTTATCGAAATCTTTCCGGTTGGGCTGTTGGTTAGTGTGGTTTCGGCTTTCATTTTAAGGGACAGAACTACTTAGTTCGGAAGACAAATAGGATTCCAGAACTTCCTCCAATTCGAGGTTGGATTTTTGCACACTTTCCAGAACTTGCAGTTGAATCCGTTGCATGATTGCTTTTGCACGGATCGCGGAAACGAGCGTCCGGTTGTTTCTCAATTCTTCAACGGTATTGGTGATTACGGGTCCCCTGTAATCAAGGGTATTCATAATGGTTAAGGTGATGTCCCTGGAATATGCATACGAGGTGCTCGTCTGTTGAATGGCATCAACATAGGCACTTTCATAGTCCAATATAGCGCGCTGGATTTTTTTTGATCGAATGAGATCTATTTTTCCATCGTCAACCAGTTGCCTTAACGTTACGGGTTTTTGTATCGGACCCCAAAGTTGAAACGCTGATAAGTGTAATTCCTGAAAACTCTTCAAGTCACCTTCATCCGGTTTATCCTTCCACAACAGGCCGAGAGCCTGTCCGGTTGATGCTAGATATCCACTGGATTTCTCCAATTCGGCCTTTCCTTCTTCGATATCATGTTGGAGTTGGAATTGAAGTGCCTTGAGATAATAAAGACCTTCCTGATGCTCTAGTCGTTTATCGTTCCATTCCGAGGCCTGTAAGCCAATAAAAATGCCTGCTACCACTACGATTAAATCCAGTGATACCGCGAGCCAATTCTGCTTTCGCAAGTTATCTACTATTTTTCGTGAGAGCATATTAGGGACCTGATAGAGACCTGAAAATGGTAACAAAGCGCAGATCGATACAACAAGTGATTTGAATGGCTTGATTCACCAAACTGAAAAACATTGCGATTTTTGTTTCGGGGTTTATAGTGTCTCTTTTATTTCGAACCAGTTCCTTATTGAATCCATGGCTGGTTAATGTCTATTTCAAAACGCCCTCCCGGTTTGCCGGGAGGGCGTTTTTTTATGGCAATCAAATCCAGGTATCAATTAAAGGAACTCTGATGAATAAAAATGATGACAGATCCAATGCATTCATGGAAAAAGCTCCGGCAACCGTTCATCTCGTAGAGGGTCCGGTTGGAGCAGGAAAGTCGACTTATGCCGCACGGCTTGGTCAATCACATGCGGCTCCGCGATTTAATCTGGATGAGTGGATGGTAACGCTGTTTTCGCCGGACCGGCCCGAGAAGGAATTTATGGCCTGGTATGCAGAGCGTAAAAGTCGCTGTATCGCACAGATATGGAACCAGGCGAATGATTTGATCGTGTCTGAACAGAGCGTTGTTTTGGAACTGGGGTTAATTCGAAGGCAGGACAGGGAAGATTTCTATGGTCGTGTCGATGTCGTTGGGTGTCCGTTAATAGTATATATTTTGCAGGTTGAAAAAGAAGAAAGGCGGCGAAGGGTGCAGGAAAGAAATTCCCAGGGTGATGGAACCTTCAAAATGTACGTTTCAGACGAAGTATTTAACCTCGCCGATAGTATGTGGCAACCGCCGGACGATAGAGAGCTTGGCGAGCGCGAAATTCGATATGTCTGTTGAATTGTTGAACCCTTCAGAAGGGGAGCGGTGGCGCAACATCCGCCTTGCTTCCCTGCACGATGCACCCGATGCGTTTGGCAGCACATTGGCTGATGCCGAGCGCCACCCTGATGTGTACTGGTCGGGGCAAGTGAAAGACATTCCAACCTGGATTGCTGTGCTGGAGGGAAGGGATGCCGGTGTCGTGCGAGGTGTTGAAAGTACGGAAGACACGGATGAAGCATATTTAATATCCATGTGGGTAGCGCCCGGGGCGCGCGGAAAAACAGTCGGTAGTTCGTTGATTGATGCTGTTATAAGGTGGTCTGGATCCCGCGGCTTTCTCCGTCTTGTGCTGGACGTTGCTGACTACAATTCACCCGCTATTGCCTTGTATACCCGAAAGGGCTTTGTCGCAACGGGTGAAACCGGAACATTGCCTGCCCCGAGGCAACATATCACCGAGCACAGAATGGCCTTGAACCTGACCAAATTTGGCCTGGAAGAGGAAACCAGACGGCGCTAATCATCTTCTATAATTACCGCAGTACCTACCACCAGCAACTCAGCTACCCCTCCCATCAGCACAGAGGTGGTAAATCGTGTAGCAATAATTGCGTTGGCGCCTAGTGATTCTGCTTCGATTACCATCCTGTCCAGGCACTGTTCGCGACTCTCCGCGATGAGCTTTGCGTATTCGTGGATTTCTCCGCCAACGATATTGCGCAGACCCGCGAGTATGTCTTTTCCTATATGTCGCGCCCGAACGGTGTTACCTCTTACCAGACCCAGAGATT
Organism: Gammaproteobacteria bacterium; assembly: GCA_021773565.1. Lineage (GTDB taxonomy): Bacteria > Pseudomonadota > Gammaproteobacteria > Pseudomonadales > Azotimanducaceae > DC-out156. Next base: position 659 of record JAJFJZ010000002.1, on the reverse strand, counting down.
TAACTATGCGCTTATGTGCTATGTGCTCAGAAGTAACAACTATCATCTACTAGATCTCCACATCTTTGTATTTGTCTGTTTTTCGCTCGATTAATCGTTGCCGCAACACAGAATAAAACAGTAAACCAATACCGCCTGTAATAGAAAAGAAAATCAGCTTTTCATATATGTTTGAGCCATCGATAAACAATATTTCATAGGTAACTGCGGCACCAACAATTAGCAATCCACCCAGGAACAGTAACCAACCGATATTGTGCGTGAGTCGAACGCCACCGTCATTGATTGTTTCACCCCAACTATGGTCGCGTGTAACACTCAAATCAGTTTTTCCTATATTGCTGCGTAATTTCGTTAATTCCATGAGATCGTGCCTGCATGCTTCGCAGGCTTGAATATGCACCTCGACAATCTGCTGTTGCTGTTGTGTTAGCTCCTTATCCAGGTGGCCGGACAATAATTCAGCCACATGATCATCTGGTTTTCTAGTTTCCATAATAATTACCTGTCAGTATCTTTTTTAATGCTAATCTTGAGCGATGTAAACGTGACATCACCGTTCCAGATGTTATGTCCAGAACATCGGCAATTTCCGCGTAGGACAAGTTCAGATAATCCCTTAACACGACTATCTGTCGTTGATCGACCGTAAGTTCCTC
>JAJFJZ010000001.1 GCA_021773565.1 Gammaproteobacteria bacterium | reverse complement strand
CATCGCGTTTATCCAGTTCCTCTTCGAGGTCAAAACGACCCACATATACACCGGAACCCTGCATTGCCGGCTGAAATCGCGAGCCCTCTTCATTGGTCCATACCGAAACTTCAATGGGAGCCCGGGTTTTAATATCATGTTCGTGCAGGGTACGGAGAACTTCAACGCCTGAAAGCACACCAAATACGCCGTCGAACTTACCACCAGTAGGTTGGGTATCCAGATGGCTGCCGGTGCATATGGCGGGTAAGCTGTCATCCAGGCCCGGGCGCCTTGCAAACATATTGCCAAAACCGTCTACAGTGACGGTACAGCCGGCGTCTTCACACCAGCGGGTAAACAAGTCCCTTGCCTGACGATCCAGATCTGTGGCTGCGAGACGATTACAGCCACCTTTTTCTGTCGCGCCAATTTTTGCCATCTCCATCAGGCTTTCCCAAAGACGGTCACTGTTGATTCTGTAGTTACTGTACTTGTCGCCCATAATAAAACTCCTTCCTCTATTGGCCTGATCTATTTGTCCGATGGAAAACTGAATTGTGCGCCATCCCTGACGCCGCTGGATGGCCAACGTTGGGATATGGTTTTGCGTCTGGTGTAAAATCTCACGCCATCAGGACCATATGCCGACAGGTCTCCAAAGAGTGAGCGTTTCCAGCCGCCGAAACTGTGGCATGAGACTGGCACCGGCAGCGGTACATTTATGCCGACCATGCCGACCCGGATATTGTTGGAAAAATATCTTGCTGCCCCACCGTCACGAGTAAACAGACAGGTTCCGTTACCATATTCGTGCTCGTCAACCAGGCGCATGGCTTCCTGCATGGTATTCACACGCATTACGCACAATACCGGTCCAAATATTTCGTCAGAGTAGATTTTCATATCGCGCGTGACACGGTCAAACAAGCAGCCTCCCAGAAAGTATCCCCCTTCGTAATTCTCTACGCTAAGATTCCTGCCATCCACGACAAGATCGGCTCCTTCTTCAACGCCAATATCCACATAAGAGCTCACTTTTTTCTGGTGGTCACGGCTGATTAGTGGCCCCATATCGTTGTTGTTGTCAGTTCCTATGCCCACTTTTAGTTGGAGAATTTCGTGTTTCAATTTGCTTACCAATTGGTCACCCACCTCGTCACCGATTGCAACCGCTACAGAAATGGCCATGCAACGCTCACCACAGGACCCGAAGGCAGCGCCCATTAGCGCTTGTACCGCGTTATCAAGATCGGCGTCGGGCATTACTATGGCATGGTTTTTTGCACCACCCAACGCCTGCACCCGTTTACCTTTGGCGGTACCGGTGGTGTAGATATATTCTGCAATCGGGGTGGAGCCGACAAAGCTGATTGCCTGTATGCGTTTATCATCCAGAAGTGCATTAACTGCTTCCTTGTCCCCGACCACAACGTTAAGTACGCCGGGTGGCAATCCTGCCTGGTGTAGCAGGTCGGCAATAAACAGGGGCGCACCTGGATTACGCTCTGACGGTTTTAGTATAAAGGTGTTACCGCATACAATAGCCAGTGGGTACATCCACAAGGGCACCATGGCCGGAAAGTTAAACGGGGTAATTCCTGCTACAACGCCGAGTGGCTGAAAGTCGCTCCACGCATCAATTTCAGGGCCGATGTTCCTGGTATATTCACCCTTTAGAAGTTCAGGGGCACCACAGGCAAATTCGACGTTTTCGATACCACGTTGTACTTCCCCCAGTGCATCGTTGTGCACTTTGCCGTGTTCCTGCGTCAGCAGGCTTGCTATGGCGTCTGCATTTTCTTCCAACAGGGTTTTGAAGCGAAACATGATACGTGCACGTTTTGCGGGTGGCGTATCTCTCCATTGGGGAAACGCCGCTTCCGCTGCGGATATGGCATTTTCCACCTGGGAGACCCCGGCCATTGCTACCTTGCGAATCTCTTCGCCTGTACCAGGGTTAAAGATTGCCTGGCTGCGATCAGAGTAAAGGCCGTATTCACCGTTGATTATATGACCTGTAATTTTGCTATCGCCGCTGCCCATAGAAGATATGTCCTGTTCAGTTTATTTATTGGAAGACAATTGGATCCCTGAATTATCGGTTAAGTTGACCATCTGGACAAGTTAAAATAGACTCCGGCGAACCATCCCTTAATGAGGGGCTTTGCACGCAACCGGTAAACCGCAATATGATGGCCAGGCAATCAAGCTCTCCAATGACCGGTAAAGAAAAAGTGCGTTGGGACAGCACGCGCAAGATTATTGACGCAGCGGAGCAGATATTTTCCAAAAAAGGCTTTGAAGGTGCCACAACACGTGAGATTGCTGATAAGGCTGGGCTACCTAAAGCCAATATCCATTACTATTTTCCCACTAAAGAAGATTTGTACGTCCAGGTGCTTAAGGACATTCTGGCAGAGTGGATAAACGATGCCGAAATTTTTGACAGCTCCGATGATCCTGAAATTGCCTTCAGGGCGTACGTAAGCAGAAAGATTCAGCACTCCTTCACACGCCCGTTTGCTTCCAAGGTTTGGGCCATGGAGGTAATCGGTGGCGGAACCGTATTTGACGTGCATTTAAAATCCAGCCTTCTGGAATGGAACACAAAAAAGTGCAGGCAGATCAACAAATGGATAGAGCAAGGCAAGTTACGCAAAGTTAATGCACAATATTTGTTGTACGCTATCTGGGCCATGACGCAACATTATGCCGATTTTGAATACCAGACTCGCATTATTAACAATGGCCAGTCTCTGGGTATTGAGCAGAGCGATGAAATTGTTGAAAACATCGTGCAGTTGGTACTGCGCGGGGTAATTATCTAAACGCTGGAATCACCTCACGGGCATAACGGGCGATAATATTCTCCTCGTCGCCGTTATCCAGGTAGATATTGAACTGGGTGGTACCCGCAGCTTTCAGGGCATTTATTTTTTCAACGTGTGCATCCGGGCTTCCCAACACACAAAAGCTTTCTACGATTTCCGGGGAAATAAAGTCCAGATAGGGATTATCACTCTGGCCATGTTTTTTGTAATCGTAACCCCTGCGTTTTTCGATGTAGTCGGTGAGGCTTTGCGGGACAAGCCCTGAGTTACTGCCGTATTTTTCTACAATATCAGCCACATGATTACCCACCATGGCCGGGAACCATTTGGTAGCTTCTATACACTCATCCCGTGAGCCGAAGTAAGCCGGGGCAGCAGCCATGACTCTGAACTTTGAGGTATCCCTTCCTGCAGCCTCTCCGGCTACGTGGCACTGTTCAACCAGCCAACGTACCAGGGCAGGTTCTGCAATCTGAAGTATCACTCCGTCTCCGTGTTCGCCTGCCGTGGCCAATGCCTTCGGTCCATAGGCAGCTATCCATACAGGAATATCGTAATTATCCGCCCATGGAAATTTGACCGGTTCAGGACAGTCTTCATACTGTACTTCTTCTCCCCGCGCCATGGCCTTTACCTTGTGCGTAAAATCCGCGAGCCGCGCAAGTGTCGCCGGTTTCTTACCCATTACGCGCATCGAGCTGTCACCGCGACCCAGGCCGATATCAAACCTGCCCCTGCTTTGCACTGCCAGACTGGTAAACAGACTCGCTGCTACTGACCAGTCCCGAACACTTGGGTTGGTAACGCAAGGTCCAAAACGCATGTCAACAGTATGTTCCATACACATGGCGATGGCTGTGTAGCAGTCTCGCCACAAAATGTGAGAATCATAAAACCAACAATAGGTGAACCCGCCGGCTTCCGCCTGACGAACCAGATAACGAGCACGCTCAGGGGAAACAAAACCCTTGAAACAAATTCCGAATTCCATTTAGTTGCCCCGTTTTGAAGATTGCATGAGGATGAAATAGATCAGGGCTGAACTTCCTGCTCCCACAAACCATGCGTAATTGTATAGTGTAACAAAAAGCTGAGCCGGGCTGTCTGTGATACCGGCAGCGTAGAGAAATCCGGGAAGGCTGGGTAGCACACCCAGTATCAGGGCGATGATCGCCACCAGGTTCCAACCACGATAATACTCATACTCGAGCCCTCTTTGATAAAGGGCTTTGGTGTTTAACTGTTTTGCCCGAACAAAAAAGTAATCCGCAATCAGAATGCCCGCAATAGGGCCGAGCAGGGAGGAGTACCCAACCAGCCATACAAACAGGTAGTCTCCTGCAGTTTCAAGTAGCTTCCAGGGCATCATCGCAATTCCCAGGCCCGCAGTTATATAACCGCCCATTTTGAAAGAAATGCGCTTTGGCGCGCAGTTGCTAAACCCATTGGCGGGTGCAACAACGTTTGCTGCCAGGTTGGTCGTGAGCGTGGCAATGATAAGCAGAACAAGTCCGAGAATTGCTGTAGCACCCCCCATTTTTCCCGCTATCAATACCGGATCCCAGATTTGTTCACCGAAAATTACCAGCGTGGCCGAGGTAACCGCCACGCTAACAAAGGCCAGCATGGCCATGGGTATTGGCAGACCAACTACCTGACCAATTACCTGGTCCCGCTGGGATTTGGCATACCGGGTAAAGTCAGGGATATTCAGCGTAAGTGTGGCCCAGAAACCAACCATTGCTGTCAGGCTGGGCCAGAAAACGTTCCAGAACTGTCCCGCCTTTTCTCCACCTGCTATAAATTGTGAGGGTTGGGAAAATACCGTACCCATGCCGTCTGATGCATTGTATGCCCACAATAAAAGTCCCAGTGCCATGAGAATGAGCAAGGGCGCGGCCAGCTTCTCAAGCCAACGAATTGATTCAATGCCATTTGCAATGAAATAAACCTGCGCTGCCCAAAAAACCAGAAAACACAATAACTGCGCGCTATCTATGTCTACCACTGGTAGTGGATCGCCTACCAGAGCGCCGCCACTCAAAGAGTTGAGAATCTGGTAGATAGCAAAGCCGCCTACCCAGGTTTGTATGCCAAACCAGCCGCAGGCTACCAGTCCACGTAACATACCAGGCAAGCGTGCACCGATAGTGCCAAAGGAAGAGCGCAGCAAAACCGGGAAGGGTACGCCGTATTTCGCACCGGCGTGACCTATGAGAAGCATGGGTATCAGGACTATGACATTGCCGAGAAATACTGTGATCATTGCCTGCAACCAGGACATGCCTTGCTGAATCAGGCCAGAGGCGAGCATGTAGGCCGGTACGCTTACTGCCATACCCACCCAGAGGGCGCCGATGTCTGTCCATGCCCAGGTACGCGCTTGTTCATCCGTCGGCGCCAGATCAGAATTCCACAGCTGGTTGTCACCAGCCTCTATTGTGTCAGCAGGATTGGTGTTCATCGCTGTCCCATCTTATTATTGGTTTTTTGGCGGTCATTAGTTTGCTGTCAGCAAATATGGCTGCGAGTCTAATATACCCTGACCAGTTGGACAACAAGCGCTTAAAGGTAAGGAGATTACCCGATGGATGAACCAAAAGCCCCCAATCCCGCGGGGTTTGATACGCTTTCGCTCCATGCGGGGCAACAGGCGGACCCTCATACGGGGGCACGTGCGACGCCCATTTACCAAACGGCATCCTATTGTTTTCCGGATACCGATTACGCAGCGGGTTTATTTAATATAGAGCGGGCGGGACATGTGTATTCCCGTTTGTCCAATCCGACCAATGCGGTACTGGAGGAACGAATCGCGGCCCTGGAGAACGGTGTAGGGGCAATCGCGCTTGCCAGTGGTCAGGCGGCTCTGCATCTGGCGATCACCACGCTTTGTTCTGCCGGGGACCACATAGTTGCCTCACAAAGTCTTTACGGCGGCAGTCACAATTTACTGGCATACACGCTGCCGCGTTTTGGTATTACTACCACATTTGTAGATCCGCATGACATAGGAGCCTTCGATAAAGCCCTGCGGGTAAATACACGGCTCATCTTTGGTGAGACCCTGGGTAACCCCGGACTTGATGTGCTTGATATTCCGGTGTTATCAGATTGGGCGCACGGACATGGTTTGCCACTACTTGTGGATTCGACTTTTACAACGCCCTATCTGAGTAAACCCATTGATCAGGGTGCAGACCTGGTTATGCACTCAGCTACCAAATTTTTAAGCGGGCACGGCATAGTCATCGGCGGCCTTCTGGTAGATGGGGGTACTTTTGACTGGGAGCGATCGGAAAAATTTCCCACACTTACCGAGCCCTATGTGGGCTTTCATGATCTGGTTTTTGCGGAAGAGTTTGGTCCTATGGCTTTTCTAACCCGCGCAAGAAAAGAGGGTATTCGGGATTTTGGCGCCTGCATGGCCCCTATGACAGCATTCCATATTTTACAGGGCATTGAGACGCTCTCCCTGCGCATGCAAAAACACCTTGCCAACACCGATACCATACTTGCGTATCTGTCGAAGCAGGATGCGGTTACGCGGGTAGTACACCCCTCATTGCCTGATCACCCCGATTACGCACTGGCGCAGAAATTAATGCCGCGCGGTTGTGGTTCGGTTTTTACCTTCGAGATAAAAGGCGGCAGGAATGCCGGTCAAAAATTTATTGAAGCACTTGGTCTGTTTTCTCATTTGGCTAATATTGGTGACGCAAAATCGCTGGTTATCCATCCTGCCAGTACCACGCATCACCGAATGGATGCAGACGCCTTGCTGGCTGGAGGCATTAGTGAAGGCACCATCAGGCTTTCTGTTGGCCTGGAAGACAGTAGTGACCTTATTGAAGATCTGGGCCGCGCACTTTACCGGTCACAAAAGTAGGCAATAGATTACGTGCCTGTAACTGGGAACAAACAGATATGAAATTTGAAGTTGGTGGTAGTCCGGTTTTCGCCTCTACGGGTAGCGTTCATGCTGCGCCGGATGCACCCACCATCGTTTTTATACACGGTGCTGCGCATGATCACACAGTGTGGGTGATGATCGCGCGATACTTTGCGCGAAAAGGCTATAGTGTTCTGTCGGTTGACCTACCCGGGCATGGAAGATCCGGGGGTGAGCCCTTGACAAGTATTGCCGCATTGAGCGACTGGTTGCAGCAGGTGTTTGTTGTTAGGGGGGTAGCCCAGGCTCACGTGGTGGGACACAGCATGGGCAGTCTAATTGCATTTAGTTTTGCTGCCAAATATCCAGCCTCTGTAATGTCGTTGGTTTTGCTCGGTACTGCGATTCCCATGCCGGTAACAAAGTTGATGTTAGACGCCTCTCTCACGCATCTGGCTACTGCTAATCAAATGGCCAATACTTTTAGTCATAGCTCAAAAACCGGGCCTGCCGCCAGCCCGGGAAGCTGGAATCTTGCAGGAGGCCAACGACTTATGGAACGCGCCGCGCCCGGCGTATTACACGCGGATTTTACTGCCTGTGACAACTTCGATCCGCTTGGTTTGAGCGTAAGAGCAGCGACGCCCTGTCTGGTTATTATCGGTGACTCTGACCAGATGACAGCTCCCAGGCATAGCCTGGACGTTGCCAAAATGATTCCAGATGCAAAAATATGCCGTATTCCAAAATGCGGGCATGCCATGTTGGCGGAGCGTCCTAATGAGGTGCTTGATGCCCTGGCGGACTTTATCTAGTCTGAGAGCTGCTGCTGTGACAGGATCATACCAATTCTGCGCATACTTGAAACAAGGATTGCTAAATTTCGTTATTGCTTCGATAGTCTGCCCAACGCGCCATAGATGCCCTGATTTCGGCTGCCCGGGTGTCTACGGCTTCGCCTAGCTCCGGGTGAGAAAAAATATAAAACTCATCGTTTTGTACAGCATGTAAAACCATATCACCGATCACGGCGGGGTCCAGGGCGCCGGAAAAAATCTCCTCGATCGCCTGCTGTCTGGTATCAGATTGGCTCTGGTCCATACCCAATAATCCGCTTGCCGTATCCGTTGCTGCCTGCAATTGTTCTGGTCGGTTTCTACCTGATTCAAATATGTTTGTCGAAACCACGCCGGGACACAATACAGAAATGCCGATATCGCTTTCTACCAGGTCAAGCCGCACAGCTTCGGACAATCCCACTACCGCAAATTTACCGGTGTTATAAACACTTAGGCCGGGTACCGGCAAATGCCCCGCCATCGAAGCGGTGTTCACGATGTGGCCACCCTCGCCGTGGGCTTGCATGCGTGGCAAAAAAGTCTGCATTCCGTTGATTACGCCATCAACATTTACCCGCATCACCCAGTCCCAGTCCGCATAGGACATTTGAGTTATCGAACCGCCCACAGCAACACCTGCGTTATTGCAGACAATGTGAATATTTCCCAGTTCTTTTTCTGTACGAAGGGCGGCGTTTTCCATCGCATCACGGTCAGTAACGTCTAACCTGATACCGATAACGTCGGCGTTGCTACCGACAAATTCTTTAACCGCGGCGTCCAGCACATCCTGTTCAATATCGGCAATGGCAACTTTCATGCCTGCCGCTGTAAAGGCTCTGGCCATGGATAGTCCGAGACCGCTTGCGCCCCCGGTGATGAATGCAACTTTACCTTCTACATCTTTCACTCATTCGTCCCTCGAATTAATTCACGTGAATGAGTTTCGCTGATGCAGCGGCTGGATGTCTAGTTAATTCGCGACGCACACCATATTGCGGCCACCGTCCTTGGCTCGATACAGCGCTTTATCCGCCATACCGAGTAGTGCATCGAGATTGTCCCCAACGCGGTTTACCGTGACTATTCCTATGCTTGCCGTTACCTTAACCCGCTGGTTGTTGGCTATTACTTCGCTGTTTGCGATGCTTAACCGTAAACGGTTAGCCAGATTAATTGCACCCTGGGCATCCGTTTCGGGAAGCAACATAGCAAACTCTTCTCCACCAATGCGGGCAGCAACATCTGTAATTCGGGTTGCCTGATTAGTCATCCTGGAGACCATCCTTAGCACTGCATCACCTGTATCGTGACCGTAGGTATCATTCACTTTTTTGAAATGATCCAGATCAAACAACAGGCAGCTGAGTGTATTGTGGTGACGACGCAGGCGTTCGCCTTCTTCAGCCAGGCGCTGCATAAAAAACCGACGATTATACAAACCCGTGAGTGGATCTGTGTGGGCCTGGGTCTGGAGGTTTTTCTTGGCTTCCTGCAAAGCACGTTCGGTTTTCCGGCGCTGGGTTACATCCCTGAAAACCAGGGCACGCTCCCCTGAATCTGGCTGGCCTGCTTCACTTAAAGAGGTAGCATGTACGTCATAGGCGCGCTCGCCAATGGTCAACTCGGTTCGCTGGCCATGCGTGCGAATCATTTCCAGTAATACCGGGAGCTCCAGCCTGGGATAACTTTCACCAGGAGCAGACTGTATTTTCATGCCCCTCTTTGCGGCATCGTTGTAATCCAGCACGTTAGCCTGCTGGTCTACGATTACAATCATATCGCTAAGACGCTCGAACACTGTATGTCTTCTAACGCGCTTCGCTGTTAACAAACCCGCATTGAGCACACCGGATCGCAGTAGCAGGGCACCAACGATCAAGCCCAGTGGCGTTAGATCTATTCCCTGCACGGGGCCAAGCCCTGCATCCTGGGTTATGGTAACAATACATACGATTACTGGTACCAGTATTAAAGAAACGATGGAGATTGCCCGGCCTCTCGACTGGCTGAGTTTGTGCACTGCTATTACCGTGCCGCTCATTACCAGACTTACTGCATAGATGCTGATTACGATAAACCATGGACCGGGATGCAGGTCAACGCCGACAAAATTACCGAAGGAAGTTAGTCCTGTGCTTGCCCATATAAAGTGATGGTAAGAGTTGCTAAAAGTGAGTAACAGAGTGGTCACTGGCAATACACTCAAAATTACCAGCGCCCTTTGCGACATAGCCGATTTGTTGTTGGCGTAGGTAATGGTAAATATAAACCAGGCCGTGGGAACGATTTGTTTACCGATCATTTCCAACTGTAATGTAAATACTTTGAGCTCAAGATCAGTAACGAGCGTGCGTAAAAATTGAGCGGCACTCCATACAATGGCACCGATAAGAAGCCATTTCACAGCCCGGGTGCCGGGAATGTCATTTTTAGTCTTGAGACTGGCCATTGTCCAGGCTGCCAAAAATATGACAATTAGTGGAAGCGTTGACCAGGGGGTTACTTGAAACATGACAGGAAAATACTTATTTGAACCTGATTTTTACGGTGGTTCGAGGACTCTTTATCAGGTATTACAAACATCAATAGACCTTGGTCGTACAATCCCGGTGACAATACCAGAGCGATAGGCAGAGATTCGGTTATTACGTGCTATTACTCAACCGTCAAACGGGTAAAGGGTGAACCGCATCACATTGCTATGTAAATACCGTGTAATTTGGCATTTTGGAACGTTAAATGGCAGTATATCCAGAGCAGACAGCTGCATCTTTTTGGAAGCCCGTTTAATGACTCGTTACCTTATTAGCTACAATGAAGAATTGATTGCTTATGAGGTGCGTCCTGCACGAAAACGCCGGGCGGCGCTGGGATTGTATGTTTATCCGGACGGTCGGGTTCATGTCACTGCACCCCCGCGAGCCGACCTGAAAAAGATTCAGGAACATGTTCAGGCTAATGCAGCATGGATATCGAAACAGCTTAAAAAATTTATGCGCGATACGGCGCAAAAAATCCAGCCCGGATACAACTCCGGAGCATTACAGCTTTATCTGGGGAAAGGTTATCCACTAAAATTCGAACCTTCCCTGGAATTGTTTAACTCGATAGAAATTCGCCAGGATGCCTTCGTTTTACAATTTTCCAATATTACCATGTCAAGGGATGCCAAAAAGGTCAGTGAAATGCTGGATGAGTGGTACTGCCAGCAGGCCGACGAAATATTTTCCGCTCGACTAAAGCATTGCGTTGAAGCGCTGCCCTGGGTAGATGCCATGCCGGTGTGGCGTCATTCCCCCATGAAATCACAATGGGGTAGCTGCTCAGCCAGCGGCGTTATTGCCTTGAATACACACCTGGTCAAGTGCTCTGTTGCCTGTATCGATTCTGTGATAGTGCATGAATTTTGTCATTACAAGCACCGCAACCATGGAAAACGCTTCTATGCCTTGCTGGAAAAGCATGTTCCGGACTGGCGTGCGCTCAAAAAAGAACTCAATGACCTGACTTCCCGGGTGCTGGCCGTGTAAAAGCCACGCAGGAACTAAATTGTGGCATCCGATTTGTGCCTTCTAAATCGGTACGCATTCACAACCTGGCCATTTAATTGGCAATATATTCAGTTTATATTCATCTTTCCTCCATTATTGTGTAAGCTCTTTCCATTACTGCCACTACCAGTTATTTGCAGGTCGTTAATTTATGTCCGGATTCTTTAAGCAGGTTTTGCTAATAGCTATAGTGCTGTCCAGCCTGATTTCTCAGGATATTTTGGCTAAAACCATTGAAGCTGATGCCGATTCTACGTATTTCTACACGGCCTACGTAAAAGGCGCTAAAACCCATAAGGTGGAAGTTTCAGTACAGAAAGACTCGCTTGGTTATAAAATATGGGGCAAAGCCAGGGCAGTAGGGCTGGCAGGACTGCTGAGCCGTTTTAAATCCCGTTTTCTTGCGCTTGGCCATTTGGAAAACGATCGTCCCGTTGCGGAATCTTTTGAGCTCGACAAGACGAGTAAGAAATCCACGCGCATGGTTCGCGTGGAGGGAGACATACTGAATGTCACTCGCAACGGTGTGGTTAAGCCCGCTAAAAAATCTCTCGCACACATTGACGTGTTGTCTGCGTTTTTTATGATGGGCGACTGTGCAGACACCAAGGAATTTCACACCGGTCGGCACGGATACGCCATGACCCTCAAAGGGTCCGGGCTGGATGAACGAGGGAAGCGTTGCGATTATCATCTGGTGGATGATGATATGGATGTATACGATGGCACTGTCTGGCTGGGAAACCGTGATGGATTTATGGTGCCACTGCACTTTGAGTTTGATGGCGCTGTTACCGGTAGAATTGTGCTGGATCCCACATAATTCCTCATCTTTGCCAGACTGTCGCCAGGTGTCAGACATAGCCTTTTAATTTCCTTTCAATTGAACTAACTGGACTGTGGAATTGTCTGTATCCTGTAGATGTGTAATTTTTAATGATGGGTAAAAATCGGCACAATACATTTTAATACCAGACGGGAATGGTAGAAAATGTCGGAATCCTTGGCAGCGAAATTCAAGCTTGGTGAATGGTTGGTTGAGCCAGACATCGGTAGAATCAGCAATTCAGAAGAGTCACGGTCCTTGCGTCCACGTGAAATGGACATGCTGCTATATTTCTGTAGTCATGCAAATGTAGTTGTCACCGCAGATGACTTGATAGAGCAGGTGTGGCAGGGTGTTTTTGTTACTAACGACTCTGTTTACTTTTCGCTCAGCCAACTACGCAAAACTCTGGGTGATGACAGTAAATCCCCGACCTATATAGAAACCATCCCCAAGCGGGGATACCGTCTGATAACCGAAGTTAAGCCGGTAAGTGCAGTTGACGACACCATTACAGGCGCAACTGCGGATAAACCCGAAATATCACTATTGGATCGCTTTCCTTCGGGCGCTGTAGTTTCTGCGTTTGTTTTTCTGGTTATCGTCGGCACCGGGCTGGTAATGGGAGATTTTTTCAGAGTAGAGCCGGAACCGGAAATTGGCATAATTCAATCCCAGGAATCGCAAAATGTTGCTGCGATTGATGAAATTCCCGCTGCACTGGACGCCAAGTCCATAGCAGTACTTCCTTTTGTAGATCTTAGTCCCGGTAATGATCAGGGTTACTTTTCGGATGGCATAGCAGAAGAACTGTTATTTAGTCTGTCACGGGTAAAAGATTTGAAGGTGGCCGCAAGAACGTCTTCCTTTTCGTTCAAGGGAAGTGACCCCAGTATTCTTGAGATTGGTAAAACACTTAATGTAGCGCATATTCTTGAGGGGAGTGTTCGTACAGAGGGCGATACCGTTCGAATATCGGCGCAGCTAATAAGCACTATAGATGGTTTTTTAGTCTGGTCCGAAGTTTACGAGCGTAAACTGAGTAGCATTCTTAAGGTTCAGGATGATATCAGCCGGGCAATTGTATCTGCCCTGCAAATTGAAATATCGGGGCTTGACGGGGGCGAAGCCAGCGAAATTCTGGAAACAGACCCTGAACTGTACGTGAAATACCTTAAGGGCCTGGATGCATACCGTTCTTTCAGTTTTGCTTCACTGCCTCGGGCAGAGCAGCTGTTTACCGAGATTACAGAAGCAGACCCCACATTTGCCAAGGCCTTTCGTATGTTGGCAATGACGAAGGCAGCGCTGCACATGACCGGAGCGCGGCGCGACCCGGAAGCCTATGTGGCGGCTCGCCAGTTAACAGAACATGCAATTGAACTTGACCCGATAGATGCTCAATCCTATGCCTACCTTGGCACCCTGTATTGCAAGAATGGAGAAGATGAGCAGGGCGTTAAGTTATTACGCAAATCTCTCGAGCTTTCTCCCAGTAATTCCGATGCCAAGGTTCAACTGGCATCGGTATTGGCCAGGCAGGGCCAAAAGGAAGCTGCCAGAAGTCTATTTCGCAATGCGGTGGAGGGAGATCCACTAAACGATGTAGCCTTACTGAGTTTTGCCCAATTTAATGTTCAAATGGGGAATAGTGAACTGGCGTTGGCAGGTTTTCGTGCTGCACGCGATGCGAATAGTTCCAACCCGAATATTCCCTATCATATTGGCCGTGAGCTGGTCGCCCAGTATGGCGATCTGTCTTCAGGTGCCATCAGCTATAACCTGGCAACCAGTCTGGATGAGAAAGACCACGAACTTGCAGCTTTTCTGGCCTTTGCCTATTTGTGGGCAGAAGCACCTGATATGGCGCAGCAGCCATTGCAGAAAGCGCTGGAGAGTGGTGCAAAGAGCGCACTGGTTGTTGCAGCGCAGTCCTTGATGCTACTTACCAGCGGCGAAGCACAGAAATCGCTTGATCTGGCGATAAGCACGCTGAACGATGACGGCTATTATCATTCCCACGGTTCAAAAAGCATGTTAATGCGTATGGCGTCCAGTGAACTGCTTGAGCAGGGTCGCGCTGACGAAGCGGAACAATTGCTGCTGGAACAAAACCCTGAACTGCACGGTGTGCTGGACGGAACTACGCGCTGGAAATGGCAGGACGCGTATGGAATGCATGAAAAAGGCCAACCTGTATACACTTTGATGATGATGGCCGACATATATAAATCCCAGGGCCGACATGCCGAATCCAGGTCTGTTTTGGACATGTTAGGATCTATCGGACATACGGCTGCGCTTGAGGTACGTGATCGACCGCGATTGAGTGATTATGCCACTTCTGCAGAAAAATCAGCTATACAGGGCGATGCAAAGGCCGCACTGGATAATCTGAGCATCGCTGTGCAAGGAGGGTTCAGAACTAACTGGCAAATTCTGATCGAAAAAAATCACGCCTTTGCCGGTCTACGTGAATCGCCCAGGTTTATTGCCCTGTTGCAGCTCATAAAAACCCAGGCAGCACAACACAGAACAATTTTGCAACGGGACCTGGAACAAAAAGGGGATCCGTCCGGGGAAACTGTCGCAAGGCTCTAGTCGGCGCTGGTTCGGACAATCGAGTGCAGGTACCAATCAATAAAACGGGCTGTGAATTCTTCCATTGAGGAATAGGGTCCCGGTGTGTAGTACCGCGAATTGATACCCAATTGATTGTTCTCGATTATGACCTTGTCTGCTTTGGTAGTAATGTCCCACAACCATACAAGTTTATCCCGGTCATAGTCTTCCCCTTCTGTAGCATCCCCACGCAATAACCAGGTGATATCGCACACGCTGTTGCTTACGTCTACGGGTGTGAAACGGTAGATCACGATGTGGTCACAATATGCTAAGGCAAAAGAAACCGGCCCTACCTGAAAATCCGTACAACCGCCGTCGTACTGTGTGACGGTTCCTAACAGAGGAGCTATGGGGGTGCCATCCTTACTGCCCGTAACGTGGCCCCGGATCATTGGATAACGTGTAAAAGCGGTATCTGTTCCAAAATCCCTGGTTCTGAGAAAACTGTTGTCGATAGTTTTATTACTTAATCCACAATGTTGAGATTTTTCCATAAGCTCTTCGAGTTGCACTTGCATGCTGGCTTTGCCTTGTGCCAGCGCGTGGCCACGGGAATACTCAGGATGTGCCGGAGCACAATGATAACATTCGGTATAATTTTCGATGGCCAGTTTCCAGTTACCTTCGATGTGGTAGGACTGTCGGTGTGCCACTTTTGCAGCTTCCAGATTGTAGGGTTTTAATGCCTCGCATAGATCATCTGCAACGGCATCGAAATTAGCTGGCGATTGGGAGAAATTAACGAATATGAGCCCCGCCAGTATTTGCATATGGACCTTTCGCAAGCCATAGGCGTTTTTATCGAAATCTCTATCCATGTGGGCAGCGCCACGTAACTCACCATTTAGTGCGTAAGTCCAGCCGTGATACGGACAGGTAAATTTTGCGGTTTTACCCTCGTTCGCCAAACATACACGTGAGCCGCGATGACGGCATACGTTGAGTAATGCGCTGATTTCGCCGGTATCACTGTGCACGATGATGACTGACTCTTTGGCAAATTCAAAAAGCAAATAGTCTCCCTGGGCGGGAATTTCACTTATGTGTCCGGCATACAACCAGCTACGCATATAAATACGCTCAATGTCTCTCTGGTAAATACTTTCACTGGTGTAAAAAGGGCGGTCCAGCGCGTGTCCGGGTTTATGCGCTGCAATTAATTTGTTTATGGCAGATTGATCCACTTTGGTTAATCCCCTGGTGCTAATGCTGCTGATGAACAAGCCCAGTTTACGATGCTCACCGATTTAAGAACACAATAAAACCTGCGAAATTCTGTCGGCGTCTGTTAACGTTTGGAGCACTACAATTTTTTGAGGCAAGCTCCGTATGCGTGAACCGCGTTCGTCAGTAAGTACATCTCTGAAATTGCGTTATGCAATGGGCGGATCAGCCGAAGGGGCGATTGTCTGGGCATTCAATGGTTTCAATTTTGTAATATATACCATCATTTTTAATATGCCTGGTACGCTCGTTGGGCTAGCGGTATTTCTTTCCATTTTGCTTGATGCGGTATCGGATCCTCTTGTTGGTTACCTGAGTGATCGCTGGCGCTCTCGATGGGGCCGTAGACATTCCTTTATTTACTTTGCTTCTGTTCCCCTGGGAGCATGTATTTTCTGCATTTACTCGCCACCCGAAATATTGTTGGCATCCAGTGATGAAGTTTGGTCACTTTTTGGATATGAGGCGTCGCCGGTTCAGTGGGCTCTGGGTTTGTGGCTTTTTGTGTTTGCTGCGCTGTTGAAATTTTTTCTGACCTGCTATCACCTACCTCACCTGGCACTTGGTTCTGAATTGAGTGATGACTATCTGGAGCGTACCCGCATTTTCCGATATAACGCGCTGTTTTCTTTTTCTGGTGGCGCGTCTCTTTCGTTCCTTTTTTACAGCTACTTTTTTACTTCGGGGCCTCAGTCCGGACTAGATACCAGCTATTTTGCAGCTTGTGTAGCCATCTTTGGAGCGGTCATAGTTTTTCTGACAGCCTTCCTTACCCGCGAACAGATTCCATTGCTCATGGAGGCTCCGGACAATCTACCTAAAATAACCGCCAGTGATTTTTTCAAGGAAGCCAGTGTGGTGTTTCAGAATCGAAACTACATGATGTTGTTCTATGGTTTGTTGTGCCTGTCCTCCATGATAGGGGTAAGGGAAACACTGAGTGCCAACATGGGCTTGTATTACTGGGAGCTTCGGCCTGATCAATTGCGCTGGATGCCACTGTTTACTATTGCGGCATATTTTATCGCGGTAGTTCTGGTTGCACCCATGAACAAATATTTTGAAAAGGGCGGCACGATGCGTATTGTCGTGGCGATTTCAGCATTGGCGGCTGCATTGCCCGTCATTTTGAGGACGCTGGACTTTTTGCCGCCCAACGGTGCTACTTTTATTTTTGTTATGTATGGAATGAGTGCCTTTGCCTATTACGGCGGCCTGGCGATTCTGACAACATCGGTTTATTCCGCTATAGGAGATGTAGTAGATGAGCAGGAATTGCTTAGTGGTAAACGGCAGGAAGGCGTGTTCTATGCAGTGCGTACATTTTTTGCAAAACTGGCTAACGCACTTGGCCACTTGTTGGCGGGTATTGCGATTGATGTAGTAGGCTTTCCTCCTGGTGCGGTAGTTGGCGAAGTGGAGCGAAGCATATTAATTGAACTGGGATTATTTGAAGGTGTAATAGCAACCCTGCCAGTACTGGGGGCTGTTTATTTTTACGGCCGATATCAAATTGATAAAAAACGCCACGTTGATATTCAGGAGGCGCTAATTGTTGCGCGCAGTAAATATTAAGGTAGTTACAGTTTTAGTGTACTGCGACGTGGTGGCAGGTCAGCAAATGTTCCGCTGCGTTTTTCAGCGGCGGCTGTCATGGCTTCGCGCATCTCTTTGGGCTGTAACATGCTGGCATTCCAGATGGCAATATAGTCCAGTCCATCTGCGGTTGAGTGATCGCGGGAATAGTTAATAATTTTCTTGCTTCCATAAATCGCCATGGGGGCTTTGCTGGCAATCTCAGCCGCTATTTCCATTACTCCGGCAAGAAGACTTTCCTGGTCTGGATACACAGCGTTGACCAGACCCACATCCCTGGCTTCATCTGCAGCCATTCGCCGCCCAGTGTAAGCCAGCTCCTTCACGACCCCTTCGGGAATTAATTTTACCAGCCGCGGAAAAGTACCTACATCTGCTGTCATGCCAATATTAATTTCGAATATCGTAAAAAAAGCATCTGCTGTCGTGTAGCGCATATCACAGGCGGTACTTAAATCCACACCACCGCCGATGCAGCCACCCTGTATGGCACATAACACAGGAATTCGACAATTATCCAGGCAGCTAAATGTGTTCTGCATCTTGTGAACCTGGGAATAGAAATATGCACCGTGGGTAATATCATTGCTGTTCTGTCCACCACCGCCCATGAAAGCGCCAATATCCAGACCGGATGTGAAGTGTGGCCCGGTTGACGAAATAACGATAACCCGTGCTCTGGAGTTATCGTCGATATCCTTGACTATTTCAGGCAATTCATCCCAGAAGGCGTGGTTCATCGCATTTCGTTTTTCGGGGCGATTTAGCACGATATGCGCAACCTGATTTTCAATGCTGACTTTAAAACATTCATAATTCATATAGTTACCACCTTGGCGGTTGCTGAGCTTTTGTATCAGAATAGTTCCATCTGCCAGATTTACAATGAAAATCCATCCGAATTATACGGATCTGGATGTTTCGCAGCCTGGCTGTATCAATTCGATATCCGGATAATAAAAAGGGCCATCTGGTAACAGATGACCCCATGTTTATTGCTTGTAGCAGGATTAGTTATTTAGGGTTTGCGAAACTTCAGAGTCCAACGGTCCGTGTTGCCGGTTACCGTTTTACGGCCTACTTCATATTGAAGTTCATCGTCTGCCCGATAGTGCAGGTCTGAATAGTCAACAAACTCGAATCCGGATGCTTCTATTTCCTTAATTGCCAGCACCGGGTCAAATCGACGACCATTTTCGTTATCAAGTTTTTGCATATGTCGTCTGGTGTGATCCACCAGTGCATAGGTTCCGCCCTTTTTGAGTGCTTTGAAGGCCGCATCGTTTATGGCCGCACGAGTTTCATCTGTGAAGTTGTGGTAATTACGAAAAGTGAAAATGATATCTGCGTTCTTTACGCCAAGATCGGTATTACTTACTGAGAAAAATCGCTGGCCATCAGGTCTGCTGAAACTTGCTTCTTCTGCGGTAACTTTCAGTTTTTCGAAACCGGCTTTGCCTTCCAGTGCTTTAGCTGCTCGTCCAGCACCATAGGCAACATAGAATTCGCCCTTTTCAGCGAGTACAGGGGCCAGTAGCTTGGTGTACCACCCGCCACCGGGTACCAATTCAACTACTTTCATATCATCGCGAAATCCGAAAAATTCCAGTGTTTCAACGGGTAGGCGGTTGCCGTCGCGCGCTGTATCAGCTTCAGTGCGAATGTCGGAACTCATGGCGGCTTCGAGCTTTGCTTTTGTTGCGTCATAATCGGCTGCGGTGAGGGTAGAGCTCATAATTGTGCTCAATCCCAGAAGTGTAAAAGCAACAAGGTATGCTTTTTTGGTCATTGTACTCTCCGGATAATTGCGGGTGATTTAAAAGTTTAACAAAGGTCTAGCATAACGTAAGTATTTTACTTTTGCCCACCATTGAATATTCATTCTGGATTAGCGGGCGGCGTTATCCACCCATCGATGATACCGGCGATGTAACCTCCATCAACTGTTATTTCGACCCCGTTTAACCATGATGATTCACCAATGCTCAAAAATTCAATTATCGGTGCGACATCTTCCGGAGTACCTTCCCTGCCGATATTCCGGATTATGGAGTCATACAGATTGTTGCCGATCATGTTTCTAAAATCCTGCGTAAGCCCGGTACCCACAACACCCGGGTTAACGCAATTGACACGCACCGAGTGGGGCATGCCCAGACCGGCTGCCCGATAGGTATAAGCCGCCGCGCACTGCTTTGAAAATTTATACGGGTTGTCCTTGATCAGCGGAGCATTTTGCTTAATCCATTCAAGCCCGGATGCAAAGTCGCGCGTGGCGAGCAGGCCGCGAACCAGCGCCTTGCAGTCCTGCCAGTCTCTGCCTGCGGAACTTGCCACGTTTACTACGCATCCGCCCGTGAGCCTTTCCAGCAGGTTTTCTGTCAGGCATCTCAAGCCCAAAAAGTTGACCGATATAACCTGGTTTAATGGATGCGATCCTGAAATTCCCGCAACATTTATTAGCGCATCTATCCTGTCTGGTAGTTGTTCAATGGCCTTGCTTATCGATTCAGGAAGGGCAAGATCCGTGTGGATGAAATGTATCCCTGCGGGTTCCACGGCTGGCATCTTTGTATCCAGAACATGAATTTGGCAATTGTTTAGTAACAGTCGAGCAACAGTTGCAGCGCCAATTCCGCTGGTGCCACCGGTTATGACGATTTTTTTCATCCGGAGAAGCCTTGATTAATTTTCGCAGGCCAGCAAGTCTATCTCACCGATGCTAGATAATTAAGCTATGGTAGAAATATGACTTTATCCGGTAAGCAGTTGGTTGAGCTTGGTGCTGTGGAGGCACGACAGCTAATAATTGATGGTGAAATTAGCCCTGTTGAGCTTGTGGAGGCATGCATACGCCAAATTGAGTTGGTTAACCCCGCCGTGAATGCGATTGTAACCACAGCTTTCGAGCGTGCTCGCCTGGAAGCAAGGCGGGTAGAAAAACAGACACTGCATAAGGAGGATCCCGGACTCTTGCATGGTTTGCCCATAGCCATTAAGGATATACAGGATACCGAGGGTGTGCGCACCACTTATGGAAGTCCCGGATATGCCGAATTTGTGCCTGAGCAGGACGCGGCTGTAGTAGCCAGGGTGCGCTCGGCAGGTGGAATTGTGCTGGGTAAAACCAATGTGCCTGAAATGAGTATTGGCGCGAATACCATTAACCCCTTGTTTGGTGCCACGGGCAATGCCTTTAACCCAAATTTATCGTGTGGGGGTTCTTCCGGTGGTTCTGGTGTAGCGGTGACGACGCACATGGTGCCCCTGGCAACTGGCTCGGATCACGGCGGCAGCCTGCGCATACCGGCGTGTTATTCGGGTGTTGTGGGATACCGGGCAACGCCTGGCGTAGTGCCTAACGAACAACGTCGAACGGTACAGAGTTATTATAGTGTGCAAGGTCCCATAGCCCGGTCTGTACAGGATGCCGCGTTATTGTTGGCAGTGATGTGCCGGCGCGATCAGCGATCCCGCCTCGATCCGATGACCTTTCCAATGGATTCCGGCAAATTCCTTGAACTGGATGCGGTGGACGTAGGCGCATTGCGTATTGCGGTTACGGAAGATCTGGGCGGAGTGCTGGTTTCAGAATCTATTCGTCGCACATTCCGCGAGCGGGTACAACTAATCAGCGGTTTTGTTGGCTGCTGTGACTGGGTTGATATTGACCTGCGTACGGCGGCGGACGTAGATTGGCATTTGCGACAGGATATTTTTGTTAGTCAGTATTATAAAGATGCTGAACAGTGGGACGAGGCCTTTAACCCCAACATAAGGGCAACCTATGAATCTGCACTCAACACGCCAATGTCCGAAATCGCGCAAGCCAGGTGTGTGCAAATGGAACTGTATAGAAAGTTTATCGGCCTGTATGAGAACTATGATCTGGTAATTTGTCCGGGTGTAAGTGTTTCTCCGTTTCCATGGTCTACCATGTATCCGGCTGAGATCGATGGTAAGGCGGTGGAAAATTACATGGCCTGGTTGGCATTAACTTCCTCGATTACGGTGTTGGGACTTCCGGTTTTGGCGCTACCGTGTGGTCGGGACGAATCAGGATTACCTTTTGGTATACAGGTTATAGCACCGATGTATCGAGACCACAGGTTGTTGAGTGCTGCGCATGCGCTGGAGAAGGCTTTTGCCAGGGAACATGCTTTGGTTCGCCCAATACCAGATTTTGAATCGTTAAAGTGCGCTAAAAAATTATAATCCAATAAAAACTGGAGGGGATAAAATGGCAGAAACTTTTGGGGGGGTACTGGCATTTGCGTTTCTTGTTTGCATGATTCTTGTTGGCACTGTACTTCGGGCCAATGTTAAATTTTTGCAAACCGCCCTGGTGCCTGCAGCCCTGATTGGTGGAATATTCGGGTTTATCCTTTTGGCCCTGGATTGGAGTTACGGCTATACCAGTGAAGACTTCACCGCGTTTACATTCCATTTTTTTACTCTCAGTTTTATGTCTTTGTGCCTAACCGGAGCTGAAAAAAGACAGGGCGGTGGTTCCATTGCAACCGGCGCCAGCTGGCTGTCTGGAATATGGACTATGAGCCTGGTTACCCAGGCGCTGGTTGGCCTGGCGGTGATTTCACTTTATAACGGCCTTAGCGGCGCGGATCTCTCGGTGTTTCTGGGTGTAATAGCCACTCACGGCTTCACTCAGGGGCCCGGCCAGGCGCTCGCAATGGGCAGTATCTGGCAGAGTGAATTTAGTGTCGATATGGCGGTAGATTTTGGCCTGATCTATGCGTCTGCGGGTTTTATTCTCTCATTTTTGATCGGAGTTCCCATAGCCCGCTACTTTGTCAACAATCGGATGAACTCAGATCAGAAAGCACGTATTGATGCGGCATTTTTGAGTGGGATACAGCCGCAGAATTCTGAAATATCCGCAGGAAAACAAATAACCCACCCTGGAAATGTGGACTCTCTGGTTTTTCATATCAGCATCCTGGGACTGGCATACCTGTTAACGGACCAGTACCTTCAGTTGGTTCAACCTTACGCATCTGGCGTGGACGTATTTGGAGTGAATCTGGGCATCATATTTAGCCACAACCTGTTCTTTTTTCACGGCCTGCTTATCTGTGTGATCATGCGATCTATTATGGACAGGTTTGGTTGGGGGCATTTTATTGACAATGAAACGCAACGACATGTAACGGGATCTTCTGTGGATTTAATGGTAGTTGCCACGGTCATGAGTATTAAGTTTGCGCTGTTATCAACATTCATTGTGCCCATTTTGATGGTGTGTTTTGCTATAACTCTTGTCACAGCATTGTTGTGTTTCGGGCTTGGCAGAAATCAAAGTCAGTATGGTCCCGAGCGCATGATTACAGTATTTGGCTGTTGTTGCGGATCAACCGGCAGTGGTTTGCTGCTGTTGCGAATACTCGATCCCGGTTTGCGAAGTCCTGTTGCCCGGGAGCTGGCTTTTTTTAACGTGATAATTCTGTTTACTACCTTGCATATTCTTGCCCTCATGGCACCTGTACTGCCTGGATTTGATCTGCCAATAATTGTTGGTGTTTATCTGGCGACTGCCGTCGTTGCGTTCGCCTGCGTACAGTGGTTAGGAAGGCGCCTGCGTCGCTCTCAGACCTGAATCACTGGTTTCTTCATTCGCCCTTTGCCGATTCCACATATCTGCATAAAGCCTGTTCTGTGCAAGTAAGGAGTTATGCGTACCCCGTTCCCTGATCTGCCCTTCTTCAAGTACGAGAATTTCATCGGCATGTACAATTGTTGACAGGCGATGGGCGATTATGAGGGTGGTTCGGCCCTGCGATACCTTGCGCAAAGCGCCCTGTATTTCGCGCTCTGTATGAATGTCCAATGCAGAAGTTGCTTCGTCCAGCACCAGAATTGGTGGATTCTTGAGTACGGTTCTGGCAATTGCGACGCGTTGCTTTTCACCGCCGGACAATTTTAAGCCCCGTTCACCCACGGGCGTGGAGTATCCTTTAGGCAAGGAAATAACAAATTCATGAATTGATGCCAGTTTGGCTGCTGCAATTATCTCAGCTTCGCTGGCGTGCGGATTTCCGTAATGAATGTTGTAGCCGATTGTGTCATTAAACAGAACTGTATCCTGGGGAACAATTCCTATCGCTGCTCGCAGGCTGGTCAGGCTTACGTGCCTGATGTTTTGCTCGTCAATCAACACACTGCCACTGTCGCTATCATAAAACCGGTAAAGCAAGCGAGACAATGTAGATTTACCGGCACCGCTTACACCCACTACCGCTGTGGTAGTGCCTGCAGGTACCTTAAAAGACAGATCACGGATTATTTTCCGGTCATTTTCATAACTGAAACAGACTTCGCGAAATTCAAGCGCTCCCAGACTAACGTGCAGAGGCAGGGCATCGGGTTCATCCTTTATCTCGGGATCCAGATCAAGAATTTGAAACATTACTTCCATGTCCACCAGGCCTTGTCGAATCATTCTATAGGAGGAGCCGAGAAAGCCTAGTGGGATAAATAGCTGAAGCATAAAGGTATTGAGCATCACCACTTCTCCCAGGCTGAGTTTGCCCTGTAGAAAATCCAGCACCGCAAGCGCCAGGATAAGCAGCTGACAGATGATTCGCGTAAGTAGCTGGCCGCCGTTTAAAATGCCGAGCGTATTCTGGCTTTTTACCGCTGAATGCATGTAGCCCATCAGCGCATTGTCGTAACGATCTGCTTCGAATGCCTCGTTACTAAAGTACTTAACGGTTTCAAAGTTAAGCAGGCTGTCTACGCCCATGGTGGTGGCGCGTGCCTCCTGCTTTACCATTTCCCTTCGGTATTTGGTTCTCCACTCAGTGTACAAAAGCGTAAAACCGATAAAGACAGCAACTGACAGCAGAATTACGATGACATATTTAAAATCGTAATATACGCCCAGATATACAGTAACTGCCCCCACTTCAAGTAAAGTAGGAGCGATGTTAAAGGCGAATAAGCCCGTCAGTTGCTGTAACGCGCGCGTGCCGCGCTCAATAGCCCGTGACAGTCCTCCTGTTTTGCGGTCAAGGTGGAATCGCATGCTCAAGTTGTGCAGATGCCGGAATGTGTCCAGGGCGAATACCCGCTGTGCATATTCAGAGACGGGTACGAATATCGCCTGGCGAATCTCGTTGAGGGCGCCAGGTAAAAGTATTGCAAGACCATAGAGTGCCAGGAGTAAAAGTAGCCCGGTTTCTTTTGCAAGATCAAATACCGCAGGTTGCAGCAAAAAGGGGTCAGGTACATTTTCTGTCAGCGTGTCGACGATATCCTTGAGCACGACCGGGCCATAAACGTTCGCTGCACGACCCAGAAGAAGACACAAAAGTGCAGCCGACACGCGAATACGCATTTCCAGTTGATGTTTGGGCCATAGAAATGGCAATACTGACTTCAGCGTCTGGGAAGTACTGCGCGAACTATTGCTGATTATTATCGCCTCAGAATGGGCGCTAGCGTGTGGATTCATATTTCCGACCATACCCGAATGCGCTCAATCGCACCACGTTGTGGCCGATGCCTCGATGTTTTGTTGTGCAGCGCTTCCTTCGATATGAGAAAATTGCGCCATGAACAAAAAAACCATGCGTATCCTTGTAGAAGCCGGTGCACTGAAAAAAATCAGAATTGTCGCTCGCGGTAGCCGCTTTTATGTGGAAGCAGTAACCGCCAAGGACACTCTTATTGCGGAGACGGGGCGCGGAAAAATCCGTACCTGGGCAACCATCGACGCAGCAGCACGATGGGTGCACTCTATAGGTGTCGGCAAAGTCTTGTTGAGCCTTGATCAGTGGCAGCCCGCGCAACAGGAGATATCCCTGGCCGACCCGGACAAGCGCAAGATAGTACAGGAACAGATGGATGTCTGATCCAAAAGCCGTTGTCCTGCTCAGTGGGGGCCTGGATTCTACAACCGTGTTGGCTTTGGCTCTGGCCCAGGGATTCGAATGTTATTGCCTCTCGTTCAATTATGGTCAGCGGCAGAGCATAGAACTGAAGTCGGCATTGAAAATCGCCCGTGCGCAGAATGTTGCGCAATATAAGGTGGCGGAAATAGATTTACGAATCTTTGGCGGGTCTGCGCTTACCGATGATATTGAAGTGCCAAAAGACCGCAATGTCAGAGAGATGGAGCAGAGCATTCCGATTACCTATGTGCCAGCTCGAAATACCATTTTTTTGTCTTACGCGCTTGCCTGGGCGGACGTGCTTAGGTCCAGACACATTTTTATCGGCGTAAATGCGCTGGATTACAGCGGTTACCCGGACTGCCGGCCGGAATTCATCGCCGCCTTTGAAACACTGGCAAACCTTGCCACAAAAATGGGTGTTGAGGACGAGCAGGGGATACAGATCTGTGCGCCTTTATTGCACATGAGCAAGGCAGAAATCATACAACAGGGTGTGCAGCTTGGAATTGATTATTCGCAAACCAGCAGCTGTTACGACCCGGATGAATCTGGCCTGGCCTGCGGGGCATGTGATGCCTGCATGTTGCGGCGCATGGGCTTTGAAGGTGCGGGCATACCCGACCCCACCCTTTATCAAATTTGAGCAGCAGCAGAACCAATCGATGACCTATTCAGTAAAGGAAATTTTCTATACCTTGCAGGGTGAAGGGGCCCAGACCGGGCGTGCGTCTGTGTTTTGTCGATTTACCGGCTGTAACCTCTGGAGTGGTCTTGAGCGGGACAGGGCGGGAGCAGTGTGCAATTTTTGTGACACTGAATTTCGTGGAACAGATGGAACCGGAGGTGGACAGTTTTCCTCAGCCAACACTCTTGCGCAGGAGGTATATGATAAATGGCGTGTTGGTGTAGAGGATGCGCTTAATGCCAACGTCCGGCCACTTGTAGTTTGTACCGGAGGAGAACCGCTTCTTCAGCTTGATAAACCCCTGATTGATGCATTCCATTCACTTGGCATTGAGATAGCTGTGGAGACAAATGGCACACAGCCTGCCCCGGCGGACATAGACTGGTTGTGTGTTAGTCCCAAAGCCAATGCCAGCCTCGTGCAAACCAGCGGGGATGAGTTAAAGCTGGTGTATCCTCAAGCACTGGCGATGCCTGGCCGTTTTGTTAACCTGAAGTTCAGGCATTTTTTTCTGCAACCGATGGATGGTCCTGAACTCGCGGCGAACACTCGGGAGGCCGTTAAGTACTGCCTGGCTAATCCGCAGTGGCGCCTGTGCATTCAAACGCACAAAGTGGTGGGTATTGACTAACAAGCATCGCATGCAAGGTGCGCTTTAAAATCAGTGCGTATTGTGTAGTATGTTTGGCTTGGATTAGTGAACAAGATTTAGGGGATAGTCCCGGAGAGTAATATGAGTGAAGCATTGGATATCAACCGCCCGGTTAGTGAACAGGAACTATCTGAACCGCACACTATCCCCTTAAAGGATTTTGACATTAGCAGGCCCGGATTCTGGACGGCAAATGCGTTTTGGCCCTACTTTGAACGCATGCGAACTGAAGATCCTGTGCACTGGTGTCCAGACAGTGAATTTGGCCCTTACTGGTCCGTTACCAAATTTGACGACATTAAATTTGTCGACACGCACCCTGAACTATTCTCCTCGGAAGGCGGTATTACGCTGGGCGATCAGGAAGAAGATTTTGAGTTACCCATGTTTATTGCCATGGATCCTCCTAAACATGATGACCAGCGCAAAGTAGTTACGCCGGTGGTTGCGCCACAAAATCTGGCCAAGATGGAGAGCATAATACGCAGTCGAGTTTGTACTATTCTGGATTCCCTGCCATTAAATGAAGAATTTGACTGGGTGGAAAAAGTGTCCATCGAGTTAACCACACAAATGCTGGCAACCCTGTTTGACTTCCCCTTTGAGGATCGCGCAAAACTGACACACTGGTCCGATGTAGCTACGGCGGGGGTCGGTCAGGGCTTAATAGATTCGCAGGAAGAGCGACAAGCCATTCTGCTGGAATGCCTGACCTATTTCACCAAACTGTGGAATGAGCGCATTAATGCTGAGGTACCCGGCAACGATCTGATATCGATGCTGGCACATGGTGAGTCCACGAAGAATATGCAGCCAATGGAGTATCTGGGTAACCTGATTTTGCTTATTGTGGGCGGTAATGATACTACCAGAAACTCAATTTCCGGGGGTGTTCTGGCGCTGAATGAAAATCCGGATGAGTATGAAAAGCTTCGCAATAACCCACAGTTGATACCCAACATGGTAAGCGAAATCATTCGCTGGCAAACGCCGCTCGCGCATATGCGACGCATAGCTATGGAAGATGTTGAGCTGGGCGGTAAAACCATTAAGGCGGGTGATAAGGTTATAATGTGGTATGTGTCCGGAAATCGGGACGAACAGGCAATCGAAAACGCTAATGCCTTTCTCATCGACCGGCCCAAAGCGCGCCAGCATCTATCCTTTGGTTTCGGTATTCATCGATGTATGGGCAATCGTCTGGCAGAAATGCAGTTACGCATTGTGTGGGAAGAAATTCTAAAACGCTTCAGCAAGGTTGAGGTGGTTGGAGAGCCTGATCGTGTTGCTTCATCGTTTGTGAAAGGTTACCTGCGCCTTCCGGTAAAATTGCACGCGCTTTAACGATGCGACGAACAAAAAGGGCGTCTGTGTGAGACGCCCCTTTTTTGCCTTGCGCTGGTTCACCCAGCTGCCACTCGTTTACCACTCAGTTACCACTCGGTTTCCACTCAGTTACCTTCGAATTTCGGTTTTTGCTTGTTCACAAAGGCAACAGCAGCATTTTTATGATCGTTGGTTGAAAAACACCGGATCATATTTGGTGCTTCCAGATCCAGTACATCGCTTAACGAGCCGTGCAGGGCCATGTTCAGATTTTTTTTCATATATCCCAGCGCGATCGTTGGTAAACCGGCTATTTTCTGTGCGTAGGCCAGTGCTTCAGCTTCCAGGTCTGCCGCTGGCACCACCTTGTTTATGATTCCCAATGCGCAGGCTTCAGGCGCCAGGATTACGTCAGCAGTGAAGTAGAGTTCCCGAGCCTTTGCGGTGCCAACCAGTTGGGTTAAAAAGTAGGAACCACCGTAATCTCCCGACAGGCCCACCTTTGAAAAAGCGGTTGTGAGTTTTGCCGTGTCAGCAGCAATGCGCAAGTCGCATGCAAGCGCCAGCGAAAGCCCGGCGCCCGCGGCAGGGCCAGGGATAACTGCAAGGGTAGGTTTGGCCATGGTGTGCAATAAATTGCTTAACTCCATGCTGGTGCGTAATCCCTGTGCTCGCATTTCCGGGCTGCTGGGTGCTCCTCCTTTTTGAGCGGATGAAGCAAAACTTTTTACGTCGCCACCTGCGCAAAAAGCGTTTCCCGCACCAGTTAGTACCACGAGCCTTACGCTGGAATCCTGTGCAAGCCGGGGAAGTGCTTCATGTAGCCCTTCCATCATCTCTCCAGACATAGCGTTTCTGGCTGCTGGCCGATTCATTGTCAGGGTGGTAATTCCACCGGCGCTACTTTCAATTAGTTCACTCATGCTGTATCTCCCGGAATCTGGTCCAAGACCGATTCTAGGATCAGTCTAATTCGTTTGATTTAACACTCATCTTCGGAGATTTACCACCCGTATACAACTGCCGCAGCGCTTGGGTAGTATTATTGCATGCACATGGATTTTCCAAATAGTCATGAGGTGTTCGGTGGCGCCGGACCAGGTTTGCCACTTGTCAGGATCACAGACAAAGGCTGCGAAGCGCTCATTTCACTGTGGGGTGCGCAACTACTCAGCTTTAAAAGCGTCGGCGTCGACACGGCAAAAGAACTATTGTGGCTGAGTCCCCGTGCACGATTTTTGGAAGGGCAAGCCATTCGAGGCGGAATTCCCATCTGCCTGCCATGGTT
Source organism: Gammaproteobacteria bacterium (assembly GCA_021773565.1). Taxonomy (GTDB): domain Bacteria; phylum Pseudomonadota; class Gammaproteobacteria; order Pseudomonadales; family Azotimanducaceae; genus DC-out156. The sequence continues at coordinate 123,005 of JAJFJZ010000001.1, read as the reverse complement.
TGGGGAAAATTTGAGGAATCCGGATTTAAGCAGCCATGGTTTTGCACGCAATCGGCTCTGGACGCTTGAATCCACTGAAGAACTGAACGAGGGGCCGGATGCAGGCAATGTGCAAATAGTGCTTGTTTACCAATCTACCAGTATAGATTGGCAGTATTTCCCTTATCGTTTTATCGCAACGCTAACAATGGTGTTGGGAGAAACGTTGCGCCTGGATCTGAAACTTACCAATCTGGAAACGCAGAAAATGCCATTTACATTTGCCTTCCACAGTTATTTTGCGACCAATTCCCTGCGGGAAAGCAGGGTGACGGGACTGGATGGTTACCGTTATCTGGATAACAACAAAAACCTGAAAAGTTTTACACAAAATGGAGATCTTGTTTTTGGTGATGCCATTGACCGGGTGTATCCGGGTCTTTCGGAGTTAAAAACTACCCAGCAACTGGACACTGGTAATCGGGCGGTAAATGTTTCAGCGGAATACTGCCCAACCGTGATTGTATGGAATCCAGGAGAGAAGCAGGCAGCGCGGATGACGGATATTGGAACTGCGCAGTATCAAAATTTTATCTGTCTGGAACGGGGAATGGCCTTTGATGATGAAATACAGATTGAATCCGGGGGTACTTTTAAAGCGAGTATGGCTATAGGCTCTGCGTGCAGCCAGATGTAGTGTGCACAGGATACTTAATCAGTGCTTCCCTAGATGTCGTTTTTGAGTCTTCTGAACCAGATAGCACCAGCAATAAGACCAGCACCCACCAATATCCCGAAGTAGAAATCTCCCCTGGCGACAGTTGCCAATGTGCTCTGTAACCCGAAACCCTCAACGGTATTATTAGTAAAGATAGATATGGATGGCAGGGCGACGATTTTTACATGGGCGCTCATCCACTCTAGCAGATATCGGGTCTGGAATAACGAGGCTTCCAGCATAACTGGAATGAACGGGGCAATGGTGGCGACCAGAATAGGGCTGCGTGTTACCCAGGATGAAACAAAAAGCAACCAGCCATAAAGCGGAAGCATCCATAGCCCCTGAATCAGGTATCCCATTATCAATTGGATCCAGCCGCCCATGAGGCCTGAGTCCAACCATAAACTTGCGATCGGTGCGCCCTTAAATAAACCAGCCAGTGACACGATGCTGAACAGCGCTATCTGGTAAATGGCAATAGCCAGAATAAAAATCGCGGGGACTATCAGCAGAATACTGAGGAGTTTGGATAAAACAGCTTGCCAGTCAGAAACGGGCATTGATTTCCAGAACAGAATACTTCGATCCGCTCGTTCTTCAAACAGGCTGCTCGCCAGATAGAAAATAGACATAGCCATAAAAAGTACGTAAAAAACCAGACTGGAAGCAGTGCGTACTGCTCCAAAAAAAGCATTCTTTTTCTCATCGGATAGTGTGTCCAGTGCGGTAAGCCCGGTGCTCAACAAACTGCTTGCACTGTGCTCGCCTTCCAGGCTAAAGGTTGAAGAGTTGTTGTCTGTACTGGAAAGCCCGTGCATTACTACATCTACATCCCCCGCACCGAATACGGCGATGGTGAGAATAACCAGGAACGCCAACGTACCCAATGGCAACCAGAGAAAGCCGGCCTTGTGCTCCTGTAACTCCCTCTTCAGAAGGGTGCTCATAAGGTTCATCTTACGTCTCCCATGCAGGCAATAAACAGTTCAGCAAGATTGGGGGTGCTTAAGTTCCCGAGTGTTTGTAACTTTTCAGGATCGGCATCCTGAAAAATAAGTTCATGCCCTTGCCACGCTGTACGTTGGGATATTGGCTTAAATGCTTGTGCGCGTGACAAGTCCGCCTCGCTAACAGAAAGCTGATGAAAACGAGTGGCAATCTCGTCTGTTGCAATGCTGAGAATGTTTTTTCCTTTTGCGATAAAGATCACGTCAGTAAGGATGTGCTCTATCTCCCGAACCTCGTGGGTACTGATTATTATACTGCGTTTGTGTTCATGAAAATCACCAAGTACACGATCATAAAATTCCTGCCGATAGATGATATCGAGACCCAGAGTCGGTTCATCCAATACGAGAAGTTCTGCATCAATGCTGCTGACCAGCGCCAGATGTAATTGCGTTACCATTCCTTTTGAAAGGGTTTTTACTCTGGCATCCAGTTTTATATTGGTTGTATTAAGGGTAGCCGTTGCCTGTTGTTTATTGAAGGAAGGATGCACGCCATCTACAAAATCGAGTAGTTCGCATACCTTGATCCATCGCGGTAGAGTGCCCACGTCAGCGATGTAGCTGGCGCTGCGCATGAGTAAGTGGCGCTGTGTATAAGGGTCCAATCCCAGTACCGAGAGTCTGCCTTCAACGTGATTAAGTCCCATGATGGCCCTTAGCAGGGTGGTTTTACCTGCGCCATTTGGACCAATCAAGCCAACTATTCTTTTGGCGTCGATACGCATGCTAAAATCGTCCAGAGCGAAATTTGACCCATATTTTTTTTGCAGGTGATCTGCGGAAATAACTGTCATGTCAGTCTTTTCCTTTTTGTATCGATGTTTTTCATCAAAGTGTCAGGTTGCAGGCCGAGTTGGCGAATTGTGTTGCATATTTGGGGCCACTCTTCATTCATAAAAGTTTCTCGTGCCTGTACCAATGCGGTATTAGCAGCACCCTGGGTGACAAACATACCCAGACCGCGGCGTGCTTCGAGAATTCCGTCATCAACCAGTAATTGATAAGCCCGGGACACCGTTAGGGGATTGATACGTTCTTCCCCCGCTACCTGCCGTACCGATGGGACCGCTTCACCCTCCTGTATCGACCCATTAATAATCATGTACTCAATTTTTTCCTTGAGTTGACGATATATTGGACGATCTTTGTTCCAGTCAGGCATGTTTAAGTGAACTACCACCAGTTAGTGTGAATACGTATGTATTAGTGTACTACATAACTATAACACTAAAACGCCACTTTACAATATCAGATCAACAAAATGGCCAGAAAAATATTAGCCGGAGTTTCGCAAGCCAGAAGATATACCAGCCATCGTCAGCTGCAGCGCCTTGCGAACACTCTCGTTTCGACCTTCATCCAGGCGGATACGGTCCAGAAGTTCGGCCTGTAGCAGATGTAGTGGATCCAGATAGGTATCCCGAACATTATTGGCTTCGCCTATCTCGGGCTGGTGTTCCAGCAGGGAGGTGCGATTGTTGAGCTTGAGCAGGTCTTTCACGAGATTATCCAGCCTGCTACATAGTTCGTCGCAAATATGATGTTGTGAGGGCATGGTCAGGCGTTGGGCGTAGTACTGTACAAGATTGACATCGGCTCTTGTAAGGGTGTTCTCCAGGATGTCCATCTGCATTTTGAAAAATGGCCAGGCGAGCATGTCGCGTTCTTTTTGGATGTCCTGCTTATCCATAACAGTTCGCAGGGCGGCCTCCGTACCCAACCAGGACGGCAACATAAGTCGTACCTGGGTCCATGCAAATATCCAGGGTACGGCTTGCAGATTGTGGATATCGGATGACAACATCTTTGTTGGGGGTTGGCTACCCAGTGGCAGCACCGACAATTCCTGGGCTGGAGTCAGGTCGCGGAAAAATTCCATAAAGTAATCATTGTTGTTGACCAGTTGCCGATATGTACGCTGTGCCTGCTGAACCAGTTCATCCATAGTGTCGCGCCAGGACTGTTGGGGTTCATCCGAGGTGCAGAGTTTTGCGGACAGGCTTGCGCTCAGATAGTGCCCAAGCGTTTCAACGGCCAGATCCGGCAGGCCCAGTTTAAAGCGAATCATTTCTCCCTGTTCAGTAAGTCGCAAATTTTTCGATACTGAACCGCGTGGCAGGGACATTATGGCTTCCCGGGCATCGGTGCCACCGCGGCCAATAGCGCCGCCCCTGCCATGGAAAAAAGTCAGCTCTATGTCGTGCCTGTGGACAACTTCAAGAAGTTCTTCCTGAGCCTGATATTGTATCCATGAAGCTGCCAGTTGCCCCGAATCCATTGCCAGGTCCGAATACCCAATCATTACCTGCTGGTTATTGTGATTGCTTTTTACGGCATTTTTGTACCAGGCGATGTTGAGTAGTTTGTCCAGGGTTGCAGGGGCTTTTTGTAAATCCTCGATAGTTTCAAATGAAGGTACCACTGCCAGTGCATGTTTGAGTGGGCTTGCCTGCGTTTGCTGCAGGAGCAATAACACAGCCAGTACATCGCTGGGAGCTCTGGTGTGGGAGACCACGTATCCGGAAATACCGAGACCGTCAAAGTCGTTTATTGTCAGAAAAGTATCGAGTACTTCCTGGCTTTCGTCACTGACAGGCCATTGAGGTGGAAACAAGGGCCGCTTGCTTTCGAGTTCTTCTATCAGGAAATTCTGTTTTTGTTCTTCGGTCCAGCCTGAATAGGATCTTTCGTTAATCAATATTTCCAGGTGGCGGGTTACCTCATCCAGCACCTGGGCATGTCTTGATGCGCGCTGTCGAATGTCCAGATCTACCAGTTGCAAGCCAAAACATGCTACACGACGCAAGGTGTCGAGTAGTGGGCCATTGGCGATTAGCTCCATACCGCAATCAATGAGTGAGCGATAACAGAGTTCGAGCAGAGCGCTCAGGTCAGCATTGTTGAGAAATATGTCCTCAGGATTTGCAGGGGGGGCCGGATCCAGCCCGGCAGCCCATTCCCTGGTACGTTCCATACGCGCATGTATCTCTTTTATCAGGTCTCGATAGGGTTCCTGGGCCTTGCCCACTCTATTGCGCAGTTCTGTACTGCATTCGCGCATGGAAAGATCGCCTTGCAGTTGTTCAAGATCACGTAGAAATAAATCGGCTGCCATCCACCGAGCCAGCATCAAAACTTCTTTGGTAACCAATGCTGTCACATTGGGATTTGAATCCCTGTCACCGCCCATCCATGATGCGAATTTGACCAGACAAACGTCTGTGGGGATGGGCTCAAGGTTTTCATTGAGCAAGGTTTCATCCAGTTTTTGATAGAGCTTGGGAACCGCAGCCCAGAGGCTGTTTTCTATTACGGCGAAACCCCATCGCGCTTCTTCCTGAGGGGTAGGCCTGTCGTTGCGTACTTCTGCGGTGTGCCAGGCTTCTGAAACCAGGCGTCGAAGTAGTTTATGAGATCGCTGATATTTCTTTTGTTGATCCAGATGTTTAAGCTCTGCAGCAATCGCGTTATATTTTAGAATATGTGTACGACGTAGCAATTCTGTTGGATGTGCAGTTAGCACAACCTCAACACGGCTTTCAAGCAATATGTTACGGATATTTTCCGGCTCACTTGTTGGCATTTTCATAAATTGTTGCAGGTCAAGCGACCCGGATACGGATTCATCCTGCTGTCTGATCTGGTGCTGTTGTTCTGCTATGTTGGCCAGATTGAGAAACTGACTGAAAGCATTGGCAATGTCAGTGATTTTACCGGCGGGAATGTCACCGAGAAAATTGCTCAACGCTTCCCATTCACTTTTATCCCCTTTACGGGCAGCTTTAGCCAGAGAACGAATGGTTTCTATGTCGTTCACAAGGGCAGGGCCCCTGTCGTGACCGATGACCTCACCCAGCAATCTCCCGAGCAGGCGAACATCTTTTCTGAGTGACTGGTGCAGGTGGGTAACTGGCACTTTATACGGCATCCTGTAAGGTATTCAAATTATGACATCCGGGTAGCAAAAAAGGTATGCTGCAAAAATCCGGGATCAGCATGGAATCGTAACACTAAGCGGTCTGATAATGACTAGGCCAATAATTGTTGCACAATCAGTATCGATGCAAGCGTAACAAGTGCGCTGATGAACAGGATGCTGACAATACCCAAATTTGAAAGCGGTTTATTGCTGAGAGGCCCGGAAGATTCGTCTGCAGGATTCTGCTCTGTTATCTCATCCCGCGAGGAGCGACTGAACAGTATCAGGCAGACCACTATAAAGATCAGGGCTGGAATGAGTATTTGCGCGAGAAGCCTCATATAGCAAGAATAAGCCGCTTCAGATGAAAAGCAATTATTAATGTACCCCCTAATGTAAAGGAATATTGAGTTTCTATGCTAGACGGAAAAGTTCACCCGGATTATGCCGATGTCGCCGCCTGTCTGATTCGGCAAATTCCCAAAAACCAACAGGGCGGCAGTGCTGTGTGTTTATATCATGAAGGCCGAAAAGTGGTCGATATATGGGGCGGTAGTAAAGATAAACAGGGCGCACCGTGGACCGAGGATACTACAGCGCCATCGTTTTCTACCACGAAAGGTGTGTTGTCCACACTTGTGCACATACTGGTAGACCAGGGACATGCAGAATTTTCAGACCCCATCGCGAAATACTGGCCTGAGTTCGCCGCTCACGGCAAACAGGATATTACGATTCAACAGGCCCTAAGCCATCAGGCGGGGCTCTATCGCCTGAGTGAGATGATTGACTCCCCACAACGGATGCTGGATTGGGAGTACATGAAGCAGGTCATTGCTGATGCAAAACCGGCACACGAACCAGGCGCGCGGCATGGATACCATGCATTAACCTATGGTTGGTTGATTGGTGGCCTCATCGAGGCCCTGACTGGAAAGTCCTTACAGTGTGTACTGCAGGATGAACTGGTTGATCCACTGCAACTGGATGGAATGTTTATCGGTATGCCACACAATGAACTGTTTCGTCGCGCTACGCTGATCCAGAACGATGGCGTAATGAAGGCAGCTGAAACCAGAATACATCGAAATGGAAGCTGGGAAGACGTTCGCGAAACGCTGGGTGAGTGGTTGGACTATTTGCTGGAAAAAGGCGGAATTGAACTGTCTGAGTTTCGCTCGGCTTTGCGCTTGAATGAGGATTTTGACTGGAATGCAGAAGCAACTGTGCGGGCGGTTATTCCTGCGGCAAACGGCCAGTTTACCGCGCGTAGTCTTGCGCGAATGTACGCCATGTTGGCGAATGGCGGTGAACTCGATGGAGTTCGTATTCTTTCCGAGGAAGCAGTACAGAAAATATCTTCAGCGAGAGGTACGGGTAGAGACAAGGTGTTGTTTGTTCCCATGCAGTGGCGACTCGGATACCACAAGGCTTTCGCGCTTGGCGTATCTGCACCGTCTGCTTTCGGACATTACGGGTATGGGGGTAGTGGTGCATTTTGTGATCCACAACGAAATCTGGCGCTCGCCCTTACGCTGAACAGCGGGGTGGGTACGCCCCTCGGGGATAGCCGAATTCCGCGCATGGCACGGGCAGCGATAAAGGCTGTAGATCGCATTAGCTAGAAAATAATAGTCAGGGAAACGAAAACGGTGAGCTATCAACAATTGCAACATAAGTACCAGGAAATTGGTGACCTGGAACATGCGTTGTCAGTGCTTGGATGGGATGAGGCTGTCATGATGTCCTCCGGTGGAGGCACGACACGGGCCAATTCGCTGGCGACGCTGTCGGCACATGTGCATCGCATTAAAAGCGATCCTGACAATGCTGCATTACTGGAAGCGGCTTCTGGTGATAACAGTCTTAATGAGTGGCAGCGGGCTAATCTTGAGCAGATGCAACGGGATTGGATAATTGCGCAGGCAGTGCCGGAAGATTTAGTGGTGGCTCTTAGTAAAGCAAGTTCTACCTGCGAGCAAAACTGGCGGGCGTTAAGGGCGCAGAATAACTGGAAGGCTATAGAACCCTTATTGCGCGAAGTATTGAAACTTACGAAAGAACAGGCAGATTGTCTGTCCGAGGCGCGTGGTGTATCTGCTTATGATGCCCTGATTGATTTGTACCAGCCGGGGCTGGGTCAGGCATCCATCGACCCGGTGTTTGATGATCTGGCCAGCTTTCTTCCCGAGTTTGTTGATACCGTGATTGAAAAACAGCGGTTGCCTCTGCCGATGCCTGAAAAAATAAGCGCAGAGAAACAGAAAAACCTTGCGGTCACGCTCATGCAAAAAATTGGCTTTGCTTTTGAGCGGGGTCGCCTGGATACCAGCCACCACCCGTTTTGCGGGGGCGTGCCGGACGATACGCGTATTACTACGCGTTACAATGAAGACAATTTTCTGGATTCTCTCATGGCGGTATTACATGAAACGGGACATGCACTGTATGAACAGGGGTTACCTGCGCGCTGGCGTGGCCAACCTGTGGGCGCAGCACTTGGGATGGCAATCCATGAAAGCCAGTCTTTGTTGATGGAGATGCAGGTATGCAGGGGCAAAGAGTTTATAAAATTTGCAGCACCCTATATACGTGAAGAACTGGCAGACAGGAATGCAGACTCGTTGGCGTTTAGTGCAGACAACCTGCATGCCCACAGTATCCTGGTGCGGCGGGGACTGATCAGGGTGGATGCTGATGAATTGACCTACCCGCTCCATGTTATTCTTCGTTACGAGCTTGAAAAGGATTTGTTGTCAGGGACTCTTGAGGTATCCGACTTACCGGAGGCGTGGGATGCAAAAATGCGTCAATATCTGGGCATTTCGACACTTGGGAATGATGCGGATGGCTGTATGCAGGATGTGCACTGGTATGCGGGCCTTGTGGGGTACTTCCCAACGTACAGTTTAGGTGCAATTACTGCGGCACAAATCTTTGCCACCGCGGTCAAAGATAATGTGGACATCTTACCGGGTATCAGCCAGGGTGACTTTAAGCCATTGCTGACCTGGCTTCGGCAAAATGTCCATGAAAAGGGCCGTTTGCTTTCGGCAGACCAATTATTGAATGATGTGACAGGCGCAAGTTTAAGTACCCGGGATTTCAAACAACATTTAACAAACCGGTACTGGTAAACCTGATACCTGCAACTTGATAAATTTGAACAGGAGTGAACGCGATGTCTTTGAAATACTACCTGGCAACGTTATTGACACTTTGCATGTGCTTTTTCGGGCTGATTCACGCCGCAGAAACAGAGGATACAAAATCCGAGGAACTGGAAAAAATACTGTCGGAGACCCTGGATGATTCAGAGTATGTAGATGAAATACGCTGTCTACGTTCGCATGAATATCACAAGGTAGACATACTTGATTCCGGGCACCTGGTTTTTAAGGGCCGCAAAAACAGGATCTGGCTAAATATACTGCGTAACAACTGTTCCGGATTACGAAAAGGAATGGCCATGCAGTTTGAAATGCATGGCAGAAGAGTGTGTCGTCTGGACTTTTTCAAAGGTATAGAATCCTTCAATGATCGACACACGCCTACTGCTATCTGCACACTGGGTTCTTTTGAAAAGGTTACCGAAGAGCAACTGGCTTTGCTGGAAGAATCGCTGGCTAAGGAAAAACAAAGTAAGGTGGTACGTTCCACCAAAAAAGCAGCAAAGGCCGCTAAAAGCAACGAGTGAGTTTGTTTGTCTCGAAAGACCTCCCATGGGGGCATGATATGGTGAATCCTGCTTCATTATCTGTAACTACTGCGATATAGTTACGCCCCGTCAGAATACTTCATTGTGCTAACCTTTTTGAGGGTTTAATGGTCGGTTACAGTACCCGTAGTATGGCGGAATTCATTGGATTGTCTCCGGATTGCGTCAGGCGATATGTGCATCGTGGTTTACTAGAACCTCAGAGGAATGGCCGCGGCCATTTTAATTTTGAGTTTCAGGATGTAGTTCTTATGCGTACGGCCAAGCGTTTGCTGGATGCGGAAGTCTCCTCACGAAAGACACTCAGGCTCCTGCTCAAGATTAAGTCGGAAACCGAGGCTGCTCAAAAACTGGCGTCTGTGCGTATTATTACCAATGGTGATTCTGTTCTGGTTAAAAGCCATCAGGCGTTCTGGAATGCGGATACCGGTCAGGGTGTACTCGACTTTGATCATCGTTCCAGCCAGTTCGCGATTACCTCGCTGCACGGTCCGGATTTAATCGAACTTCTCGAGCTTGAAGACCTGGACAGTGATGACTGGTACAACCTCGGTCTTGACCTTGAAGATATCGATATCGACCGCGCACCCACAGCCTATGAGCGCGCGATAGAAATGGACCCGGCTAATGTGGATGCACACGTAAACCTTGGTCGACTTGAGCAAATAAAAGGGCGTTTTGATACCGCAAAGCTGCATTACCTTAATGCCTTGTCCCTGAACAGCGAACACCAGCTAGCCAATTACAATATGGGGACACTGTGTGATGAGTTAAATCAGATGGAAGCAGCATCTCGTTATTATTCGACATCGGATCAGGTACCGGATGCCCACTTTAATTTGGCTCGAATTTTTGAATTGCGTGGCGACGAATTATCAGCGCGACGGCATATGCACGCATACGACCGATTGCTGGAATTGATGTAGGCCCACCGCCACTGCCGCTTGCCGTCGCCTCCTGCTACCTGCTTGTTTGTTTCTCTCTTTTCCCCATGGAAAGGCCGCTGATGGCGAGCAATAAGAGTGCTATTGCGGCAATATCAGCAAGCAGGTTGCCTAGCTGTCCGCCAATACGCCCGCTGTGTACATCCTGAATTACGCGACTCCAGCTAAGCAAACCTGTGCGGTGCTGGTCCCAGATGGACAATAGTTCACCGCTTTGCAGCTCGTACTGGTTGGTCGAAGGCAGGCGCATGGATTGCGACGGTGTTGGAATAATTTCCCAGGAGAGCAAGTCCCTACCCAGTACGCGGTAGGCATCATCGCTGTTAATGACCAGACTGTCGTCACGCATACCCATATCCCGTATAGCGAAGGGTGTGTCCAGGGTATCGAACAGTTCCCCGCTGTCGTCGAAGATAAACACCTGTTGGTGCGTGGCAAAAAAAAGGTACTGATTCATTTTACACGCTGCAATCATTTTGTCGCTTGTGCCATGAAAGTCGAATATTGCTCGCGCGTTCAAATAGACCTTATCATCCAGCTGAACCAGAATGCCTGATTGCTTAATTGTAAAGGCGATTATGGATTCGACCGAGGGTGTTTTGTCGAATCCATAGTGATCAAGAATGATACTTGAACTTACATAGCTGGAGTCCAGTTGCAGATATTCTGTGTGGTGTAAGAGAATGCCAGAGCAGACAAAGAGAATAAGAAATGCAGCCACACAAAAACCGATTTTACGATGTATGCGGGCGCGCAACACAATCAGTTCTGGCTCATCTGATTGCTCACTGGCACGGTCGGCGTTGTAGTGGCGATTTTGTTGCGGGAATGATCCAGAAATAAGGCTGCTTTTGCGACCCGCTTCATGGCAGCCACGGAAAGTGTGGCCCCTGTGATTCCATCTATAGGCGCTGTCAGCTGCATTTGTTGTGTGAGGCCGATCCGTTGAAATTGATCCGTGAAAAAGCTGTATTTTATTTCCCAGCCCCGAGACTCCCTGAATTTTAGTACCCGGATGGTGGAGATTTTTCCAGCCTCGATGAAAACACCGATAGTAATGGGTTTAACCTTGCCAATTTCATCAAAAATCCAAAGCGTCCGGTCTGCGGCGTGGTGGTATTTTATTCGCAGCGATCGGGGTGCGTGCCCTAGAATGTCGCTTAATCCGCTACGCATTGGAGGGCTTAACCAGAGTGCATTTAACTGCGGGGTAGCATGGTCAAACATTTCCGCGACAAAACGCGCACTCTCCTCTTTATAACTGTCAGCGTTTGCCGACGCCGTAAAGCCACTAGCAAGGAACAGACATGTGAATGTGCTCAGGTAAATTAGGACAAGGTCTCGCCTATACATGGTATATCCAGTTAAAAATTGTAGCCCAATCCCAGATCAACAGCCTTGAAATCGCGCCCCATTTCCGGGCCCCCATCATGGCTGCGTTTACGAAAATCCATTTTGAAAACAATATTGTCGGATGGCCAATAGTTAAGGCCGATTTCCCATTGGTCAAATTTATCTCTCTCGCGTGCGGCATCCAGGTCTTCGTAACGTGCATAGATTCCGGCAAGTTTCTGGTCTACTCGAAAGGTCCAGGCGGGTTCTACATACCAGCCGGTTTGTTTGTCTGCTCCCGACGCCTTAACAAGCGCACCCTGCATATTCCACTGACTCCACAAGGCTTTCAGGCTGAACGCATCCCAAATATAGCTGCCATTCAGGGTTAACAGATTGGCAGAACCCAAGCCGTCTCCGCTGAATTGGCTGATGTCGCTTTGATGATGCAAGGAAGCGGAAAGCGCCAGCCCCTGAATACCGGTATAACTGCCCCTTAAGGTATAGGCCAGATTATCCGCGTTTGCCTGAGATACTTTTTGTCGCCCGCTTCTTACCCGGAAAGCATCGGAGCCTGAAACAGGTGTTTCCAGACCTGTATGCGCTGCGAAATCCCAGCTTAGTCCATTGCTGTAATGTCCCCCAATGCCCAGGCCAGCCTCCCACCAGGTACCAGGAATAATAATGTTTTCTACATCATTTCTTTCTACTCCGTAGAAGGCAGGTGGTTCGTGGGTTTCGTTCAGAGTTCCTATGGGTAACAGAAATACTCCAGAGCGCACATAGTGATTGTCGTTAAGCGCCCGTTGAAGAAAGGCCTGTTCCAGTTCTACTTCACCGGAATTTGTGCCATCTGCTGTGTCTTTGCTTAGAGCATGTTCCAGTTCAAATTCGGAATAAAATTGCCAGTTGTCTGAAAACGCATGTTCAAAAAACAATACAAAACGATGAAAATCCGCCTGACTGGAGTTTTTATCAAGCCCTGATGTATCTATGTTGTTGTAGTGTAGTTCACCGTATCCGCCAACACTGGTACGATTGCTGGCCGATGAGGATGGTTCGGTAAAGTCATTTCGAGAAATCAATTCTACATAGTCAACTGTTGAATCCAGGCGCTCCTCTGCAATTTCGGCGGTTTTATTAGCCTCAGCAAGTGCGTTCTGTAATTTTTCAATTTCTAGCTGCTGGGCTTGCACCAGTTTCCATATCTCGCTGATGGAAGGTGTGGACAAATCTTGTGAAGCGCTTGCGGGTAGTGTTGCAAGGTTAAAAAGGCAACATACCGCAGCGGTGCAAAGGAACTTCATCTTCATTCTCGTTATCGGGCGTCGTTGTAGGAGTTTCCCATTATAGTTCTCTAAATGGTAATAGCAATCATTCTTATTTGCGTCTGTAGTAGCTTGCGTTTGCCTGGTTTTTACAGATTTGTAACTGGAATGAGTTCCATTTTCATTTTGCGTTTTCCCCAGTGAATCAGGCTGAAAAAACACAAAAAGCCCAAAAGCAGGGTTCCGGCGACGTGCAGAGTCACACTCTGAGCGCTCAGCTGTATTGAAGGAACAAACAGACTTCCGATCTGATAAGTCAGTACCGCTACAACATAGGCCATGGCAATTGACCAGGCGGTAGTGAACACTGCCCAAAATTTTCCCAGCTCCTTGTATATTGCCGCAACGGTAGCGACACATGGAATATAGAGCAGAATGAATAGCAGGTAGCTAAAGGCTGCCAGCTTATCCACGAACAGTGTTTGTAGCAGGGCCAGCGTACCTAATCTGACATCCTGTTCCTCGGCTACAACGGAAGAATCATGCAGGTCGCCCAGATTCAATCCCAAGGGGTCACTGGCGAGGCTCGTCAGTTGCGCAAGGTTATCCGGTACTGTTTGTAGCGCTTGCTTCAGAGTTATCAGGAAATCGAAATCTGCTTTTACCACGATGTCGGAATTTGCCCTGTTCATCTGGCTATAGAGGGCATCCAGCGTTCCAACGACTACTTCCTTGGCAAATACTCCGGTCAGGATTCCCACGGTTGCGGGCCAGTTTTCTTCGTTAATACCCATGGGTTGTAGCAAAGGTGTGGCTGTTTTGCCTATAACTGCAAGCACTGACTTCTCTGTGTTCTGATTACCCACACTGCCGTCGGTGCCGATGGAACTGACTACGTTCAAAACGATGACGACTGCGATGATGGCTTTTCCGGCACGTAAAATAAATCCACGTAACTTGTGCCAGGTGTGTAGGGCCAGACCACTCAGTGTAGGCATATGGTAAACAGGAAGTTCCATAACAAAGGTAGATACTGTTCGACCAAGCAGGTGTTTTCGCACAATCAGAGCAGAGATCACCGCCACACCGATACCCACAAGATACAAGGCAAATACTATATTCTGGCCGTTTTCCTGGAAGAAGGCGGCTGCAAAAAGCGCGTATACCGTGAGCCTTGCGCCACAGGACATGTAAGGCGCCATAACCGTCGTGAGGATTCTGTCCTGTTCGTTATCCAGCCCTCTGGTCGCCATAACTGCCGGTACATTACAGCCAAAACCTACGATAAGAGGGACAAAGGATTTTCCTGGCAGTCCAATCCTGCGCATCAGTCGGTCAATGATGAAGGCGGCTCTTCCCAGATAACCGGAATCTTCCAGAAAGGACAAAAACAGGAACATGCAGCCAATCACCGGGATAAATGAGGCAACCAGTTGAGCACCTCCCCCAACACCGTCCGCCAAAAATGTAGATATCCAGTCAGGAAAACCGAGATAGGCATACAACTGTCTGGGCCCTTCAACAAAGAGCGCCATGGCTGTTATATCAAACAAGTCTATAAAGGCGCTGCCAACGTTTATGGTAAACATAAACATCAGGTAGATAACGAACAGAAAAATGGGAAAGGCAAGTATGGGATGCAGCACAACACTGTCAACAATATCAGTTAACGTAGACCTTACCGGCGTAACGCTTACGATAGGCTTTAACAAGGCATCCACGGCCTTGTACCTTTGGATACTGATGTTTGCGGGATGAGTGTGCGGAGTATAATTGAACGTTGTCTCACCCAGGTACTCCGTTGCAGGGTTGCCGCTTAGCAATGCGGTAGCAACCATACGTATATTTGAATTCAAGCCAGTGGACTTGAGAGACTGGCTGAGTTCGGCGATATCTGTCTCGGTTTGCGCATCCAACAATATGGGTAAACGAGGTTCCGGTTTATCCAGCATGCTTTCGATGACATCCATGAGTGCTCCGATGCCATCCTTGCGATTGGCAATCAGGGGGATAACCGGACAACCCAGCGCTTGCGATAATCTGTAGCTGTCTATATGCAAACCGTGTTTGTCTGCAATATCCATCATATTTAGCGCAACTATTACCTGTGCGTCCAAATCGAGAAGTTGTGTAGTCAGAAACAAGCCGCGCTCCAGACTGGATGCGTCAATCACATTAACTATTATCTGGTTTGGGTTCTGGTGCAGATATTCTCGTGCAATTTGTTCGTCCATCGCACCCTGGGTATCAGAGGACAGCAGACTGTAGATCCCGGGCAAGTCGACTACCTCCAGTCGATTATGCCCATGCGTGGTGAAGCCGCTGCGTTTTTCTACGGTTACACCTGGCCAGTTTCCAACCTGTTGATGTGCTCCGGTGAGTGCATTAAATACGGTGGTTTTCCCGCAGTTGGGATTCCCGATCAGGGTTATGGAAGCGGTCATAGTAGTTCGAGTTGAAGACAATCGGCCTCTGAAGGCCTCAGGGTGAGTCGGGTACCGCGACAGTGTAGTTCGGCCGGATCACCCAGCGGTGCAAATCTCACAAGTTGAAAGGGTGTACCAGGGGTTAGCCCCAGAGTTTGCAGGCGTAGTGCATACACCGAATCTTCGGGGTCGTAGCCAACTACCCTGGCTCGGGTATTTTTTTTGAGCTGGCGAAGTTTAACCATCCAGCAAGTATAAGGAATGGCTTCTAAATGTAAATGGGAGTTATTCGCATTTCGGAGCGAAATCTGTGCTGGTCCCGCTTAGCGGGTAAAGCACTCAGGATTTGGGACGTACATACAGTACCAATTCGTGGTCAACCAGTTCATAACCGTGTTGTTCAGCTATTTTGGCCTGCAATTGTTCGATCTCAGTATTCACAAATTCGATTACCTTGCCTGAATCTACGTCTATCATGTGGTCATGGTGATCTGCCGTAGACAACTCGTATACAGAATGTTGTTCATCAAAATTGTGTTTGTCCACAATTCCAGCTGATTCAAACTGGGTTAGTACCCGATAAACTGTTGCAAGACCAATAGAGTCGCCACTGTTAAGCAGCACCTTGTAAATGTCTTCGGCACTCATGTGATGGGAATCTGCCTGTTCCAGAATCTCTATAACCCGTAGTCGTGGGAGTGTTACTTTAAGGCCGGCTTCTTTTAGTTCTATTTTGGTCATCGTGCAAGTTGCTCAAAGGCAGTGTTTAGAATTCAGGAAAACCCGTGTGGATATATCCAAAGAAAGCACTTTAACAGTTCCCGGGAGGGTTTCCTAATGGACGAGAG
Organism: Gammaproteobacteria bacterium; assembly: GCA_021773565.1. GTDB lineage: Bacteria > Pseudomonadota > Gammaproteobacteria > Pseudomonadales > Azotimanducaceae > DC-out156. Next base: position 106,840 of record JAJFJZ010000001.1, on the reverse strand, counting down.
TAGAGCAACATAAAGTGCAGTATTCGGAGCCTGCGGTATCTTAAAAGCAGGGACGAAATGGGCGACAGCGTTGATATTGGCCCAGGATAGTTGTGAAATGAAAATATAGACTACATCGGGGAGATAGGACGAATGATTCAAAGAGAACTGGATATACAGACTGCGGATGGATTGATGAATACTTTTATCACTTATCCTGAGCTTGACCGTAAGTATCCGGTAATTATTTTCTATATGGATGCTCCGGGAAAACGGGAAGAGTTGCACGACATGGCCGTTCGTCTGGGTACTGCCGGGTATTATGTTGTTTTACCCAATCTCTACTATCGTGAAGACAGGGATTTTGTTTTAAATCGCACAGAAAAGGGTCGGGAGTACATGTTCAAGCTTATGAATTCCCTGAGCACGGATATGGTGGATGCAGATACGCGGTCTATTCTAAATTTTTTGGAAAGTGAGGAGCAGGCATCTGCGGGGCCGATGGGTTGCGTGGGCTACTGTATGAGCGGGCCCTTCGTGTTTTCTGCCGCCAGCACATTTTCTCCCCGCATGCAGGCAGCGGCAAGCTTCCACGGCATTCGTCTTTTTACCGATGACCCAAAGTCACCGCATTTGAGAGCCAGAGAAATTGACGGAGAAATCTATTTTGGTCTTGCCGCAGTTGATGAATGGGCACCACCCGAGATGATTGACGCCCTGGAAGATTTTCTTCTGCTTACAGATATAGACTGGCGTGTGGAATGGTATCCCGATACCAAACATGGATTTGTTTTTCCGCTTCGCGGTGATGATATCTATCACAAGGTTTCCGCCGAGAGACACTGGGAACGGTTAATGGATTTGTTCGAGCGCAGGCTAAAGTGAATTATCCGGAATACGCGCTGACATTTAGTCCATGAGCTTCGGCTACGGCTATTATCCCTGACCAGCTGTTTTCGTCGATTTCTATCCCGTTGAGGCTTCTATCTGCCATCGCCTCCTGTTCCGGTTGGCCGGGGATGCGCACCTTGTCAACGCCCTTCGCTGGAGTGCTGGATAATATATAGGCAAGCATGGCTTCCACTTCTTTTTCAAATTGTTGCGCACCATCGAAAATGTCAGGGTCAAATACGAACATGAGCATGTTGTTTACTATGGTTCCGGGCCTTGGTTGTTCGGGCTGTGCAGTCCATTCACCTGCCAGCGCGCCACCCATCAACTCGCACATCAGGGCCAGGCCATAACCCTTGTGTAAACCAAAGGGACTCATGGCGCCCCGTGGTTCCCGGTATATGACGTCCGGGTTGGTGGTATCCTGGCCTTCGTGATCCACCAATGCGCCGGGTGGCACCTGGTCGCCTTTTATGTGGGCGACCCGAACTTTTCCCATCGCAACTGCACTCGTTGCCATATCCAGAACAACTGGCGGAGCGCCTTTTCGAGGTACCACACAGCAGAACGGATTGGTTGTCATGCGAGGCTCTCTGCCTCCAAAGGCTACTACGACTGGCTGGTGGCCCACAACATTTACAAAGTGCACAGAGGCATATCCTGCATTGCCACATTGTTCTCCGTAGCTGCCAATGCGGCCCAGGTGATGTGCATTACGTAATCCCAGGCAAACGATGCCCGTGTCTTTAACACGCTTAAGGGCAAGGTCGGTTGCTTGTCTCCCCACGACCTGGCCAAAGCCTTTTTGGCCATCTACCAGCAATATTGGTCCTTTGTCTTTAATTACATTGATATTGGCGTCGGGGTCTAGGTATCCCTTTTTTAAATTGTTAGCATATGCGGGTATCATGCCAACACCATGGGAATCGTGTCCTTTGAGGTTTGCTTGTACAAGGTGTTCCGATACCTCTGTGGCATGTGCAGAGCTTGCACCAAAGCTTACAAAAATTTCACTCACCAGTTCGACCAGAGCGCTGGGTTGGATGCGCATTATGCGAGCCCCTTTTCCTGTAGAAATTCCTTGTTGTAAAGTCTGGACTGGTACTTGTTACCACTATCGCACAACATGGTTACGATGGTGTGCCCCGGTCCCAGTTTTAGAGCGGTCTGCACGGCCGCACACAAATTGATACCCGTTGAAGAGCCCAGATACCAGCCTTCCTTCATCAATAGTTTGTATAGTACGTTGATCATATCCAGATCCTGTACCTGAACGGCATCGTCGATGAGGGTATCTGCCAGATTGCCGGTAATTCTGCTATTGCCTATGCCCTCGGTGATTGACGGACCCTTGCTTATCTCGGGCAGCCCGGTTTTTACATAGTTGTACAGGGCACTACCCATGGGGTCTGCCAGTACGATCTGTATATTTTGGTTTTTCTGTTTAAGGTATCGACTTACCCCGGCAAGCGTGCCACCGGTTCCGCATGCCGTTACAAATGCGTCGACCAGGCCATCTGTCTGTCGCCAGATTTCGGGACCGGTAGTGCGAAAGTGGATGTCCCTGTTGGCGGTATTGTCAAACTGGTTAGTCCAGAATACTCCAGGGGTAGTTGAGGCATATTCACCTGCCTGTTTCTGGAAATTTGCCGGATCTTTATAAGGGACTGCTGGAACCTGTCGAACGTCTGCACCCAGAGTTTGCAAAAGTTGGGCTTTTTCGGGTGACTGATTATCCGGCATGTAGATTACGCAGGGGTACGCACGCTCGTTGCAGATATGCACCAGTCCAATTCCGGTATTCCCTGCTGTACCTTCCACCACAGTTCCGTTTTTCACAAGCCTGCCACTGGCTTCTGCTGCATCTATCATGCCCAGTGCAGCCCTGTCTTTTACTGACCCGCCCGGATTCAAAAATTCTGCTTTGCCAAGAATATTGCAACCGGTTTCCCTGCTCAGGGTACTCAGACGAATGAGTGGTGTATCGCCAATTGCTGCGGAAAAGCTGTTGGTCCAGTTTTGTGTAGTTGCGGCAGGTTGTTGCATCTATATTAAGTAACTCTCATATCCAGGCCGATGTACTTGGCAGTTTTTGTAGGGGGGAATGTTATCATGAAACCTGGCAGGCCACTGAAACGCAGAATTGGATGAGCATGCATGCAAACCTAATACCTTCAGGCATACCACTAGCAGTGATGGTTCTTTGCCTGTCGCTTGTGTCCGGCACGGCAGCGGCAGATTGGTTTAAAAAAACCGAATCCATTATGGGCACACAAATTCATGCCGAAGTTTGGCATGAAAACGGGATTGTCGCTGAACAAGCGCTCGCAGCCGTGATGAGTGAGATGCGCAGAATAGATGCGCTCATGAGTCCCTACAAAAAGACGAGCGAGTTGTCCCTGTTAAACAAAAATGCGCATCCCTCGGCTTACCGGGTTTCTTCCGAGCTATTTGATTTGATAAAAAAAAGTAATCGCATTTCCGAGCTTACACATGGAGCCTTTGATATCACCTATGCATCCGTAGGCAGGTATTACGACTACAGGGAAGCGCACCGGCCTGCAGATGCGCAAATGGAGAAGGCACTCGCGGCCATTGATTACCGACACTTGGTGTTTGACAACGAAAAGCAGGCTATACGTTTTGCGCATGAAAGTGTTTATGTAGATCTTGGCGGTATTGCCAAGGGCTACGCAGTTGATCGGTGTATCAACCTGTTGATTGATCTTGGATTTAGTCAGGCCATGGTCTCTGCAGGAGGAGATAGTCGTATTGTCGGAGACCATAGAGGTCAGCCATGGTCTGTAGGGGTCAAAAATCCGCGTGACCCGCAGGCGATGGTTGCCGTCCTGCCGCTGGAGAATACAGCCATATCGACATCCGGAGATTATGAGCGGTATTTTATTGAAGAAGGTGTGCGTTACCACCATATTCTGGACCCGGGGACCGGGCAGAGTGCGCAATCCAGTCGCAGCGTTACCATACTGGGCGAGGAGGCAACTTTTACTGATGCACTGTCCACCAGCGTGTTCGTTCTGGGTCCAGCAAAGGGCCTTGCTCTGGTTAATTCACTTCCGGGGATAGATGCCATCATTATCGATGGTGACGGAAAATTACAATTCTCTGACGATTTGTTACAACTCGAAGATTGACTTTCCTCTCATAACGCACTCGCTGCGTCTTCTGGATGAACAGATTGTGATCTGTACCCCATAACCATGCCGCATACTCCATTAATGTAAGGTTTCAGACAGTGTCTCAGACACAGTTTAGAAGTCGGGGTTCGCTGTCGTGACTGACATACCTCCAGCAGGTTTGGCAGTGCGAGTAGTCGGGGAACCCCGGTTTCGATTGACAGGATTACAATATTTCGCAAAGAGTGTTTTTGTGTGTTGGATTTGATGGGTTGGAACGGATTTCGACATCATCAATAACATTACCAGGGATGGTAATGACTGCGCCGCAAGGAGCAAAACATTGATCGCCACCGGTTGTACGATTAATCAGCCGACAGGGATAGTGGTAGTAAGGCTGACCAAAGGGAAAGCTGAACTGGATTTATCGACGGTGACATCGATGTGCTTGTTTAGACACAGATTGCGGAGTAATTATTGTGAACAAATGTCGGATCCAAATTGTTAAATTTCTGATTTACCTCGGCCTGGTTACCCTTACCGTGACCAGCAATGCCATTACCGTGCAGGACGATGCCCCCGACTTTACTCTAAAAAGCCTGCAAGGTGAGAACCTGAGACTGAATGAGTACCGGGGACGTGTGGTTTTGCTTAATTTCTGGGCAAGCTGGTGTGGACCCTGCAGGCAGGAAATGCCCTTACTTGATCGAATTCACAAGCGTTACCAGGATGCCGGTTTTGCAGTGTTGTCTGTGAACGTGGAAGGTGATCCGATACCCGCCCGAGCTCTGGCGCAAGAAACCGGGGTTTCCTTTCCCGTGCTCATAGATTCCGGGCAAAAAATTTCAGAACTTTACGAACTTGAAGCGATGCCAAGTAGTGTTTTGATCGATCGGGATGGTGTGGTGCGGTATATCCATCGAGGATACCAGCCAGGCGACGAAGCCCAATACCTGAAGGTGGTAAAGCAACTGATCAAGGAATAAGTACATTATGCTAAGGATCCATCTCACTGTCCTGTATCTGATACTTTGTTGTTCTCTTCTGGATAGACCCTTACATGGGGAGCAGCTTGACACCCAAATGGAAGAGATCAAGCAATCGTTGATAGAGCTAAAACGCGACCTGCTTATACTGGAGGAAGAACTGTTGTATCCGGCAAGCTCCCAGGTTGCCGTATATCTTTCCATGAATGTGGGGGACTTCTTTAATCTTGATTCAGTAACGCTGAAGTTGAATGGAAAAGAAGTTAGCCATTACCTGTATACGGAACTACAAATAGATGCCCTGTATCGAGGCGGGGTTCAGCGATTATTCATAGGTAATGTGAAACAGGGTTCTAATCGGATAAGTGCGTTTTTCATTGGTAAGGGCCCCAATGGGCGAGAATACAAACGGGCAGCAACCGCGGAATTTGAAAAAAACTTTGAGCCTACTTTCGTAGAGCTAAAAATTTCAGATTCTACGGCGAAATACCAACCGGACTTTGTCGTTAGCGTTTCGTCCTGAGCTTGTTTGTTAAATGAATACTATCCTGTGCAATTTGCTCATCACCTGTGTTGTTGGTCTGCAGGATATTAGTCCGTTGGAAGAACTCTCCTACGGCACAGTCCTTTACGAATACTACCAGGGACAATATGAGGGAGCGATGGTCCGGGCCCTGGTAGCAGAAACCCAAAATCGAACGGGCGATGATCCAGTACGGTTCAGAGTAGCCAAGGGCAGTTTTGCGTTTGCCAACGGGATGTTCAATTACGCGCATGATATTTTTTCGGGTATTGACGCCGAGCAACTAGACAATCTGGAACAACAAAGGTTGGCCTTTCATCTGGCCCGGGAATATTTCAGGCGTCAGGATTGGGATAAGCTGGCTGTCCAACTTGGTGTTATACAGTTGGATCGCAACTGGTTGGGACGTCAGTTAATGCACCCCGAAGTGCAATTCATGCGTGCAGAGTTGGCCATTCAATCAGGCGAACTTGATAAAGCACAGGATATTTTGAACACGATTCCGGTGGACAATACTCTACAGGTATATGGCCTGTTCAACCTGGGTGTTGCGTTCTATCAGGGCAGTACGCTTGAGCCGGAAGGGGAAATTACTTCTGCTTCAGACTTTGATGCTGCCTACGATGTATTTAGTACGCTTTCACACCTGCCGGTTTACAGTGCGGAAACGCAGGATATTGTTCAGCGCTCCAGAGTGGCTCTGGCCCGGTTAAAGACGCAGGCCGATGCAGCTCGACCACAAAATGCGTTAACCAGAGCGGGTGTAAGTTTGTCCGAGCAACTGCTTGATACTTTGCCCGGTTCAGGCCGTTACCAGAATCTGGCACTGGCCAGTTATGCCAGTACAGCCATGCAGGATCAGGATGCAGAAGTGGCAAGCCGTGTCTGGCAGAAACTTAAGAACCAGAACAACTGGACTGCAAGTTCGGCGAAAGCCTATCTGGGATTACCCATGAGCCTGGAACTGCTCTCAAAGGAAGGAACCGTTACTCACGAAGCAGTCTTGCATGCATACAGAGATGCTGAAAAAACGTTTCAAAGCAGACTGGATACCCTGAAAAGCATTCGCATACAGGCTGAAGATTCGAAATGGATGGGTGAATTTCTTGCTACCTTTGCTAGCCCGCACGTTGACGAAGCGAGGCATAGTGCGGCGATTCTGGAATGGCAGGAAGAGATCGGGTATTCCGATTGGCTTGAATGGTTAAGCTCTGAAACCGTTCACGGGTTGCTGTCGGATTGGTCCGAGCTAAAAAAAATGGACGCTTATCTGGAAACAATACCGGAAAACCTAGAGGCACTGAATTTAGCCGCAATAGAAATTAAACGCAGAACCCGGGCTGCACGTCTTGTATTGCAGGAACAGGGCCTGGTTGATAAACGCGACCTGCTCGTTGCACAAATAGCCGAGTTACGGTCACGGGTTTCGGTGCTAAACACTCGAAAAGCGGAATATTCTGATGAATGGATGTTGTCTATCGCGTCACACCAGCAAGAGGAAAGTATCCGTTCCCTGTCTCGAATGCGTGTGGTTGCTGAAAAAGAATTGGACGATGCGCAGCGTGCCCGGCTTGTTTATCGAGTTGAACGATTGCGGGGTCTCCGGTTTTTTGACCTGGTCGATACCAAACCGGCACGTTTACAGCTGATTAACAAACGTTTGCAAGTCCATGAAAATGACATGGAACAGGTTGATGCAGCCAGATCTCGACTGAATCGGGCAGAGCACAATTATGACAACGGAATTGCGATTGGCTTGGAGAGTTTACCAAAACGGGTACACGGCCTGGAGTTAGCGATCAGTGCGGCCTTGCATAATAGGCAGGAAATGCTTGCCGGGGAAATACGTTCCGGTATGAAACGGGAAATCAGGCGGGTAGAACGGTACTTGCTGATTGCGCGAGTGGCGATTGCCCGAACAAGCGATTTGCTTGCTGCGAAAGCAGAACACAAAAACGCTGCTGCAGGCTTTGAAAGCTCGTGAACAGCGTCGTGTGCTTATCCATACCCAAGCGGAATTTCCTTTCCCTGCCCCTGGCTCTTTTGGTGGTTCCGGTGGTGATTGTATTGGGTGCGTGTAGCGGTTCTGGTGGACAAAGGCAGTTTCAGGGTGAAGAAAATACCAGCCTCGCCCAGGTTGTTGAAGCCTTACCCGCAGTTAAATTTGTTGCAATTCCGGTGAAGCCCTCTGCCGCAGATGTTATTCAGGCGTACCAGCGCGTGTACAGCGAAATACCTGAAGTCAGTGAAAAACACTCGATCGGCAAACGTCTAGCCGACCTGGAAATGGGGAGGGGCGAACAACGGGATATTGAGGGGGAATCAGAACCGTATGTGGTGGCAATTGGGCTTTATGAGTCACTTCTTAAAACTACTCCCTCTGCTCAATTGGACTTGATTTATTATCAGCTGGCACGGGCCTATGAACTAAACGGTAACAAGACAGAAACGCTTCGCTATCTAAACAAACTGCTCTCGGAATACCCTCAAAGTACTTATAGTATTGAGGCACATTTCAGACGAGGCGAGTTACAGTTTTCCGCTGGTGTATACCAGCAGGCGGTGGTCGATTACAAGTATGTCGTAGACCATGGTCAGGCATCCGTTTATGCGCGCAATGCGCTATATATGCAAGGCTGGTCTTTGTTCAAGTTATCGGATCTGGATGCCGCTGTGCCCAGTTTTCTGAACTTGCTGGGACAGATTATGCAAGATGGGGAGCGGGATACCCGCGATTCAGAAATACTTGAAGATTCCCTGCGAGTGTTGGTTCACACACTATCCTATCTGGACGGTGCCCGGACACTAGCGGAGCATATGGCGGTGCGCGGAAAACCTGATTGGCAACATATTGTCTATCAAACACTGGCGGAGGACTATCGAGACAATGCGCGTTTTCTGGACAGCGTATTCAGCCTGCAAACATTTATAGATCAAAATGCGCTGGATATACGCGCTCCTGCTTTTCATCGCCAGATGATAGACACGCTTATTGAAGCAGATTTTCCATCCGAAGTGTTTCCGAGAAAGCAGGAGTTTGTTGAACGTTACGGTATTCGTAGCGAGTTCTGGAATTTACACGACTCTGGTGCGCGTGAACACTATCTGCAGATACTGGAAAACTACCTTTTTGAACTGGCTCAAAAAAGCCATTCTGAAGCACAGATAAGCAAGCTCCCCGATGCGTATATACAATCCGCAGATTGGTATGAGCAGATACTGCAGACCTTCCCCGAACACGAGGATTTCGCAAACGTTTTGTTCCTCTCAGGTGAAGCATACACAGAGGCGGGAAAACATGAAGCCGCAGTAAGCGCATATCAGGGGATTGTGTGGGAATATCCAGAGAATGAACACGCAGCGGAAGCAGGTTATGCAGCGGTGCTTGGTCTGGACACCTTATTGCTCCGCTCGGATGCAAGGGTTGCCCATTGGCAGGACAAAAAAATTGCTGCACAAATAGAATTTGCGCTGATGTTTCCCAACGATTCAAGAGCACCGGGCGTACAGGCAGCGGCTGCCAATACCTTGTATTCAACTGGTCAGTATGTAGATGCGATTGAATTGGCAAGTCAGTTGTTATCAATTTTGGATCTGGACAGGAAATTGCGAGCCAATGCCCTATTGATAACGGGGCATAGCTATTTTGAATTGTCTGCATTTGTTGAGGCTGAGAATGCCTATCGAAAACTGATGCCCACCAATGATACCGCCCTGAGAGAACGTATTCTTGCTTCCATCTACAAACAGGGAGAACTGTCTGAGCTATCCGGGAAAATGGAAAATGCTGTTGCCCATTATCTGAGAGCCCATGCAGAAGCCCCGGAAAACAAGCTGGCAATAAGGAGTCTGTATGATGCAGTTGCTGTTTTTGAAGCCATGCAAAACTGGGATCTTGCTGCCCTGAATCTAAAGCGATTCAGATCGCTGTATCCCCGGCACAAATTATCTGCTGATATCTCCAGGAGATTGGCAGGATACTATGAAAAATCACATAGATGGTCGGATGCGGCAATGGAATTACTCACGTTATCTGTACAACACCAGGACACGGAAATTGCGCGTGTAGCGAAATACCATGCGGCAGAACTGTTTTTGCTTGCCGAAGCATACCCTGAGGCAATCGAACATTTTCGAGACTATGCACATAAATTCGATATTCCAAAAGCGCTGAACCTTGAAGCTATGCATCATATGGATCAACTTTACCAAAAGACCAACGCTCCTGATAAGCGGCGGTTCTGGTTGAGAAAAAAAATCGGTTTTCACGCGGCATTAACTAAAGGAAATGATGCTTCCCTGTATTCGCGGGCGACCAGTTTGGCGGCCGAATCCCAATATGTATTTGCGATCGACGCCCGGGATGCGTATCGAATAATATCGCTAAAGTTGCCATTGAAGCGAAGTCTTAAACAAAAGCAGAAAGCACTTCTCCAATCGGTTGCTGAATTTGAGAAACTGTCGGAGTACAAAGTGGCGAAATATTCCAGTGCTGCCACTTATGAAATTGCAGAACTCTATGCCGCTTTAGGCGAATCGTTGTACGGCTCTGAACGACCTGCCGGTTTGAACGATATGGAACTTGCGCAGTATGAACTCTTGCTGGAAGAACAGGCATATCCATTTGAGGAACAGGCAATCTCCCTGCATGTGTTAAACCAGCGTCGAAGTTGGGATGGCTATTATGATGAGTGGGTAAAACACAGTTTCGCACGGTTGCGGGAACTGATGCCGGGAAGGTATGCAAAACAGGAGCGAAGGGTGGCGTATGTTGATGAGTTGTACTAAAGCTATGGGTGTGTTTCGTGAGTTGATATGTATCTGTTGTTTGTTTCTCGTGACTGGGTGTCAATCCTCTGGCGCTCCTGAAAATTTTGAATCAGGCGGGAACAGTCGGCCAACCGCGGTACCTGATAAAAAGGCTCGCAATCGTTCAGGGTTTAAAACATCTGCCATTTCTCTATTTGATAGGGCCGATGCTGAGTTAAAAAGCGGTGATTTGGACGCGGCTAAAGTCACTCTGCTAAGACTGACAGAAGAACAACCGGAGCTGGTAAGTCCGTGGATAAATTTGGGAATTGTTAGCAGAAACCTGGGTGATTCGGATACAGCAACTGAGGCTTTTGGACGCGTGCTGGTTATTCAGCCGGGAAGTTGTGATGCATTGAACCAGCTGGGAATAATGGCCAGGGAAGCAGGTGATTTTGTACAGGCTGAGGCCCATTATCTGGCGTGTCTGGAAGCGATGCCGGAATTTAGCGAAGTACATCTCAATCTTGGCATTCTATATGAGCTGTACATGGGTAAATATGCGTCGGCTCTCAGCGCATACCATAGCTATCTGGCAGGCTTAAATGAACCTGATCAAAAGGTAGGGAACTGGATCAGGGATCTGGAACGACGGCAGTCATCGATGCTGGCAACGGACAATTTTTAAGGTGTTTAAGATATGAATATTCATCCTCATTCACGCCTGATGCTTACTGGTGTTTCTGCCGTGTTCTTTCTCACGTTGGTGTTTCCTGTTGATGCAGAAGCCGAACGTTCACACGCGTCTTCTTTAAGGCCTGAGCCGATTACAAACCAGACACGCGCTCCCCGAAAAGACGCCAATACGATACAGCTCGAAGAAACGCTCGTCTCGGGAAATCAGGAATTGCCGAAAGTGCTCTATATCCTTCCATGGCAACCACCCGATGGCATCCCTGAAATTGCAATGGATTCCGAATCACCTGAGCTGGATGTATTCCGGCGCTTATATCCCCCCGCCTACCGGCGAGAATTAAACTATCACGAACGATTACAAGCAGCAGGCACGGAGAAGTAACCATGGATTTTTATACTACATTTGTCGCGTTTTTCCAGGAAGGTGGGCCCTTTATGTATCCCATCGCTGTTGTGATGGGGATCGGATTTGCAATCGCCCTGGAACGATTTATTTTTCTGGCGCATGAAACCCGGCATAACCGTAAAGATTATGAACAAATGTTGCCTTTGCTTAAAGCGAGAAAAGTTAAAGAGTTGGCTGAAATTGCGCGACGCTCTTCTTCTCCCATTGCCCGGATCGTCGTCGATGGCCTTAACAGGATGCGTTCCAGCCGCCGTCGTCAGGACATTGAATATGCGATGGAAGAAGGATTGCTTGAAGCCCTGCCGAAAATTGAACGACGCACTCCCTATCTGGCTACATTTGCAAACATCGCCACCTTGCTTGGATTGCTGGGAACCATAATTGGTCTTATTGCGGCATTTACTGCGGTTGCCAATGCCGATCCTGCGGAAAAAGCCAGCTTGTTGTCCCAGAGTATATCCATTGCCATGAACACCACCGCATTTGGACTCATGGTGGCGATTCCCCTCTTACTCGTACACTCGCTCTTGCTGAGCAAAACAAGTTCTATAGTTGAGAGTCTTGAAATTACTGTCGTCAAGTTTCTGAACTTGCTTGAAGAACGGCCTGAAAGGTAAATTTCTGATGTCTATGCATAGAATACGGCGGCACAAATTACATACCCAGAGTACCGATCTGGATGTGACGCCTTTTATGAACCTTATGATTGTTCTGGTTCCCGTGCTGTTGCTTTCCATGGTATTTACGCATACCAGCATAATTGAGCTGGAATTTCCGTCTGCAGATTCTTCTGCCGCAACAATTGGGGAAACGCTACATCTGGAAGTTGTTGTACATGATGGATTCCTGAGCATAGCAGATGGGCGGGGCGGTAAAATAAAGGACCTGCCGCAAATTAGGGGACAGCACGACTACGAAGCTTTATCTCTGGTAATGCGGGAGTTAAAACGTCGGGCTCCGGACAAGCGCGACATTACGATCTTATTGGAAAGTGATACGGACTACCAAACTCTGGTATCTGTGATGGACAGGGTGCGTTCCTATCGTGCTTACCAGGCGCTGGATGTAGTGGATGCGGAGTTGTTTCCCCTTATATCCCTTGGCGATTCTCCCTCAGAGAATAACAGCAGCCCGCTTGCATCTGCGGGCGAAAAACAAATTGCACAGCGCTCGTAGATAGAGGATACCAATGAGTTCTATTCGTATATCCCGGCGCCGGAAAACTCAAAAGGCTTCTAAAAAGGCAAGCACGCTTAACCTTGTATCCCTGATGGATATATTTACGATTCTGGTCTTTTTTCTCATGGTTAATTCCTCGGATGTAGAGGTATTACAGACCAGTAGCAATATCAAACTACCCGACAGCAGTTCAGAATCACGTCCGGAAGAACAATTGGTAATTTCTGTCGATGAAACCAACATTATTGTAATGGGGAGATCAGTTGCTGACGTATCTTCTGTGCAGGAATCAAAGCAGATGCTCATCTCCGGGCTTGAGAAGGAACTAAAACACCAGGCCAGCAGAAAGCCCGAGATTCCCCAGGGAGGGCACCGGGTAACTATTATGGGTGACAAACAAATACCGTACTGGTTACTTAAGAAAATTATGTTGACCTGCCAGTCCGTTGATTTTGCACACATCTCTCTCGCCTTAAATAAAAGCGCCGCGGCCACAAGCGCCGCAGCTATAAATGGAGCGGCCATAAATGCTGTTGCCGGGGAGAAGCTAAGTTCATGAGCGTTGTTGTTGCAGCTTCGGATTTTGAATTGCCCTGGGTTATTTCTGTAGAAGAACAACGCAGGTTTCGCGTTATATTGAGAGTGTTTCTGGGCTTCGTTCTGGTACTCGGGCTTGGAATACCGTTAATTACTTTACCCGAACTACAACGGGCACAGTTGGAAAAACTGCCGCCCCAGCTGGCGCAGCTTGTGATGCAGAAGCCGCAAGTCGTAATTCCTCCTGCGCCCGAACCCCTGGTGGAAAAAATTCCTGATGTAGAACCCCTTGTAAACACGGAACCAGAAATGCCCGTTGTTAAGACGCAGGCCCGTGTGGCAGATGCGCGAGAAAAAGCACAGGTTTCCGGCCTGCTGGCATTTCAGGATGCGTTTGCAGACATGCGTAATGCAGTGGATGTGTCAAAATTGCGGGATACTGCTGCGATACAGCGAGGAGAGGGTGAAGCTGCAAGTCTGGATCGTTCAATCATTCGATCCAAACAGAACAGCCGAAGTTCCGGCATAGATGTTTCCTCGCTATCAAAAACCACGGGGGGTGTTGCCCTGTCCGGACGCGCGACAACCAAGGTTGAGGCAGTAGAGGGCTCGAGAGGGTCGGGAGGGAATCGCAGTCGACAGTCGCCAGACCTGCGCGAGCGCAGTATAGAAGATATCAGAAGGGTGTTTGATGCCAATAAAGGGGCAATTTTCGCTATTTACAATCGCGCGCTCAGAACCGACCCGGGACTTCAGGGGCAGGTTGTTCTGGAACTCATTATCGATTCAATGGGTGCGGTGGTGGAGTGCAGTGTTCAATCTTCAGAACTGGACGATGAAAGTCTTGTTACCAAGATTGTAAGCAGGGTGCGAATGTTTGATTTTGGCAAAAAGGATGTGTCGCGCACCCGTATCAATTATCCCGTACATTTTCTGCCAGTTTAGTAGTCTTCTTAAACCTTGTGTGACCAGACAATTGCCTGCATCTCTTCGTGACTTATCTGGCGAATTTCGCCTATTTCGCAGCGATCTCCATCTACGCTAACGTAATCAAAACCCGCGTGTATAGTGTCATCACTTTGTGAAATATTGATATTTTCAGCCCAGGCCAGCCTGTGGCATGCGCTTCCAAGATTTAGCAGGTAGTGACGCTTTCTTCCCTCAGCCAGAAGCAAAAACTGTCGATCCAGGGAGCTGTATGCATTGATGGTATGTGCGGAGGTGATGCGATCAATTTGCGTGCCTGCCAGCTCAAATTCGGAGGGAGTGAGCGCATGACTTGCCAGGCTTGAAAATACAGCGGCCGAAAAAAACGCCGTGGCTGAGAAAAACGCCGTGGCCGAATGAAAAGCCGTGGCCGAACAAAAAGCCGTGGCCGAACAAAAAGCCGTGACAAGACCGGATCTGCGGGTGGATTTTTTATTGCGCTGCATAATAGCGTCCTTCCTGGAAATATCAGTTCAGCATGAGTTGAGTGCCAATCTACTGATTCGGAGTATAGAGTCAATAACTGAATGCAAGCTGAACAGGCTTATTGTCGGACAATAAGAACTTGTTCTATGGTCTGGTCACTTCCTCCAGGGTAGTATTCCGGGATTCCAGATCATCGTTCCGAGAGCATTGCCATCCCCAGGCGCGGTGTTTTTGAATCAATTGTTCCGCTTTTTCCTCACAATAGCCCTGAGAATTTTCAGCTCGCCATAATATACGCTGTGACCCTTCATCTCGCTTGTCATAGAGTACTTCACAAGGCAATGCGAGATCGGGGTTTACGTACACGACTTCTATTTGTCGGCTAAGCTGGCCCTGGGTACAGGTTGTGGCTGCTGACTGGATAGGGAGCGAAAGCAGGCCAAATATCGATGCAATAAAAATCCAACTGCACAGGCGAAGCATGTGAACCTCCCGTAAATTTAAGGGAACACAGTTTAACACGAGCACTGGCCTTAGTCGGAGTTTTCAGGAATGTAACTGGTTTGTGTCTTGAGTGGCCCGTTTATTCTGATCATTCAGCAATTCAAGCAAGGCTGTATTCAGCCATGAATTACATGCAAAATCTTCGATAAATCCACAATGACCACCATGGGTTTGCATGTGTATCTGGATCGCAGAATTGCGCTGGCCAAGACAAGCTATTTGAAAAAAACTGGTATGCGGAATTATAGGATCGTCCTTTGCGGCGATAATGTGAGAGGGGGTACCAAGACCGTCCAACAGGTCTCCCGCAATGGAATAGGCCTGAAAGTAGTGTGCTGTATTTTCGTAAGGTGTTGACTGTTTGACGAATAGTTCTGTTAGCGCCGAAACAGAATTAAGCCTGAGCGCTTCCCGGTAATCGTATTGAGTATAGATTCGCTGCTTCTTAAGCATTGAACTACGCCACTTTTTTAAAAAATACCATTGGTAGGCAAACCAGCCAGTATCTATAGCATGCATTGCTATTTCAGGTTCAACGAGAGGACATACAGCAATAGTACCGTTCAGCTTCGAGTGGGTACCCAATAAAGCGCTGATCCTTAACGCAAAATTGCCGCCCAGCGAGAACCCCAATAACGTGCATTTCTGATCAGCTGATCCTTGCATCAGGTGTAGACACGCATCCAGGGCTTCATGGATTCGGGCTGAATGAAACACCTGTGTATTCAAATGATGGGTTTCTCCATGATCTCTGAGGTTTAGGCGAGCAATTGAAAAACCTTCAGTGTATAGCTGCTGTCCAGCGTCAATTACATAGCTGGAATCAGCACTGCCTAACCAACCGTGGATGATAATTACCAGCGGTGGATTTGCACTTACTGAGCCAGGCTGTCTGGTTACCCATGCTTCAAGCCTGACATTGTCCTTACAGAAAATAACTTCGCGACGGGTGTTGGCCAAAAAACGGCGTGCAAGTTTTTGCACCCTGCGGGAGCGATATCCGGAACTGGCAAATAGTGTTTGAATGTGAGCAGACCGAAGAAGAGGAGAGCCAGGTTGGAATCGGGAGCTTAGTTGATGCATGGGTCTATGCAGGTAGCGTGTTAAATCTGATCATCAGAATGCAGCTGAACCACAACGTGACCTTTCTGGCTGAGTAGTGTGATTACGCTTTTTTTTCCAACGAGGTGAGCTGCGCCAATCATTATGAAGTAAGTGCCCTTGTGACTCAGGTAGGCATCTATTTTGGCAGCCATTGTGATATTGCGGTCATCCAGCAATCTTTCTGAAAATGCCTTGTACTCGGGCGAATCGGAGGCCATTAACTGTATTAGTGCTTCAAAGTTCTCTGTGTTTCCACCGAGCCAGGCTGTTAACAGGGCAGCCAGATTTGCATCCAGTTCGTTTTCCTGAGTTATGGTGTCCATCAATATTTCCCGTTGCAGATTCATTGGGGGGTTGCCCAGCAGGTCGAATTGTTGCTCGATTGATTCAAGCTGCAGAATATCCCGTGATCCAATTTGCTTCAGGAAAAATTTCTCCAATCCCTGTTCCTGCAGGTAACCCATTGAGACTAGCTGGTTTAATGATAATTGTAATGCAAGCATCGAAGGTTTCAGATTTTCAACTGCCTGAATGGTGGTGTTGCGAAGGCCAAGGTACGCTTCCAGGGAGGCAAGTTCGGTGTCGTTCAGAATTTGTTGCAGGGACTGTGCTTCGGGAAGTAAAAAGTATTTGTTTACCAACCTGGACATATCTTTCTGCTTGATATCCATGGTGTTAACTTCCAGTACTACCGTTTCTGAAAGATCGAAGGCGGATTGATACTGTTGGGCCAGAGGATATAGGCTTTGCTTCAGTACGTGTATGGAACCCGCCAAATATACCGTTGCTCTGGTCGACTGAAGTTTCCATAGAAACAAGGGGTGGGGTTCTGGTATTCCCTTGCGAATTTGATCTGCAGTGCTTATGAGGCGTTGATTAACTGCGCGAATTTCGCAGGGTTGAATGTGATCCATAGCCAGCCGTTTGGACTCACACGTAGCAAGTGCTTTGCTCGATGCAATTGCTGGAGACGCCTGGGAGTGCATAACCGAGCTAACAATGTGGTCGCCCTTGCCTGAAATGGCCAGCGCTTTATTTGCTGTGCCTGAATTGCGATATTCTGAAATTGCCTCCGACTCGGTTAGCGCAAGAACATCGGGTATAAAGACAAAACACATGCCTAGCCAAACTACATTGCGCCAGTTACTAGCGATGAATATCTTCAGGCGAACCACCCGACCTTTCGATAAGTTTGCAGGCTTCCTGTAACACCGTATCCAACAAATCTGTGTTGGTACTTCTAATAACGATTGATGTTCCATATCGGCCATTTCTTGTAAACGGATAACTACCTATGTCTACATCTGGAAACTGATTTTGCAGATAGCCCAATTCAGTGGCAATTTGGCTCTCGCCCAGATAGGCAGTTACGGAGCAGGATAATACCTTATGTCCACCGTCGAGCTGTCCAGCCAGGGTACTCAACATAGCCTGCATCACTTTGGGTATACCGGCCATGACATAAACGTTTTCGATAAAAAACCCGTGTGGTCCCCCGGTTGGATTATCAATCAGTCCGGACCCTTCAGGTACGCGCGCCATGAGCAGGCGTGATCTCATTACCTCTTCGCTTGTGGGTCTCGATCGTATGAGTTTTGCTATCTGAGGGTCTTCAATAAGCGGCCTGTTGAACGCTTTTGCGACACATGCTGCCGTTATATCGTCATGAGTCGGACCTATACCACCCGTTGTAAAAACGTACTCGAATAATGTGCTGAAATGGCGAACGGTATCGATGATTACGGATTCGATATCGGGAATGATTCGGGTTTCGGCGACTGTAATTCCCCAATCGTTCAATACAACTGCTATATGGGAAACGTTGGTATCCTGTGTGCGGCCGGACAGAATCTCATTTCCTATTATTATGATTCCAGCTTTCACCTCTTCCTTTGTGTTCAATTAAATCACTCCATTTATGCGCTGGTAATTCTTTTGATTTTGACATCCCGCGTCAAGTGTTTGATTAGGGACCTTGTGGAATAGCCTCGTTTATACAGTTCACGTTTTAGCTGTCTACGGCCTCACGAACCAACTGAGAGCAGGTTCACATCCATTTTTGCGCTACCACCCATCAGGTCTCATAAAGGTCTAAAGGTGCCGCTCATGGGTACGGATGTACCTGTTATGTCGATTCAATCACAGGATTAAGAAGCACTTACAAATAGAATAATTTCCATACAAACAGTAGCGAAATGCACTGGTCAAGCGGGATAAGCAGTTATTGCCAGTAGGCTGGAGAGTGTAGGTGAAGTTCAACAATATACGCCGTGGTTGGCAAAAGTCAGGCTTGTTATTATTAATAGCATGTTTGGGTGCGTGTTCGAAAAGTGAAAGTTCGTCGCCGCAAATTGAATCACCCTCTGTACTGTCTGGTACGGTTATTGATGGTCCCATAGTGGAGGCCAGCATTAGCGTACTGGATGCCAACGGTGCCACAGTAGCTACAAGTTTAAGCGACTCTACCGCAAGGTTTACCGTTGAGATACCTAATGGTACCCGGTACCCCATTACACTGAAAGCAGTAGCCGGCACAGACCTGGTTACTCAAAGAAGTTCTGATTTTCAGATGTACACGACCCTGACCAGCCCCCAACAAAAGATAGCCAACATTTCTCTTTTTGGAACTGTAATCAGTAGTGCTGCACGCTGTGGCACTACCGGATCCCTTACCGCTACCACATTGGAAGCCTCGACCCGCGCCGTATTTGACCACCTTGGTATGGGCCTCGATGCTTCACGTTTTGCAGATCACGTCTCAGTAGCCGTGAACAATGGCAATGTAGCTGATGTGGTCCTGGCAAATGAGGTGTTTGGCGAGGTGGTGCGAAGAACCGCTGACGCGCTTGACATTCAGGACTACGGGGAAATTCTGGATAACCTGGCTTGTGATTTATCTGACGGTCGACTGGACAGCGTCGGACCTGAGGTTGATGTAAAAATCCTTGCTACATTTGCTTCGGCATCTGTAGGTGTTCTTGTCGAGTCAATTGCAGGATCACTTATAGTGGATGGGGTAGATGTTAGTGAGCGGATGAACGCTGCGATTCAATCCATGTTTCCTTCAGAACAAAATCCCATGACTATTTCGGACGTTCCAGTTTCCGATGCGCTTGTAGAACAACTCAGGGTAGCGGCGCAATCGACAATGTCCGTTAATTCCAGTGCATCCATGCAAGAAATTTTGACAACCCTGGGAGGCACTGAAATTTCTGATCTGGCTTCAGCCTTACAGGAATTGTTGGCAGTCGGGGCTGACGTAGAGTTTGGTGAGACGATGTCGGTTGTAGCGCTCGCAAGTGAAGACGAGCTGGATGTGTACGTGCAGACGCTTGAAGAAGTTTTGCAACTAAGGAGACCATCAATATCCATTTCTGCCGCACCTGCTTCCGTTGTAAGTGGCGGTGAAAGCGTCATTTCCTGGTCGAGCAAGGACGCGGAATCGTGTTCGGCATCTGGTGCCTGGTCAGGAAACAAGGCTATGCAGGGTACTTTTCCGACGGGAATTTTGAATGAATCAAAGACGTACTTTTTGAGTTGTTTTGGAGCAGGCGGCAGCCATACCCGCAGTACAAAAGTACGCATTAACGGGGCCGGTGACAGCGATGCTGTAAGCAACAACATGTCTCTTGAATTTGAAGCATCATCTGCTTTCATTTCCTCCGGCGATAGTATTGAGTTGAGTTGGAACGCGGTTAATGCACAGCAGTGTGTTGCTTCCGGATCCTGGAACGGTGATGTCGACATATCTGATACGCTTAGAATTGAAAATCTGGATGCCAGCGCTGCATTTTCACTTACCTGTCACGGCACGCAGGGAAGTATAAGTAAAACGATCTATGTGGGTGTTAATCCCGCCGTTAACATAGAACTGGAACTTTCTCTGGATAGGGAAACTGTAGCTGCGGGCGAGTCAGTGGTTGTGACCTGGACCAGCAAGAATGCTGTGCGCTGTGAAGCAATTGGCGATTGGTCCGGTAGTTTGAGTCTGAGTGGCAGTCGTACAACAAACCCGCTTGCAGCGGATGCTCAATTGGGCGTTTCCTGTGTGGGTGGCGAACGGCGGGTAGAGCAAAGTCGCACAGTGGTTGTTACTGGTACCTTGAAACTGGCGTTTCAGCAGGATACCGGCCCTGAAGGGATTCTTTCGATTGAAGCCGAGGACTACGACAATGTGCTGGCGCCCGGTGTTCATTCATGGGTCAATGTAAACCCTGTTTCGATGGACAGTACTCTGATGCAAGCTGTGCCTAACGTAGGTACGGTATACAACACCAACTATGTTGGTACCAGCCCACAATTGGATTTTCAGGTAAATTTCCTCAAAACCGGAAGACACTTTATCTGGGTAAGAGGGATAGGCAATAAGTCTGGAAACAACTCCGTGCACTTTGGTATGAATGGTAAGCCCGTACCTTCTGCAGAACGCATAGACTCTGCAAGCAGTAGTAATACACTGGATTGGACCAATCTGAACATTGACGGGGCTGCAGTTTCTATAAACGTAACCTCTCCCGGGATACATACCCTGAACCTGTGGATGCGGGAAGATGGTTATGTAGTAGACAAGCTGGTATTAAGCGCGAGTGCTTCCTACCGCCCAACAGGAACTGGCCCGATATCCAGTGTGAAGGAATATCGGGAGCCAGGCAGGGCAGACAGTGTTTTGGAACCGGATCCAAACGGTTCCGGCAATGGTGGGATAGATGGCGATTTTGAAGCAGAGCCTCAACCCGATTCAGAGCTTCAACCTGATATAGAGCCTCTACCTGATACAGAGCCTCAGCCTGATACAGAGCCTCAGCCCGATACAGAGTCTCAGCCTGATACAGAGCCTCAGCCCGAAACGGATCCTGCAAAAGCGCCTTCGATCGCATTGAGCGCAAGTTCTCTCTGGTTGGATAGTGGTGACGCTCTCACCTTAACCTGGGATGGTCAGGGTTTTGAATCCTGCGTGGCAAGCGGTGGCTGGTCTGGAACTCGCGCTGCACAGGGATCATTGACTATCAACAAGTTGTTTGATGATACGAGCTTTACTCTTGCCTGTGATGGACCGAATGGTAACGCGGTCGCAATTACCTCCGTGTCAATCAGAAAGGCCATGCTCAGCTGGTCCAGGCCCACCCAAAATGCAGATGGAAGCCCACTAACTGATCTGGCGTCGTACAGAATCTATTTTGGAAAGACCTCGGGTGATCTTACCAGAACGGTGGATATCCAGGATCCAGACGCATCTGACAAGACTTTGTTGCTAAATCCAGGGCGCTATTATTTTTCCATTGCGGCTATCGACAGTGAAAATAATGAGAGCGTTCTGTCTGATGAGGTATCAAAAAGAATCAGGTAGTTATCATTCTGATCTCCCGATATTGCAAACCAGAGATGAATACTTGCAATTTGCTTACAAATTCCACAATTAGCGCACAGAAAACAACCGCCAAATGGTCGAGAATTAGCCATACGCAGGGAATGAAATTGGCGGAATGTTTATGGAAAATCGATCAGGCGAGCAACCCAGGCTTAGATTTCGTGGAAAGCGAGTCTATCGTGCAGAAGGAAAATGGTATTTTTATACACGCGAAGACATATCGGTGGGGCCTTATCTCACACTCTTTGAGGCCGAGGTAGAGGCCAGTATCCTTTCCAACATTCTTAAAGAGAAGGCCGATTCCGAAGCCAAAGCGGTTATAATGGCCTTCCAGCGTGAGTCATTAAAACAAGCCAACGATGTTTCGGATATAAACGAACTAGCAGGCTAATCTGTTCCGGTTTGTACGCATGATTCAGGTCCTCCTTTAACGCCCTGAAGAGAGAATGTATGAACTTTGAGGAATCGCAGGAACACCTTCTTATCAGGGAATCCATCCGCAAACTGTGTGCACGTTATCCCGACGATTACTGGTCTGAATGTGATGAAAAACACCAATTCCCACAGGCATACTACGATGATATGGCCGAAGCCGGCTGGATTGGGGTAGCCATTCCTGAAACATACGGGGGCAGCGGACGCGGAATTCTGGAAGCGTCCCTGGTGCTAGAGGAAGTAGCAGCCAGTGGTGCGTGTATGAACGGTGCCAGTGCAGTGCATCTGTCCATTTTTGGCATGCAGCCTGTTGTGAAATATGGCAGTGAAGCCATGAAACAAACCTACCTTCCTCCCGTTGCCAGTGGCCAGTTGCATGTCGCATTTGGTGTAACAGAACCGGATGCGGGAACCGATACTACTTCCATTACTACCTTTGCCCGAAAAGAAGGTGACCATTACCTGGTACGAGGAAGAAAAGTATGGACCACAAAAGCACTGATTTCGGAACGCGTGTTGCTACTGGTAAGAACTACTCCTCTGGAAAAATGCCAAAAGCGAACCGAGGGAATGACGCTGTTGCTTGCGGAACTGCAAAGAGACGAAGTTCAGATATCCCCGATAGATAAAACCGGACGTAATGCGATAGCAACCTGTGAAGTTGTCTATGATGATTTACCGGTCAAAATATCGGACCGCGTTGGCGAGGAGGGCAAAGGCTTTCAATATCTGTTGGCGGGACTAAACGCCGAACGTGTGCTGATTGCTTCAGAGGCCATTGGAATAGGCCGCGCAGCGCTATGCAGGGCTGTTGCTTATGCGAATGAGCGTGAAATTTTTGGACGCCCGATTGGCAAAAACCAGGGCATAGCATTTCCACTTGCTGAAGCAAAAACCAGACTGGAAGCTGCCGCAATTATGACACGTAAAGCGGCTTGGGCGATTGATATGAATCTTCCACAAAAAGCGTGTGGTGAATATGCCAATATGGCGAAATGGTTGGCAGCAGACGCTTCATTCGTTGCTGCCGATCAGGCTGTGCAAACGCATGGAGGTTTTGGTTATGCCCGGGAGTATCATGTTGAAAGATACTGGCGCGAGGCGCGCATGAATCGACTCGCACCGGTATCCCAGGAGATGATCATGAATTACATTAGCGAGCATGTGCTTGGTTTGCCACGCTCGTATTAAGCGTATTATTGGGTTCGGGACATCGGCCGCCCTAAAATACGATCCGAAATAATTCTCAGCTGGATCTCACTCGTGCCTTCAAATATCTTGGTTAGTCGTGCGTCGCGCCAATAACGTTCGACCGCATGTAGTTTGGTGTAACCGGCGCCACCCAGAATTTGCAGAGCGTCTGAAGTAACGCGCTCTGCCATCTCACTGGCAAACCATTTACACATCGAGGCTTCCTTATCTATGCGCCTGAGATTGTCAATCTCTGTTGCGGCGAAATACATAAGTTGGCGCGCAGCTTCAATGTCACTCGCCATACGGGCAATTTTAAACCTGGTTTCCTGAAACTCTGTGATAGCCACTCCAAACTGAACGCGTTCGTGGGCGTAGGCTATGGCGTCTTCCATAGCGCCTCGGGCGAGCCCTATTGCACGCGCTGCTGTGTGCACACGGGCAGCTTCCAGCCAGTTTGCGGTAGTTTTGAATCCTTCAGTATTGCCGCCTCCCAATACGTTGCCGCGGGGTATTCTGCATCCGTCAAATGCGAGCTCGAAAGTCTTCCAGCCAAAATAACCAATTTTGGGTATTTCCGATCCTGCGCATCCCTCTGGTAGTCGCCCGCGTGGTTTTTCGATAATAAAGGTCTTCAGACCTTTGGAGCGTGGCTCCCCCCTGGCAGTATCTACCCGCGCCAATAAACGGATGTAATCTGCGCCATCCGCGAATGTACACCAATACTTGTTTCCTGTGATTACCCATTCATCGCCATCCGGAACGGCTCTACAGCTTATGTTGGCAAGGTCTGACCCGGCGTTGGGTTCGCTTAGAGATACCGCGGAGAGAAACTCTCCCCTGGCGGCTTTTCTGGTCATTTCGGTGCGTTTTTCAAGTGACCAGCCTTCCACATTCATGAGTGAATCAGCCCGTGCAATGATGCTGGCGACACTCATCCAACCGCGACTTAACTCTTCAGCAATAAGACAGTACTCAAACACACCCAAACCAAGTCCGTCGAATTCCTCAGCAATCCTGACACCAAAATAGCCCATATCTGCCATCTTGTTCCGAAGTTCCATCGGTATATCACCTTGCACAGGATCGAGCTTATTGGCGATGGGAAGTACTTCATTTTGAGTGAAGTCCCGCGCTACATCCCTGATCATTTGACGTTCCGGGGTCATATAAGCTTCTGTCATGGTGAAAATTCATCTCCCTGTTAGTACTGATTTAGCTGACGTTCCAGCCTGAATATCAATGTCCTAATTCGCAAGATTAACCTGCTTTGGCTACGCTTTGCCAATACGTGTGTGTTATTCTTGGCCTTCGCTCGCACTGGCGAAAAATTGATTAACGGGATGTATTTTTGAATAAGCTTGTAGCCAATAAGCGGGAGTATTGCGCTGAAATGTCCCTTGCGTTGAATGAACCAATGCAGGGAACTGCTGCTTCTACTGATGTTTGGCTTTTGCTTGAATACAACGCCAGTTGGGCTGGTCAGGCAAATGTTGCGAACACCCTGGACCGGGACTTTCTGGAATGGTGGTTACGTGTTCCTGCCTTGTTTGAACAGATGGGTTTGAGAGCCAGGCAGCAATTCATTCGCCAGCCGGATATTTCCTTTCAGGGGATAAGGTTCATCATATCCATGGTAGCACCCTACGGAAATGAGACATTTCAATTTCAATTCGCCGACTACAATGATTTCACCCGCATCGATTGGACGACCATACTTGATGAACCTGAAGCGTTTGGAGATGCCAGGCTCACGGAACCAAATTATTTTGTATGCACCAATGGCAAGCGAGATGTATGTTGTGCTCGACTGGGCCTGAAAACGTATCTCCAGTTACGAAAAATGGTGAGTAAGCGGGTTTGGCAGATTACGCATCTTGGTGGACATCGATTCGCGCCAAATGTGCTTGTGCTTCCCGATCCGCTTATGTATGGGCGGGTATTTGCAGATGATGTAGCCAAATTTGTGATGCAGGTAGAATCTGGAAAGGTGGATACTGACAGAGCCCGGGGACGCTCACTATACGAACCTGCTGCGCAGGCTGCTGAAATTTTTTTACTGAAAGAGGGGTATGCAGGAGGTGAGCTCGTTGGCCTCAGACAGGGCCAGGACGATAAGGCGGATATGTTCGAGTGCCTGTTTCTCGAAGAGGAAGACACCATTTCTGTAAAACTTCGCAAGTCAGCCAGTTCACTGGAAATTATTGCCAGCTGCGGTGAGAGTGCAACAAAAACCCAGAATCCTTTTGAGGTGTTATCAGTTGGCCCCCGGTAAGGGAAGTTGAAAACGGGAAGCATATGCACAAGATCGAATCCGGTATATCGGTGAATGCTAACAATATTCTTGTGGTTACTACTGGTGGTACTATCGATAAGGTCTATTTTGACGCCTTGAGTGAATTCAGGATAGGACAATCTGTAGTCGGCGAATTGTTACGCGAAGCCCATGTACAAGTGGACTACCAGATTGTGGAAGCCTGTCGCAAGGACAGTCTGGAGCTCACAGATGATGATCGGCAACACATCCGACAACTGGTGGAAGATGCCACGCAACGCCAGATCGTGGTGACGCACGGTACAGATACCATGACCACCACAGCAACATATCTGGCTAGCGTGCCGGATAAGACTATCGTACTGACAGGTTCATTGAGCCCTGCAAGATTTGCCCAAACGGATGCCACTTTTAATGTTGGCATGGCTTTTACTGCTGCGCAGATTCTGATGTCCGGGGTTTATGTGGTTATGAGTGGCCAGGTTTTTGAGGCTGCTCATTGCATGAAAGACAGGGAAAATAACAGGTTTGTGCACACCTGTTCCAGCCTCAATTGATTCAGGTACAGTTCTTTCGTTTTTGTTGTTCCAGGACGTTTTGACGAGAGTCCAGGTTCCTTGCTTGTTTTGCACTATATCCCTTGCGTTTGGTTATACGTAACTGTTCCAGACCCTTTATCGCCCTGGCGCAGGATCGCGCACGTTCCTGTCTTTTTCTGGCACGTTCCCTGAACATCAGCTTTTTTTGCGCAGCACTGTCTTTATCTGTCTGAGCTCTGGAATTGCGATATGCCGTTTCCATTTCCTGGAGGGTTTCAAGCTCTCCCTGCGATAATCCTTCTATGCGGCCAATGGTCTGGTACCCGGGAGAATGTTTGATGAGTATTCCAGCTGAACAGTGGGTATCGGTGTATTCGATGCTTGAATCAGTGACACATTTATGGATGCCTGCGTGAAGTGGATATAACAGGTTTGGTAACAACACCGCGACGTACACAGTTAGGATGGAGCGGAAAAAATGTCTGTTCGATTGTTTCATAGAAGCAATTTTTATTGAACGCAATTGATTTAGCTCTAGTACAATGTCCTGCACGGATGAAAGAACTTGTCTCTGGCTATACACAGATAATGGTTACAATAAAAGTATGAAAAGCGCGGGTAATAAAAACAGCAGTTCCCTGATTATTCTGCTGACCCTGTTTGTTTTATTTACAAATATCCATCTTTCCGCACGTGATTCCTGGGATGACGTCACGCGTATAGTTGCCATAGGGGACATACACGGAGACTACACCCAGATGTTTTCACTCCTGAAATCTACCGGACTGATTGACAAATCCGGTAACTGGATTGGTGGAACAACGCATCTTGTGCAAACCGGGGACATTCCTGATCGTGGGCCTGATACCGCGAAAATAATCACTTTTTTTATGCGGCTCGAAAAGCAGGCCAGGCGTAAGGGGGGTTACGTACACATGTTGATTGGTAATCATGAAGCAATGAACATGATTGGCGATTTACGCTATGTAATACCTGAAGAATATGCAGCTCTCAAAACGCGCAAATCAGCACAACTTAGAGATCGATACTATGCGGGTAGTATCCAGTGGATGAAGGCAAATTTACCCCCCGAATCCATGCCCGTGTTTGATGAAGCGCACCGGGCTCAGTGGGACCTTAAATACCCACTGGGTTATGTTGAACATCGCAGAGCCTGGTCGGCGAACGGAGAGTTCGGTTCCTGGGTTGCAAAACATAATGCAGTTATCCGCATAAACAATATTCTGTTTATGCATGGTGGCCTTGGGCCCGCTTTTGCGGAAACGAGCCTGAAACAACTTAACAGTTCTGTGCTACAGGCACTTCAGGATGTCGGTTCGATAACCACCACATCCAAAACTGTATTGGAGCATGAGGAAGGACCACTTTGGTATCGAGGGCTAGCGCAACACGAACAACAAAGCGAAAGAGCACATCTTGATTCGCTTCTACAAGCTCATCAGGTGCAACATCTTGTACTCGGCCATACTGTGACAGAAGGCAGCATAAAACCACGGTTTAAAGGAGCTGTAATTCTTATCGACACGGGTATGTCGGCACACTATGGGTCCCACGCAGCAGCGTTGCTTATAGAGGATAATAATTTCTTTGCTGTTCAGCGTGGCCAGAAAATACCGCTCCCTTTTTCAGGAGATGCGCTGATCGCTTATTACGAAGCTGTAGCAGCTTTAGAGCCGGATAGTGCGCGCCTTGATCGATATATAGCTACTTTAAAGCAGGCTGGTGTTCCTGTTGTCGAAGAAGAAGTGAATAAGGTAGTGGAAAAGGCAGGTATCCAGTGAGCAAAAGCCGAAGGTTTCCTTCATGGCGCTGCTTGCGGCCGTCCCGGCTTCCCGCACTTGGTCGAGAGCCTAAAGTCTCTCTCCACGCGTTTGGCGCTGCGCTTTAATGCGCCATGAAGGAAACCTTCGGCTTTTACTTGTTTTTGCAAAGAAAATTTAGGATTCCTGCTCAGCCTCTTCTCCATTGATGGCGGTAAATATTCCATCCCGGGTAAGTGCTGTAAAAAACGCTTCTGTATAGGCATCCTCCGGCGTGGCCCGAACCCGCTGGTCCAGAATGTCAGCATCATCTCCAATTAGAATGCGCCATTTTTCTGCCCGAACGCCATCCAGTATTATATTTGCTGCCTGTTTAGCAGTGGTCGGCGCCTTGTCTCTGAAGTCAAGTGCGCGTTGTTGCATCGCTTCACGAATATGGTCATCGCTGAGGTTACCAATCGGCAATCCGCGTTTCTCCATAATGGAGCGTGACACGGCTACCTCCTCTGGTGTCATATCCATGGCGCTATTTCTACCACGCGCTTTGGTGCTGTTGATCACAATCGATGTGCCTATGTGGCCAGGCATGACTACCGCAACTTTCACATGGGGAGCATTTACGCCTAAATCGGTTATAAGTGCTTCAGTAAATCCCTTGACCGCAAATTTTGCAGCACAATATGAGGTATGTGCAACGCCTGGACCGATGGCTGCCCAGAATCCATTTATGCTACTGGTATTTATAAGATAACCTGCATCGCTTTCCACCAACAAAGGTACGAAGGCGCGAGAACAGAAATATACCCCGAACCAGCATATATCGAAGGTGCGTTCCCAATCTTCCCTTTTATCCACTATGAAGCTGCCGCCACCCGCTATTCCGGCATTGTTGAAAAGCAGGTTTACGTGATCTGTCTCATGCGCTATCAGTACTTCGTCCCTGAATGCCAAAACCTGGTCTTCCCTGGATACGTCGCAAATATGGGTAGAGATGCGCACGTCTGAGTCGGCACCAGCCTTGCACAGCGACAGTGTTTCCTGCATGTTTTCCTCAGAAATATCACATATAGCAACGTGGCAGGCTTCGCCGCTTAATGCCAGTGCAAGTTCTCTTCCCATGCCGGTACCGCCACCGGTAATCACGGCAATCTTCCCACTAAATGATTTCAATTAGTTCTCCCTGTTTAACTGGTTGTTATATTGGTTTGGGACCCTGTCTGTCGCACAGCAACCACCTAATCATAGGCAGGTGCTGGCGTCCTAGAAAACTGTCTGCCTGCAACAGGTAAAAAGGCGTATCAAATACGCCCTGCTGTTCCAGGTTTTTCCGTAAATTGTTTAGTTTGTCTGGTCCGGCTCCATTCGAATATGCCGTAAATTTATCGGTTGATACCCCGGCAAGTTTAATTGCCTGACGAATGACTTGCGGTTCTGCAATATCTTCACCGCGCTGCCAACACGCTATAAATACATTGCCAATATATTGTTCTGTACAGGATTGCGATTTTTGTAAGCACCACAACAAGCCTACTGCGGCTAATTGCGAGTTAATGTTTCGGTTTAATGAAGCAAGAGTCAGGTCTGAATTTGGAGAATAACGAATAAGGTTTTGTTGTCGATAATCAAATCGCATTTGCCGGTGCTGTGCGCCTCTGTTCATAGGCTGGCCAGAATTGCTTTGTTGGGGTATTTTTTGTTGCGGGCTGATGAAGGGTAGCCAGTTGATAACTATGTTTTGCTGCCTGGCCAAAGCGCGAGTTGGTGCCCATGCTAGATATGCCTCTGGATTTTTGAAGTCGATGCACACGGTGAGTGGACATTTATCCATTACTGGCACTGCCCCTAAGGTCCATTTCGATGTGCTGATAAGCAATATCGGGGGCATCGCCTTTGCGGCCACATAGAATCCATTCAATGCGCGGTAAATGTTCACGCCCGAAAAATATCTCGTTTTCAATTACAAATGTAGGTACGCCAAAGATTCCTGCATTAAAAATATTCTTCTGTTGTCGGTCATGATCCGTGCGTCCCTGCCCAGACAAATAATCGGAAAAACCCGCAATGTCCGCACCCGCCTGCTGTAATTTTTCTTCTATTACCTGAACGTTTTCGATGTCCAGTTCCCTTCGCCAGAATGGCTCAAAAACCAGATTGATGTAGTTTTTAAGTACCTGATGGGGCTGCGTTTTTGCCCACATTAATCCGATACTTGCCAAAGATGAATCCCAGATTTTTTCGGTACCTCGCAAGGTAAGCTCGTTCAGGGCTGCATAGCGGCGCGCATCCCGGTAAGCGTGTTTCACCCAAAGCCATTGGTCGCTACTACGTTTGCTTTGGCTCACTTTGCCTTTTTTGTCGAGGCGCGCAGAGCCTAAAAAGCTGGGAATATCGAGTGTTAGCGGTCGCCAGTCAAATTGCATATTCAGTTTTGTTTCCAACTGAAAACAGGGTTTGGTTGCGATAAACGCATAGGGACTCTTAAAGTCTATGTAGACAATCAAAC
Organism: Gammaproteobacteria bacterium; assembly: GCA_021773565.1. Taxonomy (GTDB): domain Bacteria; phylum Pseudomonadota; class Gammaproteobacteria; order Pseudomonadales; family Azotimanducaceae; genus DC-out156. The sequence goes on along the minus strand of JAJFJZ010000001.1, from coordinate 76,647 downwards.
CGGTCTTTGAATGCATCGCGTCAAAGTGCATTTAATTGCTCTATTCGATTTGCCATCTGGTGCAAAATCCCGGCTGCCTTTTCTATCTCACCAGGTACCGCAGCATAATTGCGCTGTTCTATGTTTTCGCGTACACCCGGCAGCGTCTTGACTCCGTATCCGGTAAAAAACCCGGGAGCATAAATGTGATGTTTAAACCAGGTTCTCCCGGACAACCCTGCATCCATAGTTAACAGGCGCTCACTCGTATACAAAAGCTTGTTAAAAGTACGAATTTGTTTCGCCGTGCGATTATTTGATGGTGCGCGTGAGGAAAACGCTTGCGCTGCCTTTTCAAGGTGGCGTGCGGCATTTTTCAGGGGTGCAAAACTGAAATATGGTACCGGGTCCTGTGATTTTGGAGGTCCCAGTTTTTTTCGTGGATCCAGAAACAAGCCATAGGTACCGTCTGCAATATTTTGGTTGGTGCTTTCCGTTTGGGTGCGCATGGTGTCGGCCAGCGTTTCCAGCTCACCAATGTACATATTCACATTGTCGTGCAGTGCTACAAATTCAAAAGGCAGGGTACCGGCGTTAGCTAGCCTCAGTGTGGCCCGACCGGCGACTTTAGCCAGTGTCGCGCAATATGCCAGACCGGGATCGCGCCAGGTTGTGAAATGTTCATAGGTATCATAGAGGGTGTGATAACTTCCCCCTGCACCGTGCCCGCTAAAGGCAAGATTGGCTGACGCGATGCCCAGATGTTGCAGGAAAGGTGTGTAATCCGAGCCTGAGCCAAGTGGTGCTATGCGAATATTTTTTCGTTCTTCAGCTTCCTTTTTTGCCGCTGGATCTTTGCCACTGATTTTGCCAAAGGCGCGTTGACGTTGTTTTAGGGATACTCCGGTTTGAGGGTCGATGACATCGGCGCTGATTTCGTTAAAAAAGTCTTCCAGGGTGTGACTGCCACCAATAGAAAGAAAACCTCGGCTGCTACCATCTGTATTTATGTAGGCAACGGCCTTCTTCTTTAATTCTGAAGCGTGCAGTTCAGCCCATTCGGTGGAACCGATCAATCCTGGTTCCTCAGCATCCCAGGAAGCGTAAATCACCGTGCGGGCGGGCGGGGCACCCGCAGCAGCAAGAGCTGCCACTGCCTTGGCCTCTGCAAGCATGGCTATTTGTCCACTGAGAGGATCTGATGCGCCATGATTCCAGCCGTCGTGGTGATTTCCACGTATTACCCACTCGGATGGGTATTTGGACCCTTCCAGCCTCGCAATAACGTTGTAAATGGTAATTGTGTCCCAGTTAAATGCCAGTTTAAGACGCACTTTTGCTGGTCCCGGACCCAGGTGGTAGGTTATTGGCAAGGCCCCGCGCCATTCCGGTGGAGTAACCGCACCATCCATGGCAGATAACAAGGGCAGGGCATCTCTGTAGGAAATGGGCAAAACCGGAATTTTTGTTATGGTGGTTGCATCTTCTATTTTGAGGCGCTTTGCTCCTCTGGTTGCACCGATCCCGGGGGTTAGTACGTCACCGGGATAGGTGGGCATGTCCATTACCGAGCCTCTTTGCACTCCGCTTTCGTGCTTGAATGCGCCCTTGGGGTAGGTATCACCTTTACCGTACCCGTCATCTGCCGGATCCGAATAGATGATTGTTGCTATCGCACCTTTTTCTGCAGCCAGCTTGGGTTTTATTCCGCGCCACGTTTCACCATATTTGGCAATAGCAATTTTCCCGGCAAGGTCAATGCCATGGCGCTCCAGATACTCGTGATCTTCGGGTCGTCCGTAATTTATAAACACCAGTTCTGCTTCAACTTCCCCTTCTGCAGAAAAAGCGTTGTAGGGGGGCAGAAGTTCTTCCCGAATTCCGGTGCTTGGGTCTTCTGGCAGGCTGTCCTCGCGTAGTGTTGCGGTATAGCTATGCGGGGCGACCAACTCCAGCTCCCGGGTTTTTGGGGTGGGAAGCAAAACTTCAAATTCCTCGATTTTCACGTCATAGCCCCAGGATGACATGAGCTGAGCAATATATTCAGCGGTCTCTTTGCTTGCAGCAGAACCTGCGTGGTGAGGTTTGGCTGACATGTGTTTTAACCAGGTGTCCAGTTCCTCTGTGCTTATATTTGTATCCATACGAGTTTCCAACTGACGTTGGGTGATACTTGTCTGCGCGTCAAAGCCGGAAATTATGTGCTTACTTTCTGCGCCAGATGTATGCGCGAAAAAGGAAGGGGATAACAAGGTGATTGCTGAAAATAGTATCCCGTGAATTACAGATTTCATAAGCGATCCTGATCACATGAGTTGTCTACAGGAATACTATCGAATGCCAGGTAAGGTTGGTATGGTATTAATGAAAATCCACAAAATTAGGGGAGTAGGGAATGACGTTCGCTTGGAATTATGGCGATATTCTTGACGGTATTGCAACGGTTGTGGCCGGTGAACAGCCTGCCCTGATTCACGGGGACCGGAAAACATCCTGGGTCGATTTTACCCGGCGAACTAATAATCTGGCGCGCAATCTTCTTGAACATGGTGCACATCCGGGGGATAAAATTGCTTTTTATATGCGTAATTGCGCTGAGTATAGCGAAGGAATTGCAGCAGCTTTCAAGGCCCGCCTGACCCATGTAAACGTAAATTATCGATACATTGAACACGAGCTCGTCTACCTGCTGGATAATAGCGATGCAAGGGTTGTCATTTACAGTTCAGAATTTGCCACACAGGTAGACGCCATTCGGGATAAATTGCCTCTGGTCAACCAGTGGATTGAGGTATCCGGGCAAGACAGCAGTAGTGGAGTTGCGGGCAGTTCACCCGCTCTGGGCAGTTCACCTGCTCTGGGCAGTTCACCTGCTCTGGGCAGTTTACCGGCTCTGGGCAGTTTACCGGCTCTGGGCAGTTTTGAGGCCCTGGCTGGAAGCGGTGACGGTACAGCTCTTGGCATAGAGCGTGCCCCCCAAGATATGTTGTTCCTTTACACCGGTGGTACCACGGGAATGCCCAAGGGTGTGATGTGGCGGCACGATGACCTCTGGGGAGCAACCGGGGGCGGGGGCGACCCGACAAAGGGCATTGCACCACCTTCGGATCTTGAAAGTTACCTGCGTTTGGTCGAATCTGCTATTCGTCCTGTTAATCTTGCCTTACCACCTTTAATGCATGGCACCGGGTTGTTATCCGCTGTCGGGGCCATGACGCGTGGGGGAACCTGTGTGACTCTGGGCGCAAGAAAATTTGATCCACAGTTGGCACTTCAGGCCATAGATGATTTTCATGTAAGTGCTGTAAGCATCGTAGGTGATGCTTTTGCGCGTCCAATGCTTGAGTATCTGGACTCCAATCCTGATACCTACACACTTTCTTCACTACGAACCATGACCTCTTCCGGTGTAATGTGGACTAGCGAAATAAAGGCTGGATTATTAAAGCACCAGCCGCAGTTGGTGCTGTCTGACCGCTTTGCCTCATCGGAAGCACTTGGCATGGGTGGGTCTACCATGACAAAGGATGAGACTGTCGAGGTCGCCAGGTTTGTTCTGGGCCCAAATACCCGCGTATTCACAGAGGATCTAAGGGAAGTGCAGCCAGGTTCCGGTGAATCAGGCATGGTCGGGGTTAAGGGCTTCTTGCCAGTTGGGTATTACAAGGATCAAAAGAAAACAGATAGTACTTTTCCTGTCATTAATGGTGACAGGTATTCCATTCCCGGTGACTGGGCCCTTGTTGAAGCGGACGGTTCACTCACCCTGTTGGGGCGAGGAAGCAATTGTATCAATACTGCCGGTGAAAAAGTTTTTCCTGAAGAGGTGGAGGAAGCACTCAAATTTCATGAGTCAGTTGCAGATGCACTGGTAGTTGGTCTGGTGGACAACAGATGGGGACAGGCAATCACGGCGGTAGTGCAATTGAATGAGGGTTTTGAGTTGAATGAGGCAGAGCTGATAGAATATTCCCGACAACATCTGGCAGCCTACAAACTGCCCAAAAAAATAATTGCCAAGACAGATCTGGAGCGTGCACCAAACGGAAAAGCGAATTACCCTGCCATAAAGGCCTATGCCGAAAATTCTCTGGCGGAACGGCTTTCACCCTCAGAAAATACAGGCACCTGAATAACATCCAGACACCTGTTTCGAGCTATTGGTACTTTCTTACTTCGGCTCGCCCTACAACCATGTGATGCACCTCATCAGGACCGTCAGCAATTCTCAGGGTGCGCTGCTGGGTATACATTCTTGCAAGCGGGGTCCATTGTGATACACCCGTAGCCCCATGCATTTGTATAGCTGCATCGATTATTTGACATACACGTTCGGGCACCATGGCTTTTACTGCGCTTACATATACACGGGCCTCGCGATTACCCAGAACATCCATGGCCTTTGCTGCTCGCAGCACCATCAATCTCATGGCATCGATATCGATACGGATGCGAGAAATTTTCTCGATATTACCACCCAGCTGGACCAGGGGTTTGCCGAAGCCTTCACGGGATAATCCACGTTTAATCATGAGTTCCAGGGCTTTTTCCGCTTGCCCGAGTGAGCGCATGCAGTGGTGTATGCGACCTGGTCCCAGGCGCACCTGGGATATTTCAAAGCCACGACCCTCGCCGAGCAGAATGTTTTCTTCCGGTACCTGGCAGTTATCAAATCGTATATGCATGTGTCCATGTGGTGCGTCATCGTTGCCGAAAACATGCATTGGACCGAGAACCTCAACTCCTGGTGCGTCGATTGGCACCAGAATTTGTGACTGCTGCTTGTGGGGTGGCGCATCCGGACTGGTTTTCACCATTACAATCATAATCTTGCAGCGAGGATCACCCGCGCCAGAAGCATAATATTTTTCGCCATTAATAACCCAGACACCATTAACCAGTTCTGCGCTGGTGCTAATGTTTTTTGCATCAGATGATGCCATGTTTGGTTCGGTCATTACGTAGGCAGAGCGGATCTCACCGTTCAGCAAAGGTTTCAACCATTTGTCCTTTTGGGCCTGGGTTCCCACGCGCTCGAGTACTTCCATGTTGCCGGTATCCGGCGCACTGCAGTTAAGACATTCAGAGGCTAATGGTACACGGCCCAGCTCTGCTGCAATGTAGGCATAATCCAGATTTTTGAGACCTTCTCCGGTTTCCGCATCGGGCAGGAAAAAATTCCACAGACCCAGTTCCTTCGCCTTGGCTTTTGCACCTTCAAGCAACTCTGTTTGTCGTGGTGTATAACTCCAGCGATCTTCTTTGGTGTCATCCTCTGCCAAATATTCCGCATAAATCGGTTCAACGTGTTCCTTGATAAATGCCATAACAGCATCAAGCAATGGCTGAGCTTCCTGTGACATCACCAGATTATTCAAATCTATAGTAGAGTCTGTATTCGACATGGTCTTCCTCTTTCCTGTTTTGTGAGTTCGTACAATGTAATTGCTGGCTGTTAACTTAAGGCGCAAGCGCGCAGATGTCTACCGCTATGCTTGTTTTTCGGGGCTGCATTAGAGTAGTTTGTTCATACAGTTTCGTAACTCGATAACCAAAGGGTAGTGCAGTGGATTGGACAACAACACCGGCGGTTTCCAGAAAAGTGGAAGAAACAGAGTTTAAGCTGGAATGCGAGGGCCGAACTGTGCCAGGTATTTTGTGGCGACCTGAAAAGCATGGTGAGAACGGTAAACTGGCGTTGCTTGGGCACGGAGGGGGCCATCACAAACGCACAGAATATGTGTTGGCAGTGGCACGTTGGTTGGCACGTTCCCACGGTATTGCGTCCATTGCGCTGGATGGGCCCGGCCACGGGGCGCGCCTTGAAGAGGGCCAGGAAGCAGACTTTGGTAAAGCCTGGGATGCGGAAGAAACTACTGCCAATATTGTCGCTGACTGGCGCGCTGCGCTGGATGACGCACAGGATTTTCTGGGCACAGGTCCCGTTGGGTATTGGGGTTTGTCCATGGGCACGATGATGGGCATTCCTCTGGTTGCTGTGGAACCCCGCATAAAAGTAGCTGTGTTTGGTTTGATGGGTTTTTGGGGCCTGAATCGCGATCAACTGCGGGCGACAGCACCACTGGTCACGTGTCCCCTGAGGTTTTTGTTGCAGTGGGACGACGAAATAATACCCAGGGAACGTGGCCTGATGTTATTTGATGCCCTGGGGTCCAGGGACAAGGCACTGCATGCGCACATGGGCCTGCATTCGGCGGTTCCCATGACAACCATGCGCAAAACAACCATCTATCTGGCATCCTATTTGTGTGCGGATGAGGGATCAGCATAAAAACTCCCCGGCATCCAGCTCCAGCGCCATCTGTGTACTTCTTCGTGCCATGGCCAGGAACATCTCATCTCCCCGGCTGGTTCTGCCTACAATCATGGAGGCGATCACCGCCATATGCAGGCCATTGAAGCTGAAGCGTCGGTAATCTTCCCAACACCTGTCGAAGGAATAATTTTGAATTTTATAGTCACATAACGCTGCGTAATAATCTTCAACCAGCTTGTTTTCATAACCGCTGCGCAGGCTTGAAGGCAGGCTTGTTCCCATAAAGTAGGCGACATCAGCAGCTCCCGGGCCAAGCGAGGGCGTTTGCCAGTCTACCACCGTGAGCGGAGCTACCCCGTTAAACAACATATTGTCCAATCTGTAGTCGCCATGGGTGATAGTCAGCGCACCAGGGATGAGCTGTTCCAGGTTTAACAGGTGCTCTCCATAACGGGAGGCCATGTTTATTTGCGTCGAGCTGAGATTTTTTGCATAACGATTTATGAAACCTGGCCAGCACGCGTTCCACACCGCCTTTGCGGCTGCCAGGGGGTCGGGAGAGGAAGGTAGTAACCAGTCAATTTGCAATAAGGATTCATCGGCCCAGCGCGGGCCGTGCAGTCTGGCTAATTGCTTAAGTGCAAGACTTGCCGTGCTCACATCACATCCTTCAATCTGATCGCCCTGCTGAGCCGGATACAGATCTTCCATAATCAGGCAAAAGTCATGGGATGAGGGTTCTATATCCGTGAAATATACCAAAGGTGTGCGGATGTCGACGGTGGGTTTTAACAGCTGGTAGAAACGAACTTCCTTAATGTAGGTATTGTTGTCTATACCAGCCTGGCGGCTGGCAGGGTCATCGGATACGAATTTCCCAACAATGGACTGTGGACCTTGTCCCCGGCCGTAGGAGAGATTAAATCTAACGTTTTGCCCAACCTGTCCGGTGCCCACATTGGTTTGACGGAACGATTCTACCTCTGCATCAAAGCCGGCATGTTGTAGCACAGAACTAAGCCAGTGTGCGCTTACATTACGGGGCCGTGAACATATTGTAGGCATCTTGTGTTCTCGCAATTAGTTGGGCTTAAGCTATACGCTCGCTGTGGTGTGTGCAATACACCATTTATATGTGCAATAATCGATCGCAGATCAGATGGGTTTGAGGATTGGCATTGAATGCGAAATTAACTCGTAGACGCTTTATCAAAGGGGTCATAGCTTCCAGTGTAGCCGCTGTAAGCTCTGGCTCTGCGTTATACGTGAATGCTGCGAGTGGGGCTGTGCATTTGGGGATTGTCGAGCGTTTAATCACCTTGACGGTAAATGGCCGTAAACGCAGGGTTGATGTGCTTCCCCAGGAAATGTTGGCTGATACCCTGCGCAAACGACTTGGGCTGACTGGTACGAAAATAAGCTGTAATCGGGGCGAATGTGGCGCCTGTACTGTGCTCATTGATGATCTTGCATATTATGCCTGTTCTACTCTTACGCATAGCGTGAGCGCGAAAAACATCCGAACCGTAGAGGGCTTGCAGGCGGCTGACGGAACCTTACATCCACTGCAGCAGGCATTTATTGAAGAACTTTCTCCACAATGTGGATTCTGTACACCGGGTCAACTGATGTCTGCGGTAGCACTGCTTCAATCCAGCCCCAAACCGACCCGACAGGAAGCCCGACAGGCATTATCTGGCAATTTGTGTCGATGTGGTGCATATGAGCAGTACCTGAACGGGGTGATGCGGGCATCAGGGCAGAAACGGCAAACGGGTAAGACGGGTCTTTGAATACCAGAGGGCAGCTTTAAGAAGGGAAAATGGCTGATACAGATAACTACCAACACATAGGTAAAAACTTTGTCCCACCCGATGTCGTGGGAAAGGTAACCGGGCGAGCAAAGTACACCGCAGATATGTCTGTAGATGGTATGTTGTATGCGCGCATGTATGTTAGTCCCATCCCTCATGGGCGAGTGACCCATCTGGATCTGAGTGAGAGCCTGGCACTTGATGGGGTATTTGGAGCTTTAACTGCGGATGATGTATCCCCGGCTAACTCCGCTGACAGAACCATTCTTACCAATGAACCGATGTATGTGGGTGAGCCCATTTTTGCGATTGCAGCGGTAGATGAACGAACAGCAGAAAATGCCATTGCGCTCGCCAGAATTACCATTGAACCCTTGCCGTTTGAGGTTGACCCCTTGTCCAGTTTACAGGCTGGAGGAGCAAACGCGCATTCCGGAGGGAACATTTACGTGGGTGGCCAGGAGGGTGGCTTAAAGGAGTTGAAGTGGAGCGAGCAGGAACTGCAAAATTTTATCAACCAGCAGGCCATGCCTGATGAAGCGATAAACGAATGGCACTATGGTAGCCTGGAGCAGGGTTTTGCCGATGCCAGTGTTGTAATTGAGGAACCGTTTGTAACCTCGGGATATGCACACATGTGTATGGAGCCGCGCTCCACCCTGGCTTACTGGCAAAATGGCAAATGTATTGTTTATGGGTCAACCCAGAGCCAGAGTTTTGTATTGCCTTATCTCGCTGGGATGCTCGGGATAGAGCTTAAGGACCTGGTGTACATCGGCGAGAATTGTGGAGGCGGTTTTGGATCAAAAATTGGTCCTTATCCGAGCATGGCGATACCGGTATTTCTTTCAAAGAAAATCGGTCGTGCCGTGATGTTAAGAGTTACCCGCGAAGAAGAATATTATATTGGCACAGCAAGAGTAGGTTTTCAGGGTCGGGTAAAAATTGGCTTTAAGTCGGATGGATCTGTTTCTGCGGTAGATCTGTTTATTGTGCAGGATATCGGTTCGCATTCGGGAGGCGGTGATGCATCTTCTGCCGGTGGAGCCATATCTATTCTGTACCAACCGCAAGCCATGCGTTTTCGCGGTGTGCCGGTATTGACCAATACGACACCTCGTGGGGCACAGCGCGGCCCGGGCCAGAATCAAATTGCTGCGGTAATGGGCCCCATCATGGATGTGGCTGCCAGGCAACTGAACATGGACAGGGTAGAAATTCGGCGCATTAATGCCCCCGACAGCGATTCCAGGATAGGCGGGAAGCAGGGTCCTGTCACCAGCGCCTATATGAAACAGGCACTGGATTTGGGTGCGCGCATGTTTGACTGGGATAAAAAACGGGCTGAAAAAACTGCCTCGACTACACACAAGGTTATCGGGCTCGGCATAGGGCAGGGCTATCACTCGGCCGGAGCGAAGGGCTTTGATGGCCTGGTGAGGCTAACTCCGGACGGAAAAATTCATTTGCATAGTGGGGTGGGTAACCTTGGCACTTACTCCTATGCTTCCACCACCCGATCAGCGGCGGAGGTGCTTAAGTGCAGCTGGGAAAATTGTGTCCTCGAGTATGGCAGTTCAGAAGCGAGCCTGCCCTGGAGTTCCTATCAGGCAGGTAGCAATACAAGTTTTACCCACTCCCGGGCCAACTATGCGGCTGCCAGCAATGCGCTTGAAAAAATTAAACAAATTGCTGCGATGGTGTTGGGTGGTACGAGTGCAGAATATGACGTCGCCAGGGAACGGGTTTTCAATATTTCGACGCCTTCCAAAAGCATGAGTTATGCCCAGGTGGCGCAAAAGGCGATTGACCTGGGTGGAGAATATAGCGGCGCATCTTACCCGGACGATATACATCCGGTAACGCAGATTGCGGTACAACAGATTGCCGGAAGTGGATTGATAGGTGTGGCAAAGGATAAGCTGCCGCAGGAAGGGACAGTGCCAGGACTTGCAGTGTGTTACATGCAGATAGAACTCGATACAGAAACCGGCAAGTACGAAATACTGGATCACGTAGCAATAGCCGAGTGCGGAACGGTTGTGCACCCCCAGGGGCTTTATAATCAAATGTCGGGTGGGGCCGTTTGGGGCATAGGACTGGCAGGTTACGAGCGTCATGCCTATGATTCACAAAACGGCCTGCCTGCAAATGTTGGCTTCTATCAGTGCAAGCCGCCGACATACCTCGATACTCCCCTGGAGATAAAGGTGGGTGCGGTAGATATAGCAGACCCTCAAAGTCCTTATGGGATTCGTGGAATTGGAGAACCAGCCATGGGGTGTGCTTCAGCAGCCCTGATGAGTGCCTTGTCCGATGCACTGGACGGACAACTATTCAACCAAAGCCCGGTGACGGCAGATATGATTATCAACCTGGTGCGCGGGGAACTGGATGCTGAAAATACTTCAGGTGTTGCCTTCAACCCGCAAATGAAAGCACATTCATTTTAAGGTAGGGATAAAGAAAAATTATGAGCGCCTTTGATGTGATGTCGGACACCGAACTTTATCAACCGGTAACGGTTGAGGATGCTGTTGTGCTTGCATCACGGCTCGCGGAAAATGCATGGCTGGTCGCCGGCGGCCAGGATACTTATGGATGGTTAAAGGATAGAGCTAAAAATACCCAGGCTATGATCGAACTAAGCCGCATACCTGAGCTGTCGGGTATCAAGAGGAGTGCTTCTGGAATTGAAATTGGAGCCACCACTACCCTCACAGAAATTGCCAACAGCAAGCTTATACAGCAACTGATTCCCCTATTGGGTGAGGCAGCCCAACATGTTGCCAGCCCACAAATAAGAAATGTTGGCAGCATTGCCGGAAATATAGCCCAGGATACGCGTTGCTGGTATTACCGCCGGGGGCTGAGCTGTTATAGGGCTGGAGGAAATCTGTGTTATGCAGATACGCCAGAAGGCATGAACAGGGAACATTGTTTGTTTGGCGCAAGCCGCTGTGTCGCAGTAAGCCCGTCGGATACAGCGCCTGCCCTGGTTGCACTGGGGGCGACCATCGTTATTGCAGATAGCTCAGGCAATCACACAATTGCTGCGGAAGATTTTTTTGTTGGTCCGGATATAGATATTACCCGCATGAACATTCTCAAACCTGGCCAGATTATTGTGTCGATACATATCCCGGCTGATCCGGAAATAAATGTGCGCCATTACTTTGAAAAAGTAGCTGATCGTAATGTATGGGATTTCGCGCTGGTAAATATAGCGGTCTCTCTTGAGATGCAGGCGGGTAAGATAACTAAAGCTCGTTTTGTTTGTGCAGGTGTTGATTGCAAACCCTATCGCCTGAAGGAAGTTGAGAGATATTGTGAGAATAAGGCGGCCGGTTCGGAGACTGCCGAGGGAGCTGCTCGGCTCGCTGCCAAAGGCGCAGTGCCGCTGAATCATAACCATTTTAAAATAGCGCTGATGCAAAACCTCGTGCGACGAGCCCTACGGGGTTAAAGCTGGAGCTTAAGAGAGACCACTTTGGATATAGTTAACTACAAGCAGGATGTTTGGGGCAGAGAGGTTCTGTTGGGGGTTTCCTGGGATTTGCTTTGGCTCATACTAATGTTCGCTTTTCTGTTCATAGCAGTGCACGCCATAATTTTATCCAGAGGTGAAAGGACAGAGCTACCGTCATCAGAAGGGGCACGTCTGGTTCGCCACCTGATGGCAGACAGGTTGTTTCACTGGATACTGGCTGCAAGCGTTATAGTGTTAATTGTCACCGGGGTACTACCGGTTATGGGGATAAAGTTTTCCTGGTTAACACTGCACTGGATAGCGGGCCTGGTAATGACCGCCGCGGTAGTATTCCATATCGTTCGGTCCTTGTTTTTTAAGGATTTGTCCTTAATGCGTATTCAGGCAGCGGATCTGGATGATCCCTTTGATGATGCAAAAAAGAGTGGCAAATACTCCCTTGCCCAGAAAGGCATTCATTGGGCGATGACTGTATTGGTGCTGGCGGTTATCGCTACAGGTCTGTTGCTTTTTTCTCTCATGACTACACCGTGGTGGTCACGCGACAACTGGATGTCTGAAACCAATCTGGGTTGGACTTTTGTAGTGCACGGCTTATCCACGCTCGGGTTGGTTGGCTTGATATCCCTGCATATTTATTTCAGTTTGCGACCGGAAAAACGCTTCTATACCCGCTCGATGTTAAAAGGCTGGATCTCCTCTGATGAGCATAAATCCAACCATGATACAGATCTGTGGTTACCTCAGCAGGAAACCGAACGCGTGCGTGAAAGCGATTAGGTGTACATGACCAAATTGGCTGGTTATGTGGAGGTTGTTGAGTCAGCCTACGAGACCATGCTGGCCTATGCTGCTCAAGGTCGGGAATCTGATCTTACAGATGAATTGGCCTCAGTTTCTCCGCCCAGTGAAATCAGATTGATACTAACCGGCCTGCAAGAAGCGCTTCAGGAGATTGAACTACTTTTATCCGCTTATGCCTTTAAGTTTGCCAGAGTAGTGGCTGAAGATATTCAAAAAGTTGACGCTGCTCTGGAGCTGGTTCTGGCACAACCTGAACTGGGTTCTGAACTTATCGATAATTTGAACGCATCCATACATTTGCGCGCAGTGCTCACCGATCTTTTTTTGCTGGATGAGGTAGAACTTTAGCGAACCGGCTCTCTGCTAAAACAAGTCAGTCATCCCGTACGCATGCATCTGTGACTGGAAGCGTTCAACATCATGGCTGAGAATCACGATATCGTGTTTTTCGCCAGCTTTGTCTCGGACATGGTCACGCAAAAGTGCTTCAGCCTGAAACCCCATCTCTTCGAACACTGCGATTGCACCCGTCTGATCAGCGGTCATATAGGCAGTGAGTTTTTCCAGGCCCAGTCCAAGTGCTATCAGAAAGCTCTCCTGAATTAAAACACGGCCCAGCCCGCGTTCACGACCCTTTAGCCCTACCAGAACTCGAAGCTCTCCCAAATGGGGTGACCAGCTGTGCTCATCCCTAACTACGGCTGTACAGCCTAGAATGTTACCCTCTGAATAAGCCAACAGGCTTACAATTTCCCCTGATTCAATCTGACGTATCCATGCAGATAATACTTTAGGCTGGTTTATGTCTCTGCGCAGAAACAACAGGTCGTGTACGGGTAGGGACCGAGTAAAAGCCAGCACCTCCTTTTTTTTGTTAGCAGTCATGAACTCCAATACTACTTCCTTTCCCTTGATGTCCACTGTACGTGGATATCGCGTTAATTCTTTCATGTGGAGCGCTCTCCTAACCAATTCGACAATCGGGGCCACATTCGTCCAACAGCATTTGGCCCTGCTATAAGGCTGACATGCCCGCCCTTAAGTACAATCTCTGATTTGTCTTCAGAGCCAACGAGTTCCAATAGGGGTTTGCTTGCGCCATAAGCCACTATGTGGTCGTGTTCTGCGATTGCATGAAAAACAGGTATAGTTATGTCGGAAAGTTTTGCAGTTTTTCCTCTTAACACCAGTTCTCCCTTAAACAACTTGTTGTTCCACATTAATTCGCGAATAGTGTCGCGAAAATATTCGCCCGCCAAGGGTAGGGTTTCATTGCCCCAACGTTCAAAAGCCCGATAAGATTTCACGAAATCGTCATTCCACATCTGCTCCCACATTCGAATTTTTCCTGCGGTACGGCTGGCGGGTCGCAGCATCTCAAATGATGATTGTATGAAATCCTGCGGGATGATGCCGAGCGTATCGACTAGCTTGTCCACGTTAAAGTGCTCCTCATCTGCCCATATGCTTGTAAGCCCCATTTTCGTCCAATCAACAGGTGTAGTAAGACAAGCGATATTTTTTAAGGGACCATCGGTGTGGCTTGCTGCGTAAATCAGGGACAGCACACCTCCCATACAATATCCTACAATGGATATATCCGGCTCCCCGCAGTTCTGCCTCACTTGACGCACGCAAGCGGGTATGAATTCCTGGGTATAATCAGCAAGGGTGAGATTACGTTCCTCCGCTGTCGGTGGTTCCCAGTCAATAACATAGACATCAAAACCCTGCTTTAGCAGATACTCAACCATGCTTTGGCCCGGAGCCAGATCGAAGACATAAGCCCTGTTGGTAGTAGCCATAACCAACAACACTGGAACGCGATATAGCTCAGTGGCGATCGGCAGGTAATGATAAAGTCGCAGTGTGCCTCGCTCGTATATTAGTTCTTTTGGGGTAAGACCAACTTTTACTGGAGAGGCTGTCAGGTACTTCAGTCCCTTGATATTGCGGCGAATAGCGCGCTCGATCATATTCTGCGTGCGATCTATCATGCCTGATTGGGAGACTTTTTCGGTCATTTTGGGTTTCCCTGGCGTTTGCCTTGCTGGCTTGGCGGCAGCCTGGTTCTGGGCGGTCCGCCAGGCCTGGAAACTGCACTGTAAGGAGTTTTCTCCAATAGTAACTCTTCAATACGTGCCAGGCGTTGTTCAACCACGCGCATGCTTTCTCCCAATCGTAGTACATCTTCACGGCTGGGCATGTTGAAGTTGGCCAGATGATTTGCCATTGCATCATTAAAAGCTTTCTGCATGCTCAATTGCATGCTTTGCAATTGATTCATTGCCTGGCTGAATTCGTCTGTACCCATAAATCGGTTGGCAAGCGTGTCAAAACCGCGTTCGAACTCAGTGACGAGATTGCGAAAAGATTCGACTGGATCAGTTGCGTTCTGACTCATCGGATTAGTTCTCCATAATGCTGTAGGTAGTTACCATTGATAGATGATTAGCCTTGGCCGGTTACCGTACTGTAATTTATTGACAAGTTGATGACCAGCCACTGTTCGTGTTCTGATCGCCTTTCAAATATACTCACGCAAAACAAGAATAAGCAGGTGTTTGATTATTATGGCTAACGATCACACCGAGTCTTTAAAAGATGTAAGTCAGTTGGGCCTGTTTGCCGCAATGGGAAGCCTGGGTTACGTATTCTGGGTGCTCGGTGGAATGGAGATGGTTGAACGCCTCGCGTATTACGGTGTGCGGTCCGTATCGGGTTTGTACGTCACGGATCCGGTTTCCAAAGGCGGACTGGGTGTTTCCGCCGAAGAGCTGGGTTCAATTTTTATGATCTGGGCGCTCGTACAAAGCCTGGTACCTGCGCTAATGGGTGGTTTGTCTGACCGGTTTGGGTATAAGGAAACCATATTTGCCTCTACAGTGGTGAAAATAGTTGGGTACCTGATAATGGCTTTTTATCCCAGTTTTTGGGGATTCACAATTGGGGCGATTATTCTTGCTACTGGCACCGGGATTTTTAAACCGGGTATTCAGGGAACCCTGGCAAAAGTGTGTACCCGTCAAAACAGTTCAATGGCCTGGGGTATTTTTTACCAGACTGTGAATATTGGCGGCTGGTTGGGCCCGTTAATGGCAGCACAACTGCGCCAGCTTGACTGGTCCAATGTTTTTTTTGCCTGCGCAGGCATTATATCTATAAACTTTTTGTTGTTGCTGGTTTACAAAGAGCCGGGTAAAGCAGAGCGACAGTTGCATCGCAAAAAGATCGCGCTGGGAGAAGTGGAAGAAGAGACCTTGTGGAAAGCTTCATTGCGCGAACTGGTGAAGCCGCATTTGGCGATATTTTTTCTGCTCATGTGCGGTTTCTGGTTTATGTTTAATGCCCTGTTCGATGTATTACCATTGCATATTCGCGACTGGGTAGATACGTCGGTTATTGTTACTGGATTGTTTGGTAGTGATGGCACCCAATCCGGGTTTTGGCAATTTATACTTGGGATGAATTTGGAAGGCACGCGCATCATGCCGGAAGGCTTGCTCAACGTGAATGCGGGCCTGATTATGTTTACCTGCTTTCTCTTTGCACAACTAAGCGGAAAATTTAAAGCCATTAACAGTATGATTTTTGGGACGCTTCTGTGTGGTTTATCTTTCACATTGATGGGTTTTACCACGGCAGGTTGGGTAGTGTTTGCAGGGATTATATTCTTCAGCATGGGCGAAATGTTTTCCAGCCCCAAGTTTCTGGAATTTATTGGCAACATCGCCCCCGGCGATAAAAAGGCCATGTATCTTGGTTTTGCTAATCTGCCAATGGCAGTGGGTTGGGTGCTTGAGGCTGCTGTCATACCCTCTATGTACGGACAATATTCCGCCAAGGATACCCTGGCAAGAGAAATGCTGCGCGCCGAGGGTATGCCGCAGGGCGTGCTTGAACTCGTCCCGCAGGGTGATGCCTTTACTCGTCTTGTGGATTTTACCGGATTGCCGGCAGAACAGTTAAGTGAGGTTTTGTATCAGGCAAACAATGTAGGCATGGTCTGGTATCTGTGTGCTGCTGTTGCGGTAGCCACCGCCATGGGCTTGGTGGTTTACGGAATCTGGATGAAAAAACTACTTGAATCCTAGCTGCGCCTCTTTACCAGCAGCGCCTCTTTACCAGCAGCGGCGCTTTACTCGCAGTGGCGCTCTATATGGTCTTTGGGTAATCCAGCATTCCCACGTTGCGTTGTAGCCATAGTTCATGGGGTGGTAAAAGCTGTGGCGCGAGACGCAGGCGTTCATAAACCTGTTGCACGACACGCGGCTTGGGCAGGTTTTCACCGAACAGGGCCTTGCACTCGTCGCGTAAAAAATCCATCCCGTACAGGATGGTTTCATAACTTTCGTGATTCCATAATCCCGCCGTATCTACTGGTGCACGATGATCCCCTGGAAAGCCTCCGCCCGATAGCGCCGTGTCGGGCTGGCCTG
This sequence comes from Gammaproteobacteria bacterium, assembly GCA_021773565.1. Classification (GTDB taxonomy): domain Bacteria; phylum Pseudomonadota; class Gammaproteobacteria; order Pseudomonadales; family Azotimanducaceae; genus DC-out156. The sequence goes on along the minus strand of JAJFJZ010000001.1, from coordinate 59,844 downwards.
GGAAAAACTGATCTTCAAAATCCGAGGCGGAGGGCGGTTTATGGCGCCAATATTCCAGTTTTGCGGCGAGTCTGGGATTTATTCGCTCGGGCTTCTGCACTTCCTTCCAAAACGCACTATCGTTTCTTTTAGTCAGGCAGTAGTGCATGTTTATAAAGTCCAGTACCTCATAAAACCGATTGGCCATAATTCGATTAACCCGAAAGGCTGCCGACGCGTAACCTGCAGGAGAATTGGGGAAATGTTCAGCCAGCATCACCGTTGCCAGATCACTCAGGTACAGTCCGGTAGATTCCAGAGGTTCAATGAAGCCTCCTGCCAGTCCGATTGACAGGCAATTGCCAACCCATACCTTTTCACGTCGACCCACCTTAAAGCGTACCAGCCGCGTATCCAGCGATTCGCAGTGTGCACCTTCAAAAGTGCGTAGTTCCTTTTCGGCTGTATCTTTGTCTGTGAAGGCACTGCTGTGTACATAACCAAGCGACTTGCCGGTTTGCAGCGGAATTTCCCAGACCCAGCCAGCAGAAAGTGCCGAGGCCTGCGTAAAGGGCCTGACAAAGCCCGGATAGAACTGCTCATACGGTGTGTGCATGGTAATTGCCTGGTCGCACAACAACCACTGTGAGTAGTCCAGAAACTCCACGCCCAGGGTTTTTTCAATCAGAACTGATGCAAAGCCAGTACAATCGATAAACAGATCCGCTTGCAGGTCTAGCCCCCCACGCGTTACGACACTTGCAATATTGCCGTTTTCAGCACGGGTAACCTCAACCACATGATCTTTGTAATGGGTAACTCCCCGCGCTGTAGAATGGGCACAAAGATAGTCCGCAAACTTCAGGGCGTTCATGTGGTAGGCATAGGTGAGCGGGGCTCCAAAATCACCGGGACGACCCTGCTTGGGCGAAAGACCCAGCTCACATATCAGCGGTTGTGCAGATACAGTTTCCATAAAGGGAATCGAGCGATCGCTCATAAGCCAGCTGCGACCCGAGCGATCAATTGGTGCCGGGCGATACCGGCTAAAAGGGTGGTGGTAAAATTCGCCCTTGTTGTGTAACCAGTTTACGTAGCGGATAGATTGCTTGAAAGTGCCATCCACGGTGCGCATAAACTCCACTTCGTCGATGCCGATGACTTTGAGAATATGATTGATATTGGGAATGGTCGCTTCGCCCACTCCGATTCTGGGCACGTCCGGTGACTCTATTAGAGATATGTCCGCTCTTTTGTGCGGGCCATTGTCGGGATGGTTGAGTGCTGCGTTCAAATAGGCAGCCGCCATCCATCCTGCGGAACCGCCACCTACTATCAATATACGTTGTGCTTGCATCTTTTAGTCTTGTGTAAGAAGCGAAGACTAGCTTAGGCCATAAGTGGGGATTGAAAAAAGGGCCTGGACGGGTTTTTGACAACAATTTTTTGTTTCAGGAATTTCTAGCCTGAATCAGACCTTCGGATTATGTGAATCGCCTTATTTACCTATATTTGAACTTTAGGACAATCTGATTGATGTACAAATAGACCAAATATTAATAAATATGACGAATATATTAGTTATTTAACCATTTCTCCTATTTATGAGTTACTATTCCGAACATAAGCCGAATGTTTTCCAGGATTAATTGCGGCTAAACACTCAGACGAAATGCTTCGCCTGATTTGCTAATAAAAATCGCATAAAAAAGCGATGTGGGATTCAGTCAGTGTGTGCCTGATAAACACAAATTTGCAGAACAGCAAGCTGACATAAAAATTCGGGGATGTAAGTTATGAACACAAATTTGTCGTTTACGAAGACACCTATGGCTACAGCTATAGGCTTGGCAATTACGGCGAGCGCTTTGGGCATTAGTCCTCAGGCACTTGCTGAAGAAGAAGCATTGGTAGAAGAGGTAGTTGTAACCGGTTCTCGTATCAAGCGGGATGGTTTCAGTAATTCATCACCTATTGATGTGTTATCAGCAGAACAGGCCATCACACAGGGATATACCTCTGTAGGTGCCTTGTTACAAAATACTACGATTGCAGCCGGGTCACCTCAGGTGACTGCAGCGTCGTCATCGGCATTTGTTCAAAATGGGGGTGTTGGAACCGCTACCCTGTCCTTGCGTGGTCTGGGGGCTAACAGAACACTGGTGCTGCTGAATGGCCGACGCGCTGGACCCGCAGGAACACGTGGCGGGGTATCTTCCTTTGACCTGAACGTACTGCCTCTTTCCAGCGTAGAGCGCATCGAAATACTTAAGGATGGCGCATCCTCCATTTATGGTTCTGATGCGGTCGCAGGTGTGGTGAACATCATTACCAAAAAAACCGATGGCGGAACTCTGGATGCATTTATTACCCAACCAGGTAGCAGTGGTGGCGAGCAACAAAGGATCAGCGCTTCCTGGGGTAAAACTTTTGAAAAGGGCAATTTTAGAATCACCGCCGATTACAATCGGCAAGCAGAGTTGGAACGAGACGACAGAAGCTTCTTCAGGTGTGGTGAACAATATGTATTTGACCCCAACACCGGAGCACGTCGTGATGTAATCGACCCGCGAACCGGCAATCCACACTGTGCGGATCCCAATGGTGGTATTTGGGGCCATGTATGGATATATGACTATCAGGGGCCTGGTGGAAATGTACCGGCTGCAAATAACCGGCTGGCTCAGTTTGACGACGATGGTGATCTGGGGAACTACGTGCGTGGATATGCCGAGGACGCCAGTAATCCGGACTTTATTACCACGCCACCGGGCTGGTTTCCGGTGGGTTATGACCGCGCATCAGACGGTGTAACCAATTTTCAGCATCCCTTCTATGATGATACTTCCCTGGTGCCTGAAACAGAGACTTTCACCGTGTACGGAGAAGGTGAATACCAGTTGTCGGACAGCACTACTGCTTATACCGAGGTATTGCTGAATCGGCGTAAAACCCGACAGGACGGTTACCGTCAGTACTGGTCTTACATATACAATGAAACGTTTTTTGGTGGTAATCCTCTCAGCGCTGGTTGGAATGGTGCGCAGTGGTTTAGCCCCACACCGATCACGGATCATAGTGATACCGATATCGAGGTGGATTACGGTCGATTTGTTGCAGGTTTGCGGGGTGACTTTGCGGAAGACTGGAGTTGGGATGTGTCCTTTCAGTACAGTAATTCCAGCGGCGACTACAAAAATGATCAGGTTTACAACGATTCGATCAGAGACCAAAACTGGTTGCACGGATCCTGTGCAGGCACCCCAACTTCGGTGCGTGGTGTGCCCTGTATTGATGTACCGTGGCTTGACCCTGCCTTGCTGGCAGGTAACGTAAGCCCGGAAATTGCCGAGTTTTTGTTTGGTACCGAGACCGGCAATACCAAGTATGAACAATGGTCGGTGGAGGCGGTAGTTACCGGAAACCTGATGGAACTGCCTGCAGGTGATCTGGGTGTCGCCTTTGGTGTGCATTACCGCGACGATTCCATTAACGATACGCCCGGGGAAATCACACTGGCAGGTAATGCCTGGCTTACCTCAGCATCAGGAATCACCAAGGGTGATGATAATACCAAGGCGGTATTTGCCGAGATAGACATCCCGGTATTAAAAGACAAGCCCGGGATCGAAGATCTGAGTATTAACGGTTCTGCACGTTATACGGATGTCGATTCCTATGGGGATGACATCACCTATAAAGTAGGCCTTAACTGGCAGATTATCCCCCAGGTACGGGTGCGGGCCAGTCAGGGTACTTCGTTCAGGACCCCGGCCTTGTTTGAATTGTTCCTTGCTGACGAAACTTCCTCGTTAGCCCAGAGCCGGGTAGACCCCTGTATTCGTTGGGGTGCTGCACTGGATGGTGGTGATATCAATCAGCGCATAGCCGATAACTGTGCATCCGAAGGCATTCCGGCTACGTTTGGTGGAGCAGCGATTTCCTCGACCATAATCACGGGCGGTGGATTTGGCGTGCTGGAAGCGGAAACTTCCAAGTCCAAAACGGTGGGTGTGATTTTCCAGTTGGAAGAGCTCGACTTCAGTCTCTCCGTCGACTATTTCGATATCACTGTGAAAGATGAAGTCTCGCAAATTGGTGCAGGAAATATTGTCACCGGATGTTACAACTCCAACAATTTTTCCACAGAACCCTTGTGTGATCTGTTTGACCGTTCGGGTATTGGTTCGGATGGTATTGGGGGTGTTAATAACATTATGGACAGCTTTATCAATATTGCAGAACAGCGTAATAGAGGGATTGATATTGCAGCCCGCTACCAGACTGAACTGCCCTGGGGTAATTTGCTGGTAGAAGCACAAACCACCTATCAACTTGAAGATGAGATTGATCTCTTTCTGGATCCCAATGACCCGCCGCAGGATACCAACGGTGAACTGGGTGATCCGAAGTGGATAGGCCAGATGAGTGCCACGCTCACACGCGGAGACTGGAGCTTTTTCTGGGCGACCAACTACATTGGCAAGGCCAATAACTATGGTCCAGATGCGTTTAATGGGAATACCACAACTTTGCGCGGTGAAACAGTAGAGGTGATCCTGGAAGCGGACTCAACCTGGTACCACGCCTTCTCGGTTACCAGGACCTTTGATGATGCCGGGATTAATCTCCTGCTAGGTGTTGCCAACGCGTTTAACGAGAAACCACCAAGGGTAACTACGCTGAATCTGGGTGAGATAGAAACCCAGGGTAACTCTGCGTTCTACAGTCAGTATGACTGGTTAGCGCGTAGGTTCTTCGTAAACCTTACCAAAACTTTCTAGCTTGAAAGGTAGTGCTGGTTGATATCCATCAACCAGCACTACCTGGCTGAGAAATTTGAGCCCCGACTGTTAGATCGGGGCTTTTTTTGTGCCCCACTACTTGTGCTGGATCCCCATCGGGTGCATTCAGGTCATGGATAAGGCCAGGGCATCGTTTATCAATCCACTTCAGCCAACTGATCTGGCTAAAAACAGTAAAAAATCTCCGAAATTACCTTGCAGGATGCAGGTTGTGATGGTTTTCAGATGTAATGGAGGTTCGAAAAACATCTATTTAACCTGAGATGACAGACAGAATTACAGTCAGACAATCAGGCGATTAGATCAAAAAAATCACTATTTCTTCATTTTTTTAATTTAATTGCCCGAAAATTGAGTTACTATCCGCGCATTAAGGTGTAACGGTTCTGTAACATTTGTTCATAAATGTTACGTGAAACTGAAACACCAAATAGTCACGAATCGCCAAGCTTCGCAATTTATTGCGACATTCTCGCGTTTTAGGGGGATGAAATAAGGCGATCTGAATAATTTTTGGGGATATACAATATGAGTAATATTGCGTCATTCAGAAAGACTCCCTTGGCATCCGCCATTGGACTGGCCGTAACGGCAAGCACATTGGGCATTAGCCCACTGGCGCTGGCTGAAGAAGAAGCATTGGTAGAAGAAGTTGTTGTTACCGGTTCGCGTATCAAGCGGGACGGTTTCAGTAACTCATCGCCTATTGATGTGTTATCAGCAGAACAGGCCATCACACAGGGATATACCTCTGTAGGTGCCTTGTTACAAAATACTACGATTGCTGCCGGTTCCCCACAGGTAACTGCAGCTTCGTCTTCTGCCTTTGTTCAAAATGGTGGTGTAGGCACCTCCACATTGTCCTTGCGCGGTTTGGGCGCTAACAGAACACTGGTTCTTTTAAACGGACGACGTGCCGGACCAGCTGGTACCCGCGGTGGCGTATCCTCTTTTGACCTGAACGTACTGCCGCTGTCTACGATTGAGCGCATTGAAATACTAAAGGATGGCGCATCCTCCATTTATGGTTCTGACGCGGTAGCCGGTGTGGTAAACATCATTACCAAAAAAACCGATGGTGCTACTCTTGACGGGTTTATTACCCAACCAGGGAGTCCGGGTGGTGAACAACAAAGGATCAGCGCGTCCTGGGGTAAGACTTTTGAAAAAGGCAACTTCAGAATCACCGCCGATTACAATCGACAAGCGGAACTGGAGCGTGATGATCGCGGTTATTTCCGTTGTGGTGAACAATATGTATTTGATCCCAACACCGGAGCACGTCGTGATGTGATGGACCCTCGTACAGGTAAGCCACACTGCAGGGATCCCAATGGTGGTATTTGGGGCCATGTGTGGATATATGACTATCAGGGTCCTGGTGGAAATGTACCCAACGCCAATAACCGGCTGGCTCAGTTTGACTACGATGGTGATCTGGGGAACTACGTGCCTGGATATGCCGAGGACGCCAGTAACCCGGACTTTATATCTACGCCTCCGGGCTGGTTTCCGGTTGCTTATGACCGCGCATCAGACGGTGTTACCAACTTCCAGCATCCCTTCTATGACGAGACGTCTCTGGTGCCTGAAACGCAAACCTTTACGGTGTATGCGGAAGGTGAATACCAGTTGTCGGACAGCACTACAGCTTATACCGAGGTATTGCTGAATCGGCGTAAAACCCGACAGGACGGTTACCGTCAATACTGGTCCTATATCTACAATGAAAACTTCTTTGCGGGCAACTCACTTAGCGCCGGTTGGACTGGTGCGCAATGGTTTAGCCCCACACCGATAACGGATCACGCTGATACGGATATTGAAGTGGATTACGGTCGATTTGTTGCAGGTTTGCGGGGTGATTTCGCGGACGACTGGGCCTGGGATATATCCTTTCAGTATAGTAATTCCAGCGGTGATTATAGAGATGACCAGGTATTTGAAGACTCTATCTTCGACCAGAACTGGTTGACCGGATCCTGTGCTGGCATTATCACCTCAGTACGGGGTGTGCCCTGTGTCGACGTTCCATGGCTTGATCCGGCTTTACTGGCCGGCGAAGTTAGCCCGGAAGTTGCCGCGTTTTTGTTTGGTACTGAAACCGGCAATACGAAATATAAGCAATGGTCAGTTGAAGCGGTAGTAACCGGCAGTGTGATGGAATTACCAGCAGGTGATCTGGGCGTCGCTTTTGGTGTGCATTATCGTGACGATCGGCTAAACGATACCCCTGGGGAAATTACGCTTGCTGGCAACGTCTGGGGTTCCACAGAATCCGGAATCACCAAGGGTAATGACCAAACCAAGGCGGTATTTGCCGAGGTGGATATCCCGATATTGAAAGACAAGCCCGGGTTTGAAAACCTGAGCATTAACGGTTCTGCGCGTTATACGGATGTCGATTCCTACGGGGATGACATCACCTATAAAGTAGGCCTTAACTGGCAGATTGTTCCCCAGGTAAGGGTGCGGGCCAGCCAGGGTACTTCATTCAGAACACCGGCCTTGTTTGAGCTGTTCCTTGCGGATCGAACATCGTCCCTGGCGCAATCCAGGGTCGACCCCTGTATTCGCTGGGGTGCTGCGCTGGATGGTGGTGATATTAACCAGCAGATAGCGGATAACTGTGCTGCGGAAGGCATTCCGGCTACGTTTGGCGGAGCAGCGATTTCCTCAACCATAATCACGGGCGGTGGTTTTGGCGTACTGGACGCGGAAACTTCCAAGTCCAAAACGGTGGGTGTGATTTTCCAGCTGGAAGAGCTCGACTTCAGTCTTTCCGTAGACTACTTCGATATCGAGGTGAAAGACGAGGTCTCGCAAATTGGTGCAGGAAATATTGTCACCGGGTGTTACAACTCCCAAAACTTTTCCACAGAACCTCTGTGTAACCTCTTCGACCGCTCGGGTATAGGCTCGGATGGCGTTGGTGGTATCGATAACATTAAGGACAGCTTTATCAACATTGCGGAGCAGCGTAATAGAGGGATTGATATTGCAGCCCGCTACCAGACTGAACTGCCCTGGGGTAATTTGCTGGTAGAAGCACAAACCACCTATCAACTTGAAGATGAGATTGATCTCTTTCTGGACCCCAATGATCCACCGGTTGATACCAACGGTGAACTGGGTGATCCGAAGTGGATAGGCCAGATGAGTGCCACGCTCACACGCGGAGACTGGAGCTTTTTCTGGGCGACCAACTACATTGGCAAGGCCAATAACTACGGACCATCTGCCTTTAACGGCAACACTACGACCTTACGTGGTGAAACTGTAGAAGTAGTTCTGGAAGCGGACTCAACCTGGTATCACGCCTTCTCGGTTACCAAGACCTTTGATGATGCCGGGATTAATCTCCTCGTAGGTGTTGCCAACGCGTTCAACGAGAAGCCACCAAGGGTAACTACGCTGAATCTGGGTGAGATAGAAACCCAGGGTAACTCTGCGTTCTACAGTCAGTATGACTGGTTGGCGCGCAGGTTCTTCCTGAACGTTAGCAAAACTTTCTAGGCTCTTACCAAAAGACGCTCTGGAAAAAAGCAGTAAAGAAAATGGTGTGTCGACAAATGTCGGCACACTTTTTTTTTGTTTTGGCTGAAGGCTCTTGTTTTGGCTAAAGGCTTTTTTTGCTTTGCTTGTGCAGAAGGCCCAGCTGCGTTTAGATATGCCTGTGCTAACCAGGTAGTAACTGAGGAATTCACATGCCAACCATTCACGCCAAAGCCGATAACCTGAATGCGCTAAATGGCAACTATACGCAGGTACCACTGAAGCACCCGGTATTTCTTAACAGTGTGCCCAAGTGTGGCACCCACCTGGTGCGCAACATATTGAGAATGTTTGTGCCGGTGACCCAGCAGTACCACAAGGCCTTTATACAGATTCCCCTGCTTCAACAGCACCAGCAGCAAGCATTCTCAAAGTCCCGACCCTGCCTGAGCTGGGGGCATTTGTTATTTTCCGATGACTCTGCTATGGCCCTAAAAGGTGTACCCCACATGGTACTGGTACGGGATCCTTTTGACTGGGTGTTGGCCAGAGCGCGATTTTTTCTTTCCGATACTTTTCAGGGCAATCTGGAGCATTTAAAAGGTGGAAATGTCTCCAACGAAGAAGTGTTGAACATGATGATATTTGGCATCTACGGAAAAGCGCCAACACTTAAGGAAATTTATGTAAACAACGCGGTTGCCTGGCTGGGCACTGGAGTGCGGCTGGTTCACTATGAAGCGTTGATTCACAATCTGGCACGGTTAGAGACGCCCGCAGCCGAGCAGTACTTTGACGAGCTGTTGGAACCTTTGGCTTTGGCTGCATTGCCTGATGACTGGCGAGAACGAGTGCAGGTGGGTTCAGATCGAAAGCAAAGCGGGACAGCCCGGGAAAACCTTGCCGGGGGTGTTAGTGAGTTGCCCGATGAACTGCCGGAAATGCAAAAACAACTGGTAGAAATTGCGGCTCCGGGTTTGCGGGCCATACTGGGATATCAGTAGCTCAGGGACCGTTAAATTCACCTTTTAGCGAATTATAGTTAACAATTCGGGCTGTATCTGCAGGGCAAAAACGTGCAAGTACCTGATAGTGTTCCGGCATGGAATCCACCGTTTGCAGGATGTGTTGACGCATCGTCTCGTAGTGCTCCCCTAATTTTTCCGGCGGTATCATATCCGCAAAAGGATCATGGCTTTCTGGCCAGCATCCCAATCCCAAAAATGCCGAAACCCATTGGTGAGGCGCGAATACTTCTGCTTCCGTATGAATAAGCCGGCCAGATTCCCTGAACAGTTCTATTCTGTGACTAAGTGAATTGGGCAGGACGCAGGATTGCCGTTGTTGCCAGAATTCTGTATCGCTGCTGGTATTGAGTGCGTAGGGTAATAGTGCGTAGTCACGTAGATTTCCGTTTTCTATCATGCTGAGGCGATTGTATTCCAGGCGTGCGAGTTCGTTGGATGCGGCATGCGGGAAGAGTTGGACAAGTCGCAATATTCCCGTATAAATCTGATGCAAATAGGTAGCTGTCAATGCTTCATAGCGACCCGCGCTGTGGCCTATGGCGATACAGTTTCGTTGCCATGGATTTGTGTGAATTCCCGCGGAAATTGAGGCATGCCTGAGCTCGCTCACGGCCATGTCTGCAAAGTTTTCCAACACCAACTTTTCCGCCTGGTCCGCGCTCATGAGTGATTTTTGGAAGTGGAAGCGATGATTGCTTTGGCTTTGCAGTGAGATAGCTTGTGTCCAGCCGTTGGGCTGGGTCAGGTAACGTGTATAGGGTAATGGGTCGCCCGTATTGGCTGTTGAGATTTCAATGCTTGAGTCACAGGGAAACCAGTGCGCCCAACTGGTAAATTCTGACTTTATCACCCGATTGGTAAGCAGGGCTTCCTGTTCACTACAATCCAGAAACAGGTCAGCTTCCAGGCGTTGGCCGTCATCCAGAATCAGTGCCAGTATATTGCCAGTGTCCTGTGCCAGTTTCACGTTTTTGAGTTTCGCAGATATGCAGCTGACTCCCGCTTTCTCGGCATAGCGCTTCATAAATTGGGTATATAAGCCAAGATCAAGGTGTAAGGCATAGTCAAGGGTGGACAATAGTGAAGCAGAATCTTTATCGGGACGCGCGAACTTGCCACCGCGCGCTGCCATGGCGGTAAGTGAGTAACTTTCAAATGCGTGCGGTGAACCGGCAGCACGCATCTTGCAGAAAAACTGGTGAAATGCGATAAACCCCAGAGTTGAACCCTGGGTACCCAATCCCTGCATAAAATCGTCGTCCTGGCTATGCCACCCAACAAATTCGTTAGCTATTTTGAAACAGGCCTGGGTTTCGCGCATGAGTTGCTGTTCATCTATTCCCAGCTGTTCGTGAAACTTTACCAGCGCAGGCAGGGTGGACTCTGCCGCAGCCTGGGGCTGGGTGTTGGGTAGTTCCAGCACAACAATTTCCAGGTTCTGTGTTTCCCCGGTATTCGGGAAACTGTTTGCCAGTACAGCGGCACAAATCCAGCCGCTGGCTTGCCCGCCCACAATGACGACCTTTTTTACCATTCCTTCTTGCATAATGGTCACTCAGGATCCAGAGGGAGCAGTAGATGCGGCACAATATTGTGCAATGGTGTCTGCATGGCTGGGGAGTGAATCTGCAGCCTTTAAAATCACGGATTTCATTTGCCCCAGGCGTTCTGCTATGTGTTTGGTCTGCAGGCACTCTACACGGGGATCATATTTTTGTGGTATCAGGTGCTGTCCATGGAAGATGGACACCCAATTCGCTTCGACAAACAGGTCGCTTTGCTTGTAGGCGACATGACCCCGCTCATGAAATAACCGCATCTTGTATGCCAGAGAATCTGGCACGTCCATGTTTTGGCAATACTTCCAGAACTCCGAGTCCTCGCGTTGATTTGCCTTGTAATGAAATATCAGAAAATCACGCACCTGAATAAACTTGTCATCCATATAGGCATTGAATTCTTTTAGCAATGCGGGTTTACAGTTTTGGTCGGGAAAACATTCGAGCAACTTCATAATGGCTGCCTGAATAAGGTATATGCTGGTTGATTCAAGCGGTTCAAGGAACCCGCCCGAAAGCCCAATGGCGATGCAGTTTTTGTTCCATGTGCGCTTACGTTTTCCGGTGACAAATTTCAATATTCTTGGATCCGATAGTGCCATTCCCGGCAAATTAGCGCTTAGAATTTTTTCTGCCGAATCATCATTGATGTAATCACTGCAATATACGTGTCCGTTACCTGTGCGGTTTTGTAGAGGTATTTGCCATTGCCACCCTGCTGACTGGGCTATTGCCCGGGTATAAGGCCGGGGGGTGTCCGTGTTTTCACTGGGAATTGCGACTGCCCGATTGCAGGGCAACCATTTGGTCCATTCCTCATAGCCCGTCTCCAGTGCGCCCTCTATTAACAAGCCACGAAAACCGGAACAGTCTATAAACAGATCTCCACTAATGGTTTCGTTGTTGTCCAGCTTTACTGAATCTATAAAACCGTCTTCAGCCCGCAAGCAGGTATCTACGATTTTTCCTTCCTTGCGAACAACACCCTGGTTTTCAGAAAAATTGCGTAAATACTTTGCATAAAGACTCGAGTCAAAATGAAAAGCGTAAAAATAGGAGGAATAAACCGAAGCAGGATCTTTTACAGGATGTTTAAACTTCCCCAACTTCGCCGCAACATGGGCCAGGCAATAATGATCGTAGGGCGTAGGGTCACCTCTTTGACGTAATTTGTTCCAGTAGTGATGAAACCCCACACCGTTCATATCCTGACCAAAATGCCCAAAGGGATGAATATAGCTTTCACCTTCTCGCGCCCAGTTTTCGAATTCAATTCCCAGCTTGAAGGTGGCGTTGGTCTTACGCATAAAGTCCTGTTCATCTATGCGCAGTTTTTGATTGAAATCATGGATTGCCGGAATGGTTGCTTCGCCCACGCCGACAGTACCAATCTGTTCAGATTCGACCAGGGTGATTGAGCAATAGTCCTTGTGTAAATAGCGCGAAAGTGCGGCTGCTGTCATCCAGCCCGCAGTCCCGCCCCCTACAATGACTACTTTTTGAACACGATTTTGTTGTAGATCATTCATTTTGCATCAGTCCACACTAAAATATACTTAATGTCCATTCCCTTGGTTAAATATGCGCGTTACAGTCGTTATCACTCAATTCAATGCAGCTGCGAGCAGATAATATGACGAAGTCAATCCAGATCCATGAAACAGGCGGCCCTGAAGTTCTTACGCTGGAAGAAACGGATCTTGCAGATCCTGGCCCGGGAATGGTACGCGTACGAAACCATGCGGTAGGCCTGAATTTTATCGATACTTATCATCGCAGCGGTTTGTATCCCATTCCATTGCCGTCCGGAATAGGCCTGGAAGGAGCGGGTGTGGTGGAAGCAGTTGGGCAGGATGTTGCGCTCTTTGAGGGCGACCGCGTGGCTTACTGTGCTGCTGGACTGGGTGCGTATGCCGAAGCCCTCAATCTGCCTGCAGCAAGATTGGTGAAGCTGCCAGATAATATTGATTTTGATACGGCAGCGGCGGTTATGTTAAAGGGCCAGACGACGGAATACCTGATACAGCGCACTTATCCGCTAGGTGAAGGTGAGACCTGTCTCTTTCACGCAGCAGCAGGGGGGGTAGGCCTGATCTTCGGTCAATGGGCACGCAGCATAGGCGCCAATGTTATTGGAACCGTTGGCTCAGAGGAGAAAGCCAAATTGGCTCTGGCGCATGGCTACGGCCACGTAATTAACTATCGCAGCGAAAATGTTGTCGAACGGGTGCTGGAAATTACGGGAGGGGAGAAGTTACCGGTCGTTTATGACGGGGTCGGCAAGGATACCTTCGAGATGTCGATAGACCTCATTCGACCGCGCGGATTGATGGTCAGTTTTGGTAATGCATCGGGCTCGCCACCGCCGCTGGATTTGCACACTTTAAATGTTAAAGGCTCATTATATGTTACCCGCCCTTCAATGATGGCTTACCTGGCCAATCCCGCGGAAGCCGAAGCTTCCTCGGCTGCCCTGTTTAAGCGTATAACAAGTGGTGACATAACTCTGGATATAAACCAGCGATATGACCTTGCCGATGCCAGACAGGCACATATTGACCTGGAAGCACGCAGGACAACCGGCTCAACACTATTGATTCCCTAGCTTTTGGGAGATGTGCGTTCCTTATCCAGTAAAACGCGTTTGCGATCCGAGCCCCATCGGTAGCCACCCAACCCACCATCGCTTTTCAGGATTCGATGACAAGGGATGAGTATGGCGATGTTGTTTGATGCACAGGCGCTTGCTGCTGCGCGTATAGCCCTGGGATTATCAATTCCCCGGGCCAGTTCTTTGTAGGACTTAACTTCTCCCTCGGGTATGCTCATAAGAAAACGCCACACGCGCATCTGAAATGCTGTGCCGTTCAGGTGCAGTGGAATATCCGGCCGTTGAACGTTGCCGGATATGTGTTTGTTCAGAGCTTCGATCCACATTTTCAGTTGCGGATTGTTGTCTTCTGAAGCGGGGCTAATTATTGCGGATGGAAATTCTGCGTTCAGTTTGCCAATTAATTCAGATTTTTCCTCGCCAAAGTGCAGGTAACATACTCCCCTCAAAGTAGCCGCCATCAATATCAAACCCAGGGCAGTTTCACAAATGGCATAGGCAATACTTTCGTCCTTGCCCCCCGACCTGTAGGCGGACAGGGTCATTCCGATACGGCCGTCAATTTGTTCGTATATTCTACTTGTGGAGCTATAACCGGCTGTGTAGATGGCGTCTGTAATGTCACTGCCTTGCCTCAGTTCGCGCTTGAGAGTTTTAAGCCGAAAGGCATTTTGATACGCTTTCGGACTTAGCCCGTAGTTGCGTTTGAATGATTTTTGCAGGTACCCGGAGCTCAGCCCGAATTTTGTGCCCAGTTGTGTAAGTGTTAGGGCTTCTTCCGCGTGTTCCTTTATATAATTAGCAACATTCGCCATAGTCCTGCTTGTGGCTTTGTCAGTTGTAGAGGTGTTCATACATTACTCGACTAATAGGATAAAGTGACTATAGGCTAAGCTTGTGCTCGCTGAACTCCGTTTCTGGTCATCGATTACTGTGGGGTAATAAACCATGAATGTAAATTCGGACTTGTTTCCCTGTGTACGTGCCGATATAGAAGAGCTTAGGGAGGGCGTAGTTTTGCTTCCGGGTTACTGTTCCACACCCGAATTGTACAAAATTGTGAAGAGGGTGCTTAAGTTTGCTCCCTTTCGGTACATGCGTACCCCTGGAGGACGGCAAATGTCGGTAGCAATTACCAACTGCGGCTCAGTGGGATGGCTGTCGGATAAAAACGGGTATCGTTACTCCGAATTTGACCCATTGAGTCAGCTCGCCTGGCCTGATATGCCCCCGGAGTTTTTTGAGCTGGCAAAAAATGCTGCTGCAGTTGCTGGCTATCCCGATTTTGAGCCGGATTGCTGTCTGGTGAATTGTTACTCAACCGAGGCACGCCTGAGTGCACACCAGGATAAGGATGAATTGTGTTTCAATCATCCCATAGTTTCAGTCTCTATGGGCTTATCCGCAATTTTCAAACTGTATGGTACGAAACGAGGGGGCACAGCGTTGGATATTCGGCTTGATGACGGTGACGTGCTGGTGTTTGGTGGTGCTGCGAGATTGGCATTTCACGGAGTGGCCCGTGTATTGGCACGTGGCCCCGATGGGCATCAGGGCCTCGAGTTTCTGCCAGAGCAGCGGATTAACCTGACGTTTCGACGTGCCTTGTAATTCCATGCGTCATAAAGCACTGGAGGTGTTCAGGAAAGTAGTTGTGTCACGTAATACAACATCAATGCTACTTGCGCAGTGAATAAACCGCCCCTAAGCAAGGAAGCTGGAAGGGAGGCAGAAATCATGTGCACTACAGACTGGCCCAGGCGTGCATACAGTACGTAGATTGCCGTACCTTCCAGAACCTGCATTTGTCCCGACAATCCAGCTGCAGCAACTATGGCTGCAAAAACGGGCAATGACTCTACGCAGTTCAGGTGCGCGCGGGTAACACGGCGCCCAAATCCGGGCAGGTCGTCGCCATCCAGCGAAAATTCATTGAGTGGAATTTTTTTCCCGCCAAATGAGTTCAGGAATCGGTTACCAACCATGATAAGTGCCAATAGCAATGTCCACCCTGCAAAACCTGTCAGAGCAATTATGGGACCATTCATTGTGTTGTTCCTTTGTGGTTTATGGCTTTAGCTGAAGTAAATCGAAATTCAGTTTACTGAATAAATAGGGTAATAGAAATTGCCAGTACTGAAAACAAATTCGCTTGTTATGCCGCAGCCCTGTTGAAAACGCGCTTGCCATTCACCCACGTTTGGTTGACAGCGATATCTGATATTTTGTTGGAAGCTACCTTTAATGGATCAGCATCCAGAACGACAAAATCGGCGTATTTGCCGGCTTCAAGGCTTCCCACTTCATGCTCACTATGACATTGCCATGCGGCGTCTATTGTCATGGCACGTAGTGCTACTTCTACCGGGATGCGCTCATCCGGTGCCAGAATTTTTTCGGTTCTCCACATCGATCGGGTAACCGCGTTTTCTACACACCGCAAAGGGCCCATCTCTGTAACCGGGTCATCAGAATGCAGGGTCCAGCGTATACCCGCGGCCTCACACGCGGCGGTTCTATCGAGTTTTTCAGCTTTCTCAAGGCCGAAGAGCTCCTCTACAAACGCCTTGCCCCAGTAATGAACGTGGCCGATCAAAAAACTGGGTGATAATCCCAATGCACTAATCTTTTCAATATGTTCATCGTGCAGAATACTGCAGTGTTCGATTCGGCATCGGCGTTCTGCCGGGTCCAGACCCAAAGTTCTGGCGCGCCCAAAGGCATGCAATACGCGATCTATAGCCGCGTCTCCGTTCGCGTGGACAACCACCGCCCATCCTTCTCGCAGTTGTTCCTCAACCGCAAGGTTTAGTGCTTCGGGCTCTATGTATGCGATGCCAAAGGAATCTGTATTCAGGAAGGCTTCACGTTGCAGACCCGTGCGACCCTGATTAGAGCCGTCACTCACTATCTTTTTCCCGACAGCTCGTACCCATTCATCGCCATCGCCCCAGGAAATTCCCGTGGCGCTCCAGCTAAATGGCACGTTATGAGCCAGGGAGTATCGAAATCGTGCAGTCATTCTGTTGCTGTTGCGTAATTCTTTATAGAGGGCTAGCTCCTTTCTACCCTGCATCATGCCTGTGCCCTGATCGCACATCGTGGTTATACCTTTTGCATTGGCATCCGCAAGTACAGTTAAACAACTTTCCGCCATATTCTGGTTGTGCAGGGCTGGGTTGAAGCGCGAGACCAATGCGATTGCAGCACCGCCCTTTAACACGCCATTTGGTTCGCCAGTTTCGTCGCGACCAATTTCTGCTCCAGGTGGGTCCTCAGTTTGCGTTGTGATCTGTGCAATCTCCAATGCCCGCGAGTTACAATATGCCAGGTGTAAGGATGCGTTGAACACAAATACCGGATTGGATCCACTAACCTCATCGAGCATGTCCCGGGTAATAAATTCCGGTCCCTCCTGCAGGGAGGGGTCAAACTGTCGCGCCACTATCCATTCCCGGGAATCTTCTGTAGAAAGTTCTTTCAACCTGTCAAGAGCCAGCGCAACAGAGGGGTACAAAAAAGGGCTAATGTTCTCATAGTTTTGTAACATTGCCAGTGGCAAAAGATGCATATGGGGTTCGATAAATCCGGGCAGTACTGTCCGCTTTTCCAGATCCAGAATCTTGACATCGTCTGGTAATATTTCAGGTTGATCTGTTTCATCACCCAACCAGAAAATCTTGCCGTCTTTTACTAACATGCTGCTGGCTGAAGGATTTTCCGGGTTCATGGTTATAATATTAGCGTTGTGAATCAGTGTAGGAAAATTGCTTTGCGGTGCTGCTCGTTGTAATTTTTTCGCATGTTCCAGTAAATCGATTTTCGCGCGTTGCAAAGTTCTGGAAAAAACGTTGGAACAGCAGGGGCATGCAAAAGGGTCCGGATAGCCTGTTGATGGTGCAGTTTCTTCCGGGTACGTTTGCCACTCTGGATATATATCCGTATTGCCGGTGCTGTCTCCAACACCGCAGGTATCCTTGAACATGATGTAAAACCTGTGAAATAGTGGGAATTACCGGCAGATTAGCATATAAACAGTTTGTGGTAAGGTAACCTGGGCTTAGCCGATGGAGGTATAAATATGGAGTTATCACCAATAACACCGCACCTTGGAGCTGAGGTAGATGGCGTAGATCTGGCCCAGGAGCTGGACGAGCAAACATTTGTACAGCTACACCAGGCCTTCATGGACTGGGGTGTATTGGTATTTCGAAACCAGAAACTCAACCGCGACCAACACAAAGCGTTTGCCCGCAGGTTTGGGACACTCCACGTTCACCCGATGTACAAGGATCAGACCAAACACCCTGAAATTTTGCGGGTTAAGACAACTGCCGAATCAGTCTATACCGCTGGTGAAGGCTGGCACACCGATGTGACATGCGATGAGTTTCCTCCACTTGCGTCCGCATTATATATAACGGAAACACCGGAATGCGGCGGTGGGGATACACTGTTTGCAGATATGTACCTTGCCTATGAACTGCTGTCAGACACGATGAAAGCTATGCTTGATGGTCTTGAGGCGGTTCATGATGGAGCAATACCTTATGTGGGTAGTTATAAATCTACTCCACCGGAAGGTGGCTACCCCAGAAATACGCATCCTGTAATTGTGACGCACCCGGAAACCGGACGAAAAGTACTGTATGTGAACTCCGGATTTACCTCGCACATAAAAGGCCTGAAACCGGCCGAGAGTCGCGCCATACTTAGTATGTTGTACCAACATATTGCCAGTACACCCAGACTAATCGCAAGAGTTCAGTGGCAACCCGATACACTTACCCTGTGGGACAACCGCTGTACACAACATCATGCAGTCTGGGACTATTTCCCGCACAGTCGGTATGGAGAGCGTGTGTCTGTAGTTGCAGATTCACGGCCGGTAGCTTAAGCGCGAAAAACGCGCAAGAAAAAGGAGCATTAGCATGTGCCGAAATATCAAAACACTGTTCAATTACGAGCCTCCTGCGACAGAGGAGGAAGTGCGTGCCTCAGCCTTGCTGTTTGTACGAAAATTGAGCGGCACTGCAAAGCCATCAAAAATTAATGAAGCAGTTTTTGAACGGGCTGTTGACAGGGTTGAAGTGGTAGCGCGAGAGTTGATAGATTCTCTGGTAACTCCTGCGCCCGCAAAAAACCGTGAAATTGAAGCTGCCAAAGCCAAATCAAGATCAGCAAAAAGGTTTGGAAACCAGTCTGCATAGGGAACAGTTTACAAATTCAAAGCTCTCCAAGTTTGGCATCGTCAGCACTGACCGGATCCTGATGGATTAATACTTCAGCATCCGGTATCTCCCTGTTTATTGCTTCTTCAACCTCGTCTGCCACTTCATGCGCCTCAATTAGCGGTAATTCGTCGTCCATCTCAATGTGTATTTGCACGAATCGGGTTTGTCCCGATTGGCGGGTTCTTAAATCATGAACGCCGTGCACCCTGGGGTGATTTAGTGCGATGTCGCTGATTTTTTGTTGTACCGAATGGGGTAACTCACGGTCCATCAATAACTGAAAGGCTTCTGTCCCGATCTGCATTGCACTGTAAAAAATATACATCGCTATTACTATTGCAAATACCGGGTCGGCCCAGGACCAACCTAATGAGCTTATGTAAAGTGCTGCAACTATACTTGCGTTGGTAAGGACGTCGGTTGTGTAGTGTAAGGCATCTGCCTTGATAGCCGTTGAACCAGTGCGCGCTATGACGTGTCTTTGAATGGCAAGCAATCCCAGAGTGAGAATGATCGTGCCCAGCATTACGCCGATACCTATTGATAAATCTTCAAGTTCGTGTGGAAAACGAATACGCTCAATCGCGTGCAAAACAAGAAATATCGCCGATCCACAAATAAATGCGGCTTGTGCCAAACCCGCTAACGATTCTGCTTTACCATGACCAAAGCGATGTTCTTCGTCGGGAGGTTGAAGAGAGTAGCGAACGGCTGCAAGGTTAATCAGTGATGCCAGGCTATCCATAACTGAATCAACCAGGGATGCCAGAATGCTGACTGAACCCGTCATAAACCATGCTGCCAGCTTGGTGACAATCAATACCAGCGCAGTTGCGACCGATGCATAGGTGGCGAGTTTTAGAAGACGCGACTTTCCCGCAAAATCCAGCTTTGTTGTATCAGGGGTATTAGCAGGGGGCATCACAGGGTCCGGTCGGCTTCATACTCCGATTATGGGCATCGCACGCTGCAAAAACCAGTAGCTGGAAAGTGCCCCCATGACATACAGGGGTGATTGTATCAACCAGGATGGGAATTTGTGCATCCATCGGGAAAAGAAGTACATGAATCCCAGAAAAGCACCAAGGACTATCAGCTGCCCGATCTCTACCCCGATGTTAAATAGTAACAGCGCAAGGATGGTGGTTTTGTCCGGTAGTCCGATATCGCTTAGCGCACCTGCAAAGCCAAAGCCGTGGAGTAGCCCAAATATAAAGGCCACCAACCAGGGCGAGCGGGCACTCAGGGTACTGGACCTGTCTGGCTTGCTGGCTTCATAAGCCAGGTACAAAATACTGAGCGCAATGGCAGCTTCGACGGGTGCCTGTGCCAGATGCACCAGTTCAAGGCTTGAGCCTGCCAGTGTAATGCTATGGGCTATGGTAAATGCGGTAACCGTCTTTAGCAGATTTCTGGCGCCCTGCACAAAATACATCAGGCCTAATACGAAGAGGATATGATCAAAGCCGAATAATAAATGCTCAATGCCCAATGTGAGATACGCACTTAAATCTGCGCCCTGGGTGCGCCCAATAATTAGACCGGGGCTTGATGGTTTGAGCACAGAAGAGAAGTTTGTGCCGTTCAGAAAACTCACATTTACCCACGCGTCGGTAAGCGTACTCGATAGTCCTCTTATTGTGATTGGCTGGCTTTGTATTACCGTATCAGGACAAGATATTTGCCAAATACGAATTAAAGCACCTGGTAGAACCTCGTCCAGCGGCGGCAGGGTGGTGATACAGCTTTCTGGAAATACCGGGTCCAGGCGCAAGCGTTTGTCGTTCACAATTGGCTGTTTCCATAATATCTCGAAGGACTTGTCCGAGTGTCCAGATGGCAGGCTTTGTGAAACTTCTGTAATACTCAGATAGGCTGGACGCACCTCATGGGCGGTGGCGTTTTCTGTAATGCTCAACAGGGGGATGAGTAGTAATGCCAGCCAGGAGATTAAGAGCTTCATGGCTGCGAAATTTTGCCCGGTGTTTCTGTGTTTTGCCCGGTTTCGATTACCGCCTCCATAATCACGGGATATTTAATTGCAAGCTTATCCAGATAGTTGGAGAAACTTTCCTTTCTGCGAGCGGCACGATAGTCCAACTGCACCTGATCCTGCACTTCCACAAAGGGTAAGGGAGTCGCTGCCTGGTAGTGTTCAAGAAGTACCAGGTGTAGGCCAAAAGCTGAGGAGAGTGGTCCTTGCCAGCTGTGCAGGGTTAACCGGGAAAGTGCATCGGCGAATTCAGCTCCGAATTGTTGGGTAATCTGGCGGAGTGACTGATTTCTGAAGGACCGGCCCAACATGAAAGGATCCCCGGCATTGCGCCAGAGCTCTGTTGGTAAATGCGAATCATCCTGTGAGCGCAGCATAGCAAGCGTTTCATGGACCTTTTTTACCGGTTTGTCAGCCGAAAAGTATATGTGTCTGAAACTAATCTCTGCGGGTTTGAAATAAACTTCCGAATTTTCGGCATAATAGTTTTCAAGTTCACCATCATCGATGATGCGATTATTTACCAGATCTTCGGATAGGAACCGCAACTTCTGGGCCAGTCGGCGCCGTACAATTACATCATCTTCATCCAGACCCAGCTCCAGCGCTTCGCGATAGAGTCGGCGTTCCTGAATCTGTTCTTGCAGCAGAGCATTGAACATGGCCCCGGATACAGGATTTCCAGATTGTGCCTGCCATTGGTCGTGGATGCGTTGAACGTCACCCTGTGTAACAAGTATGGTCTGCGCAGGTTTGCTATTCCTGGCCCCATCCAGCATAAACAGCACAAGCCCCATTAAGATAAACCATAGCAGCGGTGATTTGAGCACTTTTCCCATTCTGAAATCCCACCATTAAAGGTCGAACCAGTATGCTGGAACGTGCGCAATTATTCAGCTAGCGAATTTTGGTCTGCAGGCGTAATTCGAAATAGGGGTCCCCCGAGACGGAATTATTCAGGGGGCCGCTCGGGTTTATACGTATTCCCGTCACGTTGGCATCGTAGCCATTCGCATCCGGAGTGGGCAGGTAATTGAAATTGAGACTGCCTTCATCAAACTCTATGTCATCATTTTGGTCTGTGAGCCCCGAGAAGGTGTAACTCAGGCCGCTGGCAGGTGTTCCATCCACAAATATGATGGGACCACTGCTGGGTCCATTCAGATCGTTTACATATAACATGGTTTCGCTTGGAAGGGTTTCTACCACCACTACTGAATCATCATCGGTTGGCCCCCCACCTACATTTGTCAGGCGAATGGTATAGAGAAGCTCGGCACCCGGAAGTGCTTTTGGTTTTGACACTGTATTTACCGGGTCGTTAAGTGTGAGGACCGATTTCAGAAGGACGATGTCGGGTACCGGTGGCGTTAGGGGAACAGCAAATCCACAGATCGAGGGTCTGTCAGCCTGGGCCATTACTGCGTTTAAATACATCCTTCGTCCATTGAGTTCCTGAATATCCAGTTTTTTGTATTCATGGCCACCCAGGTAATAGACCATGGATCCTGGCCCATTAGTGAGTCTGGAGGCTGTAGCAACATGGATGTTGGAATTGGACTGGTTGTTAACATGGCTGTGCGCACCGTTGATAAAACTGGAGCCCGATGCAAGTTCAAACTCTGGAATAGAACCGCCCTTGTCTTTCAGCGCGCCCTGTATCTGGCTATACTCGAGATCAGGTTGCGGGTAATTAAATCCGCCTTTGATTTTTCTTTTCACGATACCCGCACTGGATTGAAATAGGCCGTAATTTGTATTGTTTTCGTAACTTTTGATGGCCGCACATTGTGCTAAAAAGTTACCACCGCCTTCGGCGAAAGCACGAATTGCCTCCGTTTCTGTATCGTTGCTCGTGGTATCCCAATGTGGCTCGCTGGCGAATGTAATGCATACATTGGCATTAATGGTTGCACGTGTTGCAGCGGGGATTACCACGTATTGGGTTCCAGGTACAAAACCTGCAGCGTCCAATATGTCAGTGTGAATACTGGCTTTGTCGCCGTCATCCAACACCCCAACTTTCTTACGTTGTGCGATAGTTTGGCGAATATCTACCGTTACATCTGCCGTGGTGCGGTAGACCGCAACATTGTTTAAAAAAGCAGTGATTAATGGCAGCGCAGTGGAGACCCAGTCCTTATGGATAATAAAGGGACCAGCCCTAAAATCGAGTAAACTTGCGGCCGTTGTACTTGGCAGGATTCGTTCGGCAGTTACACTAAAATCGATGCCATCTTTTGATTTTCCCGTTTTGATCGCCCATCTTACGGGAACATTGTTCCACAAGAGATGGTTTACCAGGCCATAAGATTTCAGATTGAATGCCACACCCACATTTTGCTTGTTATTGTCCATGGGGATAACAAGGGATCCCGAAGGAATAAGTTCCAGATTTTGGGTAGGAGGAGGTAATTCAGCGAATAGGGTTTGTCCAACAATAATGGGGGACACGAGCAACCAGAGACGCACGATACACGGCAGTTTTTGCAGCAACTTCTCCGCGTGCCAACGCCTTGTTTGGTAGTTGTTCATCCTGAACATTATTAAATACCGGCCTGTCCCTGTTATAGGTGCGGCTAGTTAAATCCACACTATTGTTATATTTGCTAGATTGCCGGATGTGCACAACTATTCCGGGACTTGAATCACAGAATCCGTAGATGGCGGGCTAAAACAGGAAAAAATCGAAAAACAGGAATGTTGCCAAATTTCAATGCACAGGCCCCATATTTATAACAAATCAAATGAACTTTATCTACTATTTGATGTCGCGGGGCAAGCGTAGTATGCCAACAATTGTGGTTGGGATAATGCAGTACAACCACAGAAACTAAAATTTTGTAACAAATAGAGGGAGTTCTTCATGGGTGTAGTAAAAATACTAAGAATAATTGCACTTCTCGTAGCTATCGTAGCGGCATTTGTTTCTCTGCCATACGTAGCATTGGCACTGGTCATTCTGGGCTTTGCTGCTGGAATAATGGGGGTCGAGGAAGATCGACGGCAGATGTATCTACTTATGGCTATAGCTTTGAGTATGGTAAGCGGTGCCATGGAACCCATACCAATGTTAGGTGGTTACATAACCTCAATTTTGGGGAATATCAGCATGGCCGTTAATGCCGGTGCTGTAGCCGTACTTTGCACCATGATATACGAACGCGTGATGGAGTAAGCTTCGTGAAGGCCGGATACCGTTCCAGGTATCCGGCCCTACTTCTCCCGGTTTATCCTGGGGATTTTTAAAGGCTTTCATTCCAGAAAGTGACCATGTCAGTGCGAAAATCTGCGGCCTGATTGTCTTTGCTACCAATTCTTGCACCTTTTTTGCCGTAGCCTGCTTTAAGTGCGTACACCATAAGCTCATGGTCGCAAATGGCGGGATCTGCCAGGTTTGTAACAGGATGAATGAAGCACCCTGTGCCATCCAGATAACATGTGGGGGCAGCTGGAGATACGGCAGCATCGGCGATTAACTCAATAGCGCTACCCCGGTCAAAACTGTGTTGGGCTCCGGGAAAGATTTTGATACTGGCATTACCCCCGCTTACCCTCATTGTGTGAATGTGCCCCTGTACCTGTTGTGGCAGGCACCATTCGTCCCGATCCCCTATCACGGCCCTAAGTATTGTAGCTCCAATATTGGGCGCTAAAAACTGGTGTCCACACCAGGGATAGGCCGCATAAACTGCTTTTAATTCGGGTTGCTCAAACGCAGCTGCAAATGTCTTATTTGCAGCAGTGAGCACAGCAGATCCCCCCCTGCTATGACCTTGTGCGCCGATTCGCGCACTATCTATGGATTCAAGCTGTTGCAGGAATGCAGCTGTTGCGAGCACGTCCCAGGCGCTTGCCGCAAAGGAATACTGAGTTTGGTTTGCCACGGTGGATGAAACCTTGCGTGCCGCAAAAGGATCTATCACACAGACCGCAAATCCCAACTCGGTAAAACACTCCGCATGTGCGAGATGTGAATCCGCGACGCCCAGACTGCCCGGAACCAGTATAATGACCGGGCTGGGTCGATCGGTATGTGGCATAAACAGTTGTCCGTCAATGCTTACTGCAGGCATTGCATGCGGAGCAGACATTGCCTGATGGTAGTTAACCGGATTAGCGGAAGGAATTTTTACCGGCTGGCCGGTCAGGCCATTTGAAAAGGTGATTACGGATTCGTAAAATTTTGCAGGTGCGGACCGGGACATAGTAGTTTTCAAAATCACTAGGAGTGATAGTGATATCGTAGAATGGCGCGATTTGCAATCAGGATTGTTCGCCGGTTGGCGGAGCCAACAAAACGTGCTGATCTGCCTGGAAAAACCAGGTTAACGGGATTACAGAAACCCGATGTTCGACTCCTGGAAATTTGCCAGATGAGGTGCAATATGGACCAAATCTGCTTCTTTCACTCCAAACCAGCGTGCTAGCGTAGCTGCATACTGATCAACCGATAATGTGGGGATCATTCTGCCACCTCTTGCATCATCCGGTCCGCCGATTTCCAGTATTGGCATAGTCCCGTAAATGTTTCGGCCGTGTACCGGCCCACCCATCACCAGATGATGTCCACCCCAACCGTGATCAGTTCCATCTCCATTACTGCTAAGAGATCGCCCAAAATCAGATTGTGTGAATGCAACTACATGATCCTCCATGCCAATTTGAATCATTGCCTCATTAAAAGCTTCCATCGAGTGGCTAAGATCCTCAATAAGTCCGGGTTGATCCCGGTTCTGGTTGTCGTGGGTGTCGAAACCTTCCTGCTTCACGTTAAAAATTTGGCGGTGCATTTCAAATTCGTCTTTTACTGCTATGAGTCGCGCCACGACTCTTAGTCGACGCCCGAGACGGCTTGAGGAAAACAGGGAGTTAAATGAGGGCGCAAGGCTCAAGGCATTGTTTATCAGATCCTTGGAAGCCAGAGAACGTTGATGAACTTCCGCTAGTGCCCTTGCGTGCATATTGTCAAAACCTGCTGCAAGATACTTGTCCCAGGCATCCCGCCTTTGTTTTCCCAGGTTAGCCTTGTTTTCCAGAGCATCATACTTACCGGCACCATTTAACCCCACACTAAAAGTTCTGGTCTGGTTTCCTGCCTGGAACAGGTTACCGCCGCTAGCTGATACATTGAGTGCAAGTTTTTGTTCTGCGGTTTCACTGAGTAGCACATCAGCAATGCGGCCCGCCCAGCCACTGCTGAGGGGCAAATTGCCACTTAATGACTGCCATTGGTCCCGCTGATCATTGTGCGAAAATAGCTGGTCCGGAATTTCAACGCTTCCCTCTGACAAAGCACTCAGTGTTACCGGTTCTATTAACGGCCCGGTATTGGCAATGATTGCCAGATTGCTTGAATCAAATAGATTTTGAAGTCCATTTGCCAGGGGGTGAATCCCATAATCGGCGCCGTCTGGATTGTCGGGGAATATTGGTAACAAGTCTGCCTGTGAGAGAGCAAGGGATTGTCTTGCGTTTGCGTAGACATTGTATTCGGCGTTGCTGCTGGGAGTGACAAGGTTGAAGGCATCGTTCCCACCTTCCATAAAAATGCTAACAAGGCATTTGTAATCTGTAAATGGTGTTTGCTGCGCCAACGAATTTCGAGTTGGTAGTCCCACGAGTCCCAAACAGGTAGTACTTGAAAGCCACTTAACAAACTGTCTGCGATTCATTTCAATGGCCCTACCTTTGTAATGCAAATTCAGGAGAGGTTGCAATTGCGTGGACTGCTTCAACTACCCGGGACGCTGCTTCTTCTTCCGGTACCAGGTTCACCATAGTGGTCACGTTCTCCACGAGCGCTTCAGAAGCGTTTCCCCCCAGTAGCCGCTCGATGGTTCTGGATATCAGTTCTTCTGGTTGGTTAGCAAACTCCAGCTCTGTTGTAATATCAATTACGATGGTTTCGCTATCGATGTCGGGCAATGCCGAATTTTGCGAGTATATTGCAGTTGCCAGGTAGTTATTGGTGAGAGCGGAGAAACGTTCACTAATAATCTGCATTTCCGGAGAAACGAGAGACAGATCACTTATTTCACCGGCAGGAGCAAAATTGGGAGTGAAGAAATTGAACACGGTATTTGCCCGCATGGGCGCCTGCCCGAATCGTGACTGGGGGTTGGCAAACAGATATCGCCCATTGGCCGCTTTTGCATCATACGCCCTCCATAAAGCGGTTATGCGTAGGAGTGGTTCTACGAGTTTACCGCTGGTTTCACTAGTGGGTGCGGCCCGTGCTTCCCCGTCCAGCAGTATAGCTTTCACTACAGCAAACAGGTTGCCTCGCGTTCCACTGCCGTCATCGTTAAATACCTTTGCTACCCGTTCAACATATTCACCTGATGGATTGGCCGTAACCAACCTTTGAATTAGTCGGTGACTAATAAATGGAGCGACGTTGGGATGTTGATAAATAATGTCCAGTGCTTGTTCGAGGTCCTGTTCTGCTGATTGTCCAGCAGGAAGTACGCTTCCATCCAGCAGTAATTTTTGTCCGGAATCGTGAAAGGCGCTGTATGCCTGCATCGGGCTAAGGTAGTCAAAGGAGGGTGTATGGAAATTTGTCGACCCGGCGAAGGTCCAGCCAGTAAATACGTGTGCAAACCCTTCAACGGTTTGTTGGTCGTAACTTGGGATTGGCCGCCCTCCATTGTCCAGAACAGCGCTGCCATCGAGATTAAGCTTAACGAGGCCAATGGTGAATAACTGCATCATCTCTCTGGCAAAGTTTTCGTCGGGTCGTATGTTGTTTTCAGGGTCAGGTTTTTCGTTGCCTAACATTGAGAGATAAATGCCCATAATGGGGCTTAGGGTTACCGCTTGCATTAACTGCCTGAAATTCCCAAATGCGTGCTGGCTTAGCAGGTCATAATAATTTGCAAGGCCATCCGGTGTGTGAACAAGTTCGCTTTGATCCGAGACAACCATTATTTCTGAAAGGGCGAAAGCAAGCCTTTGTCGGAGCTGGTCCTCTCCTGTTATGACGTTTTGAAACCAGGCATCCATACGGTTGCTGTGTCCTTCATCCAGGTCTTCAGGGGTGGGTAAAGAACGCCAGTAAGGTAGTTGAGTGGACACGGGCAGATCTTTCTGCGCATCAATCCAGGCCTCAAAACCAATTTCCTGTATCGATGTTATGTCGTCAGAAACAGGGCCGAAGGTAGCTTGTTGCAAAAAACGAAAGGCTTCGGGGTACGAAATATCAATTGGTTCAGGTTCGGGTTCAGGGGCTGGTTGTTCGGAACCACCGGTCGGGGGCGCCGGGGTCGGTTGTGCGGTGCTGCCGGATCCTCCGCCACCTCCGCAGGCAGAAATCAGGCAAACGAGTGCGAGCAGGCAAAAATGCTTGTGTAAGCTAGCTTTTATTGGCACGTGTATTTTCAATACCCTGTTTTAGACTCTGCTTTTTCAAATATGATCAACTCGAGATTCTACCTTTTTGCCGGTACGCGTTGGTGGGCTTGTTGCCCTGAAGATGTGAACGAATTGTGAGGAGTGATAAATTGTCCCTGGTTCCCTGTTTTCGTGGTATTCCGGACCTTTCTCCCTTACTTTTACCCTTGCTACCTGTGCAATTTCTTCCGTAACTGAGCCAATTGGCCGGCCTGCACTTCATTAACTATGCTTGCGAACTTGTCCAGCCCGCCCTCCACATACCCGGTTACCTGATATCTATGAGTGATTTTTGTCTTGTTGTCTTCCGCTTGTTCAAATTTCCAGGACATACCGCCGTGCACACCGAGCATCTGTAGCGGACCAAGCCCCCCAACCATTCTGACTTCCTTGCCGGGTTCGACAAAAGTGATAGTCATATGTAGAACCTGCCTGTCGCCTGATACTTCACAAAAACATCCGCCTGCGACAGCATCTATAGAGAGATTTTCGGATTTACCGTAGTAGGTATGTGCAGCATCCCACCATTGAGCAACATCCAGAAATTGTTGGTATGCCTTTGTTGTATTCACATTTACTGTGGTTTCCAGCTGCAAATTAAATCCGTTTGGGCCACTGGACAATACTTCAGCGCCAGCAGGCAGCAACAAAAAACTGATGAATGCGTAATAGGTAAGTTTCATTGGATCGCCCTTGTTGGATGTTGTTCCATTTTATCGTTCAGCCATAACTCTGGCAAAAGCCTCTGGCGTGCGCCATCGAGAGCCGGACAATCTCCAAAGGTAGGTCGCGCCCGTCGCTAACACCATTATTACGAGTACAATCCAGGATGCTTTCGGCCCCAGATTCCAGACTTTAATAACAAAATATTGCACTAGCAACATAAGCCAGTGAATTATTACGCTAGCCCACATAAGCCACCTGGTATCCCCCGCACCTCTGAGTACGCCGCCTGCAATGAGAATAATTGCATCTGCCATAACATAGGTAGCAAGCCCCTTCATCATAAAACCGGATAATGGTTTGATTGAAGTATCGGCGATATCCGATTCCAGAAAAATTGCCACCAGCGGATCTCTCCAGACCCAGAAGGAAATAGCCAGCAGGCTGGAGTACAGCAAACCGGAAGTAAAACCGGCGCGTATTACCTCATTCATTTTGTCCGGATTACCAGCCCCTATATATCGACCGATAAGGCTAATGATAGCTACGTTTAATCCGATCATCGGGATAAAGGAAACAATGTCCCAATTAAAAACAATGGCTGCCGAAGCTGCCTCCGCTATTCCGTAGGATTGAAACATGAGCAAAAACAGGTTGAATGCGGCGACGTTCAGAAACATCTCCATTCCCGAGGGAACCCCGAGCCGCAAAAATCTGCGTAAGATGCCCTTATCCAGCCGCAGGGATTTTTTAACGGAATATCGGGCGGCATGTACCGGTTCGAGATAAAAACTGAAAAAGATTAGCAGGCTAAATAGTGTACTGATAATGGTACCCCATGCTGCACCAGCAATCCCGAGTTCGGGAAAACTCCAGACGCCAAAGATTAACGCATATGAAAGGGGTATGTTCAGGGCAACGCCCAGCGTGTCTGCGATCATGACTACCCGGGTCTGACCAATCCCCGAAAAGTATGAGGCAATGCAGGTTTTTGCGAGACTGATACCGGCGCCCCAAAGCAAAATCAAAAAGTAACGTTTTTCAAGTTCAGCCTGGGCGGGTTCGTGCTCCATCAGAACAAAAATATCGCTCACCAGATATCCAGCAGCAAGCAATAGCGGTACAAATGCCAACAGGAGGATCAATCCCTGGCTTAACACTCTGGGGCACTTTTCGCGTTCCCCGCTTCCATAATATTGTGCGACCAGCGCATTGGTGTAAGACAAAATACCGATGAACAGTGACATACAGAAAAAGGACGCTACACCTCCACCAAGTGATGCTGCCATATGGGTAGGGCTGATCAGAGACATAAAGTAGCGATCAGTAAAAATCATGACTGCAAACGCACCCTGGGATATCACCATGGGGTAGGCGAGAATAAGCAGTTCTTTTAAAGTTGCCTTGTTCACAATATGTCGACTAGATCAACGCTGCACAATTCTCCGCTTCGGAGCTTCCGGCAAGCTGTTGTTGGCATCGATTACTGATTATATCTCTGAATTTGGCCAGGGTTGGGACTGGTTTTTCCGCAGCCCAGTCATCCAGGTTCTGGTTAAGACGTCTTAGCACACGAAAATTTCTACCTGCAAATGCTTCAGAGCTTCCCTCTAATTCTTCCAGTAATGCGGAGGAGGTAAGCACAATGTGTTCTTCCCGTTCGGGCTGAAGTCGAATTACTGCAGCAATATAGTTAGCACCCCATTGAAAACGAGTTGCGGCGCCTACCGAATTATCATACGCCTTTTTGTACCAGCCGATTGACTCTTCAAATTTGTCCTGTTTTTCTGCCAGCGCAGCCAGGCTGCTCATGAAGTAGAAAGGGGATTTGGAACGATCCAGCTCACGTAACAAAAGCTGTTCTGCTTCTTTAACCAGATGTGCTGTTTGAAGAATATGGTTTATCTGGTTTACGACGCTTTGTCTGGCGAATGAATTTTCAGTAGCGGCATCGGCAGATTGTGTTGCGGTGAGTACAACTGATCTGTTCACCGCATCCAATTCAAGGGATTCGTCATCCAGAAAATAAAATTCAAGCATGGGTATCAGACCGGCCAGTTGTTCGGCTGTAGAAAGAGATTCCTGCTTTGACAGATCCAGCATTCGACTTTGCCAGAGCGCTATGAGCTCAGCCTGATTTTCTCCGGAAGCAAGGTAGGGCAACAGATCAACAGAGGAATAAGCGAGCGAATCCCAGCAAGCAAGAGCCAGCATATCCGACTTCAATATTGAAGCTACTTTGCTATAGGCACCAGCAATGGGCGTAATTGTCTCCTTCCCTGCCTCGTTCAAGTGCTCCCCTCCATTCGCTGCTGCTACTACTTCATGCAGGTATTGCATGTACAGGCGTGCACTGGATATTGCATCATCGCTCAGCTCCGACATCCTGAGGAATATGTCGGGGGAATAGTTCTTGGGCAGTGCGCGGTTATCCTGTCCCCAGGAATAGAAGGCCAGTTGCTTCAATTCTTTCTCATTGACGGTATCGGGTGCGTTTATCGTACGTAATACCAGGTCTGATGTAGGGCTGATAGCTTCCTGACTTAAGGCAAGAATATCATTATAAACTGAAACATCGATTCCTCCGGGAATTCGCGTAATTTCGGTACCAGAGGAGTTAAAGACAATCATGGTTGGGTAACCCTTCACGCCAAACTTTTCTCCCAGTTGCTGTGCCGTTGCGGTATCTCCGTCGAGATAGACCGGGACGAAAGATGCCGTTTGGTGGATAAACCTTCGGCTTTCAAATACGGTGTGTTTTATTTCCTGACAAGGAGGGCACCAGACGGCACCCCAGTATAGAAATAGTGGTTTGTCTGCTTGCCGGGCACTCGCAAACGCTTCATCTACCGTCCCGTCAAACCAGCGAATGCCGGGGCTCTGGATTTCTGCTGATACGGTTTCTTTTTGAAGCGGGTCTGATTCGGAACACCCCATAAGCAAAAACAGGCTGGTCAAAGTGAATAGGAAGATTTTCATAAGATTCTTTTCAGTACTCCTGAAAGACGAAAGCTTACTCCAAATTTACTATGCAGGAAATTGTCTTGCCCGGATAAAAAACGAACTGTACTCACTCGAATTCGCCATGACGACCCGCACCCCTGGCAAATCGGGAAGCACCCTGCAGCGTTTCTCCGGATTTAATCACGGCCAACCCCTTTATAGTTTCGTTGGTAATCGCCGCCTGTTCAGACATACCCCATTGTTCGAACGCCGATTTTCGATCCGCCCTCAAACACAGCTGCGGAAATGCGGATAATTCTTTAGCCAGAATGATTGCCGCGCCTAAGGCACCCCCCTTTTTGGTAAGACGGTTGGCCAGGCCCATTGCCAAGGCCTCTTCTGCAGACACTCCGCGACCGGTGAGAATGAGGTCCATCGCATGGCTGTGGCCGATTAACCGGGGCAACCTTAAAGTACCTCCATCTATCAAGGGAACACCCCAGCGTCTGCAAAACACCCCAAATACTGCGTCTTCAGCAGCAACACGCAGATCACACCACAGTGCCAATTCCAGACCACCGGCTACCGCATAACCCTCAACGGCAGCAATTACCGGTTTGGACAGGATTAGCCTGGTCGGACCCATCGGTCCCCGGCCTTCAGGATGCACTTTGTTTCCACCGCCCTGTGCTACAGCCTTTAAATCTGCACCAGCACAAAAGGTGCCCTGTTCGCCGTGTAATATGGCGACGTCGAGTGCGTCGTTTGCGTCAAATTCTTCGAAAGCCTTACACAACTGTATGGCAGTGCTGTCATCGACCGCATTGCGCACCTTGGGTCGATTTATGGATATTATGTGTACCCTCTCCTGCGTTGAAATCTTGATAGACATGGATTCACTGCCCCTACGGTGAAAATAGTATGGTACCTTAAAATCAGGTTATTGGAGTTTACCCTTTAAGGAAGATTTGATCGGGTGACACAAGGGGAACTAGACATGTCTCAAGCAGGAGTAGTATTGAATAAATCTTCTTCAGATGCGACCGGGGAGGGGAACAAGGAAAATTATACCTTTCCGCTGGTAGCGCTTACTTCACTGTTTTTTATGTGGGGATTTATAACCTGCCTCAACGATATTTTGATACCACATCTGAAAAATGTATTTTCGCTAAATTACACCCAGGCAATGCTTGTGCAGTTTTGTTTTTTCGGGGCCTATTTTTTGGTTTCTCTGCCAGCTGGTGCCCTGGTTAAACGTTTGGGATACAAATATGGAATTGTGGTCGGTCTTATCGTTGCAGGCATGGGCTGCCTGATATTCTATCCAGCGGCAGGATTGCGTAGTTACCCGGTCTTTCTTGGAGCGCTGTTTGTTCTGGCGTCTGGCATCACCCTGTTACAAGTCGCGGCTAATCCCTACGTTACGATACTTGGATCGCCGCAGACCGCACCCGGTCGTCTAACTTTGACCCAGGCTTTCAATTCAGCGGGCACGACGATAGCGCCTTTTTTTGGTGCCGCGTTAATACTCTCCGTAGCTACGCTGGAAACCGTAAATATTGCAAACCTTGGTGGTGAGGAACTTGAAGCTTTTCGCAGCTCTGAAGCGTCAGCGGTTCAGATCCCCTATTTGATGCTAGCCGGTACCCTCTTAATGTTGGCGGCCATTTTTGCTGCCATAAAGTTGCCCCAGGTGGATCCTGTTGTAAAGCAAGATACAGCCGTTACAAGCTCTGGCAGTTCTGCCTGGTCACATCCTCATCTGGTGCTTGGGCTTGTCTGCATTTTTTTATATGTTGGCGCCGAAGTTTCGATTGGTAGTTTTCTTGTCAATTTTATGGGAGAGGGAAATATTGCCGGGCTGAGTGAGCAGCAAGCGGCTGGTTACATAGCCTATTATTGGGGTGGAGCGATGGTTGGGCGGTTCATGGGTGTTGCCGTGATGCAAAGAGTCTCTGCGGACAAACTGTTGGTCTTTAATGCTCTTGCAGCAGTGTTTTTGGTATGTTGTGCTGTGTTAGGTGAGGGACTTTTTGCCATGTGGTCGATATTGCTGGTGGGATTGTTTAACTCAATCATGTTCCCGGTCATATTCAGTCTTGGTGTAGCCGGTCTGGGCGAACATACAAGCCAGGGTTCAGGAGCTTTGTGTCTGGCGATAGTTGGTGGAGCAATTGTACCATTGTTCCAGGGGGTACTGGCTGACCAGGTTGGTATTCAGCTAGCCTTCCTGCTACCGGTTTTGTGTTATTTATACGTTTGTTACTATGGCTTAATAGGACACAAGGCAGGACGAAACCCCTAGGGAGCGAACGTGGATAGTTTCTTCTTGTGAAAGCTTTCCCGAGATCTAATATCGCTGGATGAAGCACCTATTTTTACCGTGTATTGACCGGCATCAACCACCCAGGACCCGCGGTCTGCATCAAATGATGACAGGTCTGAAAGCCCAATATCGAAATTAAGCGTCTGAGATTCGCCCGTCTCCAATCGGCGAGTTTTTTTGAATGCCCGAAGTTCTATTGCGGGTTTTACAAGCGTGTTCTGCGGTGCTGCAATATAGAGTTGTACCACCTCCCTGCCCGGTACTGCTCCTGTGTTGGTAATCACTACTGATGCCGTTATTGAGTCCACAAATTGTGTGCTGCTCAAGGCGAGCTCACCGTAACTAAACTCTGTATAGGACAGTCCGAAGCCAAAAGGAAACGCCACCTGTGTATTGATTGCACGGTAACCAACTCGAAAACTGTCTTTGTAAATGACCTCTGCTCTTTTGGCCTGAACGAACAATGAGCGCTCGTTGGGTGGCATTTCTTCGAGCACCACGCCGGGAAAGTTTTCCGCAGCCGGGTAGTCTTCGAGTTTCATGGCGAAAGTTGTCGCCAGTTTTCCTGAGGGGTTTATATCTCCCGAGAGAATGTCAGCGATTGCATAACCCGCTTCCTGTCCGGGTTGCCAGGCCAGCAATATGGCGTCTACCTGATTGCGCCAGCTAGCGGTTTCTACAACGCCCCCAATATTCAGGATTACCACTACTTTTTTCCCCTGCTCGTGGTAAATGCCTGAAATGGTGGCTATCAGGTCTTTCTCGATTTTACTCAAATAAAAATCGCCTTCAGATTTGCGGTCCGCAAACTCACCTGAGTTCCTTCCAATAGTTACTATCGCTACATCCGTATCGGATGCTATCGCGACAACCTCCTTGTAGGATACGTTGCGCTCAGCTAGAGGAGCCTGTGGAATGAACGGTTGCCAGGCTGGCTGTTTCGCTTTTTCAACACTAATATATCTTGCGTAGGTGTGCTCAAGAAGAGAATGTGTTGAAAATCCTGCTGCCTGTATCCCCTGGAGCAAGGAAATTGAATATGCCTCGTTAACATCACCGCTACCCGTGCCCCCTGTTACCAGCTGGTAGGAGTTATTTCCGAACAGGCCGATCGTACCGGCGGGCTTCAGCGGCAAAGCACGGGTATCGTTCTGCGTTGTGTTCTGCAAAAGCACCATGCCTGCACTGGCAACCTCGCGGGCGATTTTTGCATGCCCTTCAAGATTCGGGTTGTTGCTAAATTTATGCTTCTTAAAGACCGGGGTTTTTAACATGATCGTGAGCAAGTTTTCGATATTGCGATCCAGTACCGATTGATCCAATGCTCCTGTCTCCACTGCTCGCATCAGCGCCTTTTGTTGTACACCGGTACCGGGCATCAGTAACTCATTACCCGCCAGCATTTGAGCGATGGCATCGCGACCACCAAACCAGTCTGTCATTACGAATCCTTCAAATTTCCATTGATTGCGTAATATACCGGTAAGCAATTCGGCCTTTTCTGAGGTATAGGTACCGTTTAACTTGTTATACGAAGACATTACGGTCCAGGGGCTGCTTTCCTTAACTGCTATTTCGAATCCTTTCA
Organism: Gammaproteobacteria bacterium; assembly: GCA_021773565.1. Taxonomy (GTDB): domain Bacteria; phylum Pseudomonadota; class Gammaproteobacteria; order Pseudomonadales; family Azotimanducaceae; genus DC-out156. The sequence continues at coordinate 24,225 of JAJFJZ010000001.1, read as the reverse complement.
GGTAAATTTCGCGTAGTGCACGTTCATCGGCGATAATGTTGATGGTATTGCGATTCCACTCATGGTTGTTGGCTACAAAGTGCTTTATGGAAGTGCCCACGCCACGAGATTGCACTCCCCTGACCATGGCAGCCGCCATCTTTCCGGATACGAGAGGATCTTCCGAGTAATATTCGAAATTGCGTCCACCTAGTGGATAACGATGTATGTTTAGCGCTGGTGCCAACAGGATATCTACGCCGTACTCCTTAACCTCGTCTCCCATAGCCTTGCCAACGGCTTCTACGAGATCTGTATCCCATGAGGAAGCCAGGAGCGTCGCAACCGGAAATGCTGTCGCGTAAAAAGTTTTATCGGGTTGAGCTTCCCGGTTGGGGGTAATTCTTAAGCCTGCAGGGCCATCGGCGAGCACCATCGAAGGAATGCCAAGCCTGGGAACGGCAAAGGTCGTTCCGGCGGCACCCGGCACACGATCATTTGTGATCCCGACCACCGGTCCTTGCATATCGGCAGGAGCATTGGGAATGTCCATTCCTGTGCCAAGGAGCAAACTTACCTTTTCCTCAAGTGTGAGCGCGGCGATCACCTCGCTCATTGGGTTTTCACCCAGTTGTGGAGCCGGGTTACTCGACATGGTAGAAAACACCAGCAGTACCAGAAGCCAATTCCTTGCAAGTGCCCGAAAATTCTTCACTAAACTGCTCCTTCTTGATTCCAGTGTCCATATTTCTTTTTCAGTGTTGTCTCCAGATTTTGTGATGAGTGCTAGACATACTGGCGATCTCCGGAATCTTCCTTTCTTACCATCTCTATACCGTATCTTTTGGCATTGCGGGAATTGAAGGGGATCTGTCTGCCGAAGAAGGAAAACCATCCAATAAGACCTACCCTCAGGTTGCGCTCTCTTGGTGGCTGGTGGCTGTGCAAGAGGGAAGCGTAATTGTGGGTTTCGATATACCAGATCGGACGTTCATGGTAAGGGTGAATTTCGTTTTCACCTCGGACCCTTGCTCGCAGTTTTCCCAGGTTCGATCTACGATGGTCGGGGTGGGTCCAGCCTTTATAACCATATCTGAATCCTTCCGGAACCAGTAGATCGATCTGACTGGTGACTATGGTACGCCTGGTACTGTTGAAACCGAAACCAACGAGCGCTCCTTCGTAGAAATTTGCTACACAGGTGTCGTTATTGTCTCTGGCTTTCTGTAAAAAGCATTCATCAAGATCTGGAACCAGGTTTGCGAATGGAAGCAGTTCCGCAATTTTCACCATCCTGGTTTCGTATCCAGCATTGTCTACCGGGAGGTTAGCGCGATAAATGTCATCAATGGAATTACCAATGCTCAAATAGTGAATGCGAAATCCAAATAACGATCTTAACGCGTGCATCAGTTCCCAATATAGACAGCGTTTTAGCCCCCATAGTTTTTTTCGATTTCTAAATGCCTGGATTTTTGACATTTGATCCTGGCGTGTATGTGGTGTATATCGCTTAAACATACTGATTCAACCAGTCAGATACAAGTTCAGCATGAATGTCTCTCGCATTATCTGGCCAGGTAAGGTAGTGATCGCCTGTCGTAAGTTTTAGTTTCTTGTCGATACTTCCCAACTGATTAAAAATGCCGCGGGCGTCGCTCGGAAAAACTCCCGTATCTGAGCTTGTTTGCAGTACCAGTGCGGGTAGGGAGATTTTTGCAAGGTGCATTGCACCCCTGCAGTAGGAGTGTTTAAGACTCCACATGGAAAGCCAGGTTCGTAGGGTATTATTCAGACCAATCCCTCTTGGGCTGTAATTTGCTTTTTCCGGACTTCCCGCGTAACAGACCCCAACAGGACGATCGGAAGGATCAATGCTGCCATCCATCAAGCGTAGATCTGCCCACGTTCGTTGCATGTTAAAAACCCGGTCGGATTGACCATGCGTCTCAAGACGATCAAGTTCTGCAAGTACCCATTCTGTTATTTTGTCGTTGCGTGCCACCTGAGCCAAGCGGTAACGCTCGATAAATGTGCGGGAATAGGGCGGGCCATTTTCCGGATTATACATATTGAGTGACTGCTCTATTGACGTGGGGTCGCTCTCATCTGTTACAGATGGGTCCATCCAGGCCGTTAACACCTCGGGTCGACCAGCGTGGGCACACAGTGAAATATAGTAGTCGCCCGCTATCAGCTGTTTCGCCGCCTCTGGTACAGTTAATCCAGGAGTCGCATGCAGCACTGGATCTACGGCTTGCGATTGATAGGCCGCCATGAGAGAACCACCCCCTGAGTTGCCCAGTAATACGACATTTTTCACGCCAGCTTCTTCTTTGAGCCACCGTACCCCAACACCTATGTCTATTAGTGCATGCTCCAGTAGAAAAAATACTTCGTTGCCACGAAAACGCGTATTCCAGCCAAGGAAACCAAAGCCACGCTGCGCCATGTACTCGCCCAGATAGTGTTCACTGAAATCCACATTGTAATGCGTGGCAATAAAGGCCGTTTCTGGTCGCTCGCCTGAGGGGGTGTGGTACAAACCCTGGCAGGGATGAAACCCTGCACCGTTGCGTTTAGCTGTAGGTGATTCCAGAGCTATAAATTGTTTTTCTACCGAAACCATATACGATCCTTAGACGATACGATGTAACAAATCATCGTTCCTTGCCAGACGATGGCAGTTCTCCGTTGCAACAGCCAGGCTGCTGTTTAAGGTTTCACGCGTCAACCAGGCGATATGGGGTGTAAGTGTTACGTTAGGAAGTTCGAGAAATTTGTGCCTGGCCGGAACAGGCTCTTCTACGAACACATCCAGTCCCGCTCCAGCAAGATGTCCACTTTTGAGTGCAGAATATAGCGCATCTTCGTCAATTAGCCCTCCTCGAGCTGTATTAATGAGTACTGAGCCGGGCTGCATTTGTGCAAGCGTATGCTGGTTAATCAGTCGTTCAGTGTTTTGCGTGAGTGGTAGATGCAATGAAACAATATCACATTTTCCCAGCAACTCTGGCAGAGGAAGATAGTTCGCTTTGACGTTTGTTTTGGCTGAGGTGGCTGTGTAATAAACACGGGCACCCAAGCTCTGGAGAATGGGTGTTAACAGTTGTGGAATGCTCCCATAACCAATCAGGCCGATATTTTTTCCATAAATTTCACTCAAACGGTCCTGGCGTTCCGGACTCCACTGCCAGCCATTGCTGCCATTTTCCCTAAATCCCTTGTCAAAGCGAACCGTTTGTCTCAATGTGCTCAGCATGAGGCCAAGTGTGTGTTCTGCAACTGCCCGGCTGTTGGTACCGGGCATGTTGCATACAGCTATGGATTTTTCTTTCGCGCGTTCAAGGTCGATAGTATTCACACCGACCCCAATCTTCTGTATCAGTTTTAAGGAGGGTGCGGCATCTATAATCTCCCGATTAACCGGTCTCAAACAATGCCAGAGCACATCTGCCTGGGGTAACAATTGAAACAGAAGGTTATCGTTGGCTTCGGGGCAAACCGATACATCAATGCCTTTATGTTTTAGGCCATGCAGCGCTGTGGTAAATCGCGGTGCTGCATGATAGTTATAAATTACCTTGAGATGTGGCATGGGGCGACTAGTTGCCGACTGTCTTCTTGAAGCGTCGTATTACCACTGAGCTAAACAAGCCGGCTTTCTGGTAAGGGTCATTTCGGTTCAGTTCGCGAACCTGATCGATATTGTCAGCCTCTAGAATTAGCAGTGAACCGCACATGGATTCATCCTGCTCATCCAGTAAAGGTCCCGCACTCTGAATTTTGATGGGTGATGATCCCATGTACTCAAGGTGTGCTTCACGGTTTGCCATGCGTAGTTCAAGGCTATCAGGCTTGTCCAGGCAGTACAGCATGTACAACATAATTTTATCCTCATCTCAAAAATTTCAAAAGGCTTCAGTCCACGACCTTATTAGGCCTGGAACATCTGTTGGATTGTCGTGCTGTTGGAATAACAAGGCAAGGCTGCGATTGCGCACCTCACTCTGTTCGCGAACATCCAGATACTCTACCGGAGATTTGCCGTCTATTCGCGCAAGCATAAGCGCAGGAATCAGTCGGCTGGTGGACTCCTCCAGTTCATCCAGAGAATAGTGCTTGTCTTTGTGCAACGAAAAGACATTTTGATAGCTTTGCCAAAAATGCAGGGCAAGCGCTGAATTTTCAACACTTTTTCCACTCGTGTTTTCCTGTGGGTGTGTTGTTTGACGGTGGTAGCATTTAAGCAATAAATGCATGAGCATAAATGCAAGGTCAAAGGCCGGGTTACCCCAGCATGCACACTCGGCGTCCAGAAGCACCACATCGCCAGCTGAATTTACCAGCACATTCTTGGGGCTCACATCCCCATGCACAAGTGCGGTTCTTGTCTGGCCCATGGTTTTTATCAAACTATGCATGCAATGTGCGGTGTTTGGGTGTTTTTGAGCGGTAAATGCAAGAAAAGGATCCAGACGCAGTGCGTGAAAGTATTCAAAATGCGGAAACACATTCTCCAGTTTCGACGACCCGGAACTGGCTTTATGAATGTTTCCCAAAAACTTACCCACCTCGCCGCTACACCGGTAAAGAATAGGGTTGTAGGTGCTTGCCTCCAGGAGCGCTACTTTGAGGTTTTTCCACTCCCCTGGGTCTAACCATGACAACACGATAATGCCATTAACTTCGTCATGTGCGATTACACCTGGTACCTTGTCGGGACTAATTTTGCTGGCATAACGCAACCATAGTACTTCTTCACGGTTGCGCTCTACCGGGGCTTCCCAATTTTGTTCTACTCGCAATTTTCGTAATGCACGTTTTGCACATACCGTTTTTCCAGGTGCATCAACTCGCCAGATATCTGAAGATACTCCTCCCGCAAGGGCATTAAAGGACAGATCCTCGACCGGTGTGTTTAACAATCTGGCGACATTTGCACGAAACCCGGTATCCGGTTGTTTACCGGATATATCGTATATCTTGCTGTCCGGGTACTTCACGTCTCTAGAGCTTGCCGCACACGGGATTTCAGGTTGGGCAGAACTTCACGTTCAAACCATGGGTTTCTTTTCAGCCAGATATTGTTACGCGGGCTTGGGTGTGGCAGTGGCATGATACTCTGATCATAGGAATTCCAGGCTCGGACGGTTTCTGTGAGGTTTCTCTGTGCATTTAACAAGTGCCAGGCCTGAGCATACTGGCCGATAGCCAGCGTTAATATTATGTTTGGCATGCTTGCCAGTAACCTGTTTCGCCAGGTGTGCGCACAAATCTTTAAGGGGGGCAGGTCTCCTGATTTGCCTTTTCCAGGATAACAAAAACCCATTGGGAGAAGTGCGATCTTTTTTGTGTCGTAAAATGTATTCGCGTCTACTCCCATCCAATCACGCAATCTCTCGCCACTGGGATCATCAAATGGTATACCAGTTTCGTGTACCCTGGAACCCGGGGCTTGTCCTGCGATTAGTATTTTCGCGCTGGCGTTTACCTGTAAAACCGGACGTGTGCCGTGTGGCAGCTGATCTGCACAAATTGCGCAAGCCCTGACTTCATTTACCAGAGAGCTTAGCGATTTAGCCACTCTTGCGCGCTGCATTATCGATGAGAATTCGTGCAGCTTTCTTGGCTGTTTCGGCGCTGTCGGGGTTTCCCATTACCTGTGCTGTGACAATACTGCCTTCAAAAAGTAATGCCAATAAGTCTGCCAACTCCTCGGGATCAGCAACGTCTGTGGAGTTTACGAGTTCCAGGATATAGTCAGCTACCTGCTGCTTAAAATCCTGACAAACACTTCTAATAGCTGTGTCCTGATTTGAATATTCGCCGATGGCGTTTATAAACATGCACCCATAAAACCTGTTATCGATAAACCATTGGTGCGCAAAATCAAAAATTCCGATCAGGCGATCTTCAGGTGAACTGGAAATATCATTGACGGACTTCATAAAACTGTTTCTGAACAATCCATCGTAGTGCCGAAGTGAAGCGAGAATAAGTTCTTCCTTGGATCGAAAATGGTGATACATGGTTTTTTTTGATACATGTGCCTCATCTGCGATCTTGTCGATTCCAGTGCCGTGAAATCCGTTTGCCCTGAATAAGTCGATTGCTGTATCGATTAGATCCTGTCGTTTACGCGACATAGTATATACCGTTCTGTTTCCTTATTAAGCTTGAGAGTATACCTGAAATTACCCAACTTTAGTGACCAAATTTGATATTTTCGAATAAATCTCAAAAATATTGGTTGACAAACTAAACAGATCGGTATACTTTTCGATTTACCAAGTAAACGTATCTGTTTACTTGGCTGGACAGAAAGTTAAATGAATGATTGTTAACCAAAGAGGAATAAGACATGAATATTTACAAGTCTGCGCTGGCAGTACTACTGGTTGCGGTAACTGGAGTAAATACCGGGGCTCTGGCAGCGGACTCTACACATAGCACACCAGCTGTTCAGGGATATGACGTAGTCACCTACCATAACGGTAAGCGACCACTTCGTGGCAATGGAAACTTTACTGTCGATCACGACGGCGCAACCTATCTGTTTTCATCGCAACAAAATATGCAGATATTTATTGATGCACCTGAAAAGTACCTACCAGCCTACAACGGTTACTGCGCTTTTGGAGTTTCTGTTGGTAAGAAGTTTATTGGCGATCCTGAAGTATGGCGCGTGATTGATGGTAGAACGTATCTAAATCTGGATGTTGGCATTCAGGAGCAGTGGCTCAAGGATACGGCCGGCCGTATCAAAACAGCAGATGCCAAATGGGTCAATATTAAGCATAAGAACCCTGCGTCATTGTAATCGAAATAGTTCCAGATGCCCCTTTGCGTGGTGCCTTGTCCAGGTGGTTTTGTGGAGACGTGTGCTGCACACTTTTTTGAGGATAAACCCAGGATGAACGGTATATACAAAAACGAGATTAAGGCAAGTCGTGTACTCTCAACAGGTGAAAGTGTTTTGCTGTTAATTTCGCTTTCCAGTTTGATGTTAGCGGTGTTGTTGGTGCTCGGGCTCTTTTAGGGATTGAAGTTGTTTTTTGTTGGCCAACGCAGCTTCTACCAATTGTTGAGGTGGTGTAATCATTAGAATTTCTACATTTGACCGCAGCCCTATCATGCTACCTGCTATTTGCCAACCGATGTTGGTCATCATTGCGATGGACGCAGTTCCTGAAGCGAACGCGGTGGCTACGGGAATCATTCCCATCTCCACGGTTTGCCGTACGCAACAGCGCGTGACAAGAGCAGAAACACCTTCGCGCCGATAGGCCGGATGTACAACCAGTTTTCCTACTTCTGCGATATCTGAAAGTTCACAAGCCAGGGCTTTAGTCCAAATGTCTGCTTTTGGTCCTTCTGGTACGTGTACCAGGCCGACGTGCGCTAATATGCGATAGTTGTTTTCTACACCTACCCAGCGGCCAAGATCTGAAGTCTCTCGCAGCCATCCCAGTAGATCGCCCTGATCCCGCACCCACCTGGAAGGCCAGGTATCATCATCTCGCATATGTTCTTCTAACAGGGCCTGAATACCAGTGTCATCACTGGACCGGTATTTTCTTGCTGAATAATTGCCCACTGGCTGCCTACCCGCAATCTGATACAAGTAGACAGCCTATAATGAGCGGTGCGCTAGTGTTATGAGTGCTTTGTAACTGTAATATTGCCTCAATCAAGGATGTTTCTTTACAAAATCCGTACAAATCTGGAGGCGGGCAGGTTTTGTTAAAATCTGTATACCAAAATTTTTCAAATCGTGCTGCGCAGTGGGGCGTGCGCAGAGCTTTGTATTGGCAGCTGATGCATGCATGTAAGAACTGGTTAGGCTTTAACATCCATTACGTGAAGCTGGGCAGTGGAATGCGCAATATTTATGAGGATGAGAGGCCAACCTTTCCTGAAGGCTATCAGGTAAAAATGGTCTGCCTGCAGGACCTGCTGGCTTTTGCGGATTCTATTCCGGATATGTCGTCAGCATTTCTCAAGACTGCCTTTGGGAACGGTGATTTATGTGTCGCCAGTTTTTGTGGTGCTGAGCTCGTTGGCATTAGTTTTGAGTCAGGTACAAGAGCACCAGTTACGCGTCAGTTGGAGTTGGAGATACCCAAGGGCATCGACTATATCTATAAAACCTGGATTCACCCTCAACACAGGCAAAAAAACCTGAGCCAGGTGCAGGGATGGGTACGAAGGCAATCCCGTGGCGTTGACACTCAAACCTGGAGCATGTGGTATGTAGAGACGCACAATTATCCTTCTCTTTTGCATTCCTATCTGCACCCAAGGGAGCGGCGAATAAGCGGGGGGCTGATCGGATGGGTGCGCCTGTTTGGTCGAGAGTTTCCTTTTCGTAGCCCTCGCGCCAGATGGTTGGGGATCAAATTTGCACAGATAAAGGGTATAAAAGGTCAGGCACATGACTAGATTGGCGGGTTGGCCAATCTATACTCTGGTAGCCCTGGTTTTTGGGATTGTTCTTGGTATATACGCAAGCCAGGTGCAGAGCCCCCTGCTGTTACGATTTACTGAAATTATTGAACCATTTGGTGTGCTGTGGTTAAACGCATTGCGGATGACGGTCATTCCCCTTGTGGTTTCCACCTTGATCGTGGCGGTTTTAAACCTTGCTACTGCCTCCCTGAGCGTCAGAGTTGGATTAAGTGGTGCGACCGTTTTTGCTGCATTTCTGATTTCAGGCGGGCTATTTAGCGCCGGGTTTGGCTATGCGTTGATACAATTATTTGCGCCCGAAGCGGGTATTGCTCTGGGCCTTGATCTGAGCGGCTATGCAGCTTCAGAGCCCGTAATACGCGGCGCTGGTCTGGATGCTGGTGGATTTATTCCATCAAACCCCTTTACTGCATTAGTTGAAGGAAATTTGATTCAGATTGTGGTTTTTTCGTTGGTACTGGCGCTTGCAATAAACGCATCTCCCGGAGCTGCAAGACAAACCTTCGAAGATATTTTTAGCGCTATATCTCAGGCCATGATGCAGTTGGTGCGCTGGATTATGTTGGCAGCGCCTTTAGGGGTGTTTGCCATGGCATTGTCATTTTCCTCTCAAATGGGCTATGAGTTCACTTACATTATTGCGAACTATTTACTGCTCATTTGTGGTCTATTGAGTTGTGCCATCCTGATAATGTACCCCATAACTTCGGTGTTAGGGAATGTGACGCTCCGGGAGTTTTCTGATAGCGTTTTACCAGCACAGATTACCGCTGTTAGCACACGTTCTTCCGTAGCGAGCCTGCCAGCTTTACTGGAGGGTGCTCGTCGCAGTGGTCATCTTAATACTGCCCTGTGCGATTTGCTGTTACCGTTTGCTATTTCTGTTTTTAAAACCAATCGAAGCATTTCTCCTTTGTTCGGTTTATTGCTATTGGCTCACTGGTATGACATCAACCTGACTGTTGTCGAATTGGTGGTCTTTTTTCTCACCACGCTTTTACTCAGCCTTAGCTCTGTAGGTCTTCCAATGGGTGGCGGTGCAGCACTTTCTCTGCCCTTGTATCTTGCTGTGGGAATCCCGATAGAAGGTTACATACTGATGAAGTCGGTTGAACCCATTCCCGATGTCCTGAAAACACTGGTGAATGTAACGGCGGATATGTCAGCAACCACCGTGATAAATCGATATAGTGGCTAAACTGCTAACTTTCCATTGATTTTTTATGAAACAGTTTGAGCGTTCATTACCGATGATGTTGTATAAAACGCTGGATGCTGTGATGCCGGATTTCCGGGCGATCTATCTGGAACACGGAGTTACAGAGCAGCAATGGCGGGTGTTAAGGGTACTATGGGAGCATGAGTCCATGCCCGTGCTCGAGCTCGCAGAGCTCACTTTGATTTCTCCTCCCAGTCTGGTTGGCATTATCGATCGCCTCAGTAAAATGGCGATGGTTACACGAATCCGTTCGACGCGAGATCGGCGTGTAGTTTATATACGCATCACGCAAAAAGGTGTCTCCCTTAAAGAACTGGTTTCTCCAAAAGTCGATGCAGTTTATGCGAGACTTGAACAGTCCATTGAGACTGAGTTATGGGAAAAAATGCTGGAAGCCATGAACAAAATTGTTGAGGCAAAAAACCCGGGTTCGTAGAGGAGCGTGCGCTTTTATCTACCGGTCCGCTCTTTTGTCATCCAGATCCTTAACGAGTTGCGTTAAAAGCCCATAAAGTTTCTGTAAATTTTTTGCACCGTACTTCCTGGAAATATACGCATATTGCGCTTCGGAATGGGGCAGGATGGAGCTAAACAATTTTTCTCCCTCAGGGCTTATCGAGACCACGGAGACTCTCTGATCCTGCGAATCTACCGTTCGTATGATTATGTCTCGGTCTTCAAGATTTCGAATAATCCGGGACAAACTTGGTTTAAGTAAATAGCAGCGTTCTGCCAGGGTGGATAAATCCAGTTCAGGTTCGTCATGCAAAGCGCGCATAACTCGCCACTGCTGTGCTGACAGACCATGGGTTTGTAGTGCGGGCATAAATTTTCGCATTACCGACTCCCGTGCTTTCAGTAATGACATTGGCAGTGATTGATTAAACTGGGGTAAGGGGTCGCTCTGCTTTGATCCGGTTTGATCTGCCTCGTTTTGTTTTGACATGGCTGAACCTTTTCCAAATATTAGTTAACATGTTATATTAATTTTTTCTTATCTCCTAACGTGGACGGCTTTATGGATGCCTTGCAAAAAAACATGGCTCTGGCTGAGGGCTATCTCGGTCGATACCGGGATGAGATTACCGGGCACTTCATTAATGGCTTGCATGTGATTCCTTCCGATTGTGCGGTATTTGATAACCTCACACCGGTTGACAATACCTCTCTTGGAAAGGTGGTTAGTGGCACAATCGAGGATGTGGATGCTGCCTGTGAATCGGCTGCCAGGGCGTTTGCAGACTGGAGAGATATGCCAGGAGCACAACGCAAGAAACTCTTGCATTGTTTTGCCGACAAACTTGAAGAGCGGGCAGAGGAAATAGCACTGGTTGAAAGTATGGATTGCGGGCAGGCCGTGCGATTCATGCGCCAGGCAGCAGTACGCGGTGCTGCGAATTTTCGCTTTTTTGCAGACAAGGCACCTGAAGCGCGAAATGGACAGGCTTTGTATCAGGAAAACCATACTAATATTACCCGCCGCACCCCGATTGGTCCGGTTGGCATTATCACACCGTGGAATACGCCTTTTATGCTGTCCACCTGGAAAATAGCTCCAGCTTTGGCGTCCGGATGCACAATTGTTCATAAGCCTGCTGAGCTTGCTCCGCTCACAGCCAAAATTCTGGCAGAGGTAAGTAAGGCCGCCGGACTTCCTGATGGGGTCTGGAATATGGTTAATGGTTATGGCGAAATTGTTGGTAAACGGCTGACAGAGCATCCGGATATCAAGGCAGTCGCTTTTGTGGGTGAATCACTTACGGGTACCCACATTCAGACCCAGGCAGCCCCAACGCTTAAACGTCTACACCTTGAACTGGGGGGTAAGAATCCGGTTTTGGTGTTCGAGGATGCGGATTTTGAACGCGCACTGGATGCTGTGGTATTTATGATCTACAGCCTGAATGGGCAACGCTGTACTTCCAGCAGTAGATTACTTGTCCACAATGCGATCAAGGATCGCTTTGTGGCAGCATTGATTGAACGTATTGCCAAACTCAAAGTAGGGCACCCCCTTGATACAGAGACGGAGATTGGTCCGCTGATTCACAAAGACCATCTGGAAAAAGTCTGTGGCTACACAGCGCTGGCCATGGCGGATGGGGCAAGAGTTGCCGCCGGGGGAGAGACACGCTCAGACCTGGGTCCGGGAAATTACATGGCTCCCACCCTGTTTACCCAGGCCAGTAACGATATGCGTATAGCCCGCGAAGAAATATTCGGCCCCGTGCTCACATGTATGGGTTTTGATACCGAAGAACAAGCCATTTCGATTGCTAACGATAGTCAATATGGTTTGGCTGCCTACGCCTGGACCCGCGATACAGGGAGAGCCATGCGTCTTGCTGAGAAGGTAGAAACAGGCATGCTGTGGATAAACTCCGAGAACAACAGAAACTTACCCTCACCCTTTGGGGGCGTAAAAATGAGTGGGATTGGTCGCGATGGGGGCGATTTTAGTTTCGATTTCTATATGGAAACAAAAAACGTGTGTATAGCTAACGATTCTCATAATGTACCCGGCATGGGAAAATAAAAAATGGAAAAACAGAGTGGGATTATTCGTGCAGGATTTAAAAAAATTTAGACAGTGTCTTTCAAAATTTGCTACTGGAGTTACGGTGGTTACCTGCAGTAACGAGCGGGGAGACTGCTTTGGTATTACGGCAAACAGTTTTAGCTCGGTATCTCTTGAGCCACCCCTGGTCCTATGGAACATCGCAAAAGTATCCAATTCCTTGCAGGAGTTTTTGCAAACAAAACATTTTGGGATAAATATTCTCACGGCACAGCAAAAGAAAGAATCACAAACATTCGCGAAATCTGAACACAACATTTTTAACGGTATAGATTATTCCGTCAACGAACATAATATACCGCTGTTAAATAACACATTGGCGCATCTTATCTGCCGCACTCACGCTATTCATGAGTGTGGTGACCACTACATTATTGTTGGAGAAGTAACAGCATACCAATCCAGTGATGCGCAACCCCTGCTGTTTTTTGATGGTAGCTACCAGGCAATTCAATAGTTTGCCAGCGGGTAATTCTGGTATTGGCTGCCGGATTCATCAACAACACCGACCCGAATGCCATAATCACCGCTGGCGAGCCAGCTATAAACCTGTCTAATCTGAGGTTCTATGGAAGGAAAAGCCTGTTTTTCCCACGGTGCATTCTCTTCTGAAAACCAGCCATGATTGGTGGCTTCCGGGGTTTCCTCCACCGTTTTAATTTGTTTCAAATGACAACGAAACACCAGATGCGTCTGGGCCATATGCAGAATAGTACTCACGCTAACAAGTATCATCTGTTCAGCGGCGATTGTTATGCCAGTTTCTTCCCTGAGTTCCCTGCTTGCAGCCTGAGCGGGAGTTTCATCACTTTCCATGTACCCGCCAGGAATTGCCCAAAGATTTTTGGCGGGTGGAATGCCGCGCTCTATCCAGAGTATTTTGTCGCGAGTGCATACGTAAACTGCTACCAGCACGTTTGGACTTTGGTAGTGCGTTAAGCCACAGCCTGTGCAGATGAAGCGATTTCGATGATCGCTTTCAACAATCTTAAGCGTGACACTGGCTCCACATTCGGAACAGTATTTCATGGCAGAATATTATCATTAACTGGTATGAGCTTAAACACAGTATGCTATGCCTTATGGTTACCGCTGTTGAGTTTCAATCTGTCACCAAAATATATTCCGGGCAGGAAGTACTTTCCAATCTCGATTTGCATCTTGAAGCGCGAGCTACAACGGTGGTCGTTGGTGAGAGCGGAAGTGGTAAATCCACGCTGCTCAAATTGATTAACGCAGTAGTACAGCCAGATTCCGGAACGGTATTTTTGTTTGGCAAGAATATTTCTGAACTGGATGGTCCTGAGCATCGGCGTAAAATTGGCTATGCCGTTCAGGGTGCTGGTCTGTTTCCTCACCTCACAGCGCATCAAAACGTAACAATGCTTGCGAAACTCGAAAACTGGCCCAGCGAGAAAATCGAGTATCGTTATACACAACTTGCCGAGATGATGAACCTCGACCAGAGCATGAACGACAATTACCCGCACCAATTGTCCGGTGGCGAATGCCAGCGATTTGGTTTATGTCGGGCATTTATGCTGGAACCCGCTATGCTGCTGCTGGATGAGGCGTTCTCGGCGATAGATCCTATTACCCGAACATCCATACACGATCAGTTCATGGCTCTTCGTCACCACGAGCCGGTAACCACACTTATGGTAACGCATGACATGCGCGAGGCCGTAAAGCTGGGGGATCGCCTTGTGATTCTACGCGACGGAAAAATTCTGCAATCTGCACCTGTAAATGAGGTCTTGGACAATCCTGCAGATGCCTATGTACGACATTTACTGGAAACACAACTGTGAGCGTGCATCGTTACAGCAGGGTCATTCTTGTTATAGTGATATATGCGCTCACGGTTCAAGCTGTGAATGCGCAAACGCTGCGCGTAGGAAGCAAGAATTTTAATGAATCCTACATCCTGGCAGAAATTATGGCGCAAGTACTTGAAGGTGCGGGATATGATGTGGAACGTAAATTTGGACTCGGTGGTACGCTGATTTGTTACAGCGCTCTGCTTGAGGGTGAAATTGATCTATATCCCGAATACACCGGGACGCTGACACAGGCAATTCTAAAAAGGGAGGGCGAGTTTACACGCTCCGAATTGGATGCATTGATGTCCGGAGAGGGATTGCGCGTATTGCCAGGATTTGGTTTCAACAATACCTATGCGCTTGGTCTTGCGAAAAATAGAGATTTTTCCGATCTAAAAAATATCAGTGACCTTGTGGCTCGATCAGACCTGAAGCTGGTTTTTAGTCATGAATTTCTTGAACGACCGGACGGTTGGCCCGGGTTGGTTCAACGATATGGATTTAAAGGTAATCCTACCGGAATTGAACACGGACTAGCGTTTCAGGCCCTGGCAAATGGGGAAATTGACGTAACTGATCTGTACTCCACGGATGGTGAAATTCGTCGATACAACTTGCAGGTCCTTGAAGATGACAGAAACTTTTTTCCACATTACCTGGCATTTCCGTTTACCCGTGCAGAGCTGCCTGAATCAGCTGAGCGCGCACTGTTACAATTATCGGATGCAATTGACGATGATCTTATGAGCCAGTTAAACGAAGGGGTAATATTTGAAGGTAAAAGTTTCGCTGAAGTTGCATCAGGGTTTCTTTCTTCACAGCAAATTAGCTATAGGGCCTCAACTTCTGACTGGAAAACTGACCTTTTACGCAATACCGTCACCCACCTGAAACTTACTGGTATCGCGCTTGGAATGGCTATATTCTCCGGGTTGTTGATAAGCCTTGTTATATTCAGGATTAACTGGCTAACACGCAGTACGCTTACAATTATCGGTTTGTTACAAACTATACCCTCCATCGCCTTGTTGGCATTAATGATTCCCCTGTTCGGAATTGGACAGGTTCCAGCGATTATTGCCCTGTTTTTGTATTCACTTCTACCTATTGTTAGAAATGCAATTACGGCATTAACCACTATTGATCCTGTGTTGCAGGAAGTATCAGTCGCTATAGGGTTAACTCCACGGGAACAGTTGCGTTATGTGTTTGTACCGCTCTCCTTACCCAGCATACTGGCCGGTGTCCGTACCGCGGCAGTTATTAGTATTGGCACCGCTACCCTTGCCGCCTTTATCGGGGCTGGTGGGCTGGGTGACCCGATAGTGGTTGGCTTATCGCTAAACGATACTTCGCTTATCCTGCAGGGTGCTGTCCCTGCTGCCGCGTTGGCTGTGTTGACAGAAATCGGCTTTGAATCACTGGAGCGATGGCTGTTGCCGGCTCATCTGCGATAAAAAAAGGCATAGTCTGGTGTCTCCCAGGACTACAAGCTGTGCACTGCAGTTGTGGTAAACAGGCTTATGACGTATGGTTAGCCGCAATATTGACAGGTGAGTGTTCCTGGTTTTCAGGAGCACTAAACGGGAAGACGGTAAGCTGCCAAGCAATTCCGTCACTGCCCCCGCAACGGTAGATAAGTTAGTCGGTCAAAAGTCACTGTGCGATGCATGGGAAGGCGGTCGACACAACCATAAACGGTTACTTATGAGTCCGGAGACCGGCCTGACATATAACCACGGTTCAATCGCGGCGGGCGTTTGTCAGGGGTAAACTACCTCTCCCAACTCTCCCGTTTCGAAGACCACTTAGTGGAATCGGGGAATTCCGCGGGAGAATAATATGTTAATACGAATAATTGGGGTGATCGCCCTTGTTCTTTCCCTTACCACAGGTTTGCTTTCCATTTCACACTCTGCTTCCGCGGAATCGACTGGGGATGATTTGAGTGTAGTTGAGCAAATTGTTGTCACTGGTGCCCGAACGCCGTTGGACATCCATCAGGTTGGTAGCGGCAGTACTATAATAGGCAGAGAAGATATCAATCGTCAGCAAGCGCGTTATATTACAGATGTACTACGCACCGTACCCGGTTTTGCGGTGAGCCAGGCAGGTGTTGCGGGTACGCAAACACAAGTTCGGGTTCGTGGCTCTGAAGCAAATCACGTGCTGGTATTGATTGATGGTGTGCGCGCAAACGACCCCGCCACAGGAGATGAATTTCGTTGGGAGTATTTGTCTACAAGTAATATAAAACGCATTGAAATTATTCGCGGTGCACAAAGTGCGCTGTGGGGCAGTGACGCGATTGGTGCAGTGGTACACGTGGTTACGCGCCGTGGAGCAAAGCGAAACGACCTGAATATTTATGCTGAGCATGGTAGTCATGACACATTTAATGCCGGTGTAGATGGAACTACGCAGATTGGCGACTGGTCGCTTTCGGGAGCGCTGGAATCCCTACAGACGGATGGAGAAAATATTTCGCGTTCGGGCGATGAATCCGATGGTGCGGACCTGGTTACGGGTGCCGCTTCAGCTACTTATTCATGGTCAGAAACGGCCGGGTTTAATGTGGGGCTGCGTTTTGTTGATGCCAGTTCTTCAACGGATGCGGTAGATTTTTTCAATACGGGGTTGCCGGTGGATGGTGACCTGGAAACGCATAGCGACAATTTGATAGCGGATATAGGGTCCCGGTGGTTAGCACACGATGATCGCGTAGCCTATAAGTTGTCAGCGCGATATTACGACTCGCAGCATCGTAATCTGACAGATGGTATTGAAGGATCATCATCGGCGTCCGAACGTATCACACTGGTTTTGCAATCTGATCTCCAACTCGATGAAGACCGCCTTTCCCTGGCGTTGGAGTATGAAGATACGGATTTTAAACAACGCGGGGCTATCGTTTTTGGTGATCCTAACCAGAATCAAAACATGCAAGTGTTTAGTGCTGTCGCTGAGTATCAGTATCTCAGCGGAGAAAAATTAACCTGGCAACTGGGAGGCAGGTACGACAGCCATAGCGATTTCGATAATGTGTTCACCGGAAAGGCCTCATTGGTGTACCCGCTGGCTGAATCTGCGCGTTTACGTGCAAGTATTGGTGTTGGACACAAAACACCAACCTTTACCGATCGCTTTGGTTTTTTTCCCTCGCAGTTTGTCGGCAACCCCGAATTGAAACCTGAAACATCAATTTCCTATGAAATAGGTCTGGATATGGATTTCTTTGAGCGTGCTTTGCAGTTGCAAACGTCTGTCTATGTTCAGAAGCTTAAAGATGAGATAAACGGTTTCGTATTTGATCCGACCACATTTCTGGGCACAGCTGAAAATCAAAGTGGAAAAAGTGATCGTTCCGGAGTTGAGCTGGCTGCTAAATGGAGTGTGTTAGACCGCGTTAGTATTGTTGCCAGCTATACCTATGCCGAGTCGAAAGAACAAAATGTCCCGGGGGTGAAGTCCAGGGAGGTTCGCCGTCCAAGACACTCGGGTAATGTCTCATTCAACTACTTATCCGGAAACACACGTCTGAATGCGTTCCTGTCTGCAAACTATGGTGGCGAGCGCACCGACTCGTTCTTTCCACCCTTTCCCAATCCCCAGGAAATCGTAACGCTGAACGGTTACTGGTTGATAAACCTGACCTTAAACTATCAGCTAAAGCCGGGTATTGCGGTGTTTGCGCGAGGTACAAATTTGCTTGATGAACACTATGAGCAGGTGTTCGGATTTCAGACGCTGGGTCGTGCCGGATACGTGGGCATACGGTTCTCATTAGGGAATTGAGGCTGTCAAATTTGGTACACCCGGCAGGACTCGAACCTCGCGCCGTACCTTTTCACACCCCCTAACACCCCCACAACCCGCATTCCTTCGTTTCCCCGAGGTCGTCTAAAGCTGCCAAAAGTGGCCGCGGGGGAACCAAACGGGGGAACCATTCTTGCCTGCTATATACCCCATATAGAGAGATTCACATGAGTGGGCGCTGGAGTGTATGCGGCCTATGCGGTTCCCAAATGTCCTGGGAGGACTGCGAAAACCCTGAATGCGAAAACTCAACTGATTTTGTTGATGGAGAGGCTAATGGGGAAACCCAAGCCCATGACGACAAGGAACCCAATAGCGCATTCGAAAACCTGAATATTTTACTCTTCAAGCAACTACACCGACTGAGTGACAAGAATCTAACCGGCCTGGAATTAAAGCTGGAGATAGAGCGATCAAAGGCAACCGCTGTCCTGGGTATGACGCTTGTCAATAACGTCAAATTGGCATTGGAGGCTCAGACCTTACTGAAATCCGGAAAGCTTGAAGCACTTCCGAAGATGGTTGAGTCTGATGCTTGATCTGCCTGTCAATGTCGGCCACTTCCGGGATGGGAACACACCCTACAACAAAGGTACGAAAGGCCTATCGAAACCTAACCGTGGAAGTTTTAAGAATGGATTCAAGCCGCCCAATACTCGGCCTGTTGGTTCGGAGCGCATCGATGCCGATGGTAGGGTTTGGATTAAGCAACCAGGTCGCCACCCAGTTAGAAACCACACAATCTGGAAGGAAAAGCGAAATGTGGTTTGGGAGTCATTGCACGGTCCAATTCCTGAAAATCACCTGGTGTTTTGTATCGACTGCGACCAACAAAATTGCGAACCAGACAACCTGGTTCTTGTCTCCAGATCCGAAAGCATGTTTTTAGCCAGGTACAAATATTCAGATCTACCAAACGTCGAGCTCAGGGAAACATTGAGAATCATCGCCAAGCTGGAATTTGTTAGAACAATAGCTGAGCAGCAGCTATGAATAATTTAACCGCAAAACACGCTTGCAGCTTTAGTTTGAAGGCTTTATCTTGCCTAAATGACTGAAAATAATAATGCAGCACCATCACCATCCAAGGTTTATGTTTCGTTCGGTGCAGTTGTGAACGATAAAACGGCTCAACAGTTGGCCGGTCACCTCGGGAAATTTCATAACGATGGAGTGTCAGAGCTGGTTCTTGCTTTGAACACACCAGGTGGAAGCGTAGACCACGGATTGATGATATATAACTTACTTCGCGGACTGTCCATGAAGGTCACAACCTTCAATATTGGAGCGGTGAATTCTATTGGAAACGCTATATTTTTGGCTGGCGAAGAACGATTCTCCGTACCGACAGGAACTTTTCTATTTCACGGTGTGGGAATGGATCTAAATGGTCAAATGCGTTTGGAGGAAAAAAACCTAACTGAGCATCTCGAGACGATCCGAATCGGTCAGCAAAAAATCGCCGATGTCATTTGCGGCAGGACAAGCATTGAGCCCGAGGAAATGGATAGAATGTTCTACGGCCAAGAAACCAAGAACGCAGAATTCGCCCTTGAAAAAGGCATCATTAATGATGTGAGGGATTTTATCGTCCCCGCTGGGGTTCCGTTCTATCAACTCGTTTTTAATTAGCATCTCCTATTCCTTTGGAAAATGTAGGCATCAAAACAAGTATAGATAAGCCTCTTCATCACTGTTCACAGAGGCGCACTATATATAAAAAGCCTAACATTCAACGACTTAGGCAAAAAGTGGCCTAACGCGGAGACATTTATAGCACTTTTTACAGTAGTACGCTCACTGTACATGTGAACAGTGTCTCATTCCACACAAATTCCGCAACAATGACCACCTACACACCCACATCTACAACAGCCTAGGCACCCTCACTGGTTACGCAACCTTGAACGTGCTGAGGTTTAAGCTTCAGCTATGAACCCAAAGCTGTCCCCGCACAATCTTGGTCTCAAGCGACGAAACCAACCTATTTTTGGAATATTGGCCATACAGAGTGCGGGTCCGTATTATCGGGAAGTCCAAAGTAGCGAAGCGGGGCGAATACTCCGTGGGAACAGCGGATTACCACCAAAGTTAAAGGGTAACAATCTTGGCTATTCGGACATATCGCGCCCTTATATCCATAGCCAGGTAAAAAAATCGAGGATCTACAATGAAATCAAAAGTATTCTGTATCGGCTTCCATAAAACTGGTACGACAAGCTTAGCTGTGGCTCTAAATACATTAGGCTATCGAGTAACCGGACCAAATGGAGTAAAAGATTCAAATATTGAAAATAATGTGCTTCTCATGGCCTATGACTTGGCTGAGCAATTTGATGCCTTCCAAGACAATCCGTGGCCAATCATATATAGGGAAGTAGATGCTAAGTTTCCAGGTAGTAAGTTTATATTGACCCTGCGAAATTCAGAATCTTGGATAAGTAGCCAGGTTAGGCATTTCGGTCGCAAGGAAACGCCGATGCGAAAATGGATCTATGGCGTTGGATGCCCGGAAGGCAATGAGGATATCTATCTAAAGCGATTTGAAGATCATAATTCTGACGTAAAAAATTACTTCAAAGATCGACCGAAAGATTTACTGGTATTGGATTTAGCCAAAAGGGATGGATGGGAAAAGCTATGCCCTTATTTGGGAGCCGATATCCCGAGTGTTGAATTTCCACATGCTAATAAAGCCAGCGATAGAGAAAAAGAAAATGCACCGCAAGTGCCATGATCCAGCATAATAAATAATTTGCCTATCTCATAACTAGGTGGTCCACCAATGCAGTATGAAAATGGCTATTTTTCGGAGCTAGGAAGAGTCTACCAAACGCTGGGAATTCCATCCAAAGCCGCATAGGCACCCTTACTGGTTTCGCAGCCTTGTACGTACTGGCCTTCTTTAAGCTCTATCAACTCACATCCAGGCGGCTCTATACACTTGGTAGGAAATCTGAGGTACTAACTGAACTCACAATTTTTCAAAAGTTGCTCTATGCCAGTTCGATCAAGAATGCGTAGCTCAGAATGACGTCGTTCGATAAGGTTTTTTTTCTTCAATTCTGAGTGGATGCGCGTGATATTTTCTCGTGTGGTACCAACTCGACTCGCCAGATCTCGATCGGTAATCACGGCCGTCGAATTAAGTGCGTTGTCCGTTAAACGTAATATTTCTGAATACACGCGCCCCTTAACATTATATGAGTGGTATTCGAATAACCGTTGGCTGAGTCGGCGATTAGTTCGTAGGTTATTGCGTACAATTGCCAATGCGAAGTCTGGGTGATTTGCCATTAGTGTCAATAGGCACTCTGAGCTTACTCTTACCAGAACGCACTCTACCTCTGTTACAATGCTAGCAGTACGCGGTTCTCCATCTATTGCAGCTATTTCTCCAAACATTTCTCCTTGTGGGATTAGATGGTAAGTGAGCAATCGACCGTTGGGTGCAACCATCTGAGCCCTCACTTCACCGGTTGCGATAACATAAAAATCTCGACTTGTATCCAGGTGACTGACCACTACTTCACCTGCTTCACATAGTCTGGTTTCGGCGCACTCAGATATAGCACTCAAAGTAGCTGGCGACAAAGATCTTAGTGATGATATTTGTTCCAAGGTTGAAGTTGCGATCTTTGTTGTCATTAGCAGTGGTAACGATTTCTCCACAAAATGGTCCTATCCGCTAGTATTCGCCTTACGGGTCATCTAATACTTCTGCTCCCAGGGCGACCAATTTGTCTAGTTCTTCGGCCAGTGTAGATTCGCCTATAAAGGTGGACACTCCACCAGCAATAGTGCAAGTAAACCGCAACGTGAATATTCTGCCCAGGAAAATGTAAGTAATCGAATATCCATCACCAACGTCTGGAATATGATTATTGGGAAAGGTACCACATTCCAACTGGTTATACGTGCGATACAGCTGGATTGCACCCGTGCCAGCTCGTAACAAGATTGTTCCTGCTGCATTCACGACAGTTATAGAATTAATTTTCATTGTTATCCTTCGAAATCTTGTGACTAGAAGGAAGTTGCAAGTATTAAAATTTTAGTATGGACTTAGAAGGTAGCCAGTACCTGTGCAATATTGCACACGCAGATCTACTCATCTTCACTACTCACACTCAAATTAAACGCGGTAATTTTTATCATGGTACAAGAGAATAATGTTGTGGCTGAGTGTTCTGCACAAGCAGAAATCATTGAATATTTGTATAAATATACACAGGTTTTCTGTATGACGGTCTCAGCGCCATTATTTATCGCGCAGCAAGCTTTTTTAGCAGCTCTATTACAAACAACTGAGCATCTACCACTAGCTGTAGAACCTCTCCATGCGTATAGATTTTTGCGATATCTTCGACTCGCGCTTTTCCATTATAGATTCTCTCAGTATCTACGCCTCGCGCCACCCCATTGCGATGCACGATGTCTTGTCTATTAACAAGTGCTCTTGCTAAAGCTTCGAAATCAGGGAACTCAATACCAAACGCTGCGTTATACATTCCATACACCTTGCCTAAGTTGTGGTAAACCACACCATACTGCAGCTTCTCCAGAACAAGTTCCTCTGCGGACTTCCCCTCTGCTATTAGGTTTCTAAGCGTAAACTTTTTCGTGTTGAAATCATCATACCTGGAAACTAGGCTCGACCGTATAGCTTCATCGTTTCTCACTGATTCAATCAAGTAGTCCGAGAGTAATGATTCCAAGGCGGTGAACACGTTTGCATACAGCATCCCCCGGAGCAGGTTTTGAGAATTCTTTGGCTGTCCCGAAGATCTCCTATTGAGTACGAGTATCTGACCTACTGACAATCCAAAAACGCTTACGCATTTGGATGTCTCGCCTCTACGTGCTCTGTGAATCAGATCCGTATACTTTCTAAATTGAATTTCCAAAGTTGAATTTAGGTCGAGTTCATCAATTACTTTCTGGCCAGCTTCATCCTTACCTTGAATAGCGCTGCGCGGAGAGCCGGTTACAAGGTGCGCTTTGCCGCCCGGTGTGGAATAGACTGGCTCACCATCATCAGTAATTGCATAGGTAAAATATATCTTTCTTCCCACAACTGTTTTTACTCCGATAATTCCAGAAAATCAGCAGATCAAAATCTATATCCTAATGGTAGGCGGTTGGCCTTCCCTTTCAAATATCGATTTCACACTAAATTACATGTGTATTTTGTGTGTATTATTGTAGTCTTTCTCCATTTTGTGTGTATAATGTACACATGAAAAGCAAGCAACTAATCAAGGAATTAACGGACAATGGTTGGGAATTAAAGAGAGTTCGTGGAAGCCATCACCAATTCTCACACCCTGATTTTGGTCATAGCGTTACCGTTCCCCATCCTAAGAAAGACTTAGGCAAAGGATTAGTAAATGCCATACGAAAACAAGCGAGGTTGAAATAATGCGATATTACATAGCCCTGGAAATTCCAGATGATGATCACACTGCGGTCGGTGTTGTTGTGCCAGATATACCAGGTTGTTTCTCAGCAGGTGATACATTGGACGAAGCAATTGCGAATGCGGAGGAAGCCATTACCCTACAGCTTGAAGATATGATCGAACGTAATCTCGAACTGCCAGTACCGTCTTCAATCGAAAGTTTTATGGATGACTATAAAGAATCAACATGGGCATTTGTTGGAGTTGAAATAGATCCACAGCAGCTCTCAACGAAAGCCAGGCGGATAAATATTACTGTTCCCGAAGGCGCGCTTTACCTAATTGATCGAGCCGCTGAAAAAGCACATACCAATAGATCTGCATTTTTATATGAATCTGCACTTTCGAGGATTCAAGGTAGAAATGTTGGCCAGTATGAGATTTATCGAGATTCAAACACAGGTCGTAATGTAAGCGCAAAGACACCCAAACGACGGGTAGCTGCAAAGAAAAAAACAAAGCGGAAGGCAGTTTAGAAAATGAGTGAAAAAAGAGCAGCCTACAATGGCAAGGTACCAATGACAGAATTGGAACAGCTAAACGATACCCTGGATAAATTGTTTGAAATATTGTTGGAAGTAGCAGATGGTAAAGTTATTGAGGGTAGGCAGGAGCTTAAAGAATCCTTGGCTGAGAGAGGAATCCATTTAGAGGTTGCGTAGTCCTCAGATGCAGCCAAGTCTCTTAATAGCGGACGGTCAACATGATTGGTAGGACTTCCGCTATGTGGTCATAGCCGACTGTCAGATTTTCATAGCGAAAGCGAGTGCCTAAAAGCCCTGTAGGATTCCTTTCTTTCTCAGAGGACGATTTGCGGAAACTATGACTGATGCGCTCCTGCTACTATTTGGCTTGATTATCTTGATCAAGGCTGCCG